>CAMDYX010000014.1 GCA_945910395.1 uncultured Agathobacter sp. | reverse complement strand
ATTAAGTGCCGACGCTTTTTAAACGTTCTGATTTCAAATAGCAAAATTCATTCAGACACACAAAAGTAAAAAGGGAAAAATGCTATTGCATTCCCCATCCGTTCATCTCATACCATCCACTGCATCAACGCATAAATTCCGCACAGCATGAGAAGAAAAATCAGATTCAATACCGTAAACTGCCCCAGATACAACATAACTTTGCTGTCCTTATCTTTGCTGTAAAATTTATATGAAATCAGACTTGCCATGGATGCAATCAGAGTTCCAAGGCCGCCAAGATTCACGCCCACGATCAACTCCTCATAACTCGTCGTAAATCCGGAGAGCAAAATCGCAGCCGGTACATTGCTGATCACCTGACTGCACAAAATTCCGGTAAGTGCAGCATGTCCCTGTACAATGGATGAAAGCCAGCTGTTCACCTGAGGAATGCGTCCCATATTCCCGATAAACACAAACAGAAACAAAAACGTCAAAAGCAGGAAATAGTCTGCTTCCCCAATTGTTGCCCGGTCAAACAGAAGGACGATCATAAGCACCACCGCAAGCACTACATAATAGGGCACCAGCCGGGCCACCGTTACAAGACAAAGCAAAAACAAAAATGTATATACTACCAGAAGTGCCATCTGTGGTGCTTCATTTTTCTCGCTTTCCTCATCCATTTTCGTAATCCTTGTACTGGAAAACGCCGAAACGGAAAGAGGCTCCTTTTTGATCAAAAGAACCGTGGCAACAAGTAAGCCGAAAAAGGAAGCAAGAGAATACGGAAGCATCAGCAGAAGAAACTTCCCCATTCCCATTCCGCTGAGGGAATACAAATACAGATTCTGTGGATTTCCAATAGGTGTAAACATGCTTCCCAGATTAGCAGCAATCGTCTCAAGAACGATCGCAGGAATCAAATACTTTTCCAGCTCAGCCATATACAATACTTCCATTGCAAAGGGAACAAAGGTAATCAGGGCCACATCATTTGTAATCAGCATACTAAACCCAAAGCAAAGCAGCACAAACACAAGAACAAGTTCTCTTGCATTCTTTGATTTTGTAAGCAGCCAGCTTCCTATACTTTTAAACACGCCAAGCTTTCGAAATCCTGCCACCACCAGCATCAGTGACAATAGTATTGCCAGCGTTCTAAAATCAATATACTCCATGTACTGTCCATCAATCGGGACAATAAGCAAAGAAATGACCGCCAATCCAAACGATATGACGGTCACAATTTCATTTTTCAAAAAGCTTTTAATATCTATCTTTTTCATTGTTTTAGCCCTCGTTTTCCTATTCGTGATTAAGTATATCACGAGTGGCGGGCCTTCTCAATCTCTCTTTGTTTTTTTTATTTCCGATCTAAAGTTCTTTTTGTAGAAGAAAACACTCATTCCCGTAGCGATTGTCCAGCCCACCGGCCATGCACACCAGATTCCGATTGCACCGAACAGACCGGAAAAGACCAGTGCAAGAACAACACGAAGAATCAGATCCGTAAATGTGGAGATCATAAACTGCTTCATCAGCCCTGCGCCCCTTAAGATTCCATCTGCAATCAGCTTTACGGAAATCACAAAATAAAACGGAGTTACAATACGAAGGAACTGCACGCCTGTGGTAAGGGCAATTTCGGATGGATTTTCAATAAAAATACGAACAAGAAAACCACTCATTGTCATATAAACAAGGACAATCGGTACACATATAATCCAAACCATTTTTATACCGGCACGCATGCCCTGGACAATCCGCGCTTTTTTTCCTGCCCCAAGATTCTGGGCTGTGTAGTTGGACATTCCGTTTCCGATTGTGGTAAAAGATGTGATGACCAGATTGTTCAGCTTTACAGAGGTTGAGTATCCTGCCATTACCCCAACACCAAAATCATTGATGGTTCCCTGAATGACAATATTGCCAAGTGAAATAAAGCTCTGCTGTAAAATGCTTGGTATTGAAATTACCGCAATTTTCTTAAAAATATCCAGGGAAAACTTTTTCACTTTCCGCTGTGTCTGTATCCCGGAAAGTCTTTTTACCACTACAATAACTGCGAGAATACTGCTTATTCCCTGACAAAGGAAGGTTGCCCATGCAACACCTGCTATTCCCAAGCCGAATTCTTTTACAAAAAGGACATCTACAAGCACATTTGCCGTGGAGGAAAACGCAAGAAAAATAAATGGAGTCTTGGAATCTCCCAGAGCGGAGAAAATGCCGTTTGCCACATTATAAAAAAGTAAAAACGGAAATCCCCAGATATAAATATTCAAATACAATTTTGAATCTGCAAAAATCTCCTCCTGCGTATGAATCAGAGTAAGAATTCCATCACAAAACCCAAGTCCGCAAGCCATCAGAAATACACACAGTCCAATGCTTGCAATCCAGGTCGTATACACAGCAGTTTTCATTTTTTCATATTCTTTTGCGCCAAAAAACTGCGATACAATGACAGAGCAGCCAATATTACAGCCGAAGGCAAACGCAATAAAAATTAGCGTGATCTGGTAACTGTTTCCAACCGCCGCCAGTGCGTTTTCACCGATGAAACGTCCGGCAACCAGACTATCTGCAATATTATATAATTGTTGAAAAATAATACTTCCAAAAAGTGGTAAGCAGAATTTCCACAAAACGCTTTCCGGCTTTCCTATCGTAAGATCCTTATTCATAAGTGTTTACTCCATTTTATACCTCTCACCATTCTTCTGTGCCTCAATCTGTTCTGCCAGCTCATTCAAATATACCCAACGCTCCATTTTTTCATCCAAAGCTGCCTGCGCCTGCTCCTGCTCTTCCATTAATTCCTTCAGCCTGACGCTGTTGGTTGCGTTAGCGGTAATCTGAGTGTTTATGGATTCCAGTTTTTTCTCTAAGGCTGCAATATCATCATCTATCCTCTCATACTCCCGCTGTTCGTTGTAGGTAAATTTCACCTTTTGCGGAGAAAAATTCGGTTTTTTGCGAATATCCTTTCCTTCCGTTTCCTTCTTTTCTGCTGTGCGCGCTTCTCCCTGACCTGACTTTTCATTCCCGCGAATACTTCCATCCGGCAGATACCGATTCGGATACCGCTTGGCTCTCGCTATTAAGTAGTCTCCGTAACCACCCTCATACTGTTGTATGTGACCGTCTCCCTCCAGTGCAAAAATACGGTGCACAATACGATCCAGGAAATATCGATCATGAGAGACTGCTATCACAATTCCATCAAATGCATCCAGATAGTCCTCCAAAACGTTTAACGTCTGAATATCCAGATCATTGGTAGGCTCATCAAAGATTAATACATTAGGAGCCTGCATCAGAATGTGAAGCAAATATAATCGTCTGCGCTCTCCTCCGGAAAGCTTTCCAATCTTAGACCACTGCATGGTTCCATCAAAGAGAAACCGCTCCATCAAAGCGGACGCTGTGATTTTTCCGTCTCCCGTCTGTATATATTCCGCCACCTCCCGCACATATTCGATAGCCTTCATCTCATGGTCCATATGCACATTATCCTGGGCAAAATATCCGATTCGTATGGTCTCTCCTACTTCAATGGTTCCCTTATCCGGCTCTACTTCGCCAACAATCATTTTTAGGAGCGTACTCTTTCCACTTCCGTTAGAACCAACGATCCCGATACGATCATTCTTTAAAAAAATATACTCAAAATCCTCAATCAGCTTCTTATTTCCGTAGGCTTTACTAAGTCCGTGTAATTCAATTGTCTTGCGCCCCATGCGGGAGGAAACGGAGCCTATCTCGATTTGCACATCCTCAAGTGGTCCCTCCGCCTGAAGCATATTCTCAATGCGCTGAATATGTGCTTTCTGCTTGGTGGATCTTGCCCTTGCTCCTCTTGCAAGCCAAGCCAGTTCCTTCTTTAAGATACTCTTTCTTTTTCGTTCTGTTGCAAGCTCCATGCTCTGCCGCTGCATCTTAAGGCCCACATATTCTGCATAAGAACCCGGATAGCTGTAGATTTTTCCGTGATCCACCTCAACAATCCGGCTGACCACACGGTCCAGAAAATAGCGATCATGTGTTACCATCACAATAGCGCCTCGATAGGAAATCAGATATTCCTCCAGCCAGCGGCTCATTTCGTTATCTAAATGGTTGGTTGGTTCGTCCAGAATAAGGATCTCAACCTGCTGCAGAATGGTATTGATTAAGGCAACCCGTTTCTTCTGTCCTCCCGACAATTGATTCACAGGCTGCTCATAGTCCGGCAAATTCAACTGCTGCAGCATCGATTTCGCCTCAGCCTCAAGGACCATGTCATTGATATCCATTCCTGCCAAAGCAGCCTGTAAAACAGTTACATTTTCCTCAAACTGTGGTGTCTGCTCCAGATAAGCAATCTTCACATGGTTTCCCATAATGACTTGGCCTTCATCTGTCTCTTCTTTTCCTGCAAGGATCTTAAGCAATGTACTTTTTCCCATTCCATTTAAGCCGATGACGCCAATTTTTTCCCCATCCTGTATACTAAAGGCCGCGTCCTGAAACAGAACACGGTCCGTATACGCTTTAGACAAATTCTCTATCGTAAGCAAATTCATGGTTGTTTCCTTCACAAAATTCTTTTTTCCCATTATAATTTTTATTCAAATGGATTGTCAATGAAGGTATTTAGCAATTCATGTGATATATCACAAAAAACGCTTCGGAATCATCCGAAGCGCCATCTAGTAGCGAGAAAGAGACTTGAACTCTTAACCTTCCGGGTATGAACCGGATGCTCTAGCCAGTTGAGCCATCTCGCCATATTTATTTAAAAGTATGGGACCTATAGGGCTCGAACCTATGACCCTCTGCTTGTAAGGCAGATGCTCTCCCAGCTGAGCTAAGATCCCATATAAGTCAATCGTTTTTGCCGACCGACTTGATAAGTATATCTTGGACAGGCGAAAATGTCAACAGCTTTTCTAAAATATTTTTTATTTTTTATCTTTTTAGTTCTTTACAAAGAAAGACAAGTCACGATAAAATTCATCGTACCATGCAATAACCAACTGGATACAATGGATTCTCCACATCGCTTTTCATTCAGCCATCCCTGATACCAGCCGAAAGCCCCGGGAAGAATTGTTAGCAGCACCGTGACAAGGATATTCTGTGTAGCCAGTCCAAAGGGAATTCCATGTAACAATCCAAACAGGACAGCCTGTATCAGATTGCCGATTCCAAAACCGAATTTATTCTTAATTCGCTTTAACAGAAAGCCTCTGAATACCATTTCTTCCGCCAGCGCGGTTCTGATATAGGCGTAAGCCACGGCTGCGGGAAGGGCAATCATTCCCTTCCCCACAAATTGGCTGCCTGCTGTAGTGATTTCATCTGACACAAAGGTGATGCAGAGAAAAGTCAGTGCACAGTACAGAGCCGATGCCAGAAATGTAATCAGCAACGTGTTCCCTGCATTCTTTTCATGTGTAATCTTTTTAAGTCCGATCCACCTAAAAAAGTTTTCCTTTTTTCGTGCAGTAATAAGCCACCAGATAAAGGGTACAAGAGAAAAAATAAGCAGCTGAAAAACCGCCCCTAGAAATTCTGTGATAAATAAGTTTAACATTTACCCTTCGTACCCCTCACTTTCTGCATTCGGATCGTATTCCAAAATATCCCCCGGCTGACATTTTAGTGCTTCACAAATTGCTTCCAGGGTGGAAAAGCGAATCGCACTGATTTTTCCTGTCTTCATTTTCGACAAATTGACATTGCTTACACCTACAATCTCTGATAATTCTTTTAATGAAATCTTTCGATCTGCCATCACACGATCCAGTCGAAGTATAATCTTTCCCATATATCCGCACTCCTTTTCCTATAATGTCTCGTCTGATTCCTGCTGTAATACAGCACCGTACTTGAAAATGTAAGCAAGTGCTAAAATGATAAGCACTACTAAAAGCATGGTAAGATCAATGGATACATTCACATTGAACTTTCCGGAAACCAAAGAGTTTATCATAGAATTTGAAATGCTGGTAAGAATCACCCACGGAATTAAGGAGTATGCAAACTGCTGCATTTTTTTAATAACATTCTCTTCAAAGGGACTGTTACAGTTCTTAAATGCCTTGCACAGAAATCCTGCAAAGAACAGGGATACCACTGTCATTGCCATAGAAATCGTTGCAATAGCAACACAGTATACTAAATTGTGGGCACTGATGGTATTTAAAGTCTGGCTTGTAGATAAGAAAATGCTGTTGCCCTCTGTATACATCTCACTCATCTCATACTCATTGCTATTCAGCTCGATCGATACTTTTCCGTTTTCCAAAAGTTTTCCGCTGTTAATCAGCTCTGCATCCTCTGCAGATATGCTCTGTCCGATTGCTTCCATGTTGACTTCTATTGTTCCGCTTCCCATGGCGTGAAAAGAAATAAAATCCTTTGGCAGCAGGCCAAGGCAAATGGTTCCGATCAGGCATGCCACAAATCCGATAATGCAAAATACCTTTGCGATAACAATGAGGATACTTCCAACCTCACCCATCTTATTAATTTTTTTGATTGCTTCTGTTTTCATAAATAACATCCTCCATGTCAATAAATGATAAATAATTTCGAGATAAGATTAAATATTTAATGTTTATCGATAACTTTATTATACACAGAGAATTTCGTTTGTCAACAATAAATTAATGAAAAACGTTAATTTTTTTATTCTATTTCAAAAAAGGTGTTCCTGAGAATGCATTTCCGAAATACATCTAATTAGTTCTGTTCTGCAAGCAAGCGCTCCACCAGCTTCACACAGTCCGCAGCATCCTTCGAATATCCGTCTGCACCAATCTCGTCTGCAAAGCTTTGGGTAATGCAGGCTCCTCCAATAATCACTTTACTCTTGCAGCCTTTTTCTTTGCACAGCTCCACCACATCCTGCATACGCATCATTGTGGTGGTCATGAGTGCAGAAAGACCAATGACTGCTGCATGTTCTTTCATGGCGCAGTCCACGATTTCTTCACATGGCACATCCTTGCCCAAATCGATTACATGATAGCCGTAGTTTTTCAGCATCAGCACAACCAGATTTTTTCCGATATCGTGAATATCTCCTTCCACGGTTGCAATCACAAGCGTCGGCATCTGTCCCCGGCCTTCCTTTTTCTCCATCATCGGCTCCAGATAGTCGATGGCCTGTTTCATGGTATTTGCACTTCCGATCAGCTGTGGCAGGAAGTATTTTTTTGCATTAAACAGCTCTCCCACTTCATTAATGGCCGCGATCAGATAATCATTGATCATCTGATCCGGTGTAAGCCCTGCTGCAAGAGCCACATCCACCTCATGGATAATTGTTTCCTTATTTCCTTTTAATACTGCTTTAAAAACAGGATGATTCCTGATCTCTTCTCCTATGGAACCGGAGGTTGAAGCTCCGGAAGCTGTTTCACTCTCTGCCCCGGTCCTTGGCTTTGCTTCCTTTTTGACCACAATCTCCTCATTGGCATGCTTCTCTGCCATACGGTTCATATGCTCAATATATCGGATATCGCTATCCGGTCTAAAAAGTAGCATGTCCGATGCAAAAGCCGCATTCATCAGCAGCTCCTGGGATGGATTTGCAATGGCCATGGTAAGTCCCTTTGCAATTGCCATAGTAAGGAACGCCGTATTGATGTAGCTTCGTTCCGGCAACCCGAAGGAAATATTGGACAGACCACAGATTGTGGGAAGCTTCTTTACCTCCTTGCAGTACATAATGGTATCATAGCATTCCTTTGCTGCTTTTGGATTCGCTCCGATGGTAGCAACAAGTCCATCTACAACAATATCTTCATGGGCAATTCCAAGCTCCATTGCCTTGTCATATATGGTTTCAATAATCCTGCGCTTTTCTTCTATATCCTTTGGAAGTCCCTCATCGGAAAGGGGAAGTAAAATAAACATTGCTCCATATTTTGCCGCAAGGGGCAGCAGCTTTTCGAGCTTCGTCGATTCCAAGGAAATGGAATTGATCAGTGCCCGTCCCGGATAAATCTTTAGTGCCTCCTCAATGACCTCCACATGGCTGGAATCAATGCAGAGTGGGCAATCTACCGTAGAGGACACCTCATAGATGACACGCTTCATCATTTCCTTTTCATCAATTCCGTTCATTCCCATATTGATGTCCAGAATGCTTGCACCATTTTCTTCCTGCTCCATTGCCATCTGGCGGACCAGGTCAAGCTTTCCTTCACGAAGCTGTTCCTGAAGCTTTTTCTTTCCGGTGGGATTAATCCGTTCTCCCACAACAATAAAATTGCCGTCCAAATCAATCTCCACATTTTTTCGTTCGGATGCCAGAACTCGGCGATGCTTTGTGAGGGGTGCTTTTACCTCTAATGCCTTTACCGCCTTAGAAAGTGCCTTGATATGCTCCGGAGTTGTACCGCAGCAGCCTCCCACAATTGCTGCGCCCGCATTTACCAGTGCGACCCCTGCAGCCGCAAATTCTTCCGGAGACATGCGGTATACCGTCTTTTTCCCATCCAGTTCCGGAAGTCCCGCATTTGGCTTTGCAAGAATCGGAACCGTTGCATACTCTGCCATTTTTTTCACCGGTTCTACCATCTCCATGGGGCCTGTGGAGCAGTTGATTCCAATCGCATCCACACCAAGGGACTGTAGCACCACAACCGCAGTTTCCGGCGGTGTTCCGAACAGCGTTCTGCCATCCTCGTTATAGGTGAGGGTAATCATTACCGGCAAATCGCTGACCTTTTTAATGGCAAAAAGTGCAGCTCTGCACTCCTGAAGGCTCATCATGGTTTCCACCACAAAAAGATCCACTCCTGCTGCATCTAAAACCCTCGCCTGTTCCTCATATACCTCTACCAGCTCTTCGAACTGCAAATCCCCAAGTGGGAAAAGCTGCTGTCCCGTCATGGTCATATCACCGGCAACAAGCGCCTTTCCATCTACGGCTTCCTTCGATAACCGTACCAGGGAGGTATTGATTTCTTCCAGCCGATCCTTAAGACCATATTCCGCCAGCTTAATGCGGTTTCCTGTAAAGGTAGGTGCATATACGATCTGGCTTCCGGCAGCAACATAATCCTGCTGCAGCTTCTTCATCACCTTAGGATGCTCTAATATCCATAGTTCGGGACAGACGCCAATGGGCATTCCTTGTGCCATCAGGTTGGTTCCCGTGGCTCCGTCCAGAATAATCGGTCCCTTTTTCATGAATTCTTTAAAATCTTTCTTCGTCATGTTTCTTCCTCTTTTTACAACTTGAAGTTTTTTCTGTTTCTATTATAATGTGTTCATACTGATTTTATAAAAACAAAGGATACTATTATGTCAAATATAAAACTCATTGCCCTCGATCTGGATGGCACACTTTTTAACAGTCAAAGCAAAATTTCATCCGGTAATCTTGCCGCCATAAAATCTGCCACTGAAAAAGGAATCTATATTGTCATTTCCTCCGGTCGCCCCTTTTGTGGGCTTCCTTTTGAGCAATTGGAGGGGACCGGCATCCGGTATGCGATCACCACAAACGGAAGCGCCATTTATGATATCACAACCAAAGAATGTATCTATGAAAATTGTATGGATCGTTCCATAACCACTCCGATTCTAAGCTTTCTTTTATCCAAGGATATTCATATGGATGCCTTTATCCACGGAGATGCCATCTCTCCGAAAAAGTGCTTAGAGGCCGCCTATAAGCTGGCATCCCCGGCTCCTCTGAAAAAGTACATCATTGAATCCCGTACCCGTGTAGAGGATCTGCCCCGATATCTGGAGGAGAACAATCTTGAAATTCAAAAAATGACCTTGAATTTCTACCCCGATGAAAAGGGTATCCTCGTTGACCGTGAAGAGGTAAAAGCATTTCTTCTTCAAAATCCAAACATTACATGCGTAAGCGGTGGATATAACAACTTAGAATTTACCAAAGCCGGCGTCGATAAGGGGGAAGGCTTAAAAATGCTTGCGAGGTACCTTCATATTCCTATGGAGGACACCATGGCAGTAGGTGATACGGAAAATGATATCTCCATCCTAAAGGCTGCCGCAATCGGCGTTGCTATGGCAAATGCTACCGAGGATGTTAAAGCGGTTGCGGATGAAATAACACTCTCCAACGACGAGGATGGCGTAGCTGCCATTATTTCCAAATATACGTTTTAGATTTTACATGATTTCCATAGAAGATTCAATCCCCGAGGGCCTAGGCTTTCGGGGATTTTCTTTTATATCATTCTAAGTATCTGCAAATTTTCTTTTAAGCATTTTACCGTATAATCCACTTCTGCAAATGTGTTCTCCCAGCCAAGAGAGAATCGAATGGTTCCATCTGCATAATCCTGCGGAACATGAATAGCCTGAATTACATGAGATAAACCATGGGAACCGGTGTTGCAGGCGCTTCCCGCAGAAGCACAGATTCCCTCTTCCTCCAAAAGAACCAAAAGTGCCGTTGCGTTTACATCCTTAAAACTAAAATTGACATTTCCGGGCAAGCGTTTGCTCGGATGACCATTTAGACATACCCCATCACATTCTTCCATTACACGGCGAATAAAATATTTTCTCAGTTTTATGAGTCTGTCAAGAGATTGTTCCATATGTTTCTTTGAAATCGAAAGCGCCTCTGCCATTCCCACAATTTCAGCCACATTTTCTGTTCCTGCCCGTTTTCCTCTTTCCTGTCCGCCCCCGTGAATAAATGCAGGAATATCCACCTCTTTCCTGACATACAAAAATCCAATCCCTTTTGGCCCATGAAATTTGTGTGCACTGGCGCTTAGTGCATCCACCGGAAGCTTTTTTACGGAAATCGGCACCTGGCCAATCGCCTGTACCGCATCCGTATGGAAAATAATATTCCTCCTTCTTGCCAGCTTTCCAATTTCCTCAATGGGTTCAATGGTTCCGATCTCATTGTTTCCATACATTACAGAAATTAAACTTGTCTGGGGTGTTATCGCTCCATACAAATCTTCGAAATGAACGAATCCAAAATGATCCACCGGCAGATAGGTCACCCGATATCCCAGCTTCTCCAGATACTCGCAGGAATTTAGGACTGCATGATGCTCAATCTGTGTGGTAATCATATGCATTCCTTTGGATTTATACTCTCCTGCAATACTCTTTATCGCCCAGTTATCCGACTCACTTCCTCCTGAAGTAAAGTAAATTTCTGTCGGATCGGCATCGATAATCTCAGCAATTTTCTCTCTTGCACTCTCCAATGCTTTTTTTGCATTTTGTCCTATATCGTAAGCAGTAGAAGCGTTTCCGTAATTTTTGATCAAATACGGTTCCATGGCCGCCTTTACCTGTGGCCACATCTTCGTAGTGGCCGCATGATCAAAATAAATTTCTTTTTTCATATACGACCTCATTTCCTCATAAAATTTTTATCAAGACCTTTCCAGGGAGTCTACCTTGAAAAACATAACAGCTTCTATACAAAACAGGTTCTTCAAATCTCCGGTTCTCATTGGTGCCTTCTATCTTACGCTCTCAGGTGTGCTAAGCCGCATGTTGGGCTTCTTATATAGAATATTCCTCTCTCGTGAAATCGGTGCAGAAAGTCTTGGTCTTTATCAGCTCGTGGTTCCGATTTTTGGATTATGCATCTCGATTTGTGCCTCCGGAATGCAAACGGCAATTTCACGCTTTGTTGCCGCCGCAGCCGGCGATGATAAGAAAAAGGGGCATGCTTTTCCACCAATTGCCTATTTATATGCTGGACTTACCCTTTCCATTACTCTCTCTATCCTTTTTTGCATACTGATCCACCGGTTTTCGGTTCCGATCTCGCAAAAAATACTGGGAAACAGCGATAGTGAACCACTTCTTCGCCTGATGTCCTATTGTCTGGTTCCGGCAAGCATACACTCCTGTATTAACGGCTATTACTTTGGAAAGAAAAAGGCTGCCGTTCCCTCCATCTGTCAGCTTGCAGAACAAATCGCACGGGTCTTCGGCGTTTATCTACTTTATCTTATTGCCCTGGATCACAAGGAAACGATTTCTGCCATCGATGCAGTCTGGGGCATGCTGTTTGGGGAACTCTGCAGCAGCACCCTAAGCATCACCATATTGTCCATATCAAAAGTGGAAAAGAGCCATCCTAAGGATTATTTTGCAGCCTTTCCAACGCTGCTTACTCTTGCCGTCCCTCTTACCTTAAATCAGGCTCTTACTCATCTAAGCAGCAGTATCGAAAATATTCTGATTCCTCAAAAGCTGGAAGAGTATGGGCATTCGGTATCAGAAGCCTTAAGCATCTATGGTGTTTTTTCCGGAATGGTGGTATCGGTTATCTTTTTTCCCTGCGTACTGACAAACTCGGTATCCGTTATGCTTCTTCCGGCAATATCAGAAGCAAATGCAAAGAACAACACTTCACGTATTGCAAAGGCAATTTCTTCTGCTTGTCTGTACGGCACCATCGCAGGGGTCTTCTTTTCGATTCTTTTTTCTTTTACGGGGAATTGGATTGGAACTGTGATTTTTGAAAATGAATTGGCGGGTCATATGATACGAAGACTTTGCTTTATCTGCCCTCTCCTATTCGTTTATTCGCTTCTTGCAAGTGTATTAAACGGCCTGGGAGAGTCTAAGAATGTACTTTACATCAATCTGCTTGCCTCTGCCATCCGGATTGTCATGATTTTTTCATTCGTTCCGCGATTCGGCATGGACGCAGCTCTTTGGGGAATGGTGATTGGGCAGCTCTTTGCAGTCCTTGCGGCGCTCTATGTTGCCAGAGCAAAGGCTTCTGCATAAATAGCATTTCAGATTTGTGTTCCCGAATGAATTTGCATATTTGAATCAGAACACACTCCCGTTTCGTAAAAAGCGTAACGGTACTAAATTCGCAACAAATTGCTCATTAAGTACCAACGCTTTTTAAAAGTTCTGATTCAAATAGCAAAATTCATTCTTAGGAACACAGTTTTACAATCTGTTGTATGTGTAAAAATTAGGCTGTACATACCATATTTCTATTATGCTCTTTTTAGTATGTGTGTTATTCAGTCCTTGGTATGTATAGCGTACTTCTACCATGAAAAATCATCTAAAAAACCCCATTTTCCAACGTTTCCGCGGAAAATGGGGTTTTTAAAATATCGTATTTTTTAAACTCTTGAGAGATATTCTCCGGTACGTGTGTCGATCTTGATTACATCGCCCTGCTCAACAAAGAGTGGAACCATAACCTGTGCACCGGTCTCAACGATAGCCGGCTTTGTAGCACCTGTTGCGGTATCTCCCTTAAATCCAGGCTCTGTATCGGTAATCTGAAGCTCAACGAAAAGTGGCGGCTCAACTGCAAATACATTTCCCTTATGTGAGCAAACCTTACACATCTCGTTCTCCTTAACGAACTTAAGAGAATCACCTACGGAATCCTTTGTCAAATCGATCTGATCGTAGGTCTCTACATCCATGAAATGATAGAAATCATCATCTGCATATAAGAACTGCATGTCCTTACGATCAATATGTGCGGTTGGGCACTTCTCAGTTGGGCGGAAGGTTTTCTCAACTACACCACCACTGATGATATTCTTTAACTTTGTACGAACAAAGGCTGCACCCTTACCTGGTTTTACATGCTGAAATTCGATAATCTGATAGATGTTACCTTCAAACTCGATTGTAACACCATTTCTGAAATCTCCTGCTGAAATCATTCGATATTCCTCCTAAACTAATGTGAGTATCTTCCACGAATACTCTCTCGTTTTTCCATTTTACAATAAATGACAATACTTTTCAAGCCTTTATTTATTACGTGCCTCAATTTCAGAGAACATCGAAACCCTTGTCGCATGGCGGCCTCCCATAAACTCCGCTTCCAGATATGCTTTTACAATATCCTTCGCAAGCTCGCTACCGACAATTCTTGCTCCGAAAGCAATAATATTTGCATTATTATGCTCTTTTACCAGATGCGCAGTCGTCACATCGGAACAGACAGCAGCCCGGACACCATTTACCTTATTGGCAGCAATCGAAATTCCTACTCCGGTTCCGCAGATCAAAATACCGCAGTCATACTCTCCCGAAGCAACCGCACGTCCCACTTTTTCTCCGTATTCCGGATAATTTACGCTATCATTCGTATCTGTGCCGAAGTTTGTGACCTCATGTCCCAAGCTCTTTACATACTCCATAATCTCATTTTTCAGTTCAACCGCTGCATGATCATTTCCAATTGCAATCTTCATTTTTATCTCCTTATATTCGCAAAACCTTGTATATGCCTTACTATATAATTTTATCCGTCACATCTTGATTAAAGTTTTGCACTCGACTCATATTTTGCCCCGAAAAGCTTTCGATGTAATAAATAACATGCGATAATGGGTTTTTCAAGAAAACGCTTCAGCACAATCTGGATTTCCTCCTTCGGATGAATCGGCTTAACGAGAATGGTACGGATTCCCGCAAGATTTGCGCCCATCACATCGGTAAAAATCTGGTCTCCCACAAAAATGGTATTCGAGGTATCACAGCCAATCGCTTCCATGGCCTTACGGTATCCGGAAGGCTTTGGTTTTCCGGCCTTATGCATATATTTTACCTGCACCGCATCATTAAACATTTTTACACGGGGCTCTTTATTGTTCGAAAGAAGCATACAGGAAAATCCCAAGTTTTTCAAGTGGCAAAACAAAGAAATCGCCCGCTCATCAGCAGGCGCTCCGTGTGGAACCAAAGTGTTGTCTATATCAAAGATTACACCCCGATAACCATCTCTATACAATTTATCAAAATCTATGGAATACGTAGAATCTAAATATTCACCCGGATATAAAAAGCTGCACATATCTGCCCCTTATCTTACAAAAAGAAATTTTCTCCCAAGCGAGCAGCCACATTCGTCTGGGCATTTTCCTTAGCCTTCACCTGAACCTTATCCCCGACAAAATACTGGTACTGCTGCAGAACCTGGTCTTTCTCAAGATCACTTACCGCTTTCTTCGCATCCAGACTCTCGATATCGCTATCGATTCCCTTAAGCTCATAGGTCTCATCCGGGCGATACTGCTGTGCAAAATCATAGGAATCAAAGGTCTGATTCACAGGGGCCAAAACCTCCTGCTCCTCTTTCTTTTGCGCCGTATCCTCTACCCCGTTTGCCTGCTCTGCGGCCTTAGCGCTGGCTGCAATCTGCTGGTTGCGAAGTTCGTTTAACTTTATGGAATTGTACTGATAAAAGCCCTCGTAAGGGCGAATTCCAGATACGTTCATTCCGTGCTCCTAAAATTCGTTCTCCTACTTATTATACTAACATTTTCTTTAACTCATTCATAAATGTGTTCACATCTTTGAACTCGCGATATACGGATGCAAATCTTACATATGCAACCTGATCCAGATCCTTCAGTTTATCCATCAAAAGCTCACCAATCACGGTGCTTTGGATTTCCTTTTCCTCACGGTTAAAAAGCTCTACTTCCACCTCATCAATCAGCTTTGTAATCTGATCCATGGAAACAGGTCTCTTGTGAAGTGCACGGAGCACACCACCCTCGATTTTGCTTCTGTCATACTGCTCACGGTTATTGTCCTTTTTAATGATGATCAGTGGTATCGTCTCCACCTTTTCATATGTTGTAAAACGTTTCCCGCAGTCATCACACATTCTACGACGCCGGATAGAATTATTATCATCTGCCGGTCTGGAGTCAATTACTCTTGTATTCTCACTGCTGCAATATGGACACTTCATTCCCTACCTCCTAAGAGAAACACCCATAGTTCTCTATTCTAGTAAAAAGTATAGCTTTCCTGCGTTTTCTTGTCAACTTGGCAACTTTAGATTTTGACAACTTTAGATTTTTCTTCGCATCTCCCGCTCATTCAAATCTACAAGTATTATATCGGGTCCGATGCGGCAAATCTTAACCCATGGGATGCAATATTCAAAATCCCTGCAAAAGCATCCCAGATATTTTCCTGGCCCCGGAACAATGATTGCTTCGATTTTTCCGCAGTCCGGATTAATCTCCAGATCCCTCACACAGCCAAGACAGCGGCAGTCATTTGCATTCACTACTTCTTTTTCACAGAAATCAGAAAAACGCATAGTATACACCTCCCATGGTATATACTATGCGCCTTGTTTCTTAATGTTCTATGATGTACCTGCTCTTAAACATTGAAACGGAAAAGAATAACATCGCCGTCTTTTACCACATACTCTTTTCCTTCAATTCCAACAATTCCTTTTTCTTTTGCTGCGGAAAGGCTTCCGTTATCTAAAAGATCCTGATAATTTACCACCTCAGCCTTGATGAATCCGCGCTCGAAATCCGTATGAATCTTGCCTGCAGCCTGGGGAGCTTTGGTTCCCTTCTTGATGGTCCATGCCCGGCACTCATCCTCTCCTGCGGTAAGGAAGCTGATAAGCCCAAGCAGGCTGTAGCTTGCAGCAACCAGCTTATCTAAGCCGCTGCTTGCAACACCAAGATCCGCAAGGAAATCTGCTTTTTCGTCGTCCTCCAGCTCAGAAAGCTCTTCCTCCAATCTTGCGGATACGACAAATACCTCGCTGTTTTCTTCCTTTGCCATCTTTCGAACTGCTGCAACATGCGGATTGGAATTTCCGTCATCTGCCAGATCATCCTCCGCAACGTTTGCTGCATAGATGGTTGGCTTTGCGGTAAGTAAGTTGTATGAGGCAAACCATGCCTGCATGTCTTCATCCTCCGGCACCTCAAAGGTCCTTGCCATTTTACTTCCCTCAAGATGTGCCTTTACTGCCTCAAGAAGCTCCATCTCTTTTGCACATGTCTTATCCATTCTTGCCTGCTTAGCAACCTTGGCAATACGTCTCTCTAAGATTTCAAGATCAGAGAAAATCAGTTCCAGATTGATGGTCTCAATATCTCTTGCCGGATCTACGCTTCCATCTACATGGATGACATTGGTATCCTCAAAGCAACGGACAACGTGAACGATTGCGTCCACCTCACGGATGTTGGCAAGGAACTGATTTCCCAGTCCTTCTCCTTTACTTGCCCCCTTTACAAGTCCTGCAATATCCACAAATTCGATTACAGCAGGCGTAACCTTCTTGGTGTGATACATCTCTCCCAATTTCACAATTCTATCATCCGGTACAGGTACAATTCCAACGTTTGGATCAATGGTACAAAACGGGAAGTTCGCCGCCTGCGCACCTGCCTTCGTCAGGGAATTAAATAATGTACTTTTTCCAACGTTTGGAAGTCCAACGATTCCTAGTTTCATTTTATTCTCCTTTGTGGGGACATTCCTTTTGCCACGACCAGCGCCCTTTGTCACGCCTTTTTGACCATATTCCCCAAAATATTTCATTTTATCTTACAATGAAAAAGCTAAGACGTGTAAATGCTACCACAGAAATGAGAAAAACTCAATATTTTGCTATTTACTTTTCTCAAAAAAGATATATTATAAAGTCATAGAATTCATATATTGTTTCTATCATTCATTGGGTATTTATTTTACCTTTTGAATTCATTAAGAATCTGGCATTTCTACCACAACTTCCCTTGAATCCATATTTCGCCACATTAACACAGCATATGCCAGTTGGTCAATCTAAAACACAACCGTACCGGCTAAAAAAAACGTCCCTTATAGTAAAGGAGCACATCAATGCTTACATTTATTGATGAAAGTGGATATCCTCGCCCTACTGATTCAACTAAGAATCCGATCTTACTAGGCGTATGTATTCACGAAAATGATATAAAACCAATAACAAATCAAATATACAAATTAAAAGATTCTATCTACGGAAAGCAAGATGAAATCAAATCAACTAAGTTAATTCGTGAAGCTACCATAACTAAGAATCGTACTAACAACAAAGCTTATGTAGAAGGCATGGTAGATATTATTACATCTTATGACGCAGCAATATTTGCAGTTGTTATGGATAAACCAGATGAACCTGTTGTAGTTCCTGAACACCACCTTCCAAAACAATATTATCTTCTCATGAAGAAAATTGAATTTTTCTGCAAACACCATCACTATGGTAAAGCTATGATGATATTTGATGAGGTTCATGAAGATGCAGATAGAAAAATTGCGGAAGCACTCACTGGTTTCCTTTTTAAAACCAATTTTGGTCGCTCATTTCATCATATTCTTGAGATGCCATTATTTGTAAGTTCTGCAGTTACTCCTGCTGTTCAGTTTTCGGACATTTTTGCCGGAATCGTTAGACACTATTATGAAAATGAACTGGATCAAAAAGAACCAACAACAGACTTTCAGAAATGGATTGTAGAACTTTTCAATAAATTGTATAGCCTTACAGAAAATAACTTCATTCCAAAATCACGTTATGTAGAATATGGTTTTCAAAAAATAGGTAAAAACTTCTCATATCCAGTAAGTGAAAAGTATATTGATTTGGGTGAATAATTCTTTATTGACTTCATATAATTACGATGTATAATATTTGTAGAGTCATATGTTGTTCCGTCCTGGAGCTGCGTAGGACTCGTAATATTAACAAATGTGTCGCACCTACAGTTTAGTGGGTGCGACTTTTTGTTTACTGCTTTTCTTATATAAAATGCTTCTCTTATGGTTCCGTATTCATTCCAATAATAATCGTCCCATACAGCCGGTCTTCACTATTGCTGCTATACAAACTCCTTGCAACCTGTTCATAAGTAATGTTCTCATCATTTGTTAACACAATGAAACGCGTCCCATACTCTGCATTCGGTTCTTTTCCGGATAAGACCTTTTTATACAGAAAAACCATATCCCCTTCTACAATATACTGCCCATTATCCTCTACATATTCTACTCCCATGTTTTCCTCTTCTTGGAAAGTCTCTGATACCGGCTTGCTCTGCCCTTGCGTGCTTTCTCCTTGCAGTTCCTGTATAGCCCCAGAGCCTTGAACAATTGTAATAGCGTTTCCATTCGTTTCGTAGGAACGGATGATATTGATATTCTCCTCAGTCATTTCCAGCAACGCTACTTCCAGTCGCAGAGGCCCTTCCTTAATGGCAGAAGAAACCACAAATGGTAGTTTTCCATTCATCATGTCCTCTGAAATTTTTGCCTGCAGTGTTTCGACATACTCTGAATATGCCATTTCCTCTTGCTCCTGAAGAAGCTTACTATATGCTTCCGCCAGGGCATCGGAGGGATCGGTTCCATAGTCCTGCGGAATCCAGACTCCGCTTGTATCATCTATATGCACCATCGTAACCAGCCTATCGACGTCATCCTCTTTAAAGGATATCCTTAGATCCACCGAGTCTTCCCTTGTGTCAACAGTATCGATGGCTACTTTATTGGGATTATCCAGCAAATTCAAAAGAAGCTTCACAGATTCTATCGGGTCCTGCAAATCCTTGATTAAGGTACTGCTGCTAAGCATAGCATTCCTTACCATGGCTTCCCCCATCCCATTTTTTGTATAATCCATCAGGGTTTTGTTGATCACCGGATAAGCTTCATCAAATTCCATTCCGGATGCGATGTAATCAAACATGTGCAGCTCTTCCTCTGTCACTGCATAGGAATTTCCCGCGTTTTCAAAGGTAATAGCTTCTTTCCAGACAGTCACATGAGGATCAGAGGTCCATGCATAATAGAGGATTTCCGCATTTTGAGCCCTTTCATCCAAAGAGACAACGGTATATCCCGTGCCTTCCTCCCACATAGGCCAGGGACTTGAATAGCCAAAAGCTGCATAATTTTCGCCCACCTGCAAGATTCCCCTTTCCTCGAAAGATGCCTGAACCTCCTCTGAAGCCATGGCTGCAATAGACTGTCCATCTCTGGCACAAAATGCATCTGCCCAGGTTCGAAGAAAGCTGGTATACTCCTCAGAAGGTTTCTCCGCTCCTGCCTCTTTACCGGTGGAATCTACTACTGCACTGTCCTCAGAATTTTCCATCGCATTTTCCTCAGTGCTTTCCACGATATTTTCCGTCATATCCGGCAAAATATCTTCCTTTTTCGGATCTGTTAAAAATAATACAGAAGTCGCGGCAATTGTCACTACAGCCACTGCAATGATCCAAAATGCAGGCTTTTTATAATTCAACACGGACTTTATTCTTTGTTTCACCCCGACTTCCCCGAAGGCAAGCGGACATGCCGAAACGAGCTTTCCCGGCTCGCTAAAGGAAAGAAGAACCTTGGAATAAATCTTCTTCTGTTCCAGATCCATATTTTTTATAACCTTTTCATCACAGGCCATCTCGATATCCCTGCACAGCAGGATATATGCGAACCAGCAAAATGGGCAAAACCAGTACACCGCAAGTAAGCAATATCCAAAAGGCTTCCAGAAATAATCCCCCCGCTTTATATGTGCCTGTTCATGTGCAAGAACGCTTGCTCTTGAACTTTCATCCATATTGGATGGCAGATAAATGCGAGGCCTGATAATACCCAGAATAAAAGGTGTTGCTATTCCATCGCAAATATAAATATGATCTTCCACCTTGACAGACGTCTTCACACGCTTTCCTATCTTTATATAGCTAAAAAATGCATAGACTCCCATTGCAAGCACGCCAAAAAGCCATAGGAAGGAAAGGATTTGAACCGGACTGATCTTTTTTTCTTTTTCTGGTGCTGCAGTACTTTTCGAATAATAAGATTCCAAATATGCATTGGCAGGATGATCAATCTGTGTAATTCCCGATTGGATATTTAATCTGTCAGCATCTTTCTTCATGCTTATTACATTCGCATCCGGTGCCAGACTGCACGCACTTTCAATGGAAAAAGGACACACCAGCCGGATTGCCACTAGCGCCCACAAAAGACAATGTATCCACTTCGGTGATTTTTTCAGGAAAGTGCGAAGCAATAGAACAATCACTATCAAAAGAGATGCCTGAATACTCAAATTAAGTACTCTTATAAAGAATAGCTCCATTCTCATTCCTCCTCTCCGAAAGAGTCGATCATGTGTCTGATTTCCTCTATTTCTGTTTTACTCAGCTTCTTACGGGTTGTAAAAGCAGCCAAAAAGGCAGGCAGGGAGCCTTCAAAGGTATCCTCCACAAATTTCTCGCTCTGCGCTGCGCCATATTCCTCCTTGGTCATAAGTGATGATACGATTCCACTCTCATTCTGAAAAATCCCCCGATCACACAATCGCTTCAGCATCGTGTAGGTAGTGGACTTCTTCCATCCCAATTCTTTCTCACAGATCTTAACCAGCTCTCCCGACGGGATTGGTTCCCTGCTCCAAATAATATCTGCAAACCTCGCCTCAACTGTTCCAAGCCTCAATTCTTCCATAGCAGCCTCCTTTAGTCTAATAGTAGTAGACCTCTTTGTGTACAGTCTACTACCATTAGACCGATATGTCAATAGGGACGTTTCTTATGTCACGCTCAAAGAGCGATAGTCGTGACAAAAGAAACGTCCCTACATATACTATACAAAACCTCTTTTGTATTTTTATGAGCAAATTACCTTATCCTTATACCATTACACGAGAGATGACGGATATTCCTGGATGTGTGTATACCTCCAGCAATTACGCCTGGAGGATGTCATCGGTCGTTCTGTGATTGTCCATGGACACGCAGACGATTTTTCTACCCAGTCTTCCGGAAATTCGGGAGAAAAAATTGCATGTGGTATTGTGGAGGCCTGGACATTATAGTCTAAGACTACTCTTTGCGCTTTTTCTTACGAAAGAACCGTCTTCCCAAATGCACTCCCGCTACAGCTCCCAGCACCAGCAGAATACTATCAGCAGTCACCACAAGTATCAAAAGCTTCTGACTCTTTTGTTCCTTCGGCTGTATACTGTATGTAAGAGAATTTCCTTTCATACGGGTGCATATATACTGTCCTTCCCGTTCCGTTTCCGCCTCTGACCAAGCACCGTCCTTTTTTACAAGAAGAACCGTTTCCTCATCCGGGCAGAAAATACGCACATTGCTGTATTGCTCGTCATCTAATGCTGTATTAAGCATATTGATTGTTGTAAAGCTTCCGATTGCACCATCGTTTCCATCCTTAAGCTCCATGACTGCACCGTAGGAAAAGCTGCCCTCCACAAGAACTAGGCTATTGCCGGTGTCATTGGTTTCCTCTGAGGTCAAAACCGGGGTATAAGCCACATATTCCCCATCAATGATCAGATTGCCTACCACACGGGTTTCCTCTATTTCATCCCATTTGACATAAAGCTCATTCTCATCCTGTAAATCCGGATAATCTAAATTTGAAACCATGCTTCCGTATTTTATACTTTGCATGCCAACCTTCTTCTGATCCACACGATATGTAATGGTCAGATAGGAAAACTCCATTGGACAGTTTTCCTGTTCTAAAAGCTCTTTATAGCTTATCGGTTCTGCAACACCCTCATAGCTGATTCCATCTACGCCACACACACCATTATCTACAAAAATATTTCCGGCTACCGTCCCCACATATTCCCGGTCATCATCTACGGCAAGCTGTCCTGCAATTGCGCCTATGCGTGTTCCGCTGCTGTTTAGTGTCACAAGTGACATGCAATTTTCCAGGTCTGTTCCAAAACCTGCGATTCCTCCAATATTGTTCTCGCCTTCCAGGTTACAGAAGGCATAACTGTTTTTGATGTAGCCATCGGAATATCCGCATATTCCTCCTACATAATCGCCTTCCGTACACCAGACTCCACCTTGGGCCATGGATTGATAGATTACCCCCAGCGACATTTCGCCGGCAATTCCTCCTGCCCGCTCCTTTTTTGCCGTGACAAAGCCATCATTTTTACAGTTGCTGACCACACAGTTGGTGGTGTATTTTCGCCCGATATTGCCGCCCACATTTGAAATTGCATTGCTATCCGGATTATCGGTATCAATGGAGAGGCTTCCGGCAATTCCTCCTACATTTCGGTCTCCATCAATGCTACCGTAATTTGTACACTGTTCCATCTTTCCATTTACAGCCGATTCAATTTCTTCATTGGAAATATCCTCATAAACAAACCCGATATCTCCCTCCACTAAATATTCTGTATAATCAATGCAGCTATTGATGATCTTATTGATCTGATCATTGATTGCGCATATATCATCGGTCAACTGGTCGGAGGTCGCTGTTCCATTCTGATTCATCTTATTCAGCGTATCGGAAATCTGATTCAGATTCCCGTATAATGCATCTATTTCAGTATCCATCTGATCGCTTCTTAAGATAAAGTTTACTTCTTCCCGGCTTTCCAGATAGTTTCCGGTATTTTGTGCAATCTTGGCTGCATCCGACAAATAGTTTACGGCATTTTTGCAATATCCGGCAGCTTCGGAATTATATATTTCCTCTGAAATTCTTCTTACTTCTTCGATTAATTCTTCCGTTGCTTCCGTGCTGTTTTCCAGCTGAGCGATCAGCTGTGAAATCTGTTCTTCCGTTGTCTGAGTATTCTCATTCGCACCGGTTCCCGCATTCCCTTCGGAATTACCTGAGTTCCCAGAATTCTGGTTATTATTCTGGTTGTTATACTCCTTTGCTTCATTCTCCAAAACTCCCAGCGCTTTTTGCAGTTCGTCGCTTGCTAAAGCCAGCTTGTCGGAGATAACCTTCCCACTGGAGGAAACGTAGTCCCCCCTGTTCTCGATCTCATTCGCAGCAGCTTCGTCCGTTTTGGCAATATATTCTGCTTCTTTTGCAATATTGTATGCAGAATCCACCGCAGAGTCGGTCTGCCCCAGCAGAGTATCCATATCTGAGGACATCTGATGTTCTCCATTTTGATAATCCCTTAAGCATTTATCGATCAGTTCCTGCAAATAGTCCGATTCCGCACGCAAGGATTGTGAGTCCGTGTAGGATATGTAGGGTTCCATCTGTCCCACGATTCCACCCACATCATTTTTTCCATACACCTCCCCCTGGTTGGTGCAGGAAAAAATATTGCCATTACTGCGTCCTACAATTCCGCCCACATTGTATCCGACATGCTCATATCCGACAATTCCATTGTTCGTACAAAAGCTGATTTCCCCGGCAGAAAAGCCTGCGATTCCACCGGTGTCAGTTCCTGTTTTCGTTTTAACGGTCTGGCTGTTCTCCGAATTGTTACGCAGAATCTCCACCACAATCTCATCGGACTCTTCTACCCATTTTGTACTTTCATTGACACTGGCAAGATTAACCGTATTAAGAATCAGACCGTAATTTTTTCCAACTGCTCCGCCGGTATCGTACATACCACAGACTCTTCCGGTGATCTTTGAGTCCTGTATGCTTCCGGTAAAATCGTTGATGCCGGCAATTCCACCGGTCCTGTTTTTTCCTTCCACATACCCTCCAAAGCAGCAGTTTTCAATTTTTCCCCGATTGACTCCACAGATTCCGCCCACACATTCCTTATCATCTGTAGAAACCACATCTCCGGTCAGGCTTAGATTTTTTACCACTCCGTCTATTCCGATGTAACGGAAGAATCCGAAGACATATCCACTTCCCTCATACTCAAATCCGGTAATTTTATGATTTTTGCCATCGAATATGCCATTAAAGACGGGAATAGCTGCAAAATCTGACTCTGACAGATCAATATCGTTTTTTAAAACAACATATTTATCCTTTGACCATGTATCCAGGGTACAGTTTTGTGAGAGAACAACTAAGTCCTTTGCAGACTTAATCTCAATCGTAACATACTCATCCTCTGGTTTTTCGTCCTTTTCCTCCGCCAATACAAGCATCGGAAAAGAAGTGATCCACAAAGCAAAGATGCAAAGGAAAGCGCCAAGACGAATCCGGTTATTCTTTCTGTTCTTCATTGGAATCACTCTCCTCCTTTCCAATTTTTACAATTCCGTTAACCTCACCCTTTACAACTGCGTTCATCTCCCCAACGACCCAGCCATTTACATATCCATTTATCCTGCCGTCAATACGAACCATGCCGCTTGCCTGACTGGTTGGAAGCGGTACAGATACTTTAAAGGAGGTTTTTTCAATGATTTTTTCTCCTAGAAGAAGAATCTGCGGCAAAACAAACAACACAATAAAAATGGAAATCAACGTTCCTCTTCCAAGACACTGACCAATTCCACAGATTGCGCCATCGGAGGACATCTGCCCAATCATCGTACCTGCAATCGCCAGCATGGAGCCGGAGGTAATAATTGTCGGGAAGGCAAAATTCAACGTCTCGATCATGGCCTCCTTCTTACTCATTTTATTCTTCAGCTCCATAAACCGGCCGGAAATGACAATCGCATAATCGATATTAGCGCCCATCTGAATGGAGCTTACAATTAAGTAGCTCATAAAGAAAATGTTGTCCTGCTTAATTGCCGGAAAAGCAAAATTAATCCAGATAACCCCCTGAATAACCATAATAAGCAGAACCGGCATTCCCGCGGACTGGAAGGTAAACAAAAGGACCACCAATACTGCCAGAATCGACACAACGTTTACCACTATATTGTCTCTCTGGAAGGTCTTATACAAATCATATTGGCTGACGGACTCTCCTGCCATAAGGATCTCACCATCATAGTATTTTTCTGCTATCTCATGCATGGTATCCAGAAAGGCAAAGGTCTCGTCTCCTTCTTCCGGAAGATTTAAGTATACCAGCATTCGGCTGCAATTTTCTCCCTGAAGCTGATCCAGTGCAATGCTCATTTGCTCATAGGCATCTGTCAGCATGTCATTCATATCATCATCCAGGGTGACATAGCCTTCCTGCACCTCATCATACAGGAAAAGAAACATATCAATCAAAGGTACACTGTAGGACGAAAATCCGTTAATGATTTTTGCATAATTCTCATCATCAACGGCATAGGCCATATAAAGCACCTCTGCCACTTCATAATCCAATCCCAAAAGCTCGGAAAACTCTCTTGCCGTAAGCTTATCCGTAAGCACATATCCATCCATGGCCTCCGTGTTGGCAAGACCGACACAGGATTCTACCTCGCTGCAGCTTTCCAGCTCCCGCAGAAGATTTGCTTCCTTTTCATAGTCCCCGGCAGGAACAATGAGGGCCACAAAATTTGAGTCTCCGAAATTCTCTGCAATTTTGTCCTCCGCAATCTGCACATCGTTTTGAATTGGCGTTTCAATCTGTGTATATCCATATACAAACGGACATTTGCTCTGCATAAAATACGCCCCCACTAAAACCGCAACAAACACAAAGGGCATAATAAATCGCGTAAGATATGCAAATTTTCCGACAAAGGAAATCTTTGGGACAAAATTCCTGTGCTTTGTCTTATCCATCAGATTGCCAAATACCATAATAAGCCCCGGCATCAGCAAAAATACAGACATCAGACTTAACAAAATTGCCCGAATCAGACAAAGCGCCATATCCATGCCAATCAAAAACTGCATGAACATCATCGCAATCAGACCTCCTATCGTCGTAAGTGAGCTGGAGGATATTTCCGGAATCGCCTTGCTGAGTGCCACGATATCCGCCTCTCGTACCGGAAGTTTCTGGTGCTCTTCCTTATATCGATTACAGAAGATAATGGCATAATCAATGGAAAGTGCAAGCTGTAGTACCACCGTTACCGAATTGGAAACAAAGGAAATGGTTCCCATCATAAAATCGGTTCCTTTTGAAATAATTGCTGAAGCAATGAAGGTAAGAAGCAAAACCGGTATTTCTGCATAGGTCTGGGACGTAAAAAGCAAAACGACAACCACAACAACCGCCACCAGTATACTTACCTTACTCATTTCCGAAGCAATGGTTTCTGCAGCGGCATTTCCCATGGATGTTGTAACATAGATATCATATGGACTTAGCCTTTCCTCTATTTCGCCAAGCTTTTCAAGCGCTCGCTCATCCTTTTCATCATAGGCAAAGGTCACATCATAGAGGGCAGAAAAATTGTTATAGTGCTCCTCGGAATCCTCAAAGGCTACCATGGAAACACCCTCTGTGGCTTGGATTTCTTCCAATATCTCCTCCGCTTTTTCATAGGAAATATTCGTGACCATAATCTGCGCCGTTCCATAGGTAATGAATTCCTCCTCCATCCGATCCAGTCCCTGCCTGGTTTCTGTTGTCTGTGGCAGAAAGGCAGATAATTGATTTTCAACCTTTACCCAGTTCATGGAAAACACAGAAAAAACAATCAACAGTCCAAAAAGCAAAAAGAACAGATTTCTTCTATCTACAATAAAGGTTGCTACTTTAATCATGGTTGCATTTAATTTTTCTCCATTTTTTTCATTTTCCATATTTGAATTCCTTTATATCTTTCCTTCGTTTTTTATTATCCCATTTCGGAATTGTGTTCCTGAATGAATTTTGCTATTTGAATTCATTCAGGAGCACAATTCCGAAGTGTGGTTTTTATTTGACATTTGTAATTTAACGACATATTATTACCTTAGTTACTATTTGGAAAGCGTACAATAAATTGTTTTTGCAAGATATTTAACAAATTATCGTTTTTGTTTCTTATTTATTCATGGAGCGGAAAAAAATGAAAGAAAAGACAGACTTACGAATTATCAAAACACACAAGGCATTGTGTGAAGCATTTGCAGAACTTTTGGAAACCAAAAGCTTCGAGGATATTACAGTAAATGAATTATGCGACAAGGCGCTTGTCAGACGTCCCACTTTCTACAAGCATTTTGCCGATAAGTATGACTTTTTCGCCTATTATGTCCGCTGCATCGGCGACTCCTTTGCTTTAAAATATGATGAGAACGCACACGAAAATTCTTATTTTGATTATATGTTTGAACACGCTTTGGATTTCTTTGAAGCCAATATGAAAATGGTTAATAATATACAAAACAGCACCATCTTTTCGAGTCTGACCACCATTATATGCGAAGAAATACAAAGAAATATTTATCTGATGCTAAAATCACAACTAAAAGAGGAACAACCATCCGAACTGTCCCTTACTATTATCTCAAATTATATGGCTGGCGGTATCTCCCAGTTGTTCCGCTATTGGATCAAAAACCGGGATTCCGTTTCCCGGGAAATGCTTCGGAAGGACGTTTCTTTTGCCACGGACATCGCCCTCTGGCACATGAAATGACACCTTACCTCTTGCTCATTACGCAGCGTCATATGCTATACTTGCCTTGTTAAGAAGTTCCGGTTACATGGAGCCAATACTGCAGGTCACCACAGAAGGGTGGCAGAATGGAGAAAAAATGCTAGAGATCAAAAATTTTACTAAGATTTACGGAAAAGACAAGGTTGCTGCCGACCACGTCAACCTGACTGTTGAAAGCGGAGATATTTTCGGATTCATCGGACACAACGGGGCCGGAAAGAGTACCACTATTCGCGCAGTTGTGGGTGTCATGGATTTTGAAGAGGGAGATATTTTCATTGACGGACATTCCGTGAAAGCGGAAGCCTTAGAATGTAAAAAGGTAACGGCATACATACCGGACAATCCGGACCTGTATGAGCATCTTACCGGCATACAATATCTTAATTTTATTGCTGATGTATTCCAGATCAGTGCCACGGAGCGCGAGGCTTCCATTAAAAAGTATGCTGATTTATTCGAGATCACGGATGCTCTCGGCAGTCTGATTTCCTCCTATTCCCATGGAATGAAGCAGAAGCTTGCCATTATCTCTGCCATCATCCGCAAACCAAAGCTTATGGTTCTTGACGAACCCTTTGTCGGCCTGGATCCAAAGGCTTCCCTGCTGCTAAAAAACATCATGCACGAAATGTGTGAGAATGGCTGTGCCATTTTCTTCTCCACCCATGTGCTTGAGGTTGCCCAGAAGCTATGTAATAAAATTGCAATCATCAAGCAGGGAAAAATTATTGCCGGTGGAAAAATGGAGGATCTGATCGGAGACAAATCCTTAGAGGAGGTCTTCATGGAGGTTGTGGAGCATGAAAACTAGACTACTCTTAAAAACACTTCTGGTATCCACCAGCGAAATCAACATCCTAAAATATGAGACAGACCGAAAAAAAAGGAATACCGTAATCGGTGGTCTGGTAGGAAAGATCGTTCTGTACCTCTTCCTCATGGCTTATCTTGTTGCCACCGCATACGGTTATGGAATCATGGGGTTTGCCAGCCAGCTTCCTCTTTTTAATGTCATTATCATTAGTGTCATGGTCTTTATTTTTGCTATCATGAAGGTCAATGGCTATCTGTTTGCCTTTCAGGACTATGATATGATCATGTCGCTGCCGTTTTCTGTAAAAACCATTGTATCCTCCAAATTCTTGTACATGTACGTCAAAGACCTGCCCTGGATGATGAGCATAACTCTGGCTCTTATGGCTGGATACGGAATCTTTGAAAAGCCTTTTTTTACCACCTATATCCTATGGATTCTTTTAAGCCTTGTATTACCGGTCCTTCCGTTAATAGCTGCAACGATTCTGGGAACGCTTTTTGCTGCAGTGGGCTCAAGATTTAAGTTTAAAAAAGCAATCCAAAGTATTCTGATTTTTGCCTTTATTATTCTGTGCTTTTTTTCGCGGTTTTTTATTGAAAACCTCTTTAAAAATAATAGTGTCGAAGGTGTTTTAAGCAATACGGTCTCTGCCCTCGATTCCATCAAATCGTCGTATCCGCCTGCGGCCTGGTTTTGTGATGCCATATTAAATAACGATATTTGGAGTATTGTGCTGCTTGTTCTTGTTTCATTTGTCCTTTTTGAGATTACGTTTCTCGTTATCAGTCGTTTTTACCGGCAGGTCAATTCCAGACTTATGGCAAACAGCAACACGAAAAAGTACACCATGACCCACTTAAAAACCAGACGTGTGGAGCTTAGTATTGCAATCTGTGAATTCAAACGTTTTCTTCACTCTACCACCTATCTTACCAATATGGGATTTGGTGTGGTGATGATCGCATTTTTATCCGTTGCAATCCTGTTCGTGGATGTCGATCATGCACTTTCTGCCATGACAGGGGGCGCCCCTTTTGCAAAAGAAATGCTTTTGCCGGCCATTCCCCTGTTCATATATTTCTTTGTGGGCATGGTCTCCACCTGCTGCAGCACCCCTTCTTTAGAAGGCAAAAGTAACTGGATACTGCAAAGCCTTCCACTGGAAAACAAAACCATCTACAGAGGCAAGATGCTGTTTAATATGTTGCTGTACACCCCGGTAGGAATCATGGGCTGCATCTGCTTTGGCATCAAATGCGGTGGTAATCTCCTATGTGTCCTCACCTTTATTCTCTGTGAGCTTGCACTATGTGCGTTCTCTACCACCTGGGGAATGATCTGCGGTGTCAAATTTAAAAAGCTGGATTGGACCAACGAAATTGAGGTGGTAAAACAGGGAAGTGCACTTACGATTTATCTGTTTCCGAATCTTTTTGGAACCATGCTTCTCATTGTTGGTGCAGTTATTCTTGGGCAAATGATGAGTCCAATTTTCATCAATCTGATATTAACTGCTGTTTTTGCTGCATTATCGCTACTGTGTTATCACAAGGTTGTAAAAATGTAGCAGTATCTACTCCCATTTCGGCATTGTGTTCCTGAAATGAATTTGCATATTCGAATCAGAACCCACTCTCGTTTATAATAAGCGTAACGGTATGAGCAGATGGAATAAACAGTTACTTGGAAAAGTGGGTATAGGATGGATTCAAGGAATATTCGAAGCGGAAGTGCGGGATTTGGAAAGATTTGAGGTGTCAGAACTGTCGTATACCTAAAATTCTTGAAAAATAGCTTCAAAATACGGCTTTTTCGCTTGAATTGTATTATTTTGAAGGGTGGACTTCGCTGCATACCTAGATATTTGCAATTTCTTAGGTACAGGCTAAATTTGAACCGGCGAAAACATACAATCAGCCATAAAAAACGCTTAAAATGCCGTTTTTTTCAATGATTTTAGGTACAGGAAGAAAAATGACCAGAGAAATAATACAATTTGCTAATCGGCTGGCGAAAAGTACAGTTTACGAATCAACCGGTGACATTATACAGTTTATCGATCAAGCCTGAAGCACAACCCACTCTCGTTTGTAAAAAGCGTAACGGCACTAAATTCGCAATAAATTGCTCATTAAGTGCCGGCGCTTTTTAAACGTTCTGATTCGAATATGCAAATTCATTCAGGAACATTATTCTGAAATGGAACATCCCTCCCTCCAAGTTTCTCCTTAAAGCGAACATCATGCTCCACCAGAAGCATCGTCGGGTTGAATTCCTCAATCAGACGCTCAATCTGCATTCTTGAAAAAACATCAATATAATTCAGCGGTTCATCCCAGATATACAGATGAGCCGGTGTTAACAGACTTGCCGCAATTAACACCTTCTTTTTCTGCCCTTCGGAAAAATCCTCCATATTTTTTTCAAATTGCACACGCTCAAAATCCAGCTGCCTTAACAGGGAAAGAAACAGACTGTAGTCTAAATTTTTCTTTCTTGCATAGTCCTTCAGGGTGCCGCCAAGAAAGGAGGTGTCCTGATTGATATAGGAAATGACAAGGTTTGCGGCTACCTCAAAGGTTCCGGATTCCTCAATCTTCATTTTCCGGTGTTCCGCCGTATCCACTCCTGCTTTTTCCAGCAGCACCTTAATGACACTTGATTTTCCGCATCCGTTCTCCCCGCTTAAAAATACCCGTTCTCCCTGATTAATCTCAAAGCTCAATCCCTCAAAAACAGGATTGGCCGCATCCTCATAGCGCAGCGAATAATTCTTTACCCTGACCAGATTTTTCTTATAATGCACAAGGGGCATGATTTTCATATTTACCGGTTCCTCGATATCCTTAAGCAGCCCTTCCTTTTGCTCGATTTCCCGATCCATTCGTTTGTTGTATGCACTGACACGGGCCTGCATCTTTTTCGTCTTTGCCCCGATGTACGCTCTCGTATCTATACAACGGTCAGGCTCTCTGTTTGGATCAAATCCGATTTTTGAGTTTTCGTTTTTCTCTGCCCATCTTGCGCTCCGGTCTGCCGCTGCTTTCAAATTCTTGATTTCTCTCATATGCTTTTCATTTTCCATTTTAGCAAAATGATCCGCACGTTCTTTATTTTCCCACCAGGTAGAAAAATTGCCTGCCTTTACCTCAATGGTCTCCCTGTTTAAGACCAGCACATGATCGATGCAGGCATCTAACAGATCTCTGTCATGGGATACCAGAATAAATCCCTGCTTGGATGCCAGATATGCTTTTATGATCTCCCGGGACTTACTGTCAAGATGATTGGTAGGTTCATCAATCAGAAGGAAATCATTTTCCCCGGAAAAAAGTACCGCAAGCATCAGCTTCGTCCGCTCACCAAAGCTTAAGGTGGAGAACGGCCGATACAACAGCTCTGCATTCAGGGATAAAGGGCCAAGCTCACACAGCACTCTCCAGCTCTCCACCCCCGGCTTCCACTTTTCCATCAGCTCCGCTGCACTTTGGGAAGAATCCGCCTTCGTTACCTGATATGGAAAATAATCAAATACCGTGGTGGTGCTAATAGAACCTTTGTATTCATATTTACCGAGAAGAAGATTTAGGAAAGTGGTCTTCCCCTTTCCGTTCCTTCCGATAAATCCCAGCTTCCAGCTCGTGTCAATGGAAAAGGATACATCCTCAAAAATGTTGTCAAAACAACCATCATAATAAAATGTCAAATGATTTACGCTTATCTGTGCCATATATGCCTCCGTTCCAGGACAAAAAATAAGTCTATTTTTGCATATGCAAAAATAGACTCACACAAATAAACCTATCTATCAATAGGCAAGAATCATGTGATAATCCAATTTAAGCATACGCAAATAGACCTGTCTATCAAGGTCCTAAAAAAATCCTCTACGTTTTGCTCAAATCAAATTATCTCTTCAACATTCCTCTTACCCTACATCAAACGATGCTCTTTCTTTTTCATTATCACCCTCGGGATATTCCTTCGGATACGCATATCGTAGCATGACATCCTAGGAAACGCAACTGTTTTTTCTTGTGCCTTGCTCTTTCCTAGGAACACTTATACAATTCTTCCGTTGCCAGTCTTGTTTTTGCAACAATATCACCGCAATTTTTGGGGAAACAATAGTAGAGTGCCTTAGGAGTTCCGATACAGATCATATCACCAAGCTCATACCAGTAGTAATCAGCATACAGACTATAGGAGCTTCTTGGATCATGATGATAATCGATTTTGCCGTCACAGCCCTCCAGATGAAATCCATCTTTGCCATGGGATAAATGACCGGTTCCTACTTTATAGAGACATTCCATATCCACAAGCATGTAGATATCCACATCCGTCTCCATATGATAGCTTCCCTCTTCCAATTCTTTTTTTACACATTGCCGCTCCCACGCATACCAATCCGGTATATGTGCGATCTCGGTTTCACCTGATAATGCCTTCATCTTCCCGAATTCGGTCAGCTCATAGGTTTTTTTGCATTCGCCACAGGTAAGATGTATTCCCTTCCCTTGCATTTTTCCTTCTGCCTTGCAGGCCGGACATTTATATAGTACGCGGTTTAAATAATCTGCACGAAAGCTCTCAGATATCCGAATTTTCTTTTCCTCCTGCCATCTGAAATTATCGAATGCAAAAAACTTCTGAATGGCTTCATTAATCTCAGAGGCCTGCTTTTTTTCAATCTCCTCCTGGGAAAGCACATAATGTACCTCTGCGGATACCTCTACCTTTCGAAGCTGTAAATTGTTATAAAGGGGGTCTCTTTGGAATGCCCCTTTTGTCTGCACAACCACCACCGGAACCTTAAGAAGCTTTATGCATTTTCCGATACTCTCCGGCAAAGGTGTGGCAGTCCCATCAAAACTATAACTGGCTTCCGGATACATCAGAATAGAATTGTGCAGCTTTTTTACCGCATAATTCATATCCTTCACCAAAGCAACATCCGTAATGAATTTGTAGGTAGGAATACATCCGACCTTCTGCATCAGCCACTTTTTTCCCACAAATCCATCTGAAGTGCAGACAATGTTAAAAGGTCTGTCTTTAAAGATAGTGGCAGCAATTTTTAAATCAATAAAGCTGGAGTGATTCATCAAAATAAGACAGGGTTCGTCCTTTTTCAAATTCTCCATTCCGTATTCCTGATAGGTAAAGTTGACCTTCTTCAGTTCCCCTGCCGAGAGTGTCTGCATCAGCCACCGGAACAATCTTCCCGGTCTTTTTGGCTTCATATGCTTCGGTGGCGCAATTTTGCACACCTCATCATAACTTAATTCCTTTGTTTTAATCTTCACGTTTATTCCCTTTTTATCTTAACTTGTCATCCTGACGAAACCAATTCTACTTCTTCTCTCTTTTCGGAAAAGTGTTCCTAAGAATGAATCTTGCTATTTGAATTCAGAACGTTTAAAAAGCGTCGGTACTTCATGAGCAACTTATTGCGAATTTAGTACCGTTACGCTTTTTACAAACGAGAGTGGGTTGTGCTGATCACTTGATTGATAAATTGTATAATTTCGCCGGTTGATTTTCTTCCCATACCTAAAATCTTTGAAAAAAGCCGCCTTTTAAGTACTTTTTATGGTCAATTGTATTATTTCGGCAGATACATTTTAGCCTGTACCTAAGAAATTGCAAATATCTAGGTATGCAGCGAAGTCCACCCTTCAAAATAATACAATTCAAGCGAAAAAGCCGCATTTTAAAGCTATTTTTCAAGGATTTTAGGTATACGACAGTTCTGATACCTCAAATCTTTCCAAATCTCACAATTCAGATTCAAATATACCTCGCATCCAGCCTATGCCCCATTTTTCCAAATATCTCATTTCAGAATTATGTTCCTTAGAATGAATTTTGCTATTTGAATTCATTCTTTGGAACACTTCTCTAAAATAGAATTCATTTTCTATGCATTTTCATAGATTGGTTCAAAATCCTCCGGTCCGTGTCCGCAAAGAGGACAGCTAAAATCTGCCGGAAGCTCACTTCCTTCATAGACATACTGGCAGATTTTACATTTCCACCCGACAATTTTTTTATCTTCCTGTACCTGCTTTGGCTTTGGCTTCACCTTGCTCTGATAGTCTGCATAGGTAAGCGGTGGATTTTCGCTTAATACCTTTCCGTCAATAACCTCCGCGATAAACAGGGTATGACTTCCCAAATCCTGACTGCTTACTACCTTACCGCTGATCATTGCGCAGGTCTGCCATCCCATATATGGAACATCATTTTCATCCTCCGGAAGCTTCATTCCCTCAAACTTATCCACATCACGCCCAGACTGAAAACCAAAGTGCTTGATGGTCTCAAAGGTTACAGTCTGATCTAACATGCTAAGTGTAAATACACCGCTCTTTTTTATCAAATCGCAGGTATAATTTGTATTCAGCACAGAGATTGCTACTCTTGTGGGTGAATTTGCTACCTGCATACAGGTGTTGGTGATGCACCCGTTCTTTTTCCCTTCTGCGTTTGTTGCCAGCATAAAAACCCCATAACTAAGTTGATACAATGCCTTCTTATCCATATTCCTTCTCCTTTCTTTGGCTAGCGAAATGTAATTTCCCCCGTCTTATCATCCATGCTCTCAACAATTGCGAGAGATTCTAATTGTATGCCACGTTTACGGATTTTCTCTCCTCCTGTCTGGAATCCTTTTTCAATAGCGATACCGATTCCCTCTACGGTTGCCCCGGCTTCCTCCACGATATTGAGAAGCCCTTCTAAAGCACAGCCGTTCGCAAGAAAATCATCAATGATAAGAACGTGATCCTCCGGGGATAGAAACTTTTTGGACACGATAACGTCATAGACTCTCTTGTGAGTGAAGGACTCAATCTTGGTTGTGTAGTTATCATAATCCAGATTGATGCTCTGGGATTTCTTTGCAAATACAACAGGAACACCAAACTCCATTGCAACTACCGCTGCAATACCGATTCCACTCGCCTCAATGGTAAGTATCTTTGTTATATTCTTTCCCGCAAACAGGCGCTTCCATTCCTTCGCCATCTCCGAAAACAGCTTGATATCCATCTGATGATTGATAAAGCTGTCTACCTTAAGTACATTACCGGCTCTTACGATACCATCCTTTTGAATACGTTCTTCTAAAAGTTTCATATTTTATACCTTCTTCCACTTTTTTATCATAATACTTCAATCACTTTCGGAAAAGTGATTCTGAATGAATTTTACTATTCGAATCACAATTTTCGGAAAAGTGTTCCTAAATGAATTTTGCTATTCGAATCAGAACGTTTAAAAAGCGTCGGCACTTAATGAGCAATTTATTGCGAATTTAGTACCGCTACGCTTTTTACAAACGAGAGTGGGTTCTGATTCGAATATGCAAATTCATTCAGGAACACTTCTCTGAAACGGAACACTTTTTATCGCTCCTCTCGGAAATACCCAAGTCCCAGACTTGCCGGCGGCTGGTTTTCCCGTTTGTTTCTCATACTGGTAAGAATAAGAACGATAAGAGTAACCACATAAGGAATCATCTTATAGATTTCCTTCAATTCCATATGATCCATTCCTGTTGGAATATACAGATACAAAATGTAAAGTCCTCCGAACAGAATGGATGAGAAAATACCTACGTTTGGTCTCCAGATAGTAAAAATAACAAGGGCGATTGCAAGCCAGCCACGATCACCAAATGCATCGTTTGACCAGACACCGCAGGCATAATCCATGACATAGTAAAGTCCACCAAGTCCGGCAATCATACATCCCAGACAGGTTGACACATATTTATATCGAATGACATTGATTCCTGCCGCATCAGCGGTATTCGGGCTCTCTCCTACAGCGCGAAGATGAAGTCCCACACGGGTCTTCTTTATCACATAGGAGCAGACAATTGCAATCACAATTGCAAGGTATGCCAAAAATCCATAGGATAAAAACAGCTTTCCAAATACGCCGAGCTTTCCTGCAAAAGGAAGTGACTTACTAAAGTAACTGCTTGTAGCAGAAAGGGCAATGGAAGGTACTTCACTGCCGGAGAGCTTAATCAGGGAGCCTCCGAAGAAGTTACCAAAGCCAACACCGAAGGTGGTCATGGCAAGACCGGTCACATTCTGATTTGCCCGGAGTGTGACGGTAAGGAAGCAATAAATAAGTCCCATAATAAGTGATCCAAGAAGCGAACAGAGCATGGGAATGGAAACTGCCAGAAATCCATTCACATTTCCACCGCAGGACTGCTCATAGAAGAAGGAACCAATGACACCGCTGATTGCTCCCACATACATAACACCCGGGATTCCAAGATTCAAGTTTCCAGATTTTTCCGTAAGAATTTCACCGGTACATCCATATAATAGCGGTATTCCCTGCACAACTGCACGGGGGATAAAGGTCACTAAATCGATCATGATGCTTTCTCCTCCTTTCCGTTCTTTTTGCGGAAGCTGATCTTATAGGTGATAAAGAATTCGCATCCGATAATGAAGAAAAGAATAATTCCTGTCAAAATATCCGAAAATGAATGATTCAGACCAAAGGCCGTTGAAATTTCGCTTGCTCCGCGGTTTAAGAACACGATAAGGAAGCTCGCAAATATCATATAAATCGGGTTGAACTTTGCCATCCAGGATACCATAACTGCGGTAAATCCCTGTCCGTCTGTAATGGTGGTGGTAATGGTATGATTGATTCCCGCAACCAGCAGCAATCCTACAAGTCCGCAGATGGCGCCGGATAAAAGCATGGTGCGGATAATAACCTTTGACACCTTAATTCCCACATAGCGTGCCGTCTGTTCACTCTCACCTACCACGGTAAGCTCATATCCATGTTTGCTGTAATTTAAGTAGATATACATGGCAATGGTCACCACAACTGCAACGATGATTGCCAGCAGGTATTTTGATCCTGCAATCTGAGGAAGCCATCCCTCATTGCCATTCTGATTAATGATTCCGATCTTTCCGGAGCCCTTCGGCACCTCCCAGTATACGGTAAAATACGCCACGAGCTGAATTCCGATATAGTTCATCATCAGGGTGGAAAGGGTTTCATTCGTATTCCACTTTGCCTTTAAGAAGGCCGGGATGAATGCCCAAAAGGCACCTGCTGCAATACTTGCCACAATCATAACAGGAATCAGAACCCCATTGGAAAGCTTCCCGCCAAGGCAGATCATGCAGGCTGCTGCTGCAAGGCCGCCGATCAGTACCTGTCCTTCTCCACCGATATTCCAGAAACGCATTTTAAAGGCCGGTGTAAGTGCAAGGGAAATCAAAAGCAAAATGGACATGCTCTGTAACGTTACCCAGGTTTTTCTTGCGGAACCGAATGCTCCACGAAAGATTGCTGCGTAAATCGAAATCGGATTATCGCCGGTTAACACCATGGTTACGATTGCACAAGCAACCAGTGCCGCAAGGATTGCGACTGCACGGATGCCCATAGACTTGTACCACGGAAGGACATCACGCTTTGAAATATGTATAAACGGCTCATGATTTTCTGCTTTAGCCATTGTTTTGTCCTCCTATCTGTGTCATCATCATTCCTACCTGATTTTTATCTGCGGTAGGACCATCTACGATTCCGCTTACCTTTCCGCCGCAGAGAACCAGAATCCGGTCTGACAGCTCTAAGAGTACATCCAAATCCTCTCCGACGAAGATGACCGCCACACCCTTCTCCTTCTGCTCATTAATCAGGTCATAAATCGTATAGGCAGAATTGATATCCAGTCCTCTTACTGCATATGCGGTCAGAAGAACCGTCGGCGCAGAAGAAATCTCTCTTCCCACCAGAACCTTTTGTACATTACCACCGGAAAGACGTCTGACCGGAGTCGTAATTCCCGGAGTAACAACCTCAAGATCCTCTACGATGTTTTCTGCCAGCTCCCTTGGAGCTTTGCGGTCTGCAAAAATCGTTTTTCCCTTTCGGAAGGAGCGAAGAAGCATGTTATTTGTAATGTCCATATTGCCCACCAGCCCCATTCCGAGACGATCCTCGGGAACAAAGGAAAGTGTAACTCCCATATCTGCTATTTTTCTTGGGTCCAAGCCAAGAAGCTCTGTGGTCTTCTCATCGGAAATAAAGGTCACACTTCCACTCTCGGTCTTCTGAAGTCCCGCAATTGCTTCTAAGAGTTCCTTCTGTCCGCAGCCGGAGATTCCGGCAATACCAAGAATTTCTCCGCTGTTTGCGGTAAAGGAAACATTGTCTAGTTTGACAACTCCTTCTTCATTCTTTACCGTCAGATTTTCCACTTTAATTCGAGGTTTTGGATCAACCGGCTTATTTCGCTTGATGTTCAAAGAAACCGTTCTGCCCACCATCATATTGGTCATTTCCGTTGCATTGGTATCCTTTGTCATCATATCTCCGATATACTGTCCTTTGCGAAGTACCGCTACCCGGTCCGAAATTGCCTCCACCTCATGCATCTTATGTGTGATGATGATAATTGCCTTGCCATCCTCTTTCATATTCCGCATAACATGAAACAGCTTCTCAGTCTCCTGTGGGGTCAGCACCGCAGTCGGCTCATCCAAAATCAGAATATCAGCCCCCCGATATAATACCTTAACGATCTCAACAGTCTGCTTTTCCGATACAGACATGTCGTAGATTTTTTTGTTTGGATCCACATCAAACCCATATTTATCGCAAATTTCCTTGATTTTTGCCGTTGCTGCTTTTATATTAAGCTTCCCTTTCTGTCCAAGAGTAATATTCTCTGCAGCGGTAAACACATCAATTAATTTGAAATGCTGATGAACCATTCCGATTCCAAGCCTGTACGCATCCTTTGGGGACGCGATTACTTCCTCTTTTCCATTGATAAAAATTTGTCCTTCATCCGGATAATAAATGCCGGAGAGCATATTCATAAGCGTTGTCTTTCCACTACCGTTTTCTCCTAATAGTGCAAGAATCTCTCCTCTGTTTATCTCAAGATTCACCTTTTCATTTGCCACCACAGAACCAAATGTCTTCGTGATGTTCTTCATGGCTACAGCAGCAATTTTGCTTTCCATGGGCTGTTCTCCTTTATTATATCTTATTATCAGAAAAAAGGGGACGCTGCTTTAACGTCCCCTAAATTTTTTTCATCCAATGTTTCCTTCTTACAGATCAGCGTTTAATTAGAATGCTGTATCAAGAAGAGAAATTCCATCGATATTTAAGTTGAAGTAAGGTGCAGAACGGAATCCTTCTCCAGACTCGCTGAAATATCCGTCAACGATAACCTCATGATCTCCTTCGTAGTTTGCATCGGTATCAACGTCAGCCATATAAGAAGTAACAGCAGCACCATCAACAGTAAAGGTTGCTGTATCAAATACATGAAGGTTTCCTGCAACGATATCTGCAGAAGCAGCATCGATAGCTTCCTGTGTTCCTTCTGCTGCAGCGCTTCCAAGATCGGTAAGAACTACAGAGCCGGTCTCGATTGTTCCGGACCAGTCTGTTGCGATTGCTGTTCCGTTGTTCATGCAGTCGAAGCAGTACTCGAAATATGGTACCCAGTTAATTCTGGAAGAAACGATAAAGGTGTTCGGGCATGCGCTTGCGGTACTTCCGTTGTAAGAAACGTCAGGTACACCTGCGGTCTCACAAGCAGTTGGAGCACCCATGGAATCTGCATGCTGGCTGATCAGTACGCAGCCATTCTCGATAAGCTTGTTTGCGCCTTCCTTCTCAGCAGTCTCATCATACCATGATCCGGTAAAGGTAACTTCCATAGTAGCAGATGGGCAAACACTTCTTGCTCCAAGGAAGAAGGATGTATATCCGGAAATAACCTCTGCATAAGTAAATGCACCAACATATCCCATCTTAGCCTGATCCTCGGTAATCTCACCGGCTTCGATCATCTCGTTTAACTTCATACCAGCTGCGATACCTGCAAGATAACGTCCCTCGTAGATAGAAGCGAATGCATTATGGTAATTGTCTAAGCCCTCTGTATGAGCCTTTGTTCCGGTGGCATGGCAGAACTGAACCTCCGGATACTCCTTTGCAGCTTCGATCATGTAGTCCTCATGTCCAAAGCTGTCTGCAAAAATGAAATTACATCCATTGTCTGCAAGCTCACATGCAGCCTCGTAACACTCCTGTCCTTCTGGAATGTTTGTCTTGATTTCGTACTCAATACCAGCCTTCTCACAAGCTTCTTTTGCTGCGTTAAGGAAGTTCAAGTCATAAGTAGAGTTCTCATCATGAAGGAAAATAAATCCAGCCTTGATGTTGGAAACAGTCTCTACGGATGCTCCCTGTTCTGTGGAAGCCTGGGCATTGTTCGATGCATTGTTTTCTGAAGCAGAACCACAAGCAACAAGTCCAAGCGCCATAACAAGTGAAAGTACAAGTGCAGTAATCTTTTTCATTGTTTTTCTCCTCTTTTAATGAAATTGTTTTTGGTCAGCCTACTACGCCGACTATGAAAAAAATCTTAGCAAAACCACAAATGAAATTCAATACGAAAAATGTTGAAAAATGAAAATTTTATCATTTTTTTTCAGACAATATGAACAAACAAAAGGAAAGCATTGCTGCTTTCCTTAATCTCTTGACTCTATCACGAGTAATATTCCCTCTTTTACCTGAATAACAGCCTCTTCCTCCTCAATCTGGTTGCTGATTCCTAAGGTATTAAATCCCCCAAGATTACATTCGGACAGATTGTACTTAAAGCCGGTAAGGGTAACTCCCTTTGCATACGCACCGTAAGGGAGAATGGACACAAAGGTTCCATACTGTTCCTTCTTTTGGATGGTAAGGCAATCCCTTACCAGACGAATGCGATTACATTCATCATAAATCATAATCTCTACATCACTCTCGATTCCGATTCCAAGGAGAGCAATATTCCCCAGCACATGATCGATCCGTTTTCCTGTGGCGCCAAAGATAGAAAGCTTTGTCACGCCTCTGCTGATTGCATCCCGGATCGCATGCTCGATATCCGTATCATCCTTGATGGGGCAGAGCTCAATCATCTCTACCCTCTCATTTTGTTTAAAATAAGAAAGTGCCTCTTTTCCAACCGAATCAAAATCTCCCACAATGATATCCGGTGTCAGATGGTGCCGGTACAATACCTCCATTCCTGCGTCTGCTGCAATGACAAGGTCGTATCCTCCCTTTTTTATCTGCTCACAAATCAGTTCATCGTTTACGTTTCCGCCCCCAATAATTAGTCCCTTCATTTTTCTCTCCTTCCCCATATAGAAAGCTATGCGTTCAAAATATTTAAAAAGCCTGCCACATTTTCTTCGATATCGCCGGAAAAAACAGCGTTCCCCGCAACAATAATATTTGCTCCTGCCGAAAGCAAGGTTTCCACATTGGATAGATTTACTCCGCCGTCCACCTCAATATCCGCCTTATTTCCTGTTTTAAGAAGCAGCTGCCGTAATTCTCTTACTTTATCTACGGTGTAGGGAATCAGCTCCTGTCCGCCAAATCCCGGGTTTACCGTCATGATCAAAATCATATCCACCTTTGGCAGGATATAGCGAATGGCTTCAATCGGGGTTGCCGGATTGAGTGCCACACCGGCAAGCAGCCCTCTTTCTTTGATTGCAGCTATGGTTCGATCCAGATGTCTGCAGGCCTCTGCATGAACCGTAATAATATCTGCTCCTGCATCGGCAAATTCCTGAATATACCGGATTGGTTCCTCGATCATCAAATGGACATCAAACATGCGGTCCGTGCATTTTCGGATACTTTTTATAACCGGAAGTCCAATGGAAATGCTTGGCACAAAATTTCCATCCATTACATCAATATGCACATATTGGGCTCCCGCCCGGTCTAACATTTTGATCTGCTCGCCTAACATTGCATAATCTGCCGACAAGATCGATGGTGATAAACAGTTCATAACTGCCTCCTAATATTTCCTCAGGTTCTTCATCTCTTGATAGATCAGAACATAATTCTCATAACGTATTTTTGAAATCTTTCCATCCGATAACGCTTCTTTTACTCCGCAATCCGGCTCATTCACATGACTGCAGCCCTGAAATCTGCAATATGGTTCAAAGGGAAGAAACTCCGGATAGCATTTCCACAAATCTTCCTTTTCCATCCCGGGAACATCCATGGAGCTGAACCCCGGCGTATCCATAATAAAGCTGTCCTCCATGATCGGTACGATCTGGGAATGTCTTGTGGTATTCTTTCCCCGTTCAATTTTTGCGCTGATGTCACCGGTTTCCATATGGAGATGGCTTTGCAGACAGTTAATAATAGAGGATTTTCCTACTCCGGAGGGTCCCGCTACGGTTGTTGTTTTTCCCCTCAGGCAGGCTTTTAAAGCCTCCATGCTCTCCCCTGTTTTTGTGCTGGTAAAAAGAATCGGATATCCGGAAGCTTTGTAAATCTGTCTTAGCCTCTCTTTTTCCTCTTCCGAAATCAGATCGCACTTATTAAAACAGATAGTGACCGGAACCTTCTGAAATTCCATCATACATAAGAAGCGATCCAGCAGATTAAAATTGGGCTCCGGTTTCGCAGCTGCAAAAATGACAAGGGCCATATCTATATTGGCAACTGCCGGACGAATCAGCACATTCTTCCGCGGAAGGATATGATCCACGTTTCCTGTAAGCTCAATCTCACTATCCTGTGTTTCCGTAATTTCTACCTGATCACCGATCAATGGTTTGATTCCATCTTTTCGAAAAGCACCCTTTGCTTTACATTCATAAATTCCGGTTCCTGCTACGTAAACATAGTAGAAACCGGAAATTCCTTTCATAATCTTTCCCTGCATATATTATTGTTTTGTGAAGGTTACCGCGTAGGTTTCGCTGGTAGTCTTTTCCGTTGTGTTTCCATCTTCATCCGTTACACTCGTATACCAGGTCACTTTAATGGTACCCGTAGAGGAGCCCGTGATTCCCGGAATGGAGATTGTGTAGGTACTTCCGCCCTGCACACTTGCATGATTCCAGCTGCTTAAAACATTGCCGTTTCCATCATATAAGGTAATATCTGCAGCGGAAACTCCGTCTGGAACAGCTAACTGGTAGTTGCATACATATTTCGCTTCCTCTACCGGGGCAGATCCGGAACCTACACTTACGGTAATCGTGATCGCACTTCCCTGTTCAACAGTCTTTCCTGCTTCGATGCTCTGCCAGAATACGGTTCCTGCCGGATAGGCATCGTTGCTTTCCTGGGCAACGGTTACGGTAAGTCCTGTAGCAGAAAGCTCTGCTACTGCAGTATTCTGATCCTTTCCGATGACATTCGGTGCGGTGATAGCCTGTTTTCCCTGACTGATAATCAGCTTCACCGTTGAACCCTCAGCTACTGAATAGCCGGTGGTGGGATCCTGTGAAATAACAAGTCCGGCAGCTACTTCCTCACTGTATTCGTAAGTCTTATCCGGCACCAGTCCAAGTCCGGTCAGAAGTGAAACTGCATCTGCCTCTGCTTTTCCGGACAGGTCGGTGAGCGTAACCATCTTAACCGATGCACCTCCCGAAATTACCAGTTCCACATAGCTTCCCTGGGAAACCTTGTCTCCCTCGGAAATACTTTGTCTTAATACAACCCCCTGCTCTTCATCGGACTCCTCCACAGAGATAGAGACCAGTAATCCCAATCCCTGAATCTGGGAAATCGCAGCATCCTGGGAAAGACCTACCACATTTACCATAGAAACCTGAGTCACAGTAGGAATTTCCTGCTGCTGTGTCTCGGTTTGCTGGGTTTGTGTGGAAGGAGTCTGGTCATTGCCTTTCTTTCCGAATTTGAAAAGTCCAAACAGCATTCCCATAAAGTAAATAATAACAATGACAATAATTGCTGCTACAACGATTCCCATGATAGTAACAGCCTTATCCATTTTCGGATTTAAAATGCCCTCATCTTCGTCCACATCCTCCTCATCATCAAAGGAATCCGTCTTTTTCTCATCTAAGCTCTCCGGTTCCTTTGCATCTGATGCCGGGCTGACGGATACGCTTCCCTTAATTTTGGAAATATCTTCCTCACTGATTACTTTTGTCTTTCCGTTGTCCACAAGCGGGGCAATGACCACAAAATCCTCGTTTGGATTCATAAGGGATTTTCTAAGGTCTGCTAAAAGCTCCTCCATGGACTGATAACGGCGGTCCGGATTCTTCTGGGCGCATTTTAGTATGATTTTTTCTAAACTTATTGGAAGGTTTTGCGCATATACGCTTGGAATTACCATCTCTTCCTGCAAATGCTGAATCGCAACGGCAACGGTAGTATCCCCATCAAAGGGAACACGTCCGGTCACCATCTCATACATCACGATACCAAGGGAATAGATATCGCTGCGGTTATCCACAAAGCCGTTTCTGGCCTGCTCCGGAGAAGCATAGTGAACGGATCCCATCACATCGGAGCTGATGGTATTGGAAGAGGCCGCTCTTGCGATACCGAAGTCGGTAACCTTCACCTTTCCTTCTGTGGAAATAATGATATTCTGCGGTTTGATGTCCCGATGAATGATATTCTTGTTATGAGCAGACTCAATTCCTCTTGCCACTTGAATTGCAATGCTGATGGCCTCCTTGAAGGAAAGCTGCCCTTTCTTTTCGATGTAAGTCTTTAAGGTAATGCCCTCTACATACTCCATCACAATATAGTAGAGTCCCTCTTCACTTCCGACATCATAAATATTTACGATATTTGGATGCTCAAGTCCTGCAGCAGACTGTGCCTCCGAACGGAATTTTGCAACAAAATTGCGGTCTTCCGAAAATTCCTGCTTTAATACCTTAATTGCAACAAAACGTCCTAATATATGATCCTTTGCCTTATATACATCAGACATTCCACCTGCGCCGACTTTGCCGACAATTTCATATCTATCTGCTAAATACATTCCTACTGTTAACATCATTTCACCTCGTCCCCAAATGGTTTGATTACAATAGCGGTAATATTATCCTTTCCGCCATTCAGATTCGCCGCCTTAACCAGGTTGGTTACCTGTTCCTTCGGCTTTTGTCCAACGCTTATGATTTCTTTAATCTGTGCATCATCAACCATGTTGGTCAAACCATCTGTACACATCAAAATTGTATCCTTCACATCCAGATCGACTTCAAAGAAATCCACCTCGATGCTGTCCGTCGCTCCCACCGCTCTGGTAATTATATTCTTATCCGGATGTTTTCTTGCCTGTTTTTCATCCATCTCACCAAGTCTGACCATCTCCTCCACAAGAGAATGATCTCTGGTAATCTGCTTTATGCGGTCTGCGACAATATACAATCTGCTGTCTCCCACATTTGCAACAAAAAGCTTACGGCCGATGATTGTTGCGACAACAATCGTAGTCCCCATGCCCTTTTTTGCACTGTCCTCTTTCGCCTCAGCAATCAGCATATCGTTTGCTTTTATAATTGCTTCATTTATGATTGTAACCGGCTCTTCCTTCGAATTTCTCGCCACAGATGCGACTACTCGCTCAATCGTATACCTTGAAGCATACTCCCCTGCTTTATGGCCACCCATTCCGTCCGCCACAATAAACAGGTTCGGGAGATTTCCAACTGCCGTCTCTGACGCGAAGAAGTAGTCCTGATTCATTTCTCTTCGAACGCCGGTATCCGTCATGGAAAACGTTCTCATCCGTTTTGTTTCCTTTCTTTATATCTCTTTCGAAGCTGTCCACAGGCCCCATCGATATCCCGGCCCATTTCCCTTCTAATAGTAACATTTATTCCGTTTTTTTCAAGTTTATTTTTAAACGCCTCTATTACCGCAGAATTCGACTGAACAAAGTCGCGCTCCTTAATGGGATTCACCGGAATCAGATTGACATGACAATTCATGCCATGTATCAGCTCAGAAAGCTCCCTTGCATCCTCGTCTGTATCGTTTACACCGCCCACAAGGCTGTACTCAAAGGTCACGCGTCTACCGGTCTGTTCAAAATAGTACCTGCAGGCATCCACCACTTCATGAATATCGTACTTATTTGCCACCGGCATAAGCGCTAATCTCTTCTTCTGATTCGATGCATGAAGGGACAATGCTAAGGTAATGGAAAGCTTTTTATCTGCAAGCTCCTTCATCCTCGGAACAATTCCGCAGGTGGAAACCGTCAGGTTTCTCTGGCTGATATTTAGTCCGTTTTCATCGGTAAGAAGCTCGATAAATTTTAAAAGATTGTCAAAGTTATCCATCGGTTCGCCGGTTCCCATGACAACCACATTGGAAATCCGCTCCCCGATATCCTTGCCGATCTGATAGATCTGGTCTAGCATTTCCGCCGGGGTAAGCCCTCTTACAAGGCCATCCAGAGTAGATGCGCAGAACCGGCAGCCCATGCGGCAGCCCACCTGGGAAGAAATGCAGACAGAATTTCCATGCTTGTATTTCATAAGAACGCTTTCGATTGCGTTTCCATCCTCCAGCAAAAACAGATACTTTCTCGTCCCATCCAGCTTTGAGATCTGTACCTCTTCCTTTTTTAGCGAAGTGAGGGTTGCCTTTGCAGCAAGCTCTGTGCGCAGTGCCTTGGAAAGATTCGTCATTTCTTCAAAATCATCCACCTGTCTGATATGTATCCACTCATAGAGCTGCTTGGCACGAAAGGGCTTTTCCCCAAGTTCCTCGATGAATGTTTTCAGTTCCTCCAAGTTCATGGACTTGATATCTGCTTTTTGCTCCATGGATCTATGAATTCTCCTTTTTAATTCCCATTTCGGAGGTGTGTTTCTAAAAATGAATTTTGCTATTTGAATCAGAACGTTTAAAAAGCGTCGGCACTTAATGAGCAATTACTTACGAATTTAGTACCGCTACGCTTTTTACAAACGAGAGTGGGTTCTGATTCAGATATGCAAATTCATTTAGAAAACATACATTCGAAATGGAATTGTTTAAAAATTATTCTATATGTCTGCACTTATCCCCGCTTCAGTTTTGCGATGAAGAATCCGTCGGCCCCCACTTCCCCCGGAAGCATCTGGCGCTGTTCGATCAAAGTAAACTCAGGGTATTCCTTTATGAACCAGGACACATTCTCTTCGTTTTCCTTTTTATCAATCGTGCAGGTGCTGTAGACCAGTGTTCCTCCATGCTTTACATAGGCGTGTACGGTACTTAAGATTTGTCTCTGTAAGGAGGCAAGCTCTTCCTCCTGCTCCTTGGACATCTTATACCGGATATCCGTTTTCCTTCCAAGAACCCCAAGACCGGAGCAAGGAAGATCACAGATCAACACGTCCGCCTTTTCCACCGACGCTTCATCAAACACCGTGGCATCCCACCTGACCGCTTTCATATTGGAAAGACCATGTCTTGCAATGTTCTCCTCAATCAGCCCAATCTTATATTCGGTGAGATCTCTGGCCTCCACCATTCCGGTGCCACCTAATAGCTCTGCCAGATGGGTGCTCTTTCCTCCCGGTGCGGCACAGACGTCAATGACATAATCATCCTTCTTTACATCTGCCGTCCTTGCCACCATCATGGAGCTTACATCCTGCACATAGAATTTTCCATCCAAAAATTCCTGAATGCCGCTTAGATAATCAAAACCGGATAACGCAAAGGCATAGGGGATACCCTGTATTTTTCCCACCGTAAAGCCATCCTTTGTAAGCACAGCCTCCAGTTCCTGTGGCGTAGCTTTCAGCAGATTGGTCCGGATGGTAAGAGGATGCTCCCCGGAAAAGCCCTTCAAAATAGCCTCAGTCTTTTCCTGTCCATAATCCTTTAACCACTGCCTTACCATCCATTCCGGCATGGAATAGAAAATACTGTAAAACCGTTCCGGTTCCTTTTCCTTAGATGGGTATGAGACATTACAGCCTTCTCTGGCAATGCCCCGCAGCACTCCGTTTACAAATCCCGACAATTGGGAAAATCCGCGTTTCTTTGCCAGCTTTACCGCCTCATTACACACCGCTGAATCCGGAACTGAATCCATATATTTAAGCTGATAGACGCTCATTCGAAGAAGATTTCGAATGAGGGGTTTCATCTTTTTTACCTTCGTCTTTGAGACAGAATCAAGGATATAATCCAATTCGATCTGATGCTCAAGGGTTCCCTCCGTAAGTCTGGTAAGAAAAGCCCTCTCCTGCTTGGAAAGATACTGATATTTGTCCAAAACGTCCCTGAGCACCAGATGACTGTACTGTCCTTTTTCGTTAATTTCAATTAATAAATCCAGTGACAACGCCCTTAGATTTACCGTATCAGTCACGTCTTCTTCCTCCAAATAGCAAAATGACACGAAGCAGCTGCAAAATTGCGGCTGCTGCCCCTGCAACATAGGTCATTGCAGCTGATTTCAATACCTTTCTTGTATATACCAGCTCCTGATCTCCCAAAATCCCCTGTACCTGCAACTGCTGTAATGCTCTGCGGGATGCATTGAATTCCACCGGAAGTGTAACAAGCTGGAACAATACCGCAAGGGAAAACAGCCAGATTCCGATATCAATGATGATATAGGAAGCATTACTGGGAATAAGGGCACCAAGTAAAATAACAGGCCATGCAATGGCAGAGCCGAAATTTGCTACCGGCACCAGGGCAGAGCGGAAATTTAAAGGTGCATAATTCGTTGCATGCTGCAATACGTGACCACACTCATGGGCTGCAACACCGACTGCTGCAACGGATGTGGAATTGAAAACGGAATCCGACAGATTCACGGTCTTCGTCTTTGGATTGTAATGATCTGTCAGCTGGCCGGATACATGCTGCACCTTCACATCATAGATTCCTGCCGACTGCAGAATCCGCTGGGCTGCCTGTGCTCCCGTCATTCCTGACATACTGCGGTAGGCAGAATATTTTTTAAAGGTTGTCTTTACCCTTGCGGATGCCACAAGGCAGATGATCGCACCGATCACTACCAGAAAATATGTGTAATCAAAATAAAAGTATCCCATTCTAATACGCTTCCTTTCTCAAATAACGGTTTATTCGAATACCGTCTTCTCTTCCAATGGATATCCTCTTAAAAATGCATCCACCGGCATACGCTTCTTCCCTTCCAGCTGAACCTCAAGAAGAGAAAGCATTCCGTCCCCTGTCTGCACAAGAATCTCATTTTTGGTAACCTTGACAATGGTTCCCGGCTTTAAGGCGCTGTTTTCATCAACCACTCCGGCCTGCCAAAGCTTAAGGTTTTTCCCATTAAGATGAGTATATGCACTTGGCCATGGATTTAAGCCTCGAATCAGACATTCAATCTCTTTTGCCGGTTTTGACCAGTCTACATTCCCCAGCTCCTTTTCAATCTTCCTGGTATGGGTTGCCTCTTCCTCCTTCTGGGGAGTGTAGGTAGCTTCACCCTTTTCTATTTTTTCCATGGTGGAAACGCAAAGCCTTGCTCCAACCATTGCCAGCTTGTCAAACAGGCTGCCACCGGTCTCATCCTCTGCAATTCTAAGCTGTGCCGTTTCAATAATATCCCCGGTATCCACTCCCACATCCATACGCTGGGTGGTCACACCGGTCATCTCGTCTCCGTTGATCACCGCCCACTGAATCGGAGCAGCACCGCGGTATTTCGGTAAAAGCGATGCATGCACATTCACACATCCATACCTTGGCATATCTAAAATTTCCTTGGATACGATCTGTCCGAAGGCAACGACAATGATGATGTCCGGATCGTACTTTTTCAGTTCATCGATATTTTTTTGTTCACGGATTTTTACCGGCTGAAAAACAGGAATATTGTGGGCAATGGCGCACTCCTTTACCGGAGGAAACTGCAGACTTGCGCTTCTTCCCTTCGGCTTATCCGGCTGTGTCACAGCAAGCACCACCTCGTGCCCCGCTTCTATAATTGCTTCCAATGTTCCCACGGCAAAATCCGGGGTTCCCATAAAAATTACTCTCATTTATTCCGCTACCTCATATTTTACATCATGGATAGGACCTTCTGCCTTTTCGGTGTACATATGTCCGTCTAAATGATCACACTCGTGGCAGATGCAGCGTGCCAAAAGCTCGGTGGCTTCAATCTCACACTCTTCCATATCCTCGTCTAAAAAACGCGCCTTTACATAGTTGGGCCTGGTAACCTGTGCAGCCTTTCCCGGAAGGCTAAGGCAGCCCTCGTCACCGGTCTGCTCCCCGGAGGTCTCGATGATCTGCGGATTGATCATCACGATGGGACCATCCCCGCAGTCCATGACCACAAGCCTTTTTAAAATTCCAACCTGAGGGGCAGCAAGGCCCACCCCGTTTGCCTCATACATGGTCTCAAGCATATCATCGATCAGAACCTGAATTTTCTCATTCATCTCGGTAATCTCTCTGCATTTTTTCTCCAAAACAGGATCTCCCTGTATTCGAATTGTTCTAAGTGCCATTTTTATTTCCTCCTTTAAAAACCGCTCATCGGGTTAAAATCAAATTGTATATTTACCTCGTTTGAGATGCTTCCCTGATTGACCAAAGCTTCGATCTGATCTTTAATTTCAATCAGCCGGTTATAATCTGCGCTCTTTAGATAAATCACTCTTCGGTAGACATCATTCATCTTCGATATCTGGGCATCCGCAGGGCCAATGAGAGCGATCCGCGATTTTCTTCGCGTTCCACCATTTTCATGGATAGAAGCAATGTCCGGGTCTGCGCTGTGATCCTGCGCAATCATTTCCTGAACGGACTTTGAAAGCCTTATACTTTCTTTTTCAAGGAGCTCCTCCCTCTCCCCTGTCATCATCACCACAAGCATATTCCAGGCCGGTGGATAATGAAGCATTTGACGATACTCGATTTCCTGCTCATAGAAGCTTTCGTAATCCTGCTCCTTTGCGGTAAGAACCGCATAATGATCCGGGTTATAGGTTTGTATCACCACATTTCCCTCCAGGTCACCTCTTCCGGCGCGGCCTGCCGCCTGTGTCAAAAGTGCGAAGGTACGCTCTGCGGCATGATAATCACTTACATGAAGAGACATATCCGCCGCCAGGATTCCCACGAGAGTAACATTTGCAAAATCGTGTCCCTTTACAATCATCTGGGTACCGATCAAGATATCCGCCTCCTGATTTCCGAAGGCCTGCAATATCGTTTCGTAGCTATCCTTGGTTCTTGTAGTATCAAAATCCATACGAAGGATTCTGGCATCCGGAAATGCTTTTTGCACCATCTGCTCCACCTTCTGTGTTCCCGCCTTAAAGCCGCTGATATACTTAGAACCACAGGAGGGGCATACCGAAGGAACTGCCTCTTCATATCCGCAGTAATGGCACACCATTTTCCCATTATTGTGCAGACTTAAAGACACATCGCAATGCGGGCATTTTATCACATGACCACAGGCTCTGCAAGAAACAAATCCTGCCACACCTCTTCGATTGATAAACAGCATGATCTGCTGCTTCTTCTGAAGGCGGTCCTGCATCAGTTCAAACAAACGCTCACTTAGGATGGAACGGTTTCCTTTTTGTAGTTCCTCCCGAAGATCCACAACCTCACACCGGGCAAGACGCTGCTGCTTTGCTCTGCTTTTCAGTTCAATTAATTTGTAATTGCCAAGCTTTGCCTGATAATAGCTTTCCACCGATGGAGTGGCAGAGCCAAGGACAACACTTGCTTTGCTCATTCTTGCCCGTTCGATTGCCACCTCCCTCGCATGATAGCGGGGTGCATTTTCCGATTTGTAGGAAGGCTCATGCTCTTCATCCATGATAATAAGCCCTAAATTTGAAAAAGGTGTGAACAAGGCGGAACGCGGCCCGATCATAATGTCAATATCCCCATTCTTCGCCCGTTCATACTGGTCATAACGTTCCCCCGCGGAGAGTCTGGAATTTAAAATCGAAACCCGATTTCCAAAGCGGTTATAAAAACGAATCACGGTCTGATAGGTAAGTGCGATTTCTGGGATCAGGACAATTGCCTGCTTTCCCTCCGCAATCACTTTTGCAATCAGCTCCATGTAAACCTCGGTCTTACCGCTTCCGGTCACTCCCTTTAACAGGTAGGTTGCATACACGCCGGCAGCCCTGTCCTTCATAACCTGCTCCACCGCGGCCTGCTGACCTTCATTCAGCGTCAGGTGGTATCCCTTGCTCTTAAGATGTCCCACCGGATTTCGATAGGTGGTATAGGTTTCCACCTCAATCAGCTTTTTTTGTGCCAGTCCGCGAAGGACCGCTGCAGACACATGAAGCTTCTGGGTAACAATGGAATAGTCAATTTCCTCTTCCAGGATCAGCTCCCGAAGCAGTCTGGCCTTGGCAACATTATGCTTGCTCTCAAACAAGGCAAGCTGTTTTCTCGCCTCATTCCGGTCCACCGCCAGCCTTACCATGCGGTGCTCTATAGCCTTCGTCTGCCTTTTTATGGGAAGAACAGTCTTAAGAGCCTGATTCATGGTGGAGCCGTAGTTTTTCCTCATCCATGCAGCCAGCGCAATCATCTGGGCTTCCATGGAGACACTTCCCTTCACCACGCCGATGAGGGGTTTTATTTTTGCCACATCAAACTCCGGCCTGTCGGTCAGCTCCACTACAAATCCGGTGATGGTTCGATTTCCGAAAGGAATCTCAACCTGCATTCCCACATCGATTTCACCGGTCAACTCCTCCGGTATCCGGTACTGAAACGTCTTATCTAATTTTTCAATTGAAATATCAACAATCACATTGGCATACATGGTTCTATCATATCGGAAATGCGGCTTTTTTTCAAGGTGATTGAGCAACTGAATAATTTGATTATCCTTGCATATAATATAAAAGACCTTTACATACCTTGTCTATGAACGGGCTACTTATAGGCAAGGTGCCAAAAAACTATAAAAATCCCGCATCATTCTTCGCGTTCTGCGAGCCGATGCGGGATTCTGTTATGTCATTATTCTGCTGTAACCAAAAGCAGCTTCTCTACTCTTTCAATTTCTTCCATGGGATAATCCATAAGTTCATGGATTTCTTTCGGGGATTTTCCTTTTGTAAGCAATTTTTCTATTGCATCCGCGCGGCCTTCTAGTCGACCTTCTGCACGGCCTTCTGCACGGCCTTCCGCACGGCCCTCTAGTCGCCCTTCTGCACGGCCCTTATCAATATTTTCCTGATCCCGCATAAATAAAGTCATATACTCCAGCCTCCATTCCTTGCGCATTCTTGCTCGGTCTACCTCTTGGGCAATCCTTTGGGATAGTCCACTCTCACCTACATGCTACCATCCGTATTGGTGGAATTCAAGGGGCTCTTGTAAAACTGTCACTTTTACCATATTTTTGTATAATTTTGAGCCATTTGAGCTTTAATTCAGCCTAAAAAGAGGCAGGAATTATGCGATTTTTTGTTACATGAAAAATCGGAGACATCCCATCGCTGTAAAAGCCTATGGACTATCTCCAATTCTGAAAATATAATTTTAAGTTTGTAGACATCGTGAAATACATTCTACAATGTGGAGCAGGACAAGATGCTGGGGTCAAAAATGCCGCATCATTCTTCGCGTTCTGCAAGCAGCCCTACTTCTTCGTATACTTTTCCTCACAGTATTTGCAGCGGTATACTTCCTTCTCCTCATCCGTCAAAATGAAGACCTGCTCAAGCTCCTGCTCAATGGAAGTGATGCATCTTGGGTTCTTACATTTGATGACATTCTTTATCTGCTTCGGAAGAGTAAGGCGCTTCTTATCAACGATCTTATCGCCTTTGATTACGTTTACCGTAATGTTGTGATCGATGAATCCTAAGATATCAAGGTCTAAGGCTTCTATCGGACATTCCACCTTGATGATATCCTTTTTGCCCATTTTATTGCTCTTGGCATTCTTAATGATTGCAACGGTACAATCCAACTGGTCTAATTTTAAATCATGATAAATCTGCAGACTGTCCCCCGCCTGAATATGGTCAAGCACGAAACCCTCATGAATTCCACTAATATTTAACATTCGATTTTCTCCTCACATTCTATATTGCAGCACATCTTGTTACTCTCTTTTTACTTTTGTGTGTCTATGAATGAATTTTGCTATTCCAAGCAGAACTTTTAAAAAGCGTCGGCACTTAATGAGCAATTTATTGCGAATTTAGTAC
>CAMDYX010000013.1 GCA_945910395.1 uncultured Agathobacter sp. | reverse complement strand
GCCCCATCATCGGCTGTCCCATCATTGGCTGCCCCATCATCGGCTGTCCCATCATTGGCTGTCCCATCTGTGGTTGCTGTGCCGGCTGCTGTGCCGGTTGCTGTGTCGGCGCAGATGGCTGCGGTGCCGGAGCTGATGTTGCTTCCTCCTTCAAGGAACTATTATCCATTTCCATATTAGCAGATACGCCTGCACACATTTCCTTCGCAAAAGAAACCGGATAAAGCTGCATGATCTCACTATCTACCAGATCCCCGATTTCCATTCTAAAAGAAATTTTCACAAAGGTTCCGGAAAGGAATTCATCTATATTTGCCTCATCCACATTATCCTTAAGATCAATGACATTTGCAATCGGTGGACTGATATCAATGGTCTTGTTCAACATAGAGGAAAGAGATGTGGCAGATGATCCCATCATCTGATTCATCGCTTCGCTGATTGCAGAAAGATGAAGCTCTCCAAGCTCTCCGTCTATATTTGTTCCATCTCCACCCATCATTAAGTCGGTAATTATTTTTACATCATTCTCCTTCAATACAAGAATGTTACTGCCATCCAAACCGACCGTATATGCAATTCGGATAAATACGCATGGCTTTTCATATTTTGTTGAAATTTCATCCCAGCGTGTTAAGGAAACAACAGGAGTCGAAATCTCAACCCGGCGATTCACAAGGGAAAACAAGGTTGTCGCAGCAGTTCCCATACTAATATTTGCAATTTCACCAATTGCATCTTTTTCAGCGTCAGACAGCACCTCATCTTGGCCGCCCGATCCACCAGGACTGTTCAGCAGTGCATTTATTTCTTCCTGCGATAATACTCCGTCCATTCTTTATTGCTCCTCTCTAATCACCGAAGTGACTCTTACTGCATAATTATCTCCGGATGCACCCGGCATTGCAGTGAATTTTCGAATATTTCCAACATATACATCCAATTCTTCATCAACCTTGCGGTCCAGTCGGATAATATCCCCCGGCTGAAGTCCTGCAAAATCACTTACGGAAATGGAACTCTTGCCCAAAATTGCCTTAACAGGAATCTGAGCTCTCGAAATCAGGGATTCAATTGCTTCCGCATAATTTGTCTCATCCTGATTCTGCATATTTGAATACCAGTACTTGGTATTTAATTTGTCAATTACTTCTTCCAATGTGATATACGGAAGGCAGACATTCATAAGTCCTTCCACATCGCCAATCTTGATATTCATAGTAACAATAGCAATCATTTCACTTGGCGAAATAATCTGTGCGTACTGTGAGTTCGTCTCAATACGCTCCAGATGAGGATGGATATCGACAACATTGTTCCATGGTTCATGCAGCAGATTCACACACACCACAAAAATTCGTTCAATAATCAAAAGCTCTATCTCAGAGAACTCACGAATCTTATCCAAGGTATTTCCCTGCCCGCCGAGCATCCGGTCCACAATCGCATAACCAAGATTCGAAGCCATTTCGATAATAATATTGCCTTGCAGAGGTGAAAAATTTACAATCCCCAAAAGTACCGGATTGGAAAGCGCATTGGAAAATTCCGAATAGGTGACCGCTTCCGAGTTCATAACCTCAATCTGCACCGCTTTTCTAAGATATACAGGCAAATTCGTTGACAATAATCTGCCATAGTGTTCAAAGATAATCTCTAAGGTTCGAAGGTGTTCCTTAGAAAACTTTGATGGGCGGGCGAAATCATAGTCCTTAACCTGCTTCTTATTATTATCTTTAATTTCTTCTACATCTAATTCACCGCTGCTTAAGGCCGCCAGCAAGCTGTCTATCTCATTTTGAGATAAAACGCCGTCACCCATTTGTCTCTCACCACCTAAACCTATGTAAGACTAACCACATACCTGTAGTTAGTCTCCCATTTTTTCCTATTCTGTCTGTTTGCTGGAAAAATTGACACCCACAATATAATCCGTACCAAACATACTGCGCATATCGCTTAAAATTTCGTCCTGCACTATCTGCGGATTTGCGTCAAACTCTTCCTTTGTGTATTGATTTACAATCTGAATGATATCATTCTTCATAATATCCTCATATTCAGCCAGCACAGTAGGCGAATACTTTGTATAATTCTCACTTTCTTTATTCAGGGAAAGAGAGATTGCAAGTACAGCATAATGACTCTTGCCGTCGTTTGACTTTAAATTGATCGGCATGGTCTCTCCTCCGTTGATTGCATAAGTCTCAATCTTATCAATCGGCAGATCCGAAAGGCCGGTGGAAGCACCGCTTTGTAAATCAAGATCAATTGCCCGGCAGACAGAATCAATCAGCTGGTTTGCCTTTTTTGTCTCCGGAAGAACTGTAAAGATCAGCAATGCGTTCATAACCAGATTAGCCAGCGTAAGCGCTAAAATAATTACAGAAATCAAATTTTTCTTCATAGAATCGAGTTTCTCCTATTCATTTAAATCGGAATTATATGAATTATAAATTTTAATTTCAACTCTTCGGTTTCTTGCTCTTCCCTCTGCGGTAGAGTTATCCGCAATCGGAACATAATCTCCTCTTCCGGAGGATTTTATGTAGGCAGGATTTAAAGAGGTATTTGCCCTCACATAATTTGCAACCGTGAGCGCACGATACATAGACAGTACATCATTGCTCTCATATTTCGAGGTCGAAATCGGAACATTATCCGTATGTCCTTCAATCTCAATAATGTTCTTATCATAGGTTTCCAATATTGCTGCGATTTTGTCCACAATAGGGTAAGCCTCATCAATAATTTCAGACTTACCGGAATCAAAAAGAATCGCTCCACTCAAAGACAGCTGAACATATTCCGCATTGAAATCTACTTCAACCAGATCCTGAATTCCGGCAGCTTCAACTGCCTCCTGTATTTCTTCGGCCATCTGTTCAGACTCTGACAGCTCCTCCTGCTTGAATGCCTCATATACCGTATTCGACGTATTATCGGTATCCTCTTCGCTCTTTGAATTTGCCATCTCGTTATAGTAGCTGTCCAAAAACTCCAATTGCCGCACACCGGACGAAATCATTTCTCCATCGCCGATGCTCTTTCCTCCCGCCGGCAATATACTCATATTGCTTTGCAAGGACGCAATGACCATCTGAAATTTTTCAGAATCAACACTGGACATGGAGTATAACAAAACGAAAAAGCAAAGAAGAAGGTTCATCAAATCTGAGAACGTGGCCATCCAGGCCGGCGAGCCTTTCGGTGGATCCTCCTGTCTCTTTTTTGCCATTATTCTTCACCTCCGGCATCCGCACCAACACTAACACGCTGTGAAGGAGAAAGGAAGGACTTTAATTTTTCCTCAATAACACGTGGATTTTCTCCCGCCTGAATCGATAAAAGACCTTCAATTGTAATGTTTCTAAGTACTATTTCAGAATCGTTGTTATCCTTTAAGGTGGATGCAATCGGATTACACAGCCAGTTTGCAACAAGGGAACCATAAAGGGTTGTAAGAAGTGCAACTGCCATAGCCGGTCCGATGGAGGAAGCGTCCTCCATGTTGTAAAGCATAATAACAAGTCCAACCAGGGTACCAATCATTCCCCATGCAGGACCAAGCTCTCCCCACTTTTCCCAGAAGGCAATTACCTTCTTATGTCTGCTCTCCATACACACGACATCTGTCTCGAGAATTCCCCGGACAAGATCCGGGTCCGTACCATCGACAACAAGCATGATTCCTTTTTTCATAAATTCATCATCAATTCCATTTGCTGCTTCTTCCAATGCAAGAAGTCCTTCTTTACGTCCAACATTTGCAAGATCGATAATGGCTTTTATGGAATCCGCCGGGTCCTTCGTATTATCCTTAAATGCATAGCTGATGCATTTTAATCCATTGATAAAGTCCGGCAGTTTGTTACATGCCAACGTACCACTGATAGATCCTCCAATTGTAATAATTACGGATGGAAAATCCACAAAATAATGAAATGCGTCTGCGCCACCTCCGGAAATAATTCCGAAGACTACCATGACAAGGCCAAGTACTATACCAATCAAAGATGCTATATCCACAAAAATCACCTACCATTTAACTTAAATTTGGGAAAATATGACAATTTTAGGCATAATACGCCATAAAAACCCTTTTATATGATTTTACTAAACTTTATCTTTCTTGTCTACTTTCTTTTTGTGTAAATAATGAAAAAATATTGGGGAATGGTGTCATCCATTCCCCAAATAAAATTTGAAAAATTCTAGTTATTATCTCTTCAAGTTAATCAGTTCTTCCAACAGTGTGTCAGAGGTTGTGATTATTCTTGAGTTTGCCTGGAAACCACGCTGTGTAATAATCATGCTTGTAAATTCAGCAGAAAGATCCACGTTGGACATTTCCAGTTCTCCGGTGGAGATGGAGCTTCCGTCTGCATCAACCTCTACACCGATTCCGTCAAACTCACCGGAGTTTAAGGTAGTCGCGTAACAGTTCTCACCCACTTTTTCAAGACCGGATGCATTTGCGAACTGTGCACAGGCAATCTGGCAAAGAAGAACGGTATTACCATTGTCATAGGAACCGTAAATCTTACCGGAATTATCTACAGTAAGCCCTGTAAGGGCTCCAAGCTGCTTTCCGGTTCCATCTCCCTTGGTATCACCCTTTAATGCCTTCATGGTTGATGTACCGCTGTTGTTGTAGTTCATACTCTTCGAGAAATCGATTTCGATATTGCTGAAATTACTTTGTGTAAATCCATCCTCGGAGAGATAAATGCTCGTTGACTTATCTGCCTCATTCTCTGCGTCATCATTTATTTTATGATTTATCAAAATATCAGACAATTGCAAAGAAAGAGAAGACCCTTCAGCAAGATTATCAACACCACAACTTACAAATTTACCATTATTCTGATCATATACTATGGTATATGGTTTATACTGCTGAGTTTCCTTTTCTACCGAATAAGGAGTTGAAAAATCAAGATCTTCTTCAGGCATCAAGGTTTCTCCATTTTTTATATATACTCTGGCATTCTGCCCATCAGTATATTTAACATATAATGGAGTGTCCGGATCGAACGTCCACTTATTTGGATCCGAAGTAGTATCAACAAGATAAATATCATTATTCTCATCTACTGCATAATACTCATCTTTATCTTTGTTATAGTATACTGGCACACCGCCGGTGGTTACCTGCATATCAACAAAGCTGGCATCTTTTGTAAAAAGCTTATCTGGTTCAATATACTTAACTGTATCAGTTGTATCCCCCTGTTCCGTAACAGCATAATAAGCAATATTAGCCGTATCTGCATTATAGGTAGTTGATGTAAGAGCAGGGCTTGTGTTTTCCTGTGCTAAATAAAATTTTCCGTTATCGTAGGCATATATATTACCATCAGTTCCGTCATATAACGTATAACCTTCCGTCGAAGTCTCAGAACGTGGCGAAGCACTTGAGATGTCAACAATGGTTGGATCAAACGGATTTATCTCAGAGCCAACTACAGAATATGTTCCATTCGGTGTATCTGTGTAAGACGGCGTAGATACAGTCTTATAAACCACACCATCCTTCTCAGCATAGAATTCGTCTCCAACCTTATAGAATGTATATCCTGCTTCAAAAACTTCTCCTGTACCAGCTGCTACCGGAGTGCCAAGGTCTGTAAATGAATCAGTATTCCAAACATATTTTTGAGTTCCATCTGCTAACTTGTATAACGAAGCGACATCCTCTTTAGTAACATATTCATGTGTAACACTATGCTGTTCCACTTTATAAATTTTCCCATCATCGCCAAATTTATAAAGGCTCGTACCTCCATCGTTCGAATAAACAGTTGCACCATTAGCAGTCTTTCCAGTTTTGTTATCAGCAGAAATTTCTACATCCTGAATCTGAGTAGGAAGTACATATGATATGACACCATCCTTATCCTTTACCAAACGGTACGCCATATTATCAGCCGACTGTTCGGAAAGATATGATGAACCATTCTTCTGGACATTATATACATTTCCATAGGTGTCTTTTGTATATAACATTGGACTAATTTCGGTACCTAAATTATAAATTGTAAATCGGTTTCCTGCCGCATCATATGCATACTGCGTCGTTTTCTCCTTAACAGTCTCTACCTCTCCAGTCGAGAAGAGTCTTCCAGGATCCATGTTCGGAAGGAAGGTTTCTCCTGTAGGATCGGAAGGATCCTTTAAGATAGATGTTCCATCCTGATTCAGGATGTCGGTAAGCTCAATATGATATTCTCCTGGATTTTTCACTTCACCAGCCTCATTCAGTGCCGGGGTAACCTTAAATTTACCGGTATAGCCATAGCCAAGGCTATCAAAAAAGTTAAGTGCAAGAACATAACCTTCTTCGTTGGAAAGGTTCGGATCGTTCTTATCCAGAACACCGGATACATATGCTTTCTGTGTTGCTTCCGGCTGGGAAGTCTGATTTCCCGGGGACATAACCTGAAGCGCAGACACCGTATCTTTACGGATTTCTCCTGTCGTTGGGTCAACCTGCCATCCCATAAGGGTATATCCGGTTGAACTCATACAAAGATAACCATTTCCGTCTACATAGAAGGAACCTGCTCTTGTGAACATGGTGTTGGTTCCATCACTAACGATAAAGAAATTGGTAGTCTGGGAATCTGTTAACTTTAAGTCAAATGGGTTTCCTGTTGTCTCAGCTGCACCAGCAGTTTCAATACTAACCGTTGTTGATCCCGTGGATACACCAAGACCGATCTGCTTTGCATTCACACCACCGGTACCGGTTGCTCCGTTGCCGGCAGATGCGCCTGAAACAGTCTGATACATGATTTCACTAAAGGTTACGGAAGAAGATTTGAATGCTTCCGTATTTACATTGGCGATATTGTTACCAATAACGTCCATTCTTGTCTGATGTGTCTTAAGGCCGGACACAGCAGAGTACAATGATCTCATCATAGTACAAATGACCTCCTTTTGGGACGGGCGTTTTTGATTCCTTCTGTCAGTCGGGAATCGCAGCTTCCATAAGGTCCAGCTACATAATGACCGCTCCGTCAATATTTGTAAAAACATTATTTAGGGTTTCGTTTTTATCCATTGCAGTTACGACTGTTCGATTCGGAACATTCACGATAAAAGCTAATGAATCTACTAAAACAAGAGATTCCTGAATTCCTTTTTCACTCGCCTGTTCTACTCCGTTTTCCAAACGTGTATTCATTTCCTGTGTCAGATTAATATGGCGGTCCGTCAGGCGCATGGCCGCGTGCTTGGAAAATTTTAAACTGGAATTTTCCAATATCTGCCTATTATATTCCTCTGACTGTTTTCCTTTCAGAATCTCCTCAAAAGATATATCGGTTGAGTTATTTCGATTCTTAACAGGATTTGAAGATAAATACTGATTCGAGATCTGTTCAATTGAGGAAAACTGAGCACTGATTGGGTGATTCATAAGCGCACCTCCTTGCATCGCTTACTCGATATCTTCTGTCTGATCTGTTGTATCTTCCTGATCCGTTCCTTCTGTTTCTTCCGTTCCTTCTGTTCCCTCTGTTCCCTCTGTTTCTTCTATCTTTCCTGTTTCTTCACTACCGGTCTCTTCCGTTCCCTCTGTTTCACCCTTTTCTGCTTCCTGTGCATTATAAAGCTCATTGACACGAAGCTCAATTGCCTCAAACGCATTCAGAGTATCCTCATCAACAAAGCGTCTCTCATAATCCGTCATACCGTCGTAAAGCTCACGAACCTCATCAACTGCGCCCTTATATGCTGCTGTAATGTTGTCCACATCCGGGAATGTAGAAACCATGGATTTAAAGGTTTTTGCCAGTGCAACCGCATCATAGTATTTTGAATCAGCCACCGTATCAAGATCAGCCAGCGGATAAAGTCCGTCATTTATTGACAGATAAATCTCTCCATCCTGATACATCACATAATCTACCGTGCCTTCCACAAATGTTTTGTTACCATTCTGGTCTTCCACCTTCATAATTACTTCTTTTCCCACCAGATTATTTGCCATATCACTCTGCAAAGTTTCTGTCTGGGCAAGTGAAGCTTCAAGCTGTGAAAATGTAGCCAGCTGTGCAACATAATCCGTGTTGCTGGTTGGTTCCAATGGGTCCTGATACTGCATTTCTGCACACAACAATTGAAGGAACTGATCGTAGCCCAAATCGGATCCCTTTGCTTTTGACTCCGCATTTTTATCTGTGTAATCGTATTCCAGTTTTCCATCGACTACACTTGCTGTAATACCACCTAATGCCATTTTTCTCTCCTTTCTTCTTTTTTAATCTAAGCGGTAAAATCTACTGAATTTCCATTGTCTCTCATGATCTGAGCCACCAGCGCTTCCTCTTCCGACATCAGTCCGGAAAGCTCATCCAATGAATCCAGCTTTAAATTTCTTCGTGGTGCCTTTTTACTTTCATCCGGATTCTGCTGCTGTCCCTGTTCATTCTGTTCCAGATTTCTTTCGAATTCGTGGGATGCAATCGTAACTTCAACCGAATCCACCTTCACACCTGCCTGGGAAAGATTTTCACGAAGTGTTGCAACCTGCATTTCCAAAGCTTCTTTTACAATCTCATTCTGTGCAGCGATCTGTGCATGCACCGTACCTTCTTTTGAAGATACATGCAGATAAATTCTGCCGAGATTTTCCGGATTTAATTGCATTTCCATCGTTGTAATATCGCTTTCAAGTACCACACGGACATTTCTTGCAACCTGCTCGATGATATCAAACACATCGATATCCGAATAACGGATTATTCCTGCGGCTTCATCTCCTTGTACGGCATTCTCAAGATTTTGATACAGTACATTCTGTCCATCGGACATCATCCGGTTTCCATTCTCAGATCCTGAAGATAAATCCATAGTCGATTTTTCCTGATCCGCTCCTTCTACTGCTTTCACAAATGAAGAGGCTTCTTCCTGACCCTCTGCGGCTCCTCTCAGATCTTCCACAATTACCTTTGCTTCGGGTTCTTCGGCGGTCGAAAGGGCTGCTTCTTCAACCATTGGCTGATTTTGCACATTTTCATCCTTCAACATGGAAGTATCGATGTCTATTGCCTGATTTTCATCCAATGCATTCATCTGCGCTACAAGCTCGTCCATCTGGTCCATCTGGATATTCAGCTGTTTCATCAGATCACTACCCATCTGACCGATGCTTCCCAAGAGCTCCTGAAAATCAGCACTCACCAAAAGCTCCATCGTATTTGTCGCACCCGTAAGCTCTGCCACAACTGTTGCAAGATTCTTAGGATTTAACAGATCAAAAACGGTAAGTCCCAGTTCATCGAGAGCATTTTTTATGTCATCGGCAGAAACTCCCAGTTTCTCGCTAATCGCATCCACGACATTCTCTTCGAATTCATTCAGTTCCTCTTTGGCAGAATCAATTTTATTCGAAATGGAAGAATCTTCACTTTTTTCTACACTATTCTGCTTATACTGGTAACGATCATAGGCTTCATTGGATGCATCTACTGCTTCCGTCTTATTCACTTCTGCTACAGAATCCGAATCTACTACTTTCGGCGCCTGCACAACACTTGCATTCTGGTTCATCATACTTGCAAAAACAGATGCTGCTTCTTCTGTTGCAGCCTTATTCCTGTTTCCCGTTGTACCAATGCTTCCGGCATTTCCCACTTCTGCATTTAAGCTAAAGATATTCGTACCTGTCATTTTTTTCCTCCTTTCTTCAAAATTTTTTATGAAAAAGCGATTAAGGTTCCATGATTTCCGTAACTCTGGCCGCCGTTTCCGCATCCATCTTACCCAGAATGTCTGCACGTGCCTGTGCATTCATTCCTTCCAGAATATCTGCAACAAGGCCAAGGTCATCCGTCATGGTGTTAAAGATTGCCGCTGCTTCCTTCGGTTTCATGGAAGAATAAGTAGCAATATAATCCTTAAGCTCCTCGCTTTTTTCCGTTTGCTTTACGACCTGCTTATACAGTACTGCCGCATTTTCAGGGTCAATACTTTCATAGTAAGTCTTATATTCATTTATATCGGGTGCTTCCTCTGAAAAAACAACCTCTTCATAAAACTTTTGTTTCGTATTTTCAAATTCAACCTGATTATCCTTATAGACCGTAAGCTCCGCAATTTCCGCTTCTAGTGCAGCAATGCGGTCGTCTTTCTCCATAGACTCACTATTCGCATAGTAAACATCCATTTCCAGCTCTTTGATTCTTTCCACTGCCTCTTCGATGGAGCTGTAGCGATACTGTGTATCCTCTTCCTCGTAGTCTGTTTCCACCTTCGGAAGAATTTTGTTTACCACCGGAACATTCTTAAATACCGGATACAGTACCGTTGAGCCAAAGCCGCCCACATCCATTTTGATCAGAAGCCCGAAAATAGAAAGCCAGATCAAAATGATTACAAGGGTCACAACCACAAGAAGAATTTTACTTCCCAGCTTTTCTTCCTCTTCTCCCTCCATTTCAAGAGCATCTTTTTCTTTTTTCTTTTCCTTCTTCTCTTTTTTCTTCTTTTTTCCGTCTAACTCTTCCTCTAATTCCGGCATATATGCTCTCCTTTATTTCGAATTGTAGTTGTAACTAACCAACTGGTCCACCGCCAGTCGTTCCTCATGATCCTGTTCTGCCAAAAACTCCTCATAAGCCTTTTCCTTCAGCTTTTCATGCATTTTCCGTTCCTGCATCACCTCAGTTAAAGCCTTCCGGGCCGCCTCCAGCTCCAGCTCCTTTTTATGCACCTCAACCATCTGTCTTCGAACCAGAATTTTCATGGATTCTGCTGCCTGCCTTGTGATTTGGATTTCATGGAGATCCATGGGGCCGTCCATCAGCTTTTTTAATTTCCGCTCATATCCGGTTCTGCGAACCACCATTTCCTGAAGCTTCTCCTGCTCTGTCATGTACTTTTGCTGTGCGATACCATATGTAATTTTTGCCTGTTCTTCCAGTTTTCCTTTGATATCCAGAATATTCTGCATTCGATATCGAAATCTCGCCATTTATCATCGCCTCTATTGTTTATCCGCAAATACCTGCCCCAAAAGCTCTACTTCTTCATCAAAAACAAACTTTTCGTCGGTAGCCTGACATAAAAATCCATTTACTTCTTTGATTTTTTTGATTGCATAATCAATATCCGGATTAGATCCTGTTTTGTATGCACCGATATTAATCAGGTCCTCCGCTTCATTATAGGTCGCCAACACATTCTTTAAGGTTCCTGCTACTGCCTTGTGTTCTTTTGTTGCAATAGCGCTCATAACTCTCGATATGCTCTGCAGTACATCAATTGCAGGATAATGATTTTTGTGGGCAAGCTTCCGGTCTAAAACAATATGACCATCTAAAATACCACGGGCAGTATCCGCAATCGGTTCATTCATATCGTCACCATCTACAAGAACCGTATATAGGCCGGTGATAGACCCTCTTTCTGAGGTTCCCGCCCTTTCCAGCAATTTCGGCATCTCCGAATACACGCTTGGGGGATATCCTCTTGTAACAGGGGGTTCTCCGGATGCCAGTCCAATCTCACGCTGCGCCATGGAAAAACGTGTTAAGGAATCCATCATCAGCAATACATCTTTTCCCTGGTCTCTGAAGTATTCCGCAATGGCTGTTGCGGTCTTTGCCGCTTTATTACGGATGAGCGCCGGTTTGTCTGAGGTCGCCACAACGACAACGGAACGGGCCATGCCCTCCGGTCCTAAGTCACGTTCAATGAATTCCCGAACCTCTCTTCCTCGCTCTCCGATCAGGGCAATGACGTTAATGTCGGCCTTTGTGTTTCTTGCGAACATACCGAGAAGCGTACTTTTTCCCACACCGGAGCCTGCAAAAACACCGATTCTTTGTCCTTTTCCAACCGTAATTAAGCCATCGACAGCCTTCACTCCCAACGGCAATACCTCGCTTATGATTTTTCTTGCCATAGGGTCCGGCGGCATTGCCTCCACCGGATACTCCAGGGAAAGGTCCAGCTCTGCCCCGTCGGTGGGTCTGCCGATTCCGTCTAAGGTATGTCCTAAAAGCTCATTTCCCACGAAAACAGACAATGGATGTCCCGTATTTTCTACAGCACATCCAACGCCAACACCATCGACATTATCAACGGGCATAAGAATAAGTCTGGAATCCGTAAATCCAACAACCTCTGCCATCACATATTGCTGTCTTTCTTTATCCAGATAAATACGGCATAAGTCGTTTAATCTTGCCTCTGGTCCAATTGATTCAATTGTAAGTCCTACCACTTTTGCCACTTTTCCAAAGCAGTTGTAATACTGCCTGTCAAGAAGCCCCAAGTACTTTTCTGCTTCTGCTATCACCCAAAGTTCCTCAATACCATTACTTACATAAGGATCGAATGTCTTTGATCAGGTTTTGGTATTCTGTATCCAGTCCACAATCAAACAAGCCATACTCGGTCTCGATCTGACATTCGTTTTCTGCCAGTTTTGGATCTCTTACGATTTCCACAACCGCTCCGTTTCCTATGATTTCCGTAAATTCATCTACATGCTGCTTCATCACATCCGCATCTGCAGGTGTAACATGAATACGGAAATTTTTTCCTGACTCCGCATTCTGCAGCATATTGGAAGCAAGTGCAACCAGTATGTCCTTTTTATCTTCAAACTGAATGTGAAAAACATGATCAAACACCTGAATCAGTACCTCGATCAGGTCCTGTTCCATGGTATTCATTTTTTCCTGATACCGGTTTTCATACTCCTGCCTGCTGATATCAAGCTCCTGTATCAGCTTTTGTTTTTCCTCTTCAAGTTCTGCGCGAAGTGCCTCTGCACCGGCCGCATAGCCATTTTTCTTTTGCTCTTCAAATTCCACTAAGCCTTTTTTATGCGCATCATTTAACATTTCGTCTGCCTGCGCTCTGGCGGCATCTAAAATTGCTTCTGCTTCTTCCCTTGCATTTTCTAAAAGCTCTTCCGGTGTAGGCTCCTGCGGTGCCTGTATTTCTTCGGCAGCAATTCCCTCTGAAAATTCTCCGCCCTCCTCCTTTTCGGAGGATTTCAATTCTTCTTCTCTTGCTTTTTTTAGTTCATCTGCCAGATGCGACAGCTTCTCTTCAATCGCCCGATTCGAATTGATGACACGGACATTCTCTGTGGAAGCAGCGATGATATAATTCTGCTTTACAAGATTAGACAACGATATCGTCACCTCCACCACGCGAAATTACAATCTCAGCCGCATCCTCTAACTTACGAATAACACCTACGATCTTCTGCTGCGCCTCTTCTACATCCTTCATTCGAACAGGTCCCATGAAATCCATGTCCTCCTTGATCATTGCTGCAAGACGCTTAGAAAGGTTGCGGAATACCGCATTCTGAACCTCCTCAGAGGTGCTCTTAAGTGCAAGCTCAAGATCTGCATTGTCAACCTCTCGAAGAACTCTTTGAATTGCGCGGTCATCCAGAAGAAGAATATCCTCAAATACGAACATTTTCTTACGGATTTCATCTGCAAGCTCCGGCTCTTCAATCTCAAGAGATTCCATAATATGCTTTTCTGTACCGCGGTCCACGTTATTTAAGATATCAACAATCGCATCTACGCCACCGACAATTGTGTAATCCTGATTTACGAGAGAAGCCAGCTTACGCTCTAATACACGCTCCACTTCTTTGATCACATCTGGTGAAGTACGGTCCATCATCGCAATACGCTTTGCAACATCAGACTGTTTTTCCGGCGGAAGTGCTCCAAGCACCATAGATGCCTGTCCCGCAGGAAGATATGACAAAATCATCGCTATGGTCTGGGGATGTTCATCCTGAATAAAGTTCAAAAGCTGACTCGGATCGGTCTTTCGCACAAATTCAAAGGGGCGAACCTGTAAGGACGCAGTAAGCTTTGCAATAACTCCCTGTGCCTTATCTTCACCAAGTGCTTTTTCAAGAAGCTCTTTCGCGTATCCGATACCACCCTCTGCAATATACTGCTGGGCAAGACATACCTGATAGAACTCATTCAAGACATCTTCTTTTGTCTGCGGAGATACACTACGGGTATTTGCAATTTCCAGTGTCAGCTCCTCTATCTCCTCTTCCTTGAGGTGTTTGAAAATCGTAGCTGCCTTCTCCGGTCCAAGCGTTATGAGCAGAATTGCTGCTTTTTGAATCCCACTATAAGACTCCTGACTCATCCCTTAATCCCAATCCTCATTCAACCAGTTGCGAAGCAGAAGTGCCACAGCATCCGGGTTTTCATCAACAAACTTTTCAATCAAAATTCTGGTTTCGGATTTTTCCGAATAACCAATATCATCCAGAGCGCTCTGCTCCTCTGCGGTAGACTCCAGAAGAGTTTCAACCGAAAGCTCCGGCTCTGCAGCAACCTCCTCCTGCTTTCTTGTGCTTTTAAATACCACATAGCCAAGAAGGGCAAAGATCAGTACTGCAAGCAGAATCTGTAAAATGTCGCTCCAAGAACGGCTTGTAACCTCTTTGTCCACAAAAAGCGGTTGTTCATAGCAGACAAAGGTGATACGATTTGCGGAAATACCGGTTGCATTTGCCACAACCGCGATCAAAGATTCATCCACTTCTGTTTCACTGGGTTCACTGTGGGCTGCCTTATACTCATCCCAGGTAATCTCCTCCAGCTCTCCCGCGGCCTCCAATATCTCCTGATTGTATGTAATATACCGGTTTGCCACAACGGAAATGGAAGTATTGTCAAAATCAACCACCCCGCCGCTTAACCTTTCTTCGGTAATCTTTTCATTGTTCTGATATACAATGTCGGAATCCTCAACGGTATAGTAAACATTGCCGTTATCGTCAATGTAATAGGTCGTATCGTCATTGGCGTCCGTTCCCGGAATCGCCTCGGATCCTCCATTGCTTTCTGCCGCATATTCCGAAATCTCACTGATCATATTGGTATTGGATTCCGGATCATTTCCATAATATTCATGGGTCTCGGTTGAACGCTCGGAATAATCCACCGCAAGCCAGGTTGCAACCTGAATATCCGAAAAAAGCCCAGTCTGCATTAAGACCTGTTTCACATCTTCCTTGATTCCCGCAGCCATCTTCTGTGTATTGCTGTACTGTGAGCTTGCAACACCAAAGGTAGAGCTTTCATCTGCCCCGGAATAAAGTACAGAAGCATCCTGATTGATAATGGTAATTCCCTCTGTATTGGAATTTCCAAGCTCCGTAGCAATAAACTTTGCAATACCATAAAGCTGGTCTGCGTCGATGGTATCTGTCGTTACAATCTGAACCGCTGCGGTAGCCTGCTCTTCTCTTGAGAGAATCGTCCCGTCATTCTTTGGAAGCGTGATGTCTACGTTTGCGGATTTAATAAAATCAAACTGTGACAAATGATCTGCAAATTTCTTTTCCAGAAAATCCTGCCACAGCTTCTGCCGGTCGGATTCTGTGGTTGTAAAACTGCCGGAGGTAATATTCTCGATGGAATAAGACAGGGAAGGATAATCGTTTGTTGCAAGGAGATAGCTTGCATCTGCTTCCTGCTTCTTATCAACCTGAAATGTCATTCCCGCATTTGCGGTCTGGAATTCGATTCCATTGTCTTTCAGCAGATCGCTGATTTCACTTGCTTCTTTCATCGTGGAGGCCGTATAAATTGTCACATAATCCGGCTGGGACACAACGACTCCGAGTAAGGCAAGTGCCAAAATAACGGCAGCGGTTATACTGATGATAACGGCTCTCTGTTTGTTATTAAATTTTTTCCACCATTCGACAAACCGGTCGATGATCTTTTGCAATTGCTCCGGCATCTGTAATTACCCCTTTTTTAAATCTGCATCTGCATCAGTTCCCTGTATGCATCAATTATTTTATCTCTTACAGCAACCGTGTACTGTAATGCTACCTCTGCCTTTGATTCTGCGATAAGCAAATCATGTGTATTAGTGGATTCTCCAAGTGCAAACTGAATCTCAGCTTCCTCTGCTTTGTTCTGGAGTTCGTTTGTCTCATTCACAGCATTCAGCATAGAGGAAAAAATCGACTGAAACGTGTCATCCTCTGCTGTCTTAAGTGATTTGGAAGTGGCAAATGAATCGAGATAATTCGATGTAATCCCGGATAAGTTAGAAATATCCAACATTGTTATTTATCCTTTCCTTTTCTTCACACACTATTGACCGATGGTAAGGCCCTGCTTTGCCATTGCCTTACTGGCATCAAATGCGGTGGCATTTGCCTCATATGCACGTGTGGCATCAATCAGGTTCGTCATTTCCGTAACCGTATTTACGTTCGGATAATATACATATCCATTCTCATCTGCGTCCGGATTGGCAGGATCGTAGGTAGCGACGAAATCCGTCTCGTAATCCTCTGTTACCCGGGCAACCTTTACACCGTTTCCCACAAGAGCATTCTTGGAATGAGTATAATACTGGCTAAAAGGAGTTACCGTTTTCTCGGAAAATGTAACAACTTTTCTTCTGTAAGGCCCGCCATCCTCTGTGGAGGTTGTATTCACATTTGCGATATTTTCCGCAATGATATCCGTGCGGAAGCGTTCTGCCGTCATACCGGATGCACTGATATTAAATGACTGAAATAATCCCATGTTCTTCTCCTCCTAACTATTTGATTACGGATTTCATCCGGGTAAATTCATAATTGATTCCTTTGGTCAGGGCCTCGTACTTGATCTGCTCCGACGCAAGCTCTACCTCTTCTGTATCAATATCGACATTATTGCCATCCAGTCGGTAGGAATAATGTGCATAATCCTTATAGACAGAAGGGTTCAATTTTGAAAGATCCGCATTTTTAACCTTGGTATCCAAAGATACATACTTTGAATTGCCAAGCTCTTCCCGCAGCACCTGCTCGAAATTCAAATCCCGTCGCTTATAGCCGACCGTGTCAACATTTGCAATATTGTTTGCTAAAATATTCTCTCTTTTCCAGCTGGCATCTGCCGCTTTATCCAGTACATTAACATAATCAAATGCGGTTGAATTTAGCATAATCCCCCTCCTTACAGTATCCCTAAGTACTCTATCATATTCATTATAGTTTATCTGTGCAAAAAGACAAGATATTTTTTCCGTTTTTTTACAAAATGTAGTGCTTTTCATTTTTTAAAAGTACAACATCTATACAATATATGGTAAAACATATTTCCTTGAAAAAGAAAAAAGGGACTCATAGAAAACTATAAGTCCCTTTAAAACATCCTATCCGTAGGCTATTTGCGGTTTCTTCTCTTTATATCGGCAAGTTCGTCGAAAACTACATCATTTACAACCTTTATATAGGTTCCCTTCATTCCGGAGGACCTTGACTCAATCACTCCGGCACTTTCAAATTTGCGGAGCGCATTGACAATCACGGATCTTGTAATTCCAACACGGTCAGCAATCTTGCTTGCAACAAGAATGCCCTCTGTTCCATCCAATTCATCAAAAATATGAATAATGGCTTCCAGCTCTGAGAAAGACAGGGTGCTGATTGCCGATCTTACAATCTGAACCTTCCTTGCTTCCTCTGCATTTTCCTCATTCACGGAACGCATCATCTCCAGTCCGACAACGGTAGTTCCATACTCCGTAAGAATAATGTCATCAATGTCATATTCCTTATCACTCCGGTACTCAAATAAGGTTCCGAGTCTTTCACCCGCAATATCAATGGGTGTAATGATTGCACGGTATTTCCTGGACTCCTCCCCAAAACCAAGAGTCTCAAGATTCACGTTTTCCTTTGTTGATAAAATTCCAAGCAGACGCTCATTTAACATCGGATCAATGTAGCCGCCAACCTCATCAACAATCAGCTCCTTGATTTCATCTACACCTTTACATACACTGGAGCCGAGAACCTTTCCCTTTTTGCTGATTACCAGAATATCGGAATCCAGAATTCCGGTAAGAACCTCGCAGATATCGTTGAATACCACCTTTGAGGAATTGTTATTGTGAAGAAGTTTGTTTATTTTTCTTGTCTTATCCAGTAGCTGTACACTCATGTTGGACTCCCTTTCCTAACAGAACATATCAGATAGTGTTTTAATATTAGCACGATTTTTCTGACAATTCAAATACTATTTCATAATTATTTCACATATCCGCATTGTTCATCTGCGCAGACAACCTTGTTTCCCTTCATGATCATATATCCGCCACATCTGGGACATTTCTCAGCAACAGGCTTTGACCAGCTCATAAAATCGCAGCTCGGGTTATCAATACAGCCGTAGAATTTACGTCCCTTTTTGGTCTTCTTAATCACGACATCCTTACCGCATTTCGGACAGGCAACACCGATTTTTTCAAAATACGGTCTGGTGTTTCTGCACTCCGGGAATCCCGGGCAGGCGAGGAATTTTCCGTGAGGTCCATATTTAATTACCATGTTTCGTCCGCATACTTCACAGATTTCGTCCGTTTCCTCGTCATGAATGGTAACCTTTTCCAGTTCTTTTTCCGCTTCCTTTACAGCCGCATCCAGGTCCGGATAGAAATTGGAAATCACGCTCTTCCAGTTTACCTTTCCCTCTGCAACACCATCCAGCAGGGATTCCATATTGGCAGTAAAATGCTCATCCACAATGATCGGGAAGGATTCCTTCATGATTGAATTAACAACTTCACCGATTTCTGTCACGTATAGATTTCGATTTTCTTTAATAATATAGCGTCTTGCAAGAATTGTGGTAATTGTAGGTGAATAGGTACTTGGGCGTCCGATGCCAAGCTCCTCTAAGGTTTTTACCAGGGAAGCCTCCGTATAGTGTGCCGGTGGCTGGGTAAAATGCTGCTTTGTTTCATAAGAACCCAATGTAATTTTTGTGTCCTCATCAATGGATTTTAAAAGAGCGGTCTGTGCATCCTTCTCATCATCCGCTTCTACATACACAGACATAAAGCCTTCAAAGGCAATCTTTGATGTAGATACATGGAAGCGGTATTCTCCGATTCCGATGGTTACCGTGGTTGTCTCATAAACAGCATTTGCCATACGGCTGGCCGCAAAACGCTTCCAGATGAGCTGATAAAGTCTGAACTGGTCCCGGCTTAAGGAATCCTTCACCTCAGAAGGTGTACGATTGATATCAGAGGGGCGGATTGCCTCATGGGCATCCTGTATTTTTGCTGTATTCTTCTTAACGCCTTCCCCTGCAGATAAATATGCTTCACCGTAGGCATCCTTTATGAATTCACGTGCTGCCGCATCTGCCTCATCTGCAATACGAATGGAATCGGTACGAAGATAGGTGATTAAGCCCACGGTTCCCTGTCCCTTGATATCCACGCCTTCATATAACTGCTGGGCGATACGCATGGTCTTCTGAATCGGGAAATTTAACGCTTTTGAAGCTTCCTGCTGTAGTGTACTGGTGGTAAAAGGAAGCGGTGCCTTCTTGCTACGCTCGCCGCGCTTTACCTCCAGGACCTTTGGTTCCTTGTCCTCTAACTGCTTTAAAATGCTGTTCATTTCCTCTTCCGAGCCAATGGCAAGCTTATCATTTCCTTTTCCAAAAAGCTTTGCAACGATAGGCTTCTTTTCCCCCTCAATGTTAAGGGTTGCATCTAAAGACCAGTATTCTTCCGGTATAAAGGAATTGATTTCCTCCTCCCTGTCACAGACGATTCGAAGGGCTACCGACTGCACTCTTCCTGCACTTAAGCCTCTTTTTACCTTTGCCCATAAAAGCGGACTGATGCGGTAGCCTACCATTCGGTCCAGAATACGCCTTGCCTGCTGCGCATCCACCAGATCCATGTCAATCTCTCTCGGATTTTTCAAGGAGGCTTTTACCGCATTCTGTGTAATCTCATTGAAGCTGATACGGTAAACCTGCTTATTCTCCATCTTAAGGGCCTTTGTAAGGTGCCAGGAAATGGCCTCTCCCTCACGGTCCGGGTCTGTTGCAAGATAGATTTTCTCTGCCTTTTTTACTTCCTTGCGGAGCATGGATAAAATATCGCCTTTTCCACGTATGGTAATATATTTGGGTTCAAAACCACCTTCTACATCTACGCCAAGCTGACTTTTGGGAAGATCTCTGACATGACCGTTCGATGCCACAACCTCATAATTTTTTCCCAAAAATTTTTTAATTGTCTTTACTTTTGCCGGAGATTCCACAATCACCAAATATTTTGCCATAAACCTGCTCCTTTGCTTTCAAAATATATGTTTCAGACAGTCTGTACGAAGTAGTTCGGTATGATTTCTTTTACAAATCCCTTCTGCTGCAGACGTTCCAGTATTTCAAAAAGTGTCAGAATCGGAAGTGAGGACTTATCACAGAGGGTTCCGATTCCAACCGGACAAAAATCGAGTAAACTATACACCAACAGTTCATCTTTTTCAAGAACATTTTTCCGAAAGTCCATCTGAAGGCCACTTGAAGCGTCAAATAAATCCCATTCCTTCAAAAAATCTTCTATATTATATAACACTCCTGCCCCCTGCTTGATCAGGCGGTTTGTTCCGGCGCTCAAAGGATCTGTAATGCGCCCCGGCAGCGCAAACACGTCCTTCCCCTGCTCCATTGCAAAATCTGCCGTAATGAGGGAGCCGCTCTTTTCCCTTGCCTCAATGACAATCAGACAGTCACACAGGCCGGCAATAATTCGGTTTCTTGCCGGAAACATATATTGCTTCGGTGAAATTTTGGGCGGATATTCCGATAAAATACCTCCGTTTTTTAGAATCTCATCATACAAATACTGATTTTGATTCGGATAGCAGATATCCACTCCACAGCCCAGCACCCCATAGGTTGTTCCTTTCGCAGCCAATGCCCCTTTATGGGCATCCGCATCGATTCCCAGCGCAAGGCCACTTATTACATTCACATTCCGAAGAGCCAGCTCTTTTGCAATTTTTTCCGCCACCTGCTTTCCATAAGCAGACCTGCCCCTCGCTCCCACAATGGAAACCGCCTTTTTCGCCGGGTCCGGCAGGCTTCCCTTGTAGAAGATACCATAGGGTGCGTTGGCAATTCTTAAAAGCCTTTGGGGATACTCCTCTTCCTCCTCAGAGATAAAAAAGATTCCTCTTTCTTCCAGCCTTTCTGCCTCGTATTCCAGATCCCAGCTCCTTTTGCTTTCTATCATTTTTTCTGCCAGTTTTTCATCGATACCTTCACATTTTAAAAGCTGCTCCTTCGACAGGGAATAAATTTCTTGTGCACAGGAAAAGGTCTTCAAGAGATAATGGATTCTGGTACTTGTAATTCCATCAACCAAAAACAGCCACAACGCATATTTATTCATACATTACCTCCCCAGAACTGCCGGTCAAAGGTCCGATAGCATACCGCTTCCTGCAAATGCCTTGACAGGATATACTCCTTTTCTTCCATATCCGCAAGGGTTCTTGCCACCCGAAGTATTTTATGATAGCTTCTTGCCGTTAGGCTTTCTTTTCGAAATACATCTTCCATGTAGCTTCTTTCTTTTTTCCCAAGGGCGCAGTATTCCTCAATCAAAAAAGCCGGTATCTGACTATTATGCGCAAAACTCTCCTCTTTATAGCGCTCACTTTGTATTTCCTGGCAGGCAGCAACCCGTTTTCGAATTTCTTCTGAGCTTTCTGCCTTTTCCTTAGCCGTCAGCTCAGCAAAACTGACCACGGGAGCCTCCACGCATATGTCGATACGGTCCAGAAGGGGTTTTGATATTTTTTCCTGGTATCGCTTCAGGCTTCCTGCGCTGCATCTGCACCTTTGCATATCCGGATAATATCCGCAATTGCAGGGATTCATTGCCGCAAGCAGCAAAAAATCTGCCGGATAGGTTACGCTTGCGTTTGCCCGCACAATCCGTATCTCATGGTCCTCCAAGGGCTGTCTTAGGATTTCAATGGTCTGTTTTTGGAATTCTGTCAGTTCGTCCAAAAACAATACCCCGCAATGGGCCAGGGATATTTCACCGGGTCTGGGGACTTTTCCTCCTCCGGTGAGTCCGGCCATTGTGATAGTGTGATGGGGATGACGGAAGGGCCGGCAGGAAACAAGGGCTGTCTTTTTCGACAAAAGGCCGCATACACTATATATCTTGGACAATTCCAGCTGCTCCTTTTTGGAAAGCGGTGGCAATATCGTTGCCATCCGTTCCGACAGCATGGTTTTTCCCGCCCCCGGAGGTCCGATCATCAGCATATTGTGCATTCCGCTGGCAGCAACCTCACAGGCCCTTTTTAGAAAGGACTGACCATAGATTTCCGAAAAGTCCTTTTCTGCTTTTTCATCCGCTCTATCATCTATTCTATTATTCTCCTTATCAACATATGTTGCTCCGTTTAAAAAGGCCATCAAATCCTTTAGATTCTGAAAGGAATATACCGATACGCAGTCTACAAGCCTTGCCTCCCCGTCGTTATCGGCAGGAACCACAAACCTCTTTCTTCCTTTCTCCTTCTCATCGGAAACGATGGGCAGAATTCCATTCACCGGCAATATGGTACCGTTTAAGCTCAATTCCCCCACAAATACCATATCTTTACAGATGCTTTCATCTACCAGTCCCATGGAAATCAAGATTGCAACTGCAATGGCAAGATCAAATCCGGTTCCGCTCTTTTTTACGTTTGCCGGAGACAGATTGACCGTTATCCGTTTTGCCGGCAGAAGGATTCCGTTATTATGTAACGCGGTTCTTACCCGTTCCTTTGCTTCCTTTACTTCCGAAGACAGATATCCCACCATTTCAAAAACGGGCATTCCGTTGCTGATATCCACCTCGACCTGAATCGGAATCGCACGAATTCCGTCCAAAAGTGCTGTTAATGTAGTACTGTACATGATTCTCCTGTTCCGACATTTGGGAAAAGTGCATAGAATTATGCAAGAAAAAAGATGGATATATCATAACATATCATCCATCTTTTTTCATCCTATTCCGATAAAAATTTTCTCATTTTTTCTAAAGCCTTCTTTTCTATCCGTGATACATAGGATCTGGAAATGTGTAAGCACTTTGCGATTTCCCGCTGAGTCTTTTCCTTTTGTCCGTTTACCCCGTACCGCATGGAAAGAATCGCGTATTCCCGATCATCTAACTGTTCCTTCAGATGTCTCGTCATTTTCTGTATCAGATAATTTTTTTCCAATTCTTCTGTCACATCGATCTCTTCACATTCCAAAATATCCGCCAGCTGTATCTGATTTCCCTCTTTGTCCGTACCGATTGGTTCAAACATTGATACTTCGCCTCTGGTCTTCTTTTTGCTTCGAAAATACATAAGCATCTCATTATCGATGCATCGAATAGCATAGGTTGCAAATCTGCTTCCATATTCGCTGTCAAAGGACAAAACCGCCTTAATTAACCCAATCGTTCCAATGGAAAGCAGATCCTGTGGGTCCTCCTCCGAGCCTGCATAACGTTTTGCAACATGTGCGACCAGGCGCATATTATGTAAAATCAATTCCTCTTTTGCCTCTTGGTCGCCTTCCTTCAGGCGTTTTAGGCAAGCTTTTTCCTCCGCTGTATTAAGTGGTGATAAAAAAGTTTCCACGAAGCGCCCTTTTCTCACATCTTTATATATTCTATGAGATACAAGTTTTCAAAGTGCTTTTCCCATCGAAATTGTGTGAAAAACTTCCTCGAAGTATATTTCATTTTATCACACGCACATCAAAAGCCCCGAAGTATTTCATTGCAGACACGCTCTCGCTCTGACGAAACGCAGCGGTACTAAATTCGTAAAAAGCACTCATTAAGTGCCGGCGTTTCTTTAAGGTCTGTAATGAAATACTTCGGGGCTTTTTTGTGCTCTGGTAAAAGTGAAATCTTCGCCGTAGATTGCATAGGAAAAGAATTATGCTATACTAAATTGCATGAAAAGAATGATTACCTATAAAATCGACGAACTAAATCATGGACAGTCTGTTTTGCAATTTTTAAAGCAGCAGGGATACACAAGGAATGTGATTGTTGCATTAAAGAAAACACCGGAGGGAATTCTGTTAAACGGCAGATGGGCTTATGTAAATGAGGTGTTAGCTGCTAATGATATACTGGTCATTTCCCTTATTGAAGAGCCTTCTGACTCATCGATTGTTCCTGTGGAGCAGGAATTTGACATTGTGTATGAAGACGAGGATCTTCTCGTGGTAAATAAGCCTGCCGGGATGCCGGTCCACCCTTCCCTCGGTCATTATGAGCACACCCTTGCAAATGCCGTATCCTATTATTTTCATCAAAAGGGAGAAGCTATTGTCTTTCGCTGTCTGAACCGTCTGGACAAAGACACCACAGGGCTGACCGTCATATCCAAGAACATGCTGGCGGCCGGAATATTAAATGAGCAGATGAAAATGCGCCATATTAAGCGGACCTACTATGCCATCTGCAGTGGAAAGACAAGCGTAAGCGGCACCATAACCGCACCCATTGCCCGAAAGGACAATTCCACCGTAGAGCGCTGTGTGGATTTTAAAAACGGAGAAACCGCCATAACCAATTATACGCTTCTTTCCTACGACGAAAAGAAGGATCTGTCTTTTGTAAAGCTGCAATTAGAGACCGGACGAACACATCAGATCCGCGTTCACATGAAACACATCGGACATCCTCTGATCGGTGATTTCTTGTATCATCCGGATTATACCTATATCGATCATCAGGCGCTCCACGCAGGGGAGCTTGACTTTATCCATCCGATTACAAAAGAAAAGATGCACTTTTCTTCCGATCTACCGGTCGAAATGAAGCGCATCCTTACATCTGTCTAAATATTCTTTTTCATAGGGTACTTTTCCCTTAAGCAATTCGTTTTTCACAAAGGCGAAGGTCTCTTTCTCCCCTTTTACCGCAAGCATGACAAGAAGATACTCCAAAAGACTTTCGGTATCGGGATGAATCAGATAGGCGCCTTTTCCTTTTTGATAATAATCCCATGGTCCGCGATCGGTATATCTGTCCTTTTGATAGTTCTTTGAGGCACTCACCCGGTCAATAAACATTTCGGCCACATACTTGATAGGCATTTTCATGCCCTGCATTCCCTTATGAGCCTCTTCAGAATCCTCGGCGGCTCCATAATCAATCCAATATTCCAGATGATGCTTGTTTCGTCCCTTATGATGCAGCCATGCCGTTGAGACGCCTGTGGAAGCACGCTCTGCATTGTTCGGACTCATATATCCCTTATAATACTTACATCCCACCAGAAACTCCGTCGGGCCGTATTTGGAGAGGTCATGCAGCAGCCCCTGCCTGTAAAGTCCTATTTTAAAGCAGCCTGCCATCACCAGATTCTTATGTTTTGTTATTGTACAAAAATGTTTGATCGCATTCATTTTATTTTCCAACCAAAATACAGATGGACTGTGGCATCATGGAAAGTGTCTTCTGGTTTGATGCCAACACTGGATTTTCCATCACAGGATTCTCATCCATGGCACTGTCGATTACCACATACCATTTCTTCTTTTTCTCAAGCTTTGGAAGAGCAAGGGTCGATACCGCGGAGAAGAAGTTGTATGCCACATAGATATCCTCTTTCTCTTCATCCCTGCTGTAGGCGCCGTAATACATCATTCCAAGATTCATCCTGCCCGGATCAATTCCCATAATCCATGCATTTTCACCATGAAAAGACAGATCCGGAGCCCCCAGAGTCTTATAGTCATTAAAATGGAAAGGCAACTCATTGGAAATCAGGGAATGTGTATTTCGAAATTGAATCAGCTTCTTTACAAACTGGGTTTCCTCCTTATGACTTTTCTCATTTTTCCAATTCAGCCAGCCCACAGGATTATCCTGGCAATACGCATTGTTGTTGCCATTCTGGGAATTGCACATCTCATCTCCGGCCCACAAAAGCGGAACCCCCTGTGCAAGAAACAGCATCATCATTGCATTTCTCCACTGTCGTTTTCGGGTAGCCTGAATATATTTTTTCCGCGTAGGTCCTTCCACTCCATAGTTATTGCTGAAGTTCCATGCATTTCCGTCTACATTGTTCTCGCCATTTTCTTCATTATGACGGTCATTGTACATAAAGACATCCGAAAGCGTAAAGCCATTGTTGCTGGCAATAAAATTGACATATCCCAGCGTACTTCCCTGCTTTTTCTGCTGATTGATAAACTCCTGCATGTTACCATTGATGTGGTTTAATATTTTTCTTGCAGGGTACTGATACTCTTCCTCATAAACATACAGATTCTTATATTTTTTGTCTTCCTTCTGTACTCCATGCTCGAACTGGTGATAAAAAATCTTTGTTCTGCTCAAAAGTACATCCTGCACAATAGCTGTTATAGGAATGCGCTCTCCCAACAGATGAAAACCATCCACATGAAATTCCCGTACCCAGTAACGAAGCGCATCTAAAATCAAATTGTGGTTAATGGTCACCGGAAAATACATTTCGAGAATACATTCCATCCCCATTTTATGCATTTCGTGCACAAGCTGCTTAAACTCAAAGGATGCATTTTGCGGTTCTGCTGCATAGGAGGCCTTTACTGCAAAATAATTTCCCTCGCCATATCCCCAGTAATTTAAACGAGCCTCCTGCTCCTTCTGTTCTTCCTCCGGCAAAATAATATCCTCTTCCTGCTGCTCCCAATTGATGTATTCCGGCAATTCGGGCTTCTTTGGAAGCACCAGCTCTTCGAACTCGTATACCGGCATGAGCTCTACCGTCGTTACCCCAAGCTCTTTTAGATAGCTCAGTCTGCTTAAGATTCCCTGAAAGGTTCCGGCAATTCTTTTTTCGGCACCATGATCCATGGTAAAGCCTCTTGCATGGAGCTTGTACATAATCATTTTACTTTTTTTTATTTCCGGCTGATGATCGTTGGACCAGTCGAATTCTGTCTGAAGGATTTTCCCATATACCTTAAGCTCCTCCCGGATTCGATCCTTATTATTCCAGATCTCGCGTCCGCTTATGGATCTTGCATAGGGATCCAGTATAGACTCTCCGTTTATGTTGTACTCATAATAAAAATTTTCCGGTGAAAAACCGGATATTTTCACAGACCGAAGAGATCCCAGACAAAATTTCTGCGGGACCTCGATTAAAAATTCTTCTTTTGTCTTCTTTTCGATCAGTACAACGCTGCATGCGTCTTCCTTTTCTCCTTCAAAAGTAAAGGTTACCCCATCTGCACCGATATATGCACCCATCTTGGCATAATCGCCTTCACGCACTAAAAACTCCATGTTGCCTCCAAATCTGCCTAATCTTTTTTAGTCGTCCATCTCATCAAACAATTCTTCATCCAAAAGCTCATCAAAACGATCTGCCGCAGCTTCATATTCCTCGTCGTCCTCAATATTCTCAATGGACGGCAATCCTTCTTCATCCTCAAAATACCGGTAAAGATATACCTCTCCCGCCGCATTTTCGTTTCCCTTTTCATCCAGCGGAATCAGTGCGATATAGTCCTGCCCAAAGGCTTCAAAAATAGTAATAATCTTACATTCCACAGTTTTGTCGTCCAAATCTAAGGTCACACGAATGTTATCGATTTCATCTTCCGTAACAGGAGTTACTTTTTCTTTTTCTTCCATATTCTTTTCTCCTTCAAAAAGATACTTATTTACATTATAGCTAATGTGGCGAAAATACGTCAATCACCATTTTTCATTACTTCCTGAATAAACCGGGACATAGTTACGGCTTTATCATTGAAAGTATCGACATAGCATACCTTTAAAACATTTTTTGCCCTCGTCATTCCGACATAAAACAGCCTTCGTTCTTCCTCGATATCCTTGTCCAAAACCGCTTTTTTGTATGGAATGATGCCTTCGTTTGCATCGATCAGATACACCTTGTCAAATTCCAGTCCCTTTGCTCCGTGAAATGTTGCAAGAGTTACCGCATGCTCCTCTTGCTGCCTAAGCCTTCCGTTCTTTTTCATATTGCTTGTATATTCTTCGATATGCAAAAACCAGGACTCATAGCTTTTATATCCTTTTGCTGTTGCAGAAAGCTCTTCCACCACCTCCATCAAATCCTCCTGATTTATATTCCGATACTCTGCGTATTCCTTTAAATAGTCATCGTACCCGATTCCCCTTCGGATATAATTGATGGCAGCATAGGGGCTCATCTTGGACAGCATCTTCACATCATACCACAAACGCTCGATTCTCTCCCCAATCCAGGGCTGCTCCTCGTACAGCTTGATCCACTCATCGAAGGCGATTTCCGGTTCACAGAGACTGTCCCGCCCGATATAGCGCTTGGGTCTGTTCATGATCTGAAGAAAATCTGCCCGCTTTCTGCTCCCCTGTGCAATTCTAATATATGTAAAAATGTCCTTTGCAATCCAGTGATCGTACAAATTTGGCATATGCTCTTTCATTTTGAAGGGAATATCGAATTCCATGAGCTGTTCTGTTAAAAGTCTTGGATTTGTATTCGTCCGAAACAGAATTGCAAACTGTGAGTAATCTGCCCCCTGTTCCACTTCCTCTTTGATCTGTTTGATAATATAGAGATTTTCTAAGCGCTGGTTTGCAAATTTCAGATACTCCGGTCTGTGCAGGGCATCACGGCTTGCAATGATTTTTTTATCAAACCGCTCCTTATTATGACAGATAAGATTTAAGGAATCTGCCACGATAAAGCCATCACATCTGTAATTTCTGTCTAAAAGAATCTGCTTTGCATCCGGATATACCTTTTGAAACCCCAGCATCAGCTCCGGCTTTGACCCTCGAAACCGATATATGGACTGGTCATCGTCTCCCACCACAAACAGATTATTCTGCGGTTTTGCCAGGAGACGCACAATATCAAACTGAAGCTGATTGATATCCTGGAATTCGTCAATCAGGATATACCGGTATTTTTTCTGCCAGGCCTCTAAGATATCCTTTCGTTCGCAAAAAAGCTCATAGGTATATACCAGCATATCATCAAAATCGATCCATCGATTTCCCCTAAGCCTTCTGTCATACTCTCCATATATTTTCCGGAATACCTCCTCTCCACACTGGTTCGAATAGAAATGATCCATGGGAATCCGCTCATTTTTGATCTTCGAAATCTCCCCTAAGAGATTTCCGATAAATTCATTTTCATCCCGGTATTCCAGATGATGATGGGAGACAATCTCTCTCATCATCTGATATTTCTGCTCCTCCGAAACCACGTTGCTGCTTTCAAAGTGATATGCAAGCTTTAGTACCATAAAAAAGACCGCATGAAAGGTTCCGAAGGTCACCTTTGTTGTGCTTTCTCCCATCAATTGCAAAAAGCGCTGCTTCATCTCCGTTGCGGCAGCTTTTGTAAAGGTGATCACCAGAATATTGGATGCATCCACACCATATTCAGTTATTAATTTTTTTGTTCGCTGGGTAATAACGGCAGTTTTGCCAGAACCGGGCCCTGCAAGTACCATGCAGGGCCCCGATTGATGTGCTATCGCTTTTATTTGCGATTCATTCATGATCATAAAAACAAATTCCTATTTTGAAAGTAATTCAATACCTTTCCTGATTCGGGCAAGAGATTCCTCTTTTCCGAGAACCTCCATAAGCTCTGTTGCCCCGCCCGGTGTCATCTGTTTTCCGGATACAGCGGTACGGATCGGCCACATCACATAACCGTTCTTCACTTCCTTTTGGGCAACGTAGTCACATAGAACTGCATATAAGGCATCGTTAGAAAAATCTTCCTGCTTCTCTAAAATCGGGAGGATGTCCTTTAAAACCTCCAGGGAGGTTTCCTCTGTGGTCTTCATCTTCTTATGGGCGTACATTGTCGTATCATATTCCGGAAGTGCCTCAAAGAAATCAATATGCTCCTTGATGTCCGGGAATATTTCGATACGGGACTGAACCATCCTTGCAATCTTCTTAAGGTCGTAGTCCTTGGTTACCACCTCTTTGATATAGGGCTCGGCCATCTCGTAGAAGGCATCAAAATCCATTTTCTTAATGTATTCTCCGTTCATCCATTTAAGCTTTGTATAGTCAAAGACCGCCGGTGACTTGCTCATATGATGGTAATCAAACTTTTTAATCAGCTCCTCCAGACTCATGATTTCCTGATTGTCTGCCGGTGACCAACCAAGGAGGGCAACGAAGTTTACAACTGCCTCCGTCAAAAATCCCTGCTCAATCAGATCCTCAAAGGATGAATGACCGCTTCTCTTCGAAAGCTTGTTATGCTGCTCATCGGTAATCAGCGGACAGTGTACATAAACCGGCACTTCCCAGCCGAAGGCCTCATAGAGTCTGTTGTATTTTGGTGAGGAGGAAAGATACTCATTTCCCCGGACCACATGGGTAATTCCCATCAGATGATCATCCACTACATTGGCAAAATTATAGGTCGGGAAGCCGTCTGACTTAATCAAAATCATATCATCCAGCTCCGCATTATCTACGGTGATATCTCCGTAAATTTCATCATGGAAGGTGGTAGTTCCCTCTGTGGGGTTGTTCTGGCGGATGACATAAGGCTTTCCTGCTGCAAGATTTGCCTCTACCTCTTCTTTGGAAAGAGAAAGACAATGCTTGTCATATATGGAAATCTCCTTGCCTGCAACGGTGGTTTTAAGACCTTCCAGACGTTCCTTGTCGCAAAAGCAGTAATATGCCTCCCCTTTCTCAATCAGCTTCTTAGCATACTCAAGATAAATTCCCTTTTCCTGTCTCTCACTCTGGACATAAGGGCCGCAGCCGCCGTCCTTATCCGGACCTTCATCATGGATCAGTCCGGTTTTCTTCATAGTACGATAAATAATATCTACCGCGCCTTCCACCAAACGTTCCTGATCTGTGTCCTCTATTCTTAAAATAAAATCCCCGCCCTCATGCTTGGCAAGAAGATAGGCATATAATGCGGTACGCAAATTTCCTACATGCATTCTTCCTGTCGGGCTTGGAGCAAATCTTGTCCGAACCTTGCTCATCATTTACCTCTTTTCCTTGACCCTTCCGGTCAACATTTTTTCCTTGTCAATTATATGAAAATGGTTTTATCGTGTCAATATGATCCAGCTTGGAAAGTACTGCGCGGATCTGCTTCATATCATCCCCGGAATGGTAAATATATTCTTCAATATCCTCCCGCAGCTCCTGGATCGTAGCACTTTGTTCCTCCATATTTTTCCGGATCTTCTGCCGCCTAACAAGCATATTATGCTTTAGCTCACTCATCTCTTTTTTGTCTAAAAGTGCGCCAAGATAATGCAACCAGATTCTTGCATCATACAGATTGATGGACTCTAACTGTCTGATCAGACGCTGTGAATAATAAACCAGGTCATCACTGGTCTGGCGAAATCTTTCCCGTTCCTTTACCATCTCCTGATACTGTTCGTACTGGTAAATCAGCTCGTAGGAATTTTTCACCTGATACTTCTCACAGGTATAATCTACGGCATGTTTGATATTGACATACTTGAACTTGACATGGTTTTCCAGGGAGATTGCCTGATTTTTATGCGTGTCACACCGTTTGATTTCATTTCCGGCATTCTGGTATCTCACAATGACAAAGGCTGCCAGAATGACGGCCAGAAAAGCTGTAATCAGCATATAAAGCTGGGAGTCAAACTCAAACACGTAGGAAAGTGTCAAAAGAAGCAGACACCATACAAAAAAGAATACAAACATCACAATCGACAGCTTTCTTAACATTTCCATCGCATGCTTGTTATCCTCTTTCAAAATATTCCATTCCATTTTCTCCCCTTCCAAAAGGCGAAGATCCCGGTTAATAGCCTCTAAATATGCCTCATTCGATTGAAAACGCCGGATGATTCCCGGCATCTGGCTTTCCTCTTCCTGAAACTGTGCAAATTTCACATCTGAGATGCGGTGTTCCGTATTTAAGTACTGATTTCTGGCGGAATCCAGCTTTGCAATCTGTCTGGCAGAATCCTCGATGGGCTTGTATTGGTCCACCGGCATTTCTTCCAGCTTCTGAATATCATTCAAATAGGCTGTGACCAGCTGGTATTCCGATTTCTGATCTTCCAGACCTCTGGATGCATCAATCAGCTCCTCGCACAATTCAACCGCCCGATGCTTCAGGGGAATCTGCCCTTTTGAGCTTTCTCTTTCCGCCCTTCTTTTCCCTACCGTTCCTTTATCGGCAAAGTCGATGGAATCCAGCTTCGATGTCATATACACTTCATCTTCCTTGGCAAACAACGGTGCATACGCGTCTTCATAGGGGCGTTCTTCCTCATATTCCTTTTTTTTCTTTCTTCGAAAAAATTCCAAAAAACTCATTTCTATACCCTGCTGATTTTGCGGTAATCCTCTTTCCATTGATAGATCATTGCACTGATCCTGCTCTGAAATTCCGTTCTGTTCCCATTTTCTAAAAGCTTTGCAATTTCCTCCAGGCTGCTTTCAAATTCCAGGACCTCCTCGCTTCTGCTTACTGCGGTAAGCTCGCTTCGGATTTCCTGCATAGCCTTGTCATCCAGCTGATTTTCCCGGGCAAGCTTGATAAAACCTGCCTCATCGTGCAGACAGCGGTAGGCAAATAATTCCTCCCGTAAGGATTCTTCGTTTCCGTTCTTCTCATAGGCCTTTTGATAGCAGGCAATCGCTTCCTGAAACAAAAAGAGTCTCGCATAGGCGGTTCCTAAGTTATGCCAGATATTCCCCACAATAACCGGATTTTCCGTCTTGGCATCCTCGCTGTCCAAAAGCCGTTTGTATTCATAGATACTGCTTAAATACTTCTCTCTTTCCATCAGCCGGTCTGCTCGGATCTTATTGCACTCAAAATCCGATTTTTCTTCCATTTCACGGATCAGACTGCAAATGCTTTCTATTTGCTCCTTCGTACAATATGCACAGGATCTTAGGATTTCCGAAATAAAATCGGAAAGTGCACCGTTTACCGTCAGACAGTCTCTTAACCGATCGGAAAGCTCTACCATCTTTAGCTCCTTTTCAATCCATGTGCATAGATCCTCACACATAAATTCCCGTTCCAAAAGATAGGTATTATTCGCTATATAATAGCACAGCTCTTCCATGGAATACAGATTCACAGAAATTCCTTCAATATAGTAAGGCATAGCGGCGATCTGCTGATTACATAATAATAAATTTCCCACCTTGACCTCCTACATCGTCATCGTATATTTCCAGGCTTTATCAGTCCCCCGGAACAGTTCCCCAAAGCCCATATCCTTGATTTCGATTTCCACCTTATCGTCTGCAATCGGTTTTGCTGTGATGCGAAGCCTTGTGGCTTTGTTCGGTCTTTTGGGAATATCTGTAAGCTCTAAGGTTTCAATCACCGCCTCCCGGCTCTTCGGGAGCTGCTTCCAAAAATCAATTTCCGGCTTTCCATCCAGAATCACTTCACACTCTCCGCTAATCTCGAACCAGTTTTTTCCGGCACTGATCAGATTGTAGAATTCCATAGTTCCGCAATTATTCACTTTGATACTGATATTGAACTTCATCTCGTTTTCGCCAATATAGATATAAGGCCACTTGTCCTCCATATCACGAATGGCAGCAGCATAGCAGGCTCCCTTGGAATAGAGATTTTTTCCGATAAAAGCTCTCCTGCCACGGCAAAGATAGGTCAGGGACTCTTTCATCCAGTCCCCTTCAAAGCCATCTCCCACAAGATATACGGATGAGATGATCCGGTTCTCAAAAGCCCTTTGCTCCACCTTCAAAAAATCCAGATCCTGATTTTCCTCTGAAATTACATTGCGGCTGCTTGTGGCAATGGACACAACCTGAGGAGTTGTGCGCGTATCTCTCGTCAGGGCATAATAATATAAACCGCTCTGATCGTATTCAAAGAGATACACATCATGGAGATAAAGCTCCTCCTTCTGGTTTAAGGCAAAATAGTAAAAGCTTTCCTTATGATCAATAACCATAAACTGATCTTTTAAGAAGCCGATCTTAGGTGCAATTCTCCAGAACAGCTCCATGTTCTCTTTGGAAAGACGGTCGACGGTAATCACCAGCCGGTCACAGTACACCGGATTTCCCAGCTTCTGGGGAAGTACAATGATCTTCTTTAAAAACAGAGCCAAAAGCTCCTCTGCCGGGTAGGTCTCATCTTCTATATGGATGGACTCTCCCAGCGAAGCACGGCGAAGCAGAAAGTCAATGCAGATCACTTCACTCGTTTTCGCAAGGCGTTTCGCATCTTCCCCATAATACCACTGTCCTAAGCCCTTTCGCTTTGCCAGGACCAGCGGAATCTGATATATCCCGCTTCCCGCCACCGTACTTACCGTATCAGGCTCACTCATATTCAATTGAAAAAAGCTGATCATGGCATACTGATCATTCAGATCAATGCCAAGATAATACGGTACTCTTTTTTGTTCCATTTATCCTGATCTTCCATTTATAAAGTCGTAAAAATTTTCTTTGTCACCGCATCAAATCCTGCATACTGTTTCATATTGTGATACAAGCTCTGATCATCCTGTAAGGTGGTTGAAATCAGCATCTGATTTAAGAGATTATATCTGCTCTCATCATCCTCGCTGTAAATATCATTGTTCGTTATCCGGTTGCTCTCCGTCACTTCCACCTCATTTTGGTATTCCTCAGAGATATAATATTGCACGGTTTCCCCAAAGAACATGACAAAGGCTTTTACAAAAATGCCATCGTATACATCCGGCATGTCCTCCGCCACGAAATTCTCGCCATCCTCGTCCCTGCTGTAATGCAGAACAACGTGCTTCCGCGGATTTGCCCGATATTCCAGAAATACCTTGTCGTAAAAATGATATTTCAGCATTAGCCTGTGATCCAGCTTTTTGTAAAAGGCGAAATTCATATTCCGGCAGGTATACTCTGCCAAGAGCTCATCCTCGATGCGATACTGCTCTCCGGAAATATTCGGCAGATCTGCATAGTGCTTTAAAAGTGCCAGCCTGCAGGCATCATTGAGCTCCATATGATACAGATAACGTGCTTCAATCATATCAAAGACCACCTGCTTGGTCTTCGTGTTATGTAGGAAGAACTCATGTCCCCGCAACGATAAAAATGCGAGAATGATCAGCTCCTTTCCTCCATGCTCATAGTAGCTTTCAAAAATATCGTCCGCTTCCTTTAGCATCACTTCTGTGTACATCATCTGAACAAGAATCCGCTCTTCCAGTTCAAAGGTCTCAATTTCAAAATTGACTGCAACCTTCCAGATATCCCGCATGGTTTCTGCCGGTCCGTCATAATAGCTGCACAGATATTCCAGCATCACATCATTATATTTTCCAAGAACAAAGCCCTGCTCCACAAGGGAGAGCAAAAACTCATCCTCTTCCTTTGCATACTGCTTGATCATGTAGCTGGAAAGGGCCACCTTCGACGCACTTTGCAGCTGGTCGATGCCATATACCTGAATCATTTCATATGCTTTATCAAAAATATGGTTTTCTACCAATAGCTCCATTAAAAAGCGTCTGACCGTAACCGGCATGGTGTCAAAGGGCGTTCTCTCCAGATACTCTTTTATCACCCCATCATATTCACAGGTCTGATAGAACCGGACAATTTCCGGAATGATCTGCGCCTTATATTCGTCGCTTAGATCATCCCCAAAAAGAATCCTTGGAAAGTATTTTTTATCCTCTTCCGAAAACGTGAGGTAATTCTGTTTTGTATCAAAATAGGCTACAATATAGGAAATCTCCTCCGGGGCAAGCTCCATGCATTTTTCCATGTATAGCAGCGGATCAAGAAGGGGCTGCAACTCATAGGGAATGCTTCCTGCATACCGTCTTCCCTTTGCATCTTCAAAAACAATCACATATTCCTTGGAAAATAATTGAAAATATGCAGTCTTGTCCTTGACCGGTACAATCTGAGGATCCTTCATCTGACGCTGATAGACAATTACCCGCACAATGGTATCATCCGTCAGGATCAATTTGTTGGTAAACAGAATTTTGGAGAGCGAATGTGCAATCTCCTCATTTACCAGCCCAAGCTCTAACATATCCCGGTATACGACAGCAAGATTATCGTCAATGTGCCCCTGCTCTACCTGCTCCATTGCAAATCTTCCCATTGCACGGCGGTATTTCTGATAAACAGAAGGATTTACATCCTTTGATGCAATAATATTATTGTAGAGCACTGACATTTTTTTATAAGGCAGGGTACTCTCATACTGGAAATACATCTGGATAATCTTCGGGACAGAAATAATCTCCCGCTCATCCATGGACAACAAGTATGCTTCGTACAGACTTGTGATGCGAAGCTCCAGCTCAATTCCTTTTTCATACCATTTATGATACTTTTTATCAAATTGCTGTCCCTTGATGAGATAGCTGCAGATCATCCCCACGTTGGCAGGCTTGGGACTTACTTCATAGGCCACGCACAACAGCTCATACATGACCGGATCAAAATCCTTCTTTGTCTCCACAATCTGGAATATCTGAACCGCGATGTCTTTTGTAATTGCACGATGGCGGATTGCCCAGCGAAGCACACGAATTTCAAAGTTCTCCAGCTTCGTGAGCAGATATGGGTCCTGCCAGATCAGATAGTAGGCTTCCAGATAAAGATAGGGCGAGGTATTTCCCTTCATGACCCAGTATTCGATTGCCTTCAGCTTCTGCGCATTGTTGTTATAATACTCTTCCTTTAAAAAGGACAGCACCCAGAAAAGAAGAACCGAGTCCGGATTTTCATGGAAAATCATCTCGATTTCCTTCGTCATCCGGTCAACGTAACTGGGTTCCCGTTCCATAAGCGTCATGACATACAGATAATACCCCCAGATCGGGGCTTTTCTGTCTGCCCAGTCCTTCTTGAATTCATCCAGAATCCATTCCGCTTCCTGCCTCTGCCTGTTAATGATGAGTACCTGTGCCTTCATCAGAAGGTACATCGGCTCCTCCGGTTCCACTGCATGCAGGTGATCTAAGATTTCTATGGTTTCATTTGCCCACACGCCGGTCACAATTTTCTTTAACCGGTATGCCTGGTACAGCTCCATGATGCCTACCTTGCATTCCTTGATGTCCGTGCGAAGTGGATCCTTTTCCTTCTTCTGCCCTTTATATATTTCGAATCGAAGCTCCTTCGTCTGGTAAGCATTCTCCAACGTAATTCTGGCATAATTTTTTCCGGCATGAAGTGCCTCTTCATCAATATAGAAATCAAATTCACAGGTACTGCCGATAAAATCCTCTGTTGTAATATGCTCCCTGGAAGGACGCACTGCCTCGGAGTCAGAAGCAACATCAATATTTATAAATCCCCATCCGTCTTTCTTTATGATGATTTTTTCTTTAAGGGATTCTGTCACATCTGTATAAGAATAGTCCTCCTTCTCTACGGAAAACAGTATTTTGCTTTTTTTACGGATGCCGACCAGAAATTCTTCCAGATTCTGATTGGAAGGCTTCGCAGAAACAATGCCACGGTAAATCATTGCTTCCTTCATTTCTTTGGGCTTTATGATATTGGAAAAACTCTTGTGGTAAAACAGCTGATATGCTTCCTCCCAGCTCTCCTTTGCCAGATTGGCAAATTCGTACAGACTTTTGATCTGTCCCAGTGAGGAATCCATATAGAGTTTAGAAATGTTGACACAAAAAGAAAGACTGTATTCCAACTGGTTGCATACAATCACAAAATTACCTTTGATTACTTCCCCTTCCGAAAGACCTTTTCCGTGAAATTTGTAACGGATTTTGACTTCCTCTCCCTCGAATTGCGGCGTAAGGCACTCCATTCGAGGGTTGGTGGAATAGATTACTCCCCGCATAGGAACATGGTTTTCGCTTATAATCGAAAAGCTTCCGCTATGCTCTGAGTTCTCAATTACTGTAAGATCGATCGTCTCATCTGAAAAGGACAATAAAGGCTTCACATATTCGAATTTTCCTCTCGCGAGTCTTAAAATTCTCTTTCGCATGGTCTAATTCCTTTATGCCGTCCTATATGCAGAAATTATAAACTATTTCAGTAAGCGTTGCAAGACAGGAAAACGTCCTATATTCTCTGTCAGAAGGCTTAAATATCTCAGACAGGGCTCCGTAATAATGGCAAAAATAATCATCAGCATCATGCATTGTTTTGAAATTTCTGTAATCGAAAAGAAATGGCTGATATTCCGCATGCAAAAAGCCCATCCGCAGATAACTCCTATCATCATGATAAGATGCCATTTTGTCATAGGCTTCGCAATCCGGTAAAGAATCATAAAGCCCACAATTGCGACTAAAACCGTGCAGGAGGTTGACAGACAGTGCATCTCCACCTCAAATTCATGACAGAAAACCACCAGACCGCTTACCACAATAAAATCCGTAAGTCCTGCCGGTAACGCTTTCATCAGCACGTTGAAAAGGAAGTTTCCCTTTATCGGATTTTGATTTGGTTCTAACGCTAACAGAACGGATGGAATTCCGATGGTAAACATACTGATTAACGTGATCTGTGTTGGCTCAAGGGGATATTCAAACATGAACAGCACCGAAAAAATCGATAGCAGCATGGAGAAAATATTTTTTACAATATACAAGGAAGCCGTTCTTTGTATATTGTTTACCACTCTTCTTCCCTCCATAACTACGGATGGGAGCTGGGAAAAATCCGATTCTAAAAGGACAAGCTGGGACACCTTTGCTGCAGCATCGCTTCCCGAGGCCATGGCAATGCTGCAGTCTGCATCCTTTAAAGCAAGTACATCATTTACTCCGTCTCCGGTCATGGCCACCGTCTTTTTATGCTCAGAAAGCGCATGTACCAATTCCCTCTTTTGTTCCGGTGTCACCCTTCCGAAGATCGTATATTTTTCTACTGCATCGAAATAATCTTTTGAGGATTTTAATGTAGTTGCATCTACATACTGATCGTAATTTTGTATTCCTGCCTGCTTTGCAACCGCAGATACCGTAACAGGGTTATCTCCGGAGATCACCTTTATTTCGACTTCATGTTCTGCAAAAAACCGGAAAATTTCCTTTGCTCCGGTACGAATTGGATTAGATAGCAGAATCAGTCCCAACAGACTTGATTTTGCCGGATCTATTTCTGTCTCCGGCTCCCCCTCATATTTTACAAAGGCAAGAACCCGATAGCCCTCTTTTTCATATTCCTCCAGCTTTTCCGCAAGGTATTCCTCAGCTTCTCCCACCACAAATTCCGGAGCACCCATCAAAAAGGTTCCCTCCGACAGGGTTACCGCAGAATATTTTGTTTTTGGGGAAAAAGCTACCACCTTTTTTGCTTTTTGATTCGTCCCCTTGTTAAAATATTCTTTGATTGCTTTCATGGTTTCATTATCATTTTGCATATTACATGCAAAATCTGAAATCAACTCTTCAATATTTTGTGGCTCTTTATTTAGTTCCTTTTCTTTGTTTAGTTCTTGCTCTTTATTTAGTTCTTGCTCTTTATTTTGTTCTTGCTCTTTATTTTGTTCTTGTTCTCTATTTATTTCTTGTTCTTCCTCCAGCAGCTCCCTGCAGGTCAAAAATTTTGCGACCTCCATTCCCGGCTCGGTGATTGTTCCGGTTTTATCCACACAGAGCACATCAACCCGGGCCAGTCCCTCGATACATTTCATGTCATGAACCAGTATTTTTTTCTCCGCCAGTCGAATGGTACTTGCTGCCATTGCCACAGTAGCCAGCAGATATAGCCCCTCCGGTATCATTCCGATTACCGCAGCCACCATCCCTGTGATACTATCGTGGAGGCTGTTATCATTGAATACATAGGACTGTACAAACAAGGAAATTCCAATGGGAATAATCAAGATCCCCATTACCAGGATCAAGCTGTCCAGAGAGCGGATCATTTCCGACTGTTCTTCCTCCTTGCTCTGGGTTGCCATAAGGGTCAGCTTTGAGATATATGCCTCTTTTCCAACCTTTACTAAAGTTGCAACCACACTTCCCGAAACAACATAGCTTCCTGATAAAAGTTCATCGCCAACGTTCTTTTTGATTTCATCCGCCTCACCGGTCAGCAAAGCCTCGTTTACTGTTACCTCTCCCTCCAGCACCACCGCATCCGCCGGAATCTGGTTTCCGGCTTCCAAAATGATGACATCATCCTGTACAAGCTCCTCCGATGACAGGACGATATTTTTCCCGTTTCTGATGGCAGAAACCTGTGGTTCTGCCAGAATGGAAAGCTTATCCAGCACCTTTTTGGAATGGACCTCCTGCACAATCCCAATCACCGTATTTGCGATGATAACCGCAAGAAACAACATATCCTTCCAGGCAAATACCATGCCAAGTAAAATCGCCAGTATTAAAAAAATCAGATTAAAATAAGTAAATACATTTTCCCTTACAATTTCCCCAATGGACTTTGTCTGGGATTTTACTTTATAATTTACCAGATGCGCGTCTATCCTCTTGCGAACCTCCTCATCCGATAAGCCTTTCATAACATCCTTTCATCTCCTTTTTCTCAACTATTTGTTATTCTGAACAGTTCTGTATGCTTTTATACCGTATAAAGGGGCTTTCATTTTGCATAATTTCTGTCATTTTTTTCTAAAAATGCACTAAAAATGACGGAAAACGCAATAAAAAAACCACAATTAGTGTTTCTGAATTTTCTTCAACACTAATTGTGGTTTTATTCTGTATGAAATAGTTTTATTTATTGGAAAGATACTCGTGTATTCCCTTTGCGGCAGCTTTTCCTGCTCCCATGGCAAGAATTACGGTAGCGGCACCGGTTACTGCATCTCCACCGGCAAATACTGCGCACTTGGAGGTCTGTCCGTTCGTTTCATCTGCAACGATACATTTTCTCCGATTGGTCTCAAGACCTTCCGTTGTAGAAGAAATCAAAGGATTTGGAGATGTTCCAAGGGACATGATAACCGTATCACACTCAATATCATACTCAGAACCCGGAATTTCAACCGGACTTCTTCTTCCCGATTCATCCGGTTCTCCCAGCTCCATCTTAATGATCCGGATTCCTTTTACCCAGCCATTCTCATCAACGAGAATTTCGGTAGGATTCTGTAAAAGATCAAAGATAATGCCCTCTTCTTTTGCATGATGTACTTCTTCCTTTCTTGCAGGAAGCTCTTCCTCGCCACGGCGATATACAATATGAACCTCTGCCCCAAGACGAAGTGCAGTTCTTGCAGCATCCATGGCTACGTTACCACCACCGACAACAACCACCTTTTTACCATGGGAAATCGGTGTCTCGTAGCCTTCCTTAAATGCCTTCATAAGATTATTTCTGGTAAGGAATTCATTTGCGGAGAATACTCCGTTTGCCTGTTCTCCCGGAATTCCCATAAATCTAGGAAGTCCTGCACCGGAGCCGATAAATACTGCCTCAAAGCCTTCCTCTGCCATAAGCTCGTCGATCTTTACAGATTTTCCGATTACTACGTTCGTCTCGATTTTTACACCAAGAGACTTCACATTTTCTACCTCTGCCGCTACTACCTTATCCTTTGGAAGACGGAACTCCGGAATTCCATAGGACAATACTCCACCGGCCTGATGAAGCGCCTCAAAAATCGTCACATCATAACCAAGCTTGGCAAGATCCCCTGCGCAGGTAAGTCCTGCAGGGCCGGAGCCGATCACGGCAACCTTATGTCCATTGGAGCCTTCTGCCTTCTTTGGCTTGATTCCATGCTCTCTTGCCCAGTCAGCCACAAAACGCTCCAGCTTACCGATGGCGATTGCCTCGCCCTTGATACCCCGGATACATTTTCCCTCACACTGGCTCTCCTGTGGACATACACGTCCGCATATAGCGGGAAGAGCTGAGGACTCTGAAATAATCTGATATGCAGCCTCAAAATTACCTTCCTTTACCTGTGCAATAAATGCCGGAATATTGATGGATACAGGGCAGCCCTGTACACATAAAGGATTTTTACAGTTTAAACAACGGGAGGCTTCTGCAACAGCCTCTTCCTCATTATATCCATAACATACTTCTTCAAAATTCGTTGCACGAACCTTTGGCTCCTGCTCACGAACCGGTACACGTACAAATCCGTCCATTATTTGTCACCTCCGCAATGACCACAACCACCATGGTGAGTGTCGCCTTCTTCATATGCAAGCTTTGCTCTGCCTTCTTCTGACTTATACTGTTGCATTCTCTTCATTGCCTGGTCAAAATCTACAAGATGTCCGTCAAACTCCGGTCCGTCAACACAGGCGAACTTTACTTTTCCATCTACCACTAGACGGCAGGCGCCGCACATACCCGTTCCATCCACCATAATCGGATTCATGGATACAATGGTAGGAATTCCAAGCTCCTTGGTAAGCAGGCAAACGAATTTCATCATGATCATCGGTCCGATGGATACGCAAAGATCGTATTTCTTTCCTTCATCAACAAGTGCCTGCAGCTGCTGGCATCCGTTTCCGTGGAATCCATAAGATCCATCATCTGTAGTCACATACAGATTTCCTGCAACAGATCTCATCTCCTCCTCGTAAAAAAGCAGATCCTTGTTTCGATATCCAATGATCACATCTGCATCAATTCCATGCTCATGCAGCCACTTTACCTGAGGATATACCGGTGCGGTTCCAAGTCCACCACCGATGAAGACAATTTTTTTCTTTCTTGTTTCCTCTAAGTTCTTTTCTAAACAAAGCTCTGATGGGCATCCAAGTGGGCCAACAAAATCCATAAGGAAATCGCCTTCCTTTAAATCCATCATTCGCTCAGTTCCTGCACCGATTGTCTGTACAACAATGGTTACCGTTTCTTTTTCTCTGTCATAATCGCAAATAGTAAGCGGAATACGCTCTCCAAACTCGTCCATCTTTGCAATGATGAACTGTCCCGGAAGACACTCTTTTGCTACGCGAGGTGCCTTAATGTCCATAAGGACAATGTTGCTTTGCAGCTGCTGTCTACGAACAATTTGATACATTGTTTTCCTCCTAGCGGTACTAATCCCATTATTTTAGTTTTTGCTTTGTCGCATTAAAGTGACAAAATCTTTTTCTATCATATCTGATATACCTTAATTGCGCAAGAGTTATTTCACTTTTCTGCAAACTAACTCACATATACCAGTTCATCCTCCGGCTTTTGTGCAGGCTTTATCGAGATTGGATAAAGTACCGGTCCCTTGCCTTTATATTCCCTTGCAAACTCCACATGTATTTCTGCGGTAATATCAATCCAGGATTTATGAGGAAGTTCTTCCTCTTTGTCATATTTGCACTTAAATCCAAGAAATGTGGTATCTTCGATACAGCAGGTCATTGCAAAACGTCCCGGAACAAAGATTCCTTTTTTAAGTTTCTCCGGATTATATACCAGTCCGAGGAAGTGAACCTTCTTTCCATCATATTTCCTATAATTTTCCATTGCATCCATATACCAGATGGCGTAATCCGCATCCGATAATTCAATGACCTCCTGATTGATATCGAAGGGAAGCTCTTCCGGCCTCTGGTCAATGGTTCCGTCCTTACGCTCATATACCACCTGGGCTTTTCGATTGATATTCTTAATCATTCTGCGTAAGTGCCCGCGGTCCGTATCGTCGTCCGTTCTGTTAAAAATAACCACATCCGATGCAAATACCTGCTCCTGCATCATCACACGCATATTATTCAGATACAGGTCAAATGTCGTGGAATCCACAGTAGTAAGGGTCTGGACAATAACCCAGCCTTCGGGAAGCTTAGCCTCAAGAATCTTGTCGATTCCCCAGGTCCCGTTATACTCAATGAAGACCTGCTTAGGAAGATAGGAATCATTGATTTCTTTCAATTTTTCAGAAGTGAAATCCTCTTCTTTTTCGATTTCCGCCAACTGAAAATTTACGGTTTTCAGTTTGTCAACATTATATTCTTTTTCACCGTCTTCACACATGATGATAACACCCTTTGCGCCATCCCCAAAGTTATTTTCAAACAGGGTTTCCTGCACAAGAGTGGTTTTTCCGCTATCCATGAAGCCGGTAAATAAATATACTGGAATTTCTTCTGCCATCTTTTTTCCTTTCCGAACAGATTAATTGATACCAAACAATTCTAAAATTTCCTGTTCCTTTATTTCGGTTCCGATTACAACCAGACGTCCTGTGTAATCCGGCTGTCCCTGGCGGATCTCATATTCGCCGGGAACCATATCAAAGTAGATCCAGGTTCCGTCTACGCCTTCCACCATACCCTTTGCCCGAAGAATGGTATCATCCTCCACCAGCTTCTTTAATGCATTCTCAATGGCTTCCTTTGTAAATTTATGCGGTGTTTCCTTTCCCCAGCTGGTAAATACATCATCTGCATGATGATGGTGATGATGCTCATGCTCGGAGTGATGTCCGCCGCAGCAAGGGCAGGTTTCCCCGTCATGATCATGGTGATGGTGTTCGTGGTCATGGTCCTCATGATCGTGATCATGGTGATGTTCATGGTCATGCTCCTCGTGATCGTGATCATGATGACACTCATGGTCATGCTCCTCATGGTCGTGATCATGGTCATGCTCCTCGTGATCGTGATCATGATGACACTCATGATCATGGTCGTGATGCTCATGTTCCTCGTGATCATGATCATGATCGTGATGATGATGTTCATGCTCATGTTCTTCTTCATCCTTCGCATGGCGCGCCTCTGCTAGGGTCTTCATCTCGAGGTTGTCCTGTCCTTCAATAACCGTAAGAATCTGGCTGCCCGAAATTGCATTCCAGTCTGTGGTGATGATTTTTGCCTTAGGATTCATCTGCTGAATCTGTTTTACGCAGAATTCCAGCTGCTCCGGAGTTGCATTCTGGGAACGGCTGAGCACCACTGTTGTTGCATACTCGATCTGATTGTTGAAAAATTCGCCAAATGCCTTCATCTGCTTGCTGGCTTTTAACGCATTTACAACCGTAACCAGCGCATTTAACTTAACATCCTCTTCCTTCTCGATATCAATGACTGACTTCATGACATCGGAAAGCTTTCCTACTCCGGAGGGCTCAATTAAAATTCTGTCCGGATGGAATTTGTGAATCACTTCATGAAGATTTTTTCCGAAATCACCAACCAGAGAGCAGCAGATACAGCCGGAATTCATCTCGGTAATCTCAATTCCTGCATCCTTTAAGAATCCACCGTCAATTCCTACCTCTCCAAACTCGTTTTCAATCAAAACAATCTGTTCACCGGAAAAAGCCTCCTTGATCATCTTCTTTATAAAGGTAGTCTTTCCAGCTCCGAGGAAGCCCGAAATAATATCAATTTTTATCATTTTTCATCTCTCCTTTTCTATTTGGGATCTATTTCTATATAGTTACCCATATCTTTGTAATTTTACTATTCTTTTCTGCAAAATGCAAATCCTAGATGCTGTGCATATGATACAGCTTCTCGTAAATTCCCTTCTTTGCCAGCAATTCTTCATGGGAACCACTCTCTGCAATTCCGTCCTCCGTAAGCACCAGAATTCTCTCGGCATTTTGGATAGTGGTAAGCCTGTGTGCGATTACAAAAGTGGTACGGTTCTTTGCAAGCTTCTCAAGAGATTCCTGTACCACCCTCTCGCTCTCGTTATCCAGCGCCGAGGTTGCCTCATCAAAGATTAAGATTTCCGGATTTTTCAGGAATACTCTCGCAATGGACAGTCTCTGTTTCTGACCGCCGGACAGCTTAATTCCACGCTGTCCGATATCTGTGTCGTATCCATCCGGAAATGACATAATAAAATCATGGGCATTTGCATTTTTTGCAGCCTCAATGACCTCTTCTCTTGTGCATCCCGGTTTTCCGTAGGAAATATTCTCAAAAATGGTTCCTGCGAACAAATAGACGTCCTGCTGTACCATTCCGATATGACTTCTTAGGCTTTTTAACGTCACATCCCGTACATCGATTCCATCCACCTTAATCGATCCGTCCGTCACATCGTAAAAGCGCGGTATCAAGGAACAGAGGGTCGTTTTTCCTGCTCCCGAAGACCCAACAAGTGCCATGTAGGAACCCGCCGGAACCTCCAGTGACACATTATTTAAAACCTTATCTGCTCCCTCTTTATATTGAAAAGAAACATTCTCAAAGCTGATATCTCCCTTTACCTGAGTCAGTTCTTTGGCATCCGGCGCATCATCGATATCCGGTTCCATGTTCATAATTTCCCGGAAACGTTCAAATCCGGTATATCCATTCTGAAACTGCTCCGTAAAATCCACCAGAGTACGAATCGGATCCGTAAATACTCCGATATACAGCATAAACGTCAGCAGATCCTGTATATTCAGCTGCCCATAAGCAATCAGAATGGTGCCGACTATAATGACATTTACCTGAATCAAAGTAGTAAATACGCCAACTCCGGACTGAAACAATCCCATATTAAAGTAGCTGTTTTTCTTCGCGGCTAAAAATCCGTCATTTCCTTTTTTAAACTTCTCATTTTCAATATCCTCATTGGCAAAGGATTTGACTACACGGATTCCCGAGAGATTGTCCTCAATCTGTTCGTTGATCTCTGCAATTTTTATCCGGTTCTGCTTAAAGGAACGTCTCATTCTGCGATTCAATGCAAACGCAAATAGAAACATAAAGGGAAGAACCACGAATGCCGCAGCTGCAAGCCACGGATTGATACCAAGCAGAATAACAAGGGCACCGACAATCTTTAAAATCGAAAGAATGATGTTCTCCGGCCCATGATGTAACAGCTCCGTGATGTCAAATAAATCCGACGTAATCCGGCTCATAAGCTGTCCTACTTTCGCATCATCATAGAAGGAAAAGGAAAGCTTCTGCATATGTCCAAAGATTTCCGCCCGCATATCATACTCCATCCTTGCACCCATGACATGTCCGTAATTTCCGATAAAAAATTTACTGTAGCAGTCAATTGCCAGAAGCAAAAATAAAAGAAATGCTACATAGATCACACGATGCAGAATCACATCTGCATCCATATAAATTAGTGTATTCGTTACATATCGCACAACCAGAGGGATTGAAAGTGCAACGCCTGCAGAAAGGGTTGCAAAAAACATATCTGCCCAAAAAATCTTCTTATACGGTCGATAGTAACTAAGCATTTTCTTTAAGTTATTCTTCATGATGTCCTCTCCTTGTTCTTGCGAAGGTATATTAAAAGGAACTACCATAACTGGTAGTTCCCTTGATCATACATTAATTGTATTTTCTTTTTCTAGCTGCTTCAGATTTCTTCTTACGCTTTACGCTTGGCTTCTCGTAATGCTCGCGCTTACGGATCTCCTGCTGGATACCTGCCTTAGCACAGTTTCTCTTGAATCTGCGTAATGCGCTATCTAAAGTCTCATTCTCTTTTACGATAACACTTGACATTTGCTTTCCTAACCTCCCTCCAGTTGTTTATTGTGCACCAACTGTAGGTATTTCTAATTGCACTAACAAGTATTTTAACAAAATATTCCGATTTGTCAAGGGATAATCAAAAAATATTTCCATCAGCCGCCAAGATAAGCTTTTCTTACCGCATCATCGTTTAGAAGCTCTGCTCCTGTTCCGGTACTTACCACACGTCCGGTCTCTAAGACATATCCACGATGTGCTATGGAAAGAGCCATCTGGGCATTCTGCTCAACAAGAAGAATGGTGGTTCCTCTCTTATTCATTTCAACGATGATTTCAAAAATCTGTTCAACCAGAATCGGGGCAAGTCCCATGGAGGGCTCGTCTAACATCAGAAGCTTTGGCTTAGACATCAGTGCTCTTCCCATGGCAAGCATCTGCTGCTCTCCACCGGATAAGGTTCCAGCCACCTGCTTATAACGTTCCTTCAGTCTTGGGAAACGATCATAGATATCCGCAATGGAATCTGCGATCTCACTATTTGGTCTTGTGTAGGCACCCATCTGCAGGTTTTCCTCTACCGTAAGCTGTGAGAAAATTCTTCTTCCCTCCGGGCAAAGAGCCATTCCTTCCCTCAAAATCTTATGAGCAGGAACTCCCACAACAGATTTTCCTTCAAATTCAATGGTACCGCTCTTTGGCTTTAAAAGACCGGAGACTGTATTTAATGTGGTTGACTTTCCTGCACCGTTTGCTCCGATTAAGGTTACAATTTCTCCCTGATTTACCTCAAAGGATACTCCCTTTATTGCATGAATGCTTCCGTAATATACATTTACATCTTCAACCTTTAACATGCTCATCGCCTATACCTCCTTTTTCTTTCCAAGGTATGCTTCGATTACCTCTTCATTGTTCTGGATTTCTGAAGGGGTTCCCTTAGCGATCAGTTTTCCAAAGTTTAATACGGCAATACCTTCGCAAACATTCATAACAAGATTCATATCATGCTCGATCAGCATAATGGCAATCTGGAAGGTGTCACGAATCTTTGCGATATTCTCCATAAGCTCAGCTGTCTCGGAGGGGTTCATTCCAGCAGCCGGCTCATCAAGCAGCAACAGCTTTGGTTCTGTTGCAAGGGCACGGACAATCTCCAGACGACGCTGTGCACCGTAGGGAAGCGAACCTGCCGGAACATTTGCCAGATTCTCCATATCAAAAATCTTAAGGAGGTCCATTGCCTTTTCATGTGCTTTTTTCTCTTCCTTCCAGTAGGTAGGCAGACGAAGTAATGCTGATGGCAAATGGTAATTCATGTGATTGTGAAGTCCAACCTTTACGTTGTCTTCTACGGAAAGCTTATCAAACAAACGAATATTCTGGAAGGTACGGGCAATTCCCGCCTTGTTGACCTGAATCGTATTCATCCCATGGGTATCTTTTCCGTCCAACAGAACCGATCCTCTTGTCTGCTGGTATACCTTCGTTAAAAGATTAAAGATTGTTGTTTTTCCAGCTCCGTTTGGTCCGATGAGCCCTGTAATCTCTGTAGGACCCATGGTAAGATTAAACTCATCCACCGCTGTCAATCCGCCAAAATCGATTCCAAGGTGTGCCACCTCAAGAACCGGCATTTTTCCAAGATCACGCTCCGGAAGGCGAACTTTACTTGGCACATCTACAAGTGTTGATTTCTTTGCTTCACTCATCCTATTCGCCCTCCTTTGCTTTTCTTAATTTCAATTTTACAAGAACTCGATTGATAAGCTGCTTTGCCTTCTCATTATTGGTAACAAGCATTACCAGAATAAGCACAATCGCATAAATTAACATACGATAATCTGCAAATTCACGAAGAAGCTCCGGCAGAATGTAGAGAACGGTTGCCGCAATCAGGGTTCCTCTGATATTTCCGATTCCTCCGAGTACCACAAATACAAGAATCAGGATAGAGGTATTGAAGTCAAACTTCTTTGGTACGATTGTGGAGAAATTCAGTCCATACAAAGCTCCGGCTGCTCCCGCAATGGCTGCGGAGGTCACAAACGCGATCAATTTATACTTTGTAACATTAATTCCGCAGGCTTCGGCTGCGATACGATTATCACGAATTGCCATAATCGCGCGACCGGTACGGCTGTTGATCAGGTTCTGGATAATCACCAGGGTAAGGATTACGAGGATGATTCCTGCTAAGAATGTGGAAATCTTCGTAATTCCGACAGCCCCCATAGGTCCGTTGATGATGGTAATGCCATCCGCTTCCATTCCAAGTGAGGGAATATCCACCATTCCAAAATGAAGTCCGTGACTATCTACACCAACATACAGACAGTTTAAGATGTTTTTGATAATCTCACCAAAGGCAAGGGTAACAATCGCAAGGTAATCTCCTCTTAACCGAAGAACCGGAATACCGATGAGTAAACCTGCTATTCCGGCTATCATTGCGCCGAAAATAATTGCAAAAATCAAACGAATAGGTCCGTTTGAAATACTGCTCTGTAAACAGGTGGAAACAATGACACCGGTAAAAGCTCCGACACCCATAAATCCCGCCTGCCCCAAAGACAATTCTCCGGAAATACCTACCACAAGGTTTAATGCAAGGGCAACTACAACGTAAACACAGATTGGAACCAGCTGTCCTGACAGAGAATTGGAAAGGGACTTTGTGCTAAGTAAACTCTGAAAGATCACAAAGAATACAATGACGATTCCATAATTGATAAATCCATCTCTTGAATTTTTGGAAAGAGAGGTCCATTTTTTCAATACATTTTTCATAACGGCCACCTCATACTTTCTCTCGTACCGGCTTACCTAACAGACCGGTAGGCTTTACAATCAGTACGATAATCAAAACCGCAAATACGATTGCATCGGAAAGCTGTGTGGAAATATATGCTTTTCCGAATATCTCAATAATTCCCAGAAGTACACCGCCAATCATGGCTCCCGGAATGGAACCGATACCGCCGAATACTGCAGCCGTAAATGCCTTAATACCGGGCATTGCACCGGTGGTCGGCATAAGTGTCGGATATGCAGAGCAAAGAAGTACTCCTGCGATTGCTGCAAGTCCCGAACCGATTGCAAAGGTAAGCGAAATCGTCTGATTTACATTGATTCCCATAAGCTGTGCAGCCCCCTTATCCTCAGATACGGCACGCATTGCCTTTCCCACCTTCGTCTTAGAGGTAAATATAGTAAGGGCAATCATAATAACGATATTTGCCAGAATCGTCACAATTGCTGTTCCTGAAATCTGCGCACTTCCAACTGTTATAGAAGGAATGCTAATCATATTCGGAAATGACTTTGGATTAGAGCTCCAGATCAAAAGCGCAGAGTTCTGCAGGAAATAGGATACACCGATTGCAGTAATAAGTACTGCAAGACTTGTCGCCTCACGAAGCGGCTTATATGCAAGCTTTTCAATGATAATTCCTAAGGCCGTACATACTACAATTGCAAACAGCACTGCAAATGCAGGCGGCCAGTTCCAATAGGTTGCAGTACAGAAAGCCGCATATCCGCCAATCATAATAACATCACCGTGGGCAAAGTTCAGCATTTTGGCAATACCGTATACCATGGTATATCCAAGTGCGATGATTGCATATACGCTTCCCAAACTGATACCATTGATCAGATTTGTTAACATAGGATTTTTCCCCTTTCGTATTCCTAACTATTCTCATATTTCTTTTAAATGATAGGAAATGCCAGACTCATTTCCTATCACTTAAAAACTCCCATTTTGGAAATGGGATTTTAAAATTGGGGGTTACGAAAGCTGTAACCCCCATTTTATTTAAGAGTTTTCCATTTGTCCGAAATTACATTCCGGCATATGCACCGTCTTTGATTACAACAGCCTTTGGAGCTTTGTTTACTTCTCCTTTTGCTGTCCAGGTCATTCCCTCACCGGTAAGACCATCTACAGAGAAGTTTGGATCTGAGAATACGGAAATAAGAATCTCGCAAAGCTCATCATAAGACATTCCGTCTACATTCAATGCTCCGTTCTTCTCTGCATAGAAGTTAAGCGCTGCAACGATTGCATATACACAGTCATAAGCATCTGCTGCGAACTGAATCGGAGTATCGCCATATGCTGACTTGTAAGAATTTACAAAAGAAACGGTAAGATCATCTGTTGCATCAGCGGCAAATGGTGTAAGAAGCAATACACCCTCAGCAAGAGAGGTATCAAATCCTTCGATATCAAGGATTCCATCCATACCATCTACACCGAAGAAGGTTGGAGCATATCCCATGGTATTAGCCTGCTGTAAAATCAGGGAAGCCGGTGTGTAGTAGATTGGTAAGAATACCAGATCAGCTCCGGCATCCTTTGCCGCATTCAGCTGTACAGAGAAATCGTTTGCTGTATCATCGGTAAAGGTTGTCTCAGAAACAACTTCAAGACCGATTTCGTCAGCCTTTGCCTTAAAGGTCTGATAAATACCTGTTGAGTATGCATCTGCATTGTTGTAAATGATTGCAACCTTTGTTGCAAGACCATTGTCATAAATATACTGTGCAGAAGCGGATCCCTGGTTTGGATCTGAGAAGCAGAGCTGGAACATATTGTCCTTTCCTTCTGTTACGGATGTGGAAGAAGCAGAAGGTGTAAGCATAAACATACGATCTGCATAAGCTTCCGCAGAAACGGCTACGCAAGGAGTTGTGGTTACACAACCAACGATAGCCTGTGCATCCCAGTCCTTTAAGTTATTATAAGCATTTACAGACTTCTCTGCGTCATGCTCGTCATCCTGTGCGTTAAGTTCAACAGTAAGTCCTGTTCCCTGTGCGTTGATCTCATCAACGGCAAGCTGTGCTGCATTTGCACATGCGGTACCATATAATGCTGCTCCACCGGTAAGTGGTCCGATCAGACCAAGCTTTAAGGTTCCGGTAACTGCTCCGTCACCAGCCGGTGCCACGTCACCTGATGCATCTGTTGTTGTTGCTACGCTTTCACTGGAAGCGCCCTCTGCTGAACTATTGGATTCTGAGCTGCCGCAGGCAACAAGTGAGAATACCATAGTAGCAGCAAGTACTACTGAGAGTAATTTCTTTTTCATAAATCTTTTCCTCCTGAAACTTTTTTCTCTCCCTTTGAAAGGACCATATTAGATTTCCCTTCAAAAGTAAAAATGACATTCTGAGCCTATCAGAACGTCACCATTGACTAATATTCTTTCATTAATATGAAAGTCTATTAACTTAATGAAAAAAATACCCCTCTTCGCCAGTCTTGTCAACTATCCTGATTAAAATTTGGTAAAGTTGCAAAGAAATAGCGCATGAAGCTTTCACTTTTTGTAAAAATTTCATGCGCCAATATTTTAATTTAAGAAAGCATGCCTTCTAAGGAAATTTTTGCCTCTGCGATTGCATCCGGTATGCCGGCAGGATTTTTTCCGCCTGCCTGCGCCATATTCGGACGTCCGCCACCGCCTCCTCCGACTTTTCCGGCAATTGCTTTGATCAGATTTCCGGCGTGTGCGCCTTTTGCCTGTGCTGCATCCGTAGCCATTACAACAAGATTTACCTTGCCCTCACACTCAGAAGCAAGAACCACTACTCCTTCGCCAAGCTTTGTCTTAAGGGAATCTCCAAGATCACGTAGTCCGTTCATATCCACACCGGATACCGAAGTTGCAAGAAGCTTTACGCCCTTTACATCTACAACCTGGTCCATGACATCCCCTAGTGCATCCTGCGCTGCCTTGCTCTTTAGAGACTCATTTTCACTCTGTAAAGCCTTCATCTCAGCCATAAGCTTTTCTAACCGTTCTACAAGGTTTGCAGGAGTGGTCTTAACAACCTTTGCAGCTTCATCTAATTCCTCTTCTACCTTTTTGTAATAAGCGATTACATTATCTCCGGTAAGTGCTTCGATACGACGCACTCCGGCCGCAACACCGCTCTCTGACAAAATCTTAAAGGCTGCAATATCCGCGGTATTCTTTACATGGGTACCACCGCAGAATTCCTTTGAGAAATCTCCCATGGAAACAACACGAACCATCTCGCCGTATTTTTCACCAAAAAGAGCCATAGCTCCGGTCTTCTTAGCCTCGTCTACCGTCATAACATCGGTATTTACAGCAATACTTTCTGCAATCTTCTCATTTACAATATCCTCCACCTTCTTTAACTCTTCCGGTGTCATTGCTGCAAAATGAGAAAAATCAAATCTGGTACGCTCGCTGTCCTGGAAGGAACCATGCTGTTCAACGTGTGTTCCAAGTACCTCACGAAGAGCCTTCTGAAGAAGGTGTGTTGCGGAATGGTTGCGGCAGGTCTTTGCCCGAAGCTTCTCGTCTACAGCCAATGTAACCTTCTCACCGGTGCGGATCATACCCTCGGAAACATATCCCACATGGGCATAACGATTTCCCACAACCTTTACGGTATCCTCCACAACAAAGGTACCATTTGCAGAGGTAATCACACCCTTATCCCCCTGCTGTCCACCCATGGTTGCATAGAATGGTGTATTAGCAACGATAATAGAACCCTTGTCCCCATCAGAAAGAGCCTCTACCACTTCGGTTTCTGTTGTAAGGAATGCAACCTCCGATTCATCGGTCAGCTTGTCATATCCGGTAAACTCCGTAGTTAATGTGGACTCAATCTCATTATAAACATTGGCATCCGCGCCCATGTAATTGGTCTCCTTGCGGGCTCCGCGGGCAGTCTGGCGCTGTTTTTCCATACATGCCTTAAAGCCTTCCTCGTCGTAGGAGAAGCCCTTCTCCTCAAGGATTTCTTCGGTAAGGTCAATTGGGAATCCATAGGTATCATAAAGCTTAAATGCATCTTCTCCGGATAAGGTCTTCTTACCCTCTTTTTGCATTTTATCTTCCATATCGGCTAAAATTGCAAGACCCTGATCGATGGTCTTAGCAAACTTTTCTTCCTCCTGGGTAAGAACCTTTAAGATAAAGTCCTTCTTCTCTTCAAGCTCAGAGTAGCCGTCCTTGCTCTCATCAATCACCACCTGGGCAATCTTTGCGAGGAAGGTTCCCTCAATGCCAAGCATTTTTCCATGTCTTGCTGCACGGCGGATGATACGGCGAAGCACATAGCCTCTTCCCTCATTGGACGGCATAACACCATCGGAAATTAAGAATGTAGAAGAACGGATATGATCCGTAATCAGACGAATGGACACATCATCCATCGCATCAGTCTGGTAGGTCTTTCCGGAAAGTGCACAAACCTTGTCCCGGATGGCCTTCATGGTATCAATATCAAATACGGAATCCACATCCTGCATCACAACAGCAAGACGTTCTAATCCCATACCGGTATCAATGTTCTTATTCTCTAACTCCTCGTATCCGCCATGTCCGTCTCCGTTGAACTGGGTAAATACGTTGTTCCATACCTCCATGAAGCGGTCACAGTCACAGCCTACCTTACAGTCCGGCTTGCCGCAGCCATACTTTTCTCCGCGGTCATAGTAAATCTCAGAACACGGTCCGCAGGGTCCTGCGCCATGCTCCCAGAAATTGTCACATTCTCCTGTTACGGGGTCACGGTAGAAACGGGTAATACGGTCCGCATCCACTCCGATTTCCTTATTCCAGATCTCAAAGGCTTCATCATCCTCTCCGTAGATGGACGGATATAAACGATCCGGCTCAAGTCCGAGAACCTCTGTTAAAAATTCCCAGCTCCAGGCAATTGCTTCATGCTTAAAATAATCGCCAAAGGAGAAGTTACCCAGCATCTCAAAAAAGGTAAGATGACGGGCAGTCTTACCTACGTTTTCAATATCACCGGTACGCACACACTTCTGGCATGTGGTAACACGACGACGCGGTGGAACCTCCTGTCCTGTAAAATAAGGCTTTAAAGGCGCCATACCTGCATTGATCAAAAGCAGGCTGTTATCGTTATGTGGCACCAAAGAAAAGCTCTTCATTGCAAGATGTCCCTTGCTCTCGAAGAACTCCAAGTACATGCGGCGCAATTCGTTTACGCCTAAATTCTTTTTCATCTTCTTGTTTCCTCCAGAAATGTATTACTCTTCTGCTTTTGTCTCCAAAGCAGCCTTGGCATCTTTCTTTTTACGAAGCGCGATACCAATTTTCGCTCCGCCTACCCCGATTGCAACAAGTACAATCATAATTAGCAGATATTGTAAAATGCATAAGAAAAAGTTTGTCATAGCACATACCTCCACTTCTAAATTTTGATTATATAAGATATCCTTTTCAAATTCAAGCAAAACCGTTTGCTCATCCGCCAAAGGGGAAGACCTGATTCTCCCGTTCAATTTCTATGATGCGGTCTGCCATCCCCGAATTTGAAATGCGCTTCTTATATTCCTTAATTCCGGAATAATCCTGCCACATATGCATAGGAAAAATAAACTCTGCATCTGTATTCTTTAGAACATAGTCGATTCCGAGAAACATATCATTTTTCTGCCTTGGGTCCATGGGAACAAAGGCAAAATTGATGGGTTTGTCCGAAATTTTTTTAATCTGATGGCGAAATTCCCTGGTCTGCTTTCCGTTGATAAGATCTCCTGCCCCCTCCCATTTCCAGTCGTTTAAGTCTCCTGCATGAAAGATGGATACCCCATCGGTCTTCACATAATAAGCCACTCCTGCATCCGTGGATCGAAGTGTCATAATTTCCAGATCATCCACCTCATATTCATGCTCCGCAGATACAAAGGTCACTTGTTCCCGAACCTTTGGGTCAATTCCATGCTTTTTCAGGAAATTCGGACTGATGTGAATATCCTTCGAAAGGATATATTTGATGTTTTCGTACTGCGCTGCCCATCTTAAGATATCCATATCAAAATGATCCTGATGGGTGTGACTGGCAAACATATAAATCTTTGTATCCGGCGCATAAGTGGGAAGCTTTCCTCTAAATGTATAGCCATTTATGCGATCCCCGGCAAAGTAATCAAAAATCAGGACCTTGTCCTCCACCTCTACAAGAAAACAGCTGTGATGTATAAAAATAACCTGCATATTTTTCATTTCCTATCCTGTACACTACTATTCTTCTTTTAAATCGAATTTTTTCAGATTTGTGTTCCTTAGAATGAATTTTGCTATTTGGATCAGAACGTTTAAAAAGCGTCGGCACTTAATGAG
>CAMDYX010000012.1 GCA_945910395.1 uncultured Agathobacter sp. | reverse complement strand
TACGCTTTTTACAAACGAGAGTGGGTTCTGATTCAAATATGCAAATTCATTTAGGAATACAATTTCGAGATGGAATTTTAGTAACATAAATCACGAAATAAAAGAACAAAAAAGGATATCCATCCATTTCTATGAAGCATTTCATAAAATGAACGGATATCCTTTTATATTCTGGGTTTTATGAATTTCTTATGAAAATATTAGTCACCATAGTATTCGATATAGAGCTCATAGAACTGTCCGTCGTAAAAATCGACTTCGATACCACAGTAATCATCGTCCATATACCAGTAATAGGTGTCTGAAGAGGAGGAAGAATCTGAGTAGTGATACTCATCATCCGGCTCTCCGAAATATGCAATGATTTCCTCTAAGGAAGAATCAAAGGTTAATCCATCACCAAATACAAGATCCGGCTTATATCCACCATAGACACTTGAATTCTCAATATTGACCTCAAAGGCAATTCCATCTGCCGGGGAACACGGTTCTTCACCGACATTTGCAATCCATACAAGTCCGATATGCTCATCGGTTACAGGATCATCCCAATAATACAATTCGTAATCATCAGTTGCAATCTTATCCGTATAATAGCAGTCTTCCCAGGTAAGTCCGGACTGTACAAATGTTTCCGGATAGTTTGGAACGGAATAAATCTGTCCATTGATTGAGAAGGTATACCACTCTCCCATAGAAGCAGAGCCTGACACATCAAAGGAATCTGCATTGCCCTCATTGCTATAGCTATCACCATAGCTTCCATCGTTGTAGTTTTCTTCGATTTCATTCATCAGATCTGAAAACTCAGGGTCCTGCATCATTTGATCATAAAGATCATCATAGTCAATATTTCCATCATTTTCAATGATTGTGGAAATCTCATCCTGATACGGCTCAAGCTCCTGAAAAACTGCAACTAATGTAACAACACTCATAATGACAGAAAGAATGATTCCGCCAAGTCCTACCCAAAGAACAATGGTAGCAGTTTTTGCTGCTGATTTAAAATCCTCCCATCGTCCCTCTTTGTATGCGGTATTCGCTTTTGATGTAAATACACATCCGAGGATACCCATGATAAGGCTAATTAAATTACAACTGATAATCTCTAGGATTGAGAATGTCAGCTTCATGCCAAAACGGTTCTTAAGCGGCTGTCCTTTCCCATCTACAGGCACACCACCTAGATTTCCGTAAGTACCATAGGTATTTGTGTACTGGCCATTATTGTATGAATTGTACTGTTGACCATTGTACTGCTGAGTGCCATACTGCTGACTATTGTACTGTTGTTCGCCATACTGCTGTCCATTGTACTGCTGCTCATTATTCTGAGAATAATAATTATAGGAATTATTCTGTGCATCACTATTCGTATACTGTCCATATGTCTGCTGTGGAGCACTATAATCCTGCTGGGGTGCACTGTAGTCCTGCTGCGGTGCACTGTAGTCCTGCTGTGGAGCACTGTAGTCATCATTATTCGACGCACCATAATTTGGATCATTGTTAAAATTATTGTTATCCATTTTTCTCTCCTTTGTATGCGAATGTACTAAACTCCATAAACGCTACTATTCTAACATGCAGATACGCTTTTTACAATAATTATTTTCGTCCCCGGCTTTAATTTGCGCGTTTTCAGCTCATTCGTTTCCATAATATCCGCGACCGTTGTATGGTAAGCCTTCGCCACATCCCACAGATCCTCCTGCTCCCCTACCACATAGCCAATCAGTCCCGGTCTCTCCATCAGATTCGCGATATTTTCCTCCGTCTCCTCCACATCACATATTTTTTCTATGCTTTCTTCCTCAAAAGCAAGGACTGCAATTCTAAGGAGTGCTTTGATCTCATATTCACTGTTATCCAGCAGATTCACCTGAAGCTGATCAATTGCTTCCCTATACTCATACCAGGTATTCTCAGTAATCCGATCCACTTCCACCAATTGTTCAAAGGGCAGTACCTCTTCCAGATGTGCAAGAGGAAAATTGTCTTCTGCAGTCAAATATAGAATATGTACCTGAAGGATTCCCTCAAAGCTGATTCCCTGTTCCGTAATCGTTGCACGATCAATACGGACATTTCCTTTATAGGAACAGATTTGCAAAATCTTTTCCTGATTATTCTCCAGCGTAAATGTATCCGCCACTCTTACCTTTGCTACATTTTTCATCCGAAAGCAGGTCAGAAGGGTTCTTTCCTTCTTCGGCACAATTTCACGGTCCAGAGCATACAGATCCTCCAGAAGATTAATTTTTTCTTCCTTCCAGAGCTTATAATACACCTCAAAGGTCATATCAATTGCAATTTTCCGGCACTCTCCATCGGAGTCATTTTTCGCCTCCACCTCAGTTGCGGTAAGAATCGGTTTTATCCAGTACACATCCGGATTATCCGCTCCCATAGCCTCGATTTCTTCCGAAAAGGAAAGCATCGTATCCACCCACTCCAGCTGATCCTCTTCGCTCTGATATAGCACGGTAGGATACAATTCTCCCTGTATCTGTATCTTATTTCCGTTTACCCCGTTATCCAGATTTCTTACATCCACGCTGTGCCACAAAATTCTTCTTATGTTCGGTTTGCTGTTGGACAGCACGATTTCCTTCTTGACGCGGCAAACATCCTTCTTTGCAGAAATCAGGGAAAGCATCTCCTTCTCGGACTGCTTCTGCTGATACCCACCGGATTTTTCAACCGCACTTACCAGCTCATCCTCTTCCTCCTCTTCCGCCATCAGCCAGACATTGATTACACAACGAATGGTAAGCTTTCTGGAATTAATCAACCCCACAGAAAGGTCCTCCAGCTCCGTGATCAGCTGCGGCTGGTCCACCTCGTTAATGCCATCCATGGATATTTTCTCCTGAAACGGAATTGCCCCGCTTAACACTTCCGTCTTGTTATACTCGTCGTCACTCCGATATAAGACCATAAAATCCATTCTTCCGTTGATCCAAACTGCCCCGGAATTGATTCTCGTTTCTTCCACTGACACATTTCCCTGGGAATGAATGATTTTGATTACATCCGGTTTGCTGTCCTTTACGATATAGTCATCATCTAATGTAATCTGAGAAAACTCCTTTCCTTTATTCTTTACTTTTTTTATAATTTGCTTCTTTAATTCCAAATAAAAAGACCTCCGTTTCGAACTTTGTATAAATACATATTCGAACCGAAGGTCATTTATTCATTATTTTTAAAACGAATTAGCAAAGCTTCATACGAATGTCTTTGGTAATCACATCTTTGTAGCTAAAAGATAATAACTGTGGAGGATTGGTATCTCTCTCATCATCCACTAATATGGTAAATACACTTGGATACGCTTCCTGAATGACGCCCTCTTGAATATCTACTTTGTTACGTCCACGGTCAAGCTGAATTTTTACTCGATTTCCACACTGCTGACGGATGGATGAACGTACCTTTTTTAAAATTTCCTGCTCCATGACGGGCCTCCTCTATTTAGCGATTATATTCCAGACATTGTACAACATCTAGTGGTTTTAGTTTAGCAAAGTGTTAAAGTTTTGGCAATGGTACATAAGTACTATAATGCATTTTTATTCAAAAACTACGGGTTCCTCTATTTTTTCCAATTTAATCACAATATACGGATAGCTTCGGGAATCTGCAACGACCTCTCCCTTTTTCGGTCCATGGAAATCTGTTGAAAAATAGATTGCATTCTCCGTTAAGCAGAGCTCTTTTACCGAAATACTGTAGCCCCCGGTATCCTGCATTCCATACCCTTTTACAATGTATAAATATTCATCTTCCATATAGGTAAGCTTCATAGCTTCCTCTTTCTGCTCCTCAATTTTCTCCATCAACAACTCCGGAATTTCATTTTCTTTTACAACCGTATATTCAATATCTCTTATCTTTTTTGTTTTCCCCTCCGTAAAAGAGCAGGAGCATAAAGCAAATATCATAAAAAAGCAAAATAATCCTGCAAAAAATCGTCTACCCATGTTTTCTTCCCTACGCTATTTCTAATAGTCTATGGGAAAATCAGATAAGATAGAACTCCTTTTTGCAGGATTACATATTTTACTTATTCATGGCTTCTTTCACAAGATCTGTTACGATATCCTGACAATAAGCTCCGAGTCTCTTTGCCGTTTCCTTATCAAGATCTTTTAGATCAATTGGGTCTCCATACACAATAGTAATCTTCCCTTTTTTTATCCAAGGCTTATGATTCTCAAAAATCTCGTCACTTCCAAGGATTCCCATGGGAACAATTTTACATCCGGTTTTCTGGGCGATTTTGAAGGTTCCTTCTTTAAACGGAAGCAGCTTTAGTGGATGCTCCCTGTCTTTATTTCTGGTTCCCTCCGGAAAAACACAGATGGAAATCCCCTGATTAATCTGGTCAATAGCTGTAAGAATAACCTTCAGGCTCTGTTTGACATCCTCTCTGACCATGAACAGGCAGTACAGTCTTTTCATCCACAAATTTAAACCCGGGACCTTACGAACGGAATCCTTTGCAATATATCCGGTTAGATTTTCGCATTGCGGATATGTCGCAATGACATCAAATATTCCTCTATGGTTACCAACATACAAAACAGCCTCATCCTTCGGCACTTTTTCATGCCCGTACACCTCTACCTTTACTCCGCATAGAAACAGTACACAGCGAAATGCCCACTGCACCATTCGAAGCTGGCTCATATCTGCCGCTTTCCGATTATACTTTGCAATGATCCATTCTACTCCCAGAATCGGGAATCCAAATAGTAAGTAAAAGAATATAAAAACTATTGCTAAGATAACTCTCATTGTTCCACCAACACCTTATTAAACTATAAATGTTGACAAAATTTCCGCTAACATTTCAGATCTATCATGAAGCTCCTGTGCCGCCTTGTCAAGGTCTTTTACCGCATCAAGCTGTGAACCGGCGCTGGCGTACACGGTAGTTGAGCAGGCTGCCGTCTCCGCAGAAACAGCTGAAATACTCTCGATAGCCTCTAGAGTTTCCGCCCGGGAGCTGTTCATATCTGCCACATTATTGGAAATTGTTGCAAGAGCTTTCAGAAGAGACTCTACCTGTTTATCGATCATCTTAAAGGACTGGGTAGTCTCTTCCACAGCACCGGTTTGTGTGGACACCACCGCTGCAGCCTGCTGTGCGATTCCCACAACATCCTCTGTCTGTCTGACAATCTCATTTACAATATCTGAAATCTGTCCGGCAGAATCCAGACATTGGTCAGAGAGCTTGCGGATTTCCTCTGCAACGACTGCAAATCCTTTGCCTGCTTCACCAGCTCTTGCGGCCTCAATGGATGCATTTAAGGATAAGAGATTGGTCTGCTCTGCAATGTCATTGATGGCAGATACAATCTTGTTGATGGATTTGGACTTATCCTCCAGTTCTCCGATGGCCCGAATAACATTCTGTGTGATTTCCGTTGTGGATTTTGCGCTCTCTGTAAGTCCCTGAACAGATTCAATTCCACTGTTGATGGTATATCCGGTTGAAGAAGTCAGTTTTCCGATTTCATCTGTATTATCAGATACATTCGTAATCTTATCCGACAGAGAATCCATCTGATTTAAGCAATCCTCGGAACCGGAATCCAGTTTATTCACTCCGATCTCAATCTCTGATACCGCATTCTGGATATCCTGAGAGGTTTCCACAAAGGTTCCGGCAGCCTGACTGACATAGGCTGCAGAATCCTTTAGCTTTGTACTTACTTCATTGACATCCTGAATCAATGCTTTCACATGGGTTACCGTATCATTGATGCCCACGCACAAAAGCCCCAGCTCATCCTTTCTCTTAGAAGTCAGGTGAACCGTCAGGTCTCCCTGTGACACCTTGCGAAGCTGACGAAGTATGTACTGAATGGTTCCGGACATACTCTTTGAAAGCAGTCCCCCCAGTAACAGCGCAATTGCCGCAAATGCTACGGTCAATACCATAGAAAGCTTCTTAATGTCATCGGACTGGCTCAAAAGATTTTTCTCCGGGATCAAGCCTACTGCCAAAACATTTCCAACAGACAGCTTGCTGTATACAACGATGTATTTCTGTCCGTTCATGGAAATGGTCATATTTCCGGATATATCCTCACCCTCCATGATTGCATTATAAAAATCGGTTCCATACACAAGAGCATTCTCCGGGGCGGTCTCTTCATTCCCATAAAACTCTCTGCCATCGGAGGTAATTAAGGTTACATAACCTCCTTCTCCCGGATCTAAGGACTCCAAAGCATTTTTTATATATGTACTGCTGATATTAATAAGCATAACGCCTTTTTGCTCACCCATGCGCTTTGCAATTCGAAGTGCATAGTCTCCGGTGTCAACGGTAACGGATGCATCTGCCTCTTCATTTTTTCCGAATACATGCCAGACGGCACCATTCTCAATCACATAGCTTCCCTGTTCTGTTGCTCCATATGCCGAATACAAATCTCCTGCGATCTGGCTGTCGCTCTTATCGATTGTTCTGTCATTGTCCAGAAGAATCATGACACTTGCCAGCTTACTGTCCATTGCCAGCTTGTTTCTGAATTTTCCCTGAAAATCCCGTCTGGTGCTTCCTTCGTTATCTGCACTTATGGCGCCTGCAATATATCCGGTCATATCCGAATCCGTAAGGTAGGTCTTAAACTCATCCTTTTCACTAGACAAAATCAAACTGATATATTGCTGCATCATATCAACCGTCTGTTCCACAGAGTTCTGATAATTTGCAATAAGTGCTGAAGATGCTTTCTGATAGGAAACCGTTCCAAGTATTACAATTCCGACTACCGGAATCAGGAAGCTTGAAATCAGCTTAAATGCTATACCGCGCCCCACTGGCACACTTCTCTTTTCCTTTTTCTTTGCGCCGGTACGCGTCTTCATATTGTTCTTCTTCATCCCCAATTCCTCCATTGCCATTTACCTTGCTATTTTAGAATACATATGGATCGTGCCGGAAGTGTTAAACTCTTTTCTTCCAACGTAACTACACTACCGTCTGTTGTGAGATATCCCCGGATATTCATTTCTGACAGAACCGTATCAGTAAGATTCAGTGTAATTTCCTCTTCTCCTGCATTATACACGATTCCAATCGTACTTTCATCATAAGCTTTCGTAATCGCCGCATATTTTCCATCACACAAGGCACTTACTATTTCAATATGCCCTCTCGCGATTTCCGGATTTTCGTTTCGGATTCGTATTGCTCTCTTATAATAGTTAAGCAAAGACATCGGATCTTTTAGCTGCTCATCCGCTGCAGGGAATGTGTATTCTACATTTTTCTCACAGCCTACAGGTCCCTCTGTCATACCGGTACTATCCGCTACAGACCACTGCATCGGCAGTCTCTTATTCTCATCCTCTTTGCCGAAGCTCTTCATTCCGATTTCTTCCCCATAATATACAAATGGGCTTCCATTCATAGTCATCAGAAGGCCTGCCGCCATCTTCAGCTTACTTTCATCACTCATCAGGCTGTTTGCAACCCGAACCATATCGTGATTGGTAATAAACGGAGCATCGATATAGTCCGGATACACACTGCCAAATTCCTCTTCATAACCGGCCATAGACTCCACAAAAGCTTTTACATTGCCGTTATTGACGGTCTTTATGATTTTTCCTTCTGCCTGGGCAGCATCAAAATTAAACATACTGTCCGTGTCGCTTTCATAGTAGGATGCAATGGTGGATTTCGCAGACCAAACTTCCGAAACCATATAAAATTCCGGATTTCTTGCTTTACAAGCCTGATAAATCCAGCTTAACACTTCTGTATTGTAGGCGGTATCGTTCTCCTCAAAGTGTGCCGCTGCATCCACACGGAATCCATCGATTCCCACATCCGTTACCCAGAAGTCGATACAGTCCTCCATCTCTTTGCGAAGTGACTCATTTGACCAGTTCAAATCCGGCTGTGTGTAGTAAAAAACAGCCTCATACTTCCAATCCGTGCCGGACACAGAAGCATAGCCGCTACCCTGTGAATCCTTCGTAAAATGATAGTAATCCACATATGGACACTCATTAACATTCGGTTCTTCCTCCGGTCCCAGCGTCTTTAAGTAGGCACACGCCTCCTTAAACCATGGATGCTCATTGGAAGAATGATTGACCACAAAATCTATAATGATGTGGATGTCCCTCTTATGGCATTCATCCACCAAATTTCGAAAATCCTCCATGGTGCCGTATTTTTCATCCACAGCCTTGTAATCCGTGGTGTCATACTTATGATAGGACGGAGATGGCATAATCGGCATAAGCCAGATTCCATTAAATCCCAAATTTTGTATATAATCCAGCTTTTCTGTAATTCCATTAAAATCGCCCATTCCATCTGCGTCAGAATCATAGAAGGAACCAACAAAAATCTCGTAATAATTCCGATAATTGTCATCTGGGATATTTAATTCCTGTTCATACTCATACACATATTCATTTTCCTCAGTAACAGCTGCTTCCTGATTCTGAGTGGCTTCCGGCACTTCTGTCTGTTCCTGCTCCTGATTGCCGCATCCTGCAAGAAGGCCAAGCATGAGGGCCGCTACCATCATAAGACCGGTTATTTTCTGTATTCTTTTTTTCATCTTACACTTCTTTCCCAATTTGAAAAAAATCGGCAGTCATATGCATGACTGCCGATTCAATTACTCGAATATTAGCCTTTTACAGCTCCACCGGTTACACCTTCTACATAGTACTTCTGTAAGCACATGAACAAGATGGTAACTGGAATAGCAATTAAAACGCCGCCGGCACAGAATCTTGTGAAATATCCCTGATAGTCATTGGTATTTACCCAACGATAAAGTGCAACCGCTACGTTATAGCTATCACTATAACCAAATGCTACATAGGATGCAAAAATATAGTCACACCATGGTGCCATAAATGCAGTCAATGCAGTATAGATGATAATCGGTTTTGAAAGCGGTATCGTAAGCGTGAAGAAAATTCTTGCACGGGAAGCGCCGTCAATTCTTGCGGCCTCATCCAAGGATTTTGGAATCGTATCAAAGAATCCCTTACATACATAATATCCCATACCGGAGCTTGCCACACCGATAAGAATCAATCCGGGAATTGCACCTTGCTGGGTCAATCCGAACTGCTTCAACAGGAAGTATAAGCAGATCATGGTCAAGAATCCCGGGAACATTCCAAGAATCAGACATATTCTCATCCAAAGAGTACGACCCTTAAAGCGCATTCTTGAAAGCGAGTAGCTTACCATAAGAACCATACAGGTCTGACCGATTGCAACAAAGAGCGCAATGATAAAGGTATTCAAATACCACCTTACAAACTGACTGTCTTTACTGAACAGCCATGCGTAGGAATCCAAAGAAAAATGCTTTGGAATGATGTATCCAACCATTCCTCCGATTTCTGTATCATAAGACCGGAAGCTTTGCAAAACGATACATATAAATGGGAATAACCAGACGATACTGATTAAAATCAACACTGCATGTGAGATTACGCTATCCAATGTTCTATGCTGTTTGTGTAATTTCTTTTCCTTTGCCATTATTGGAATCCCTCCTCATCTTTAACGGATGGTAAAAGACCATATACAACCAGCGAAATACCGGCTGTAACAAGGAATACCACAATACCGATTGTTGCTGCCATACAATAATTTGTATCATCCAAAGTCATCTTATATAACCAGGTTACCAGAAGGTCTGTCTTACCTGCACTACCTGTCATATCAATAGACTGCGGTGCACCGCCTGATAGCAGGTAAATAATGTTGAAGTTATTTAAGTTACCGGTAAACTGAGTCAATAAGTATGGTCCGGTTACGAATAACATATAAGGAAGAGTAATCTTACGGAACATCTGCCATCCATTTGCACCGTCAATTCTTGCACTCTCATACAGATCCTCCGGAATATTCATAAGAATACCGGTAGAAATAAGCATCAAGTACGGAATACCTACCCAGCAGTTGATTACAATAATTGTAACTCGTGCCCACATTGGGTCCTTCCAGAATGGAAGTGCCTGAGATATCCATCCCCATTCAAGGAGCTTGGAATTGATGATTCCATCCGGTGCAAACATCTTTGAAACATAAAGTAAAGAAACGAACTGAGGAATAGCAATCGTCATTACAAGGATTGTTCTCCAGAGCTTTTTAAACTTTACACATTTTTTATTTATAAGAATTGCAACTGCCATTCCTAAGAAATAGTTCAGGAAGGTTGCAAAGAATGCCCAAACTAATGTCCAACCTAATATACTAAAGAAGGTACTTCCGAATCCGCTTCCTCCAAAGGAAACCAGCTTCTTGAAGTTTTCAAAGCCCACCCAGGTAAACAGGTTGCTTGGTGCCTGATGCTGCTTATCATAATTGGTAAAAGCAACACACACCATGAAAATAATCGGAACGATCATGAAGGTGAAAATTCCAAGTGTAGGAAGAGCAAGAAGAGTTACATGGAATTTGTTATCCAATAACTGATGTAAATCTTCCTTCACAGTCGGAACCTTACGATTCTCTCTTGCAGCGAGTTCCTCGTTACGATTCTCCCTCAGGTTCATCCGCCATGCCAGAATAAAGGCCAGAGTGATAATGATTGACAATACACCATATAACAGAATCAGGAAGCTGTTGTCCCCATATACAGTTACAAATGTTGTCAAATCCATATGGGTCTCTACTGTACCCAGACTAGAAATTTTGGCAAGATAGTCAGCGCCAAAAGAAACCATATACAAAATGTACAATACTTCTAATGCCAGGAACGCAATTCCTCTGGCAAAATACCCTCTTACCAAAGGGCCAAATCCCATAATCAGGTAAGATATACGGGTTTTCCAATCGCCATCTCCAAAAGTAATGCCGATGTCTTTTAAGTCTTTTCCGATCCACTTAAAAAAGCTTGCAATCTTTTTCATAGCTCCTCCAACTCCACACGTATTCTGCAGGTAACCATGGTATAGCAATTGGCCTACAGTGTGCTAAATCACAAAAAAGCATTGGGGGGGAGAAATTTCTCCCCACTAATGCTCTTTCTATCTTATTTTTCAGTCACGTAATTACTGAATATCAGCAGTACATGTTGCAACATACTTCTCAAGGTATGCCTGAATATCCTCATCAGATGCTCCTACAAGGCTCTTAGCATCATCGATAAGTGCTGTACCAGCATCCCAGTAACCCTGTGGATACTGTCCCTGTGGAATACAGTATGGCATCTGAGCAGCAAGTGCTGAAAGTGCCGGATCAGCCTGAACAGCATCACTAGCCTGAGCGGTCATGTTAGATGGGCCCCAGCCTACCTGTTCGAAACGAGCGGTCTGAACATCTGCACTTGTTAAGTACTGAGCAAGCTCTAAGCAAAGCTTAAGCTTTCCAGCATCAGTCTGTGGCTTAACACCAAGAAGCTTGTTTCCAGAGAAACCAGCCATATGGTATGTAGCGCCATCAGATCCTTCGAAGGAAGGAAGCTCTGCACATGCATAGTTGTCGCCAAATACCTTCTGAGCTGAAGCAGCATCCCATGTTCCGTCAACGATTGCAGCAAGCTTTGTAGCATCTGCAGCGTCTACAGAAGATCCCTGCTGGTATGCACTTGAAGCAACCATGTCTGCGATTTCCTTAAGAGCTACAACAGCCTGTGGATTTGTAGCATAGTCAATATCGGTAGCAACGAAGTTACCATCGTTGTCTGTCTCATAAGTTGCTGTACATCCTGTACCAAAGAAGAATGCTACATTGTACCAAGCACCAAGATCAAAGTAGAAGCTCTTTCCAGCAGCTTCACAATCAGCAAGGATTGTCTCAAGAGATGTAGGATCTGTGACAACAGACTTATCATAATATAAGAAGTATCCGTTATCAGATGTTAATGGGAACGCATAAATGGTATCACCAACGGTAGCTGCTCCAACTGCACCAGCATCGTTCTCTGCTGCGATCCACTCATCAAATCCTGTTCCGGAAATCTGCTGTAAAGCGTTTGCAGAAACAAGACGTGCTGTCTGGTCCTGTGCAAATCCGTAGATATCAGCTGCTCCCTCAACGTCAGTAATAACGTTACCAGCTGCATCTCCTTCACCAACTGGCTCAACGGTGATTGTGTAATCAACACCCTTGTCAGCGATGAACTGCTCTGCCTGAGTCTTTGTAAAGTCAACTACTGCATCAGCAACCCAGATGGTAATGGAGCCTGAGCCGTAATCAAATTCTTCTGCCGGAGCATCTGCTGCCGGAGCATCTGCTGCCGGAGCATCTGCTGCCGGAGCCTGTGTCTCAGGAGCTGTTGCGTTTGCATCGTTTGTTGCTGCATCATTGCTGCCACATGCAACCATAGAAGCTGCCATTGCTGCAACGAGCACTAAAGATAATACTTTCTTTTTCATCGTTTTCCTCTCCTTTTATAATGATATTGAAAAAGTATTTATATATAAAATGCAAAGCATCTTATATCGTCCTTACGGAAGACTGTACTAGGCTTTCTGTCCTATTTTCGGCATCTTCCCAAAAACTTATAGAGATTATACAACGTTTTTCGTCATTTTGCAAGTAGAACAACCGATTGTCTAAATTTTCCTATTTTTTCGTTCGCTGTATTCCCAATTTTAGTTTTTGATTTTTTGTTTGTCAACGTTTTTCCCGATATAGGATTGAATTTCGCTGTTTTTAACTGTTTTTGTCCTCCTTTTTTGTAAATAATATACATAAAATTTTCGTTTTTTTTCGAAAAAATTTTTTTTCGAAAATTTTTTCGTTAAAATATTGAAAGAATCTGCGCAATTTTTTATAATAAAGCTATCTACTATAATTTACGAAAACGAGGAAAGCATATGGCTACAATTAAAGATATTGCAAATAAGCTTGGGGTTTCTGTCAGCACTGTATCCAAAGGCTTAAACGGTGCAAGTGACATTAGCGAGGATCTCCGGCAGACTGTTCTAGATACCGCGGTTGAGATGGGCTACAGCACAAAGCGTTCCAGAAAAGAGGAAAACAGGAAGCTTTGCCTCCTTATAGAAAATATGAACTATGATATCCCCGGCGAATTCGGCTATGACATTGTTCTTGGGTTTAAGCAGAATGCCTTTAAAAACAAATGGGATGTCACCATTGTTCCTGCTACACCAGAGCTTCAGGCTCAGGAAAAATACGATACCTATCTGCTAAAGAACGGTTTCTGCGGAGCTTTCCTTGTGGGATTTGCCTTGGAGGATGAATGGATGGCACAGCTTTTAAACACCACTATGCCCACAGTTTTGCTTGACAACTTCATTGAGCGCAATCCAAATGTCTGCTGCGTAGGTACCGACAGCTATGAAGGAATCGCCATGATTGTGTCCCACCTTCATAACCTCGGTCACAAAAAAATCGCTTTTCTGAACGGTTCCGAAGGATCCCTGGTTTCTAACCAGCGTCAGGAAGCCTACGAAAGCGCCATGACTGCAGAGGGACTTCCTCTCAAAAAAGAGCTTATGGCAAACGGCTATTATGTTTCCGAAAGTGCAAAATATCATGTGCCGGGCTTCTTAAAAGCCGGAGCTACTGCAATTATCTGCGGTAACGACCTGATTGCCAAGGGTGTAATCAGCGAATGCAACGCCAGAGGACTTCGCGTTCCGGAGGATATCAGCGTTGTGGGCTTTGACGATATTCCAATGGCCGAAGTGTTAAATCCGCCTCTCACCACAATCCGGCAGGAAAGAAATGAGATTGGCCGCTGTGCATATGTCTTGCTGAATTCCCTGATCCATCATATCCCGATCAGCAAAACATTAATGCGCCCGATCTTGGTTGAGCGAGGCTCCACCGCCAAAGTTTCGAAATAGCTTTAAGGAGATTTCCATGAAATATTCTTTTTGTACTCGTCATTTCATCTGTGTATTTACTGCCCTGTTTGCGGTTCTGCCGCTTACAGGGTGCAGCATGGGAGATGTCGAGTCTTTTTTTACCGATGTTGAGGAAATAGACCGCAAGGCCAAGGAGGACCCCAAATTCTGGTACGATGCCTCCTCCTGCAATGGAAACGAGAATCTTTCAATTATCAATAACGATCTTTTCTATTCCAAGCCCTATAACAATATGTTTCATTTCGGGGAAGATATTCTGTTTGTGGGCAATGCCTATTACGGCACCTTGGAAGAAATGGAAAAGTACGGGAACAAAGAGGACATTCCTTTTGAATATTCCTTTGAAGTGTACAGTCCCTGGCAGAATATTGTTCTGTACGAACTCCCCCATGAAAAGACTTCCTGCAGTTCTTATCAGGTAATCGGCGATTTTTTATATCTGTTTGATGAATCTGCCCAGACAATAAGCATCTACGACCATGCCTTAAAGCTTGTCAAGGCCTACGATTCCCCTTACTTTTTTGAACACTATTCCCAAAAGCTCTATCCCACGGATCAGGATTTCTGTGTTTATTCCTACAATGAAACCACAAAAACCTTTGACGCTTTGTCTTTTTATGACGAGCTCTCCTTTTCCTGCGGGTATGAACTGCCTATACTGGAGCCTTCCTATCAGGCCTCTTCGCCTTCCGGAAGTGTTGCTGCACTTTCCTGTATAGACGAAGTAAATTTTGATTACCGTCAGATGATCGTTGATACCTCCACCGGAAGCATCATCTCCGGTTTTGAGGCAGACTCCTTTTTCGCAGGAGATGTAAATGATGATGCATTTATAGGAAGAACCAGCTATTATGAGGACTACTGGGTGTATGATACAACAGATTCAAATCCCCGCTATTTTGTATATCCGAAGGGCTCCGATGCCCTGCTGCTTTCCGATCAAAGCTTTATCCTCGTTCAGGAGGATTACGATTATTCCGTTTCCAATTATCCTGTTACATTCTCACATATCCTAAGCGATGGCACGATAGATGCCGCTTTTACTTATGACTGCGGGGATATGAGTTCCTCAAATTCCATATATCTTTCCACGAATCAGGTGGTCTTTGAAGATCTGGGTCTATGCTTTATTCTGGCCTATTCACCAACCAGTTCCCCTCAGCTTCTTGTATGGAACTACAAGGAAGATTCCACCCCTTTGGCACAGATTGATTTTTATTCTTCCGAAAAAGCGATTCGCAAAGCTCAATTTTCTTCCACTCTAAGCGGATTGCAGGAAGTCCGGTCTTATGCGGATGAACTGGAAGAGAAATACGGTGTAACCATCTTTTTAGGGGATGAAATTCCGGAATCGGTAGGTTCCTTTGAGACGAAGCAGCAGCTTTCGGTTGCTAAAATTTCCACAGCACTGGATACCCTTGACCGCACGCTCTCGTTCCTTCCTGCAAACTTTATTGACCAGTTATGTTATGGCATGAATCATGATATGGAAATCTATCTCACCGACGCACTGACAGCAACTACCGGAGAACAGCTTGAGAACCCGGGAGGCTTCCTGAGTGAAATTGATTCCCATCTCGTTATGGTGCTGGATACCAACTGCTGCAGTGAATGGGACCGCACTGTTGCCCACGAGCTTTCCCATGCCATCGACCGGCGTCTTGCCTTTCGAAGCCGGTATGTGGAAAATGCTCTTTTCTCCGAAGCTATCTGGAACAGCTATAATCCCACGGATTTCGGATATTTAGACAGCTATAAAGGAATTAAGCAAAATTGGTCAAAGGATTGGGAAGGAACCTATTTTCTAAGCGCCTATTCCATTACCTACGCCACAGAGGATCGTGCAGAAATTTTCGGAAATGCAGTATTCAACTATCACAGCGGCTGGTCGGAGGATCTGCGTTTTACCGGAGATAATCCCCTCAACCAAAAGTATCTGTATTATTGTGACTGCATCCGGGATGGATTTGACACCACCGGATGGGAAGAAATCATGCCCTGGGAAATCCTAAAAGAAAAATAAGAATCGTAATGAGACAAAATAAAAAAGACAGCTGCAATGCTGTCTTTTTAGGAGAAGGTATTTTTACTATGGGGTATAGCAAAAACTATATAATGTATTGGGGGGTTTTACGGTTATTATAATATCATGGCCCAATAGAAAAGTGTGCACAAACTTCACAATTTTTTCGTGATTTTTCTGTGCACACTTTACAAATTCTTTGGATTATGCTTCAAAAAGGGCCTCAAACTCTTCCCTTGTAATCTTTTCTTTCTCAAGAAGAAGGTTTGCACAGGCATCTAAGATCTCCCTATGCTCACAGATCATTGCTTTTGCTTTCTTATAGGCTTCATCTATGATGCGCTTTACTTCCCCATCGATCTTTTCTGCCACACTTTCACTATAGCCTTTGGTGTGTGCCAGATCCCGTCCGATAAACACTTCATCGTCATCATCCCCATAGCAGATCAGACCGATTTCATCAGACATTCCGTATTTGGTAACCATACTCTTTGCAAGCTTGGTGGCCTGCTTGATATCCTGGGATGCACCGGTAGTAATATCATCAAACACCAATTCCTCCGCTACACGTCCGCCCAGGTCCACAATAATCTCCTGCAGCATCCGTCCTTTGGAGTTGAACATTTCATCCTTTTCCGGAAGCGGCATAGTGTATCCCGCTGCTCCAGCACCGGTAGGAATGATGGATACGGTATAGACCGGTCCCACATCCGGCAGTAGATGGAACAGAATGGCATGCCCAGCCTCATGGAATGCAGTAATTCTCTTTTCTTTTTCTGAGATAATGCGGCTCTTTTTCTCCGCTCCGATTCCAACCTTGACAAAGGATTTACGGATATCCTCCTGAGTCACATAGGCACGGTTTTCCCTGGCCGCCCGAATGGCAGCCTCATTTAACAGATTTTCCAGATCTGCTCCGGTAAAGCCTGCGGTGGTCTGGGCAATCTGTTTTAAATCCACATCATCCCCAAGGGGCTTGTTCTTGGCGTGAACGTTTAGTATTTCTTCTCTTCCCGCAATATCCGGTCTACCCACTACGATCTTTCTGTCAAAACGTCCCGGTCTCATGATTGCCGGGTCCAGTATATCCACACGGTTTGTCGCAGCCATTACGATAATACCTTCATTTACGCCAAAGCCATCCATCTCTACCAGCATCTGGTTCAAGGTCTGCTCCCGTTCATCGTGTCCACCGCCCATACCGGTTCCACGCCGTCTAGCCACTGCATCGATCTCATCGATAAATACCATACAGGGGGCATTTTTCTTTGCATCCTCAAAAAGATCTCTTACACGGGAGGCTCCGACTCCCACAAACATCTCCACAAAATCAGATCCGGAGATACTAAAGAAGGGCACTCCTGCCTCTCCCGCAACTGCTTTTGCAAGAAGGGTCTTTCCTGTTCCCGGAGGTCCTACAAGAAGAACGCCCTTGGGAATCCGGGCTCCAAGCTGGGTATACTTTTTGGGTGCACGAAGGAAATCTACGATTTCCTCCAATTCCTCCTTTTCCTCCGCAAGGCCTGCCACCTGATCGAACTTTACTTTGTTGTCCTCTTCCGTTGACAATCTTGCCCGGCTCTTGCCGAAATTCATCATCTTGTTTCCGCCGCCCTGAGCTGCTGCATTGTTGTTCATGATGACAAAGAGAATAAAAATTGCTCCAAAGATCAAAAGATAGGGCAGCAGCGTCATGATCCAGTTTTCTGCCGGAAGCTTCTGGCAGATAAAATCGTTGTATCCTTTGTCCCTCATTAACTGCTGTGCCTCATTGACATCGGACACAAACAGCACATGTTCACTTCCGTCGGTATATTTGATAACCAGACTTCCCGTGGGAACCTCCCGGTTCTGTACAACGCTTACCGCAGCCACACTGTTGTTATCCAGCGCCTGTTCAAATTCTCTGCTTGTGTAGGAATTCGTTGTACTGTTTTCGCTCATCACATACCAGATGAGAATTACCGCAAGGATCAGCAGCATATATACGCCATATCCGCGATACATTTTATTTTTTTTCGTGTTCAAAACAAGTTCTCCTTTTTTCTATTTCTGTCTTTCGTAATTTTAGTCTTCCACAAACCCTATATATGGCAGATTCCGATATCTCTGGTCAAAATCCAGACCAAATCCTACCACGAACTTATCCGGAATCACAAAGCCGGTAAAGTCACAGACCACATCATCCACCACGCGGCGGTCCGGCTTGTCAAGCAGCGTGCAAAGCGTAAGGCTCTTTGGCTTTCTCTCCCTCAGCATTGGCATCAGACGGCTTAGGGTATTCCCGGAATCGATAATATCTTCAACAATAATTACATTTTCCCCTTCGATGGAAGCATCGATATCCTTCTTGATTTTTACTACTCCGGAGGATTCTGTACCGGATCCGTAGCTGGATACACTCATAAACTCAATGTTCATGGGAAGATCGATGCGCTTTGCAAGCTCTGTTGCAAAAAAGATGGAGCCTTTTAATATTACAATGAGAATTACGGACTCCCCTTTGTATCTTTTTGTGATTTCTTTTCCTATTTCTGCAATTCTTTTATTTAACTGTTCTTCTGTCAAATAAACGGAAATCTTATGCTTTACATTACAATCCATCTTTAGCTCCTCCATGGTACTCTATGATAAGAATATACTTTGTATTTGCTGTCACTTTATAATTTTCACTGATTCTGCCGCCGATCAGCCAGATCACTTCACTTCCCTTTGCAAGAAGATACATCCGTTCCCGCTCTCTGGCAGGAATCTTTTCATCGATAAAAAAACTGGCAAGCTTTTTCCGGTTCCCATTTTCATTCATAATAAAATAATCCCCGGATCTGCGATTTCGTATTACAAAGCCTTCTCTTATCTTATCATAATCAAGAATTTTCGTATATGCTTTTTTTTCAATTTCTTCCGGTGCTATGTTACAAGCCTCTACCCGGATGGATAGCGTTTCCTTCTGCTCTCCCAAACCAAAAACAAAGGTTCTTCCCGATTCCTTCAGCTCCAATAGCAATGCCTCATCTATCGCATATGCTTCCCTTTGATCTGATTTCTCATTTATAGTTTCAAAGCATAGCTTATCATATGTGACAGTTACCTGCAGCCGGTAGGGAAGATTTACCCGGCTTCCGGTCTGCTTTTCCAAAAGGGAAAGTACCTCCTGCACGTGGATCGCGTTGATATCCTTACGCTTTCCGGTCATTTCAAAGATGCATCTGCGCACCACACCGGTTCTTATTGCCGGATGCAGCTTCGATAATGCGGGGATATCCAGATACCCGCATTCCTTTTTCTCAAAGCACAGCCTGTATGCCCGCTCTGTTTCCTTTTCCAGAAAATCGTTGATCTGGCACAGCTGCATGGCACTTTGGTTCATATGCAAAACTGCCTTACCATTTACAAGGGCAAGCTGTGGCAGGATCTGTCTTCGAATCCGGTTTCTGCTATAGCCTTCATCCGAATTGGTGGAATCCACGCAAAAAGCTTGATTTCTGTCTGCAAGATAGTCTTCGATTTCCTCTCTTGTATTGGAAAGAAGAGGTCTGATCAGCGTATAATGCTCTTCCCTTCGGACCATTGGCATGCCGCATAGGCCGGCAATTCCGCTTCCTCTCGCAAGCTGGAACAATATGGTTTCCGCATTATCCTCCATATGATGCGCAAGGGCAAGCTTTACATTTCCTCCAAGCCTTTCGGCTTCCTTCGAAAAAGCCTCATACCTTAACACTCGTGCCGCTTCTTCCAATCCTACATGGCAATCATCTGCATACTTTTTTGCCTCTACGCAGACCACCCTAAGAGGAATATCCCACTTCTTACAAAGTGCCTCCACAAACCGTTGGTCTTCTTTACTTTCTTCTCCCCGAATCCCGTGCTCTACATGGATTGCCTGCAGGGAAAAGTCACATTTTTCCTGCAGCTCCTTTAACGCAAGAAGCAGCGCTACGGAATCCGCTCCCCCGGAGCAGCCCATAAGCACCGTATCCCCGGAGCAGATCATCTGATTTTTGCAGACGTATTCCCACATCTTTTGTACCATGCTTTTATTTCTCCCACATTCCGATTACCAGAATCGTCATATCGTCCATTGCATAATTTCCGGTATAGAGAAGAACCCGATCCAAAAGCTCCTTTGCAAAGGCTCCGGCATGATCGGTCTGGATATCTAAGATCAGATCCTTCATCTTCTCTTCCGGTTTTTTCACATGTAAATATTCTAGCACACCATCTGTTACCATTACAAGAAAATCGCCTTCGGAAAGCTTCATTTGTGTGTTCTCCTCCTGCGGGCAGATATCCACTCCAGTGGGAAGCGTATCTGACATCACACATTCCACCCTGTTTTTTGACCTGATAAAGGTTGCCGCAGCTCCTATTTTCGTAAGCTCCAGATCCCCTGTGTATAGGTTGATCTCCGCCAGATCAAAGGTAGAAAAGGAGTTGTCCTCCCCCTGTAAAACCATTGCGGAGTTCATCATTTTTATTGCAGTCTCCTTTGGAAATCCCGCCTCCACGAACTTTTGCAGAAGATCCACCACAAGCTCGCTCTCTTTGCTGGCATATCCACCGGAGCCCATTCCATCCGAAAGGCATACATAATGCTTTCCGTTGTCCAGCTCAAAAAATGCAAAGCTGTCTCCGCTGACGGAGGAGCCATTCTTTTTCTTTGCTGCTACCCCGCTCATCACATAGTACTGCGTATCCTCATAGGCGATCAGTGTTACCGGCTCCTGAGTCAGAATGCTTTTGGCCTCCCTTTGGAGCCGCATCGGAAGCTTTAGTGCCTTTTCCAATGCCTTTACATAGCTTTTGCTGGGTATTCCGCCTCCCCATTTGCTTCTTACATCTGCCACCACATATTTCCGGTTGTCTTCATTCTGAAAAATGTGAATGTCCTCTGCCAAAAGACCGTATTCCTTTGCCTCGTAGGATATCTTTGCAATGGTAAGGCGCATCCTTTCATCCAGATTACTATCCTTTTTTGTCCAATCGCATAAAAGCTCCGCCATGGCATCCAGCTGTCCTGCGATAATCCGCCGGTTTTCCAGCAGTCTTTTATACCAGGCCTGGTTCAGCTCCATTCTTCCGAAGGCATGGATGGCTTCCTCCACCATGTTCGGATACCTTGGGCACTCCGCAACATAGGCTTTTTTCAGGATATTTTCTTTGCTCTGATGCTCCACAACAGCCTGCAGCATTTCTTTGATTTTCGAGGAGATGGAAATCGGATTCTCCTTCCAGCAAATGGCACATCCGTCGCAGGACGCACACAGCGTTCCCACCAGCTCCTGCTGCAACGCCCCGAGGTTTTCTGTCTTTGCGGTTTCCTTTCCCTTATTCATGCCGGCAAATGCAACAGCCAGTCCATCCACCGCATTGGCAAAGGCAGCCACCTTTCCATCCGCCGCCTTACTCTCCATAATCTGTATCTCCATTTCTTTTTTTCCACGGAAAAGGCTGCCCTTCATTTCCGACAGCATGGATATCAGATAGTGAAGCGCAATAGTAAGACCGATTACCACCAGCCCTTCGCTGATGCCCAGCACCAGCTCATTCTTATCATTCCCTGCAAATACGCTTCCCGACAGATTTAAGATCACCGTAACACAGCCGGCAAGGATTCCTGCCACACTTCCTTTACAGCGTCCGTTCGCCCAAAAATAAAAACGAATGGAGATGGCGATTACCGCAAGCAGGAAGATATATTTTACAACAGAGGTAAGCGTCATAAAATAGATAATTCCTGCAATCATCCCTATGTACAAAAGCACGGAGTAGCCGGGAATCAGACAGTTGGCAGCAAAAAAAGCCGGCACAAAAGGATAGTATCCCATCAGACTGATCATGCTGCAAAAAAAGCCTACTGCCCCCCGAAGTACTTCCTTTGCAATCTTTTGTAATACATGTTTCTCTTTCATTTTAAGAGTCCTCCAAATCCTGTATTCTCCTGCTAAATGGCAAGTGACTCCGATTATACGAAGGGGTTCTTAAAATGTTTGTCAAAATAATTACCAGAAAAAAAAAACATTTCGACGGCAAAATAAAAAAAGAGAAGATTAAGAGGTTTACATCCCCTAATCTTCTTTTTCCTTAAATATGATCTCATTATCATAGACCAGCCCCAATTTACTCTTGGCCTGGTCCTCTATAAACTGTGTATCCTGCATGGATTCCTCTAACTGCTTGATCTCCTCGCCCCGCTCGGATTCCGCTGCCAGTTTTTCGTTCCATTCTTCAATCTGTTCATTCTGAAGATCCACTTTCTGCTTTAGCTTTACAATCTGTACGGACATAATTGCAAGAAATGCAAGAACAATGATTCCTATACTTACCGTACCGGCGTTTCGCCTTTTTTTCCTTCTGGAGCTCACGTTATTCCCCTTTCTTATGAAAACGTTCCTTCCATTTCATTGTAGCCAGTTTCATCCTCTTTTTCAATGTCTTTTTTATACTGTAATATATTACCACTCCAAGAAGAATCGATAGGATGACGTAAAAGCGAAGCTCTCCGTCCATATAGCAATAGGTCATATTCCAAAACAGAAGGCCAAAAAACAACCAAAAGCAAACATCCTCTATTGAAATCCACACCAACCCTCTCGGAAGTATTCTCCTGGTCAAGCGAATCACATCATAGACAATGGACATGATTCCCCCCAGTCCAATCGCCTGGAGGAATATCTTAATCTCTTCCATTATGTTTGCATCAACCTGCATTACTTAAACATCTTCCCCCAGAAACCTTCCCCTGATTCTTTTACCTTTCCAATCTCCGAATACTCCATACTGTTAATCTGTCCTGTCAGGTCCACTTCACCCTTTTCCAAGTTTAGCCGATTCACATGAAGATCCTTTCCTTTGATATGAAGCATTCCCATTTCCGTCTCCAATAAAATTTCCGAAAGATCAAAGGACAGCACATCCAAAACGCCGGTAAAGCTTCCGCTTTTCCGATTATTTAATAACGCTCTGTGCGACTTTTGCGCAATTACTTTTTCTTCCATAAAAAAACAGACCCCCTTTTTTATCATCTTATTAGAGAGTCCGTTACTTTATGATATATATTCGAATAAATCTTTTGCTTCGTCCTTTTTCGTGGTCTCAACAATGTCGAGAACCCGCACCTTTACCGATTTTTGTCCAAAAAGAATTTCTATTTCATCTCCCACCTTTACGTTTACGGATGCCTTTGCCGGCTTTCCGTTTACCATGACACGTCCGGCATCACAGGCTTCGTTGGCGACGGTACGCCTCTTGATCAGTCGGGAGACCTTTAAAAATTTGTCCAGTCTCATATTTCCTCCCAAATTACTCTGTTATATGATAAAAAATGGACCTAACAAGCTTGCTTGCCAGGTCCGTTACTATCCTTATCTGTCTAGATTAGTTGATAGAGTCTTTTAAAGCCTTACCAGCTTTGAACTTAGGAGCCTTAGAAGCTGCGATCTTCATCTCTGCTCCGGTCTGTGGGTTACGTCCGGTTCTAGCTGCTCTCTCAGATACTTCGAAAGTACCAAATCCAACTAATGTAACCTTCTCACCTTTCTTTAATTCCTCAGCGATTACGTCGGTAAAAGCCTTTACAGAAGCCTCTGCATCCTTCTTAGAAAGTCCTGCCTTCTCTGCAACTGCTGCAACTAACTCTGCTTTGTTCATGATTATAAATTCCTCCTCTGGATTCATATAAATAATAATTCGAGTTGTTTTCTTGAATTATCTACATCATTATATATACTTGTTTTTCCTTATGTTGTCAAGGAAAATCAAGGATTTTTGGTATTTTAACTATAATGAATCCAGCAATTCTGTCAATGTTGACAAATATTCTTCCATCACGTCCTCCGTCGTCAATCCTTCGGATGAATTTTCTTTGGTCTCTGAGTCCTTCTGGCTGTTTTTCTTCTCTGTTTCCGAAGCAGTCTCCGTCTCACTCTCTGTCTCTTCTGTCTTTGCCCCGCTATCTGTCTTGTCAGTCCGCTCAAGGCTTCCGTCGTCCAGTTCAATGGATATGGTAGCCTCCTTCGAATTCACATACAGCTTTTTCGACCAGTCTTCGTACACCGATGAGGAAACCACCAGGGAATGCCAGCCATAACGAAGCTTTACGGGAAGTCCCGTATTAACCTTCTCCCCATCGACCCGGACAACAGCATCCTCTAAGTCCACCAGAAACAGGATATTGCCGTATTGCGGACCTTCCCCCTTTAAGGTATCCAGATCCACCTCGGTGGTCTTCCCTCTCTGGATTGAGATTTCGGTGAGACCACCCCAGCCGTCATTTGCCACAGAAAGCGTATAATCCCCTTCCGGAAGCTCCATGGACATATTGCTGGTTATCATGGCAAAAATACTGGTGTCCAGCTGCAGATAGCTGCCCTCAAACAATTCGGTATTCAAAAGCTTTAGCTTCCCGTGACCGGTGGTAACCAGAATGGACAAAATTTTTTTATCTTTTCCAATGACCGTCAAAATATCATTTTCGGTCAGCTCCGACAATTTCAACTGGCTCTGGTCCGAGAACACCTGCAGCTGGTCATCATAATCATACTTGGTATCTGCGATATAGAAGATCCCCCGTTCCTCGTCCACGGAAAACTTCTCCACCTCGGTGTATTCCCACACGCTGTCCGCTATCTGGATTTTTCCTATACAGCCCTCTTCATCCACCTGATCAATGTAGATCACCTTTCCGGGCACGAAGTTTGCTGCACTGTAATAATTTCCATAGCGGTCCAGAAAAACCGTATCCAGAGTATAATGGTACTGATACGCCATTTGGTTCGCATACCGGTACAAGCGTATTTCTTCCGAGGCCGTATCCATAGAAGCAATGACATACAGTTCCCGTTCTTCCTGCGTTTTACTCTCTGCTTCCTGTGTATCCTTTGGGTAGTAATAGATGGTGCTTCCCTCTTTCGATGCATCCTTTGAGCCGCAGCCCACTAGAAGAAGCATCAGTCCTCCTATCATATATACAATTAACCGTTTTTTTCTATTCGTTCTCATGCCTTAAGTATAATGGATTACGCAATAAAAGAAAACAATTTTTCCAAAAAGGAAATTCTTGCGGTCTCCTGTTCAATCACCTTATCCAGCTTCTCTATATCTCTGCCAGACAGCCATGCCTTATGGGAATTGTAATAATGGTTTGCAATCTTCCAGAACTTTTCCGGAAAAAGTAATAAGGTATAGACCAGTGTGTAATCCTCCTTCGAAAGCGGAAGCACTTCCTCATACCATTTTAGCATAGTAAGCCCCAGCTTTTCATCCCAGTTGTTTTTTTCCATGGTTTTGCGGAGAAAATTTACCAGATCATTTACCGCTATGCCAAAGCTTAAGTTTTCCAGATGTATGATTCGATAGCCCTCCGGGGTTTTGATTACATTATGCTGATTGAAATCTCCGTGGTTTAAAGCAAAACCATCCGTCTGTTTTTTTTCCAGAAGCTGCACGGATTGATTGGCCATCTTTATGAACCTTGGATAGTGTTCCTGAAATTTCCTTTCAAATTCATTCTTTTTCTTTTTGTTTTTAATATAGTTTTTCACCTTAATCAGCTCCCGGTCATGCTTCTCATAGGTGGATAGCAGAGTCTCCTTCTCCTGTTTCATAAACTGCGGAACCTGAAGTGGACAGGAAAACAGTGCCGCATGCAAAAAAGCCAGCTGCGTCACCGCTTCCCTGATATCCCCTACATTCTTAATATTGCATTCCGTTCCCGAAAACATTTCCTTTAAGATATATTTTCCCCCCAGCTCATCCTGTGCAACCGCAGAGCCATCTTTTGTACGATAAATTTTTTCAACAATAATGTGGTTTTCACAGAGGTATTCCATGACACTCTTTAAAAATTCCGCCCGTTCATTGGAGCCCCGAAACGGCACAAGCACCATATCCTTCCCCTCTGTTTTGCAAATATATGTACCCCTGCCCTTTGTAATCTGGCTTACTGACAGCTCGTATTGTTCTACTATGGTTTCCGGCTGAATATACAAAAAATCCCCTCCATATGACCTGTTTGTCTATTTATCATATGAAAGGGGTGATTAATTTATGTGCCTCTTCTATTAAGTTTTCCTTTGTATTTTTCCGGGGGTCTTCCAGAACCAGCTCAAACAGCTGATCCAACACCGTTCCCAGATCTTTTCCCGGCTTCATTCCCAGTGCGATCAGATCCTTTCCTTTGATGTTCATATCGGATTTTTTTACGCACTGCTCCTCCCGGATCACTTTCTCGAAAAGTTCCCGGTACTCTTTGATATAGCTTAATTTTTCTTCCCGCCTGTAGTCGCTCTGGGCTAAAGTATCCGCTTCCTTTACTTCCAAAAGCAACGGAAAAAGCTCTGTTCCCACACGATTGACCGCACGTCTTACATTCCTTTCCGTAAGCATTGGCCGCTCATCATGGTTCTCCACCAGTACACAGACCCTGTCTATCGTGTCATTATCAAACTTTAAACGCTTTAGGATGTCCCTGGTCATCTTAGCGCCAACAGCAGGATGCCCTTTAAAATGGTTCTGCCCCTTTTCGTCTGTGGTAATACAGCAGGGCTTTGCCACATCATGAAGCAGGATTGCAAGGCGAAGAACTTTATCCTGTCTGACATTGCAGAGAGCAACAATGGTATGCTGTCCCACCGTATAGCAATGATGCTTATTCTTCTGAGCTGTTTCCATCATCACGTCAAACTCCGGCAGAAAAACTTTGGTAAGGGAAAGCTCATATGCTGTTTTCAGTTCCTCCGGGTGTCCTGATACCAGAAGCTTTATCAGCTCCGTCTGAATGCGCTCTGCGCTGACTTTTTCGATGGAAGACGCCAGCTTTGCAATGGCATTTTTTGTGGTCTCTTCAATGGTAAATCCCAGCTGTGCTGCAAAGCGTACTGCCCTAAGCATGCGAAGCGCATCCTCTGTAAAGCGTTCTATGGGATTTCCAACGCAGCGGATGATGCCCCGCTTTAAATCGCCCATTCCGTCAAAAGCGTCCACAAGGCCTTTCTCTTCATTATAGGCCATGGCGTTAATGGTAAAATCCCGGCGCTGTAAATCCTTTACAAGCTCTCCGGTAAAGATGACCTCCTTCGGATGCCGGGAGTCTTCATACTCCCCGTCAATCCGATAGGTGGTAACCTCATATCCCATGTGGTCCATCATGATGGTTACCGTTCCGTGGGCGATTCCGGTATCAATGGTATGGGGAAAAAGCGCCTTAACCTCCTCCGGCCTTGCCGAGGTTGTGATATCCCAGTCCTGTGGCCTTCTGCTCAGTATGGAATCCCTCACACAGCCGCCTACTGCATAGGCTTCAAAGCCAGCAGCTTCCAATCCGTATATTATTTTCTTTACATGTTCCGGTAATTCAATTCTCATATAAATGCATAGCGTCCTTTTACTGACGTTTTTACGGAGTATAGTCTGTCATCCGCAAGCTTAATCATTTCTGTAACCTCGTCCTCTGATTTTACGTCGGATGCCATGGCAATTCCAATGGAGCAGGTAATCCGGTTTTCCTTCTGTACTTCAATTTCCCGGCCCATATACTTCTCTATGGATTCCCGGAAGCCTTCACTGGTGTCGATGCGTCTGTAGATCTCTTTTGCGATATCCTCCAGCTCCTCCCGGTCTTCGGTATTAAGCAGGATAATATATTCATCTCCACCATAGCGGCTTACAAAGCCCTTGTCTTCCACTACACCGGTAAAGACCGCCGCCATTTCTTTTAAGATCAGATCTCCTACATCATGTCCGAAGGTATCGTTGTACTTTTTAAAATTATCCAGATCGATAAACATCAGTCCCAGTGGATGAGCCTTGTTTTCCTTTTTCCACACCTCTGCCATCCGGTGAATCTCTTCATATAATCCGGTTCGGTTATAGATTCCGGTAAGCAGGTCCGTTACCGCAACGGCCTGAAGCTTATGATTCATTTCGATAATCTTTTTATTTGCCTCCATACGCTTGATGGAGTAATTCATCTCCCGGAATAACAGCTGATAGATCTTCCTGTCATCATCGTTTAGCATATACCGGTCAATGGAGGAATGCCAGTTATCCTTCATCTGCACATAGGTAATCAGTAAGCTGGTGAGCTTTTCATTTTTATAAAACGGAACTGCAACAAAGGAGCAGACATCATTGGCATCAAACAAGTCGATGACATCCATATGGTCCAAAAAGCTGTCACTTACTTTCGAAGTCGCAAAGCCCTGAGAGTTTTCCTTCATGATGGATTCAAGCTTCTTTAATATCTCATCATCAATGGTGACTCCGGTATCATTATAGAGGGTTCTCGGATGCTCTCCTGCATACCACACATAAAGCACCTTATCCACACTGAAATGATTGATAAACGCTGTCATGGCGTTCTGAACCATCTCTTCTATGCCGGTTCCGCTGACATCAATAATTTTCTGCCAGGAGGAAATAAACTCCATCTGTTTTTTACTGGTCTGATAATCCTTTGCCAGTCCCTCCTGCTTTGCCAGCTCATCGATCTGGGCTTCCGTTATCCTGCAGCAGGTACTGCCTTCATCCAGCTCCAGTTCCTTTATGCTTTCCATGGATACACTGTTTTTAATCTGCACACTCACTTCGTTGTGCTGCTCTAACGTCAGGCGTTCCTGCTCGTACAACTCCATTCTGCCCATGCACTCATACAGCTCCATGCGCTTTCTTCGGTATATCTCATGCACATAGTACTGGTTTCCTTCCGCATTGGCAAAATACTTTTCTGCTTCTTCATACTCGGTAAATGCCTTTTCCATATCGCTCTCCGTCCAGGCAAACAGGGCGGATGAAAAGGCATACAGGAACAGGTCATCGTCGCTCTTTGCATAATCATGAATGATTTCTGAGTTTTCCGAATCCTTTTCCTTCTCGATAATGTAGTTTAAAAACTGTTTACAGCTCATCAGATACCGTTCGCTGTTGAAACGGTCGCCCTGTAGAATATAGGAAAGGGCAAGCAGCGCATACAGCTTCGACATGTTACATACACGAAGACTGTTCAAATGCAGTCGCTCTATGATCTTCATGGCCGTCTGCAGATCGTGTACTGCTGCCTCGTATTTTCCAAGCATGATTCGGTTTAGTGCCCGATTATAAAACACCTCGGCAATGTCTTCGAGCTGCCGCTTTTCATAAAATTTTTCAATTGCGACATTATAGTACTGCTCTGCCTTTTCATTATGCCCAAGGGCGCTTAAATTATATCCGATACCACTATAGCTTCTTCCCTCATAATCCAGTTTTTTATCCTTCAGAAACTGATAAGAACGAATCAGGTACAGCATGGCAATTTCATTCATACCGTTGGTAGATGCCATCATGATATTTTTCTGATATGCATTGTACACAAGGTGCTCGTTTCCGATTTCCTTTGCAAGGGCAACACCTTTGCTGAAATACACAAGAGCTGCCTCCGAACGATAGGCTCTTGCAATCATCTCCGGACGGTTATCGTATGCAAATATGTACACATATGCCAAATGGTTTTTGTAATTATGACGAATCATTCGTTCAATCAGGCTGGCTTCGATGGGGATATCCTGAACACAGAAAAAGATATTGTGCCAGCCGGACATCTGGGCCTGAATCATTAAAAGCTCTGCCCGGAATACCGCCAGCTCATTATTACATTCTTCTGCAATTTTTTTAGCTTGTTTTGCATATTTCTGTGCCTTCTCAAGCTTTCCCTGATACATATAGCAGTTTGCCGTAAGATATTCACACTCAAAGAGCAGGGATTTTTCCTGCTCCAGCATATGCATTCTGGATACTTCCTCCAAAAGCTCTAAGGCCTTCGACATATCCCCTAAAAGAATGGCGGTTTTTGCATAGGAGGTATAAAACAACAGCTTTATGCTGTCATCCAGTTCAAAGTCCTCAAACTTGATTCGGTGATCCACGCTGGCAAAAAATTGTTTTGCAAGATCATAATCCATCAGTTCAATTGCGTTTTTAATCTTTACGAAGTCTTTTTCAAAGTCCGAAAACTGCTGCCAATCTCCCGCATCTTCCGTTCTTCGGATTCCGGTGCTTCCAATGTGGTAAAGCTGGCTGGAATCGTTGATATGCTCTTTGATCGATTCCCAGATGGCACCATCACCCTCCCTTCGGATGCGAAGCTCATTGACGCCAAGGATGATTCCGATATTTCTGCAGGGGTTTTCTAACAGCTCCTGCACAACCATCATGGTGCTTTTTGCCGCCATCTGAAAACGATTGATGACAACCACGATGGGTTCCACCTCTGCGATGGCCTTTAGCATTCCACAGATGGCATCCACCATCTTTTCCTGCTCATACTCCACTTCATCCAGAAGAATTTCTTCCTCCCGGACACAGACTCCGTAATTATAATAGGATTCCAGAATTCCCTGCTGTAAATAATATACCCCACACTTTTTTAAGAATTCACTGAAGCTTTCGTTCACGCACTTGCGGTACATGGTACATATGATATCCAAAAATGGTTCATAAGCCCCCGGAACCGTATCATAACTGAATTCATGCCAGGAAAAATGAACGTTATTCTCCTCCTTCGAATAACGTTTAATCATTTCCAGGCCACGGATGGAAAAGTCGTTGTTATAGTTTACCATAACTATATTACGTTCGTCCTTTCCCACGTGGCTGTATACCTGTTCAATTACACCATTATAATACTTATCAACCATGGTTGCCCCCCGTTAGCCAAAATTGATGTTCTTTCTTCTTTTGTGTTGTTCTAGTATGCTTTGCCCCAGTATACCAGCTTGCGGGCAGGCTTTCCGCAGCAAACACATACATCCGATATCTTTTCCTGATCCTCAAAGGGCATGCAGCGTGAAGTAACCGCAAAGTCCTCTTTGATCTTATCCTCACAGGCCTGCTCCTCACACCACATTGCCCGGATAAATCCCGGCTTATTTTCAGCGATATCCGTAAGTTCATCATAGTTGTGGGCATCCCAGATATGGGCATCTCTGTGGGCCTTTGCCCGCTCAAACATTTCCTTTTGTATGGTGTCTAAGATTTCCGGTATTCTGCTTTCAATCTCATCTAAGGATACTTCGATCTTTTCCCTGGTGTCTCTTCTTACTACGATGCATTTCTGATTCTCGATATCCTTTGGTCCAAGTTCAATTCGAACCGGGATTCCACGCATCTCTGCCTCTGAGAATTTCCATCCCGGACTCTTATCGGAATCGTCAAGCTTCGCACGGCACACCTTTCCAAGTCTCTCACAGACTTCCTCTGCCTTTTCCAGTACGCCTTCTTTCTTCATCTGAATCGGAATGACCATTGCCTGTACCGGTGCGATATAAGGAGGAAGGACCAGCCCGGAATCATCCCCGTGAACCATGATGATGGCGCCGATCAGACGGGTTGTCATACCCCAGGAGGTCTGGTATACATACTGCAATTTGTTTTCTTTATCCGTATACTGAATTCCAAATGGTTTTGAAAAATTCTGCCCAAAGTTATGGCTTGTACCGGATTGCAGAGCCTTTCCATCATGCATCAGCGCTTCGATGGTATAGGTTGCCTCTGCCCCCGCAAACTTTTCCTTCTCGGTTTTACGGCCGCGTACCACCGGCATTGCAAGGACCTCCTCGCAAAAATCCGCATACAGATTCAGCATCTGTACCGTACGCTCCTCTGCTTCCTCTGCGGTTGCATGTGCCGTATGTCCTTCCTGCCATAAAAACTCTCTTGAACGAAGGAACGGTCTTGTTTCCTTTTCCCATCTTACAACAGAACACCACTGGTTATATACCTTTGGCAGATCCCTGTAAGACTGAATCAGGTTCTTATAAAAATCACAGAACAGAGTCTCTGAGGTCGGTCTTACGCAAAGGCGCTCCGGCAGCTCATTTAATCCGCCATGGGTAACCCATGCGACTTCCGGTGCAAATCCTTCCACATGATCCTTCTCTACCTGAAGTAAGCTTTCCGGAATAAACATCGGCATATAAACATTCTCTACTCCGGTTTCTTTAAATCTTCTATCTAACTCCCTCTGGATATTTTCCCAAATTGCATATCCTGCCGGTTTAATAATCATACATCCCTTTACCGACGAATAATCAATGAGCTCTGCTTTAATTACTACATCGGTATACCACTGTGCAAAATCCTCTTCCATAGAGGTAATTGCCTCTACCATTTTTTTGTCCTTAGCCATGACTGCTAAACTCCTCTTTTCTTCGAAAATTCACTCAAATTTATATTATGCCATATTTCCTATATTGTCAAGAAATCCGGCAAACAACGAGCCCTTTGGAGGCACGCAGAAATCCATACTTGCCTTCGTCCCCGGGTGCAAAAACTCCAAACGGTATGCGCATAAAGCCAGATGGATATTTTTCTCATTTCCATACTTTGTATCCCCAAGAATCGGAGCCCCTGCATTTGAAAACTGTAAGCGGATCTGATGATGCCTTCCGGTATGCAGAAGGATATCTGCGCACAAAAGCTCCTGCGCCTGCCCAATGATCCGATATTCCAATTTGGCCACCTTTGCCTTTGGAGTGTCCTTTTTCACAATTCGGGAAATATTGCCGCGTTCATCCGACAATATATAGTCCTTTAGGACGCCCTGTTTCTTTAAGCTGCACGCCTCCGTCTTTTTTACCACCGCATAATAGTGCTTTCCGATGGTTCTTTCCTTTACCTGCTTCGACAGCTCTGCCGCAGCCCTCTGATTTTTTGCAAAGACCATCACCCCCTCTACGGGCTGGTCCAGCCTGTGTATGATACCGATATACGGAGGCTCCTGCTTTCTTGCGCGATAATTTTTCAGCAGACTTTCCATATCCGGTTTCCCAAGTCTCTTGGTCTGGGTCGCAATCCCTGCCGGCTTGTGGCACACAATAATCTCATCATCCTCATAGAGAATGTCCAAATCTGTCATTTTATTCCCTCTTTACAGCTTAAAGCGGTAGCCCACGCCCCAGATTGTCTCGATATACTGCGGCTTTGAAGTATCAAGCTCCACCTTCTCACGGATTTTCTTAATATGCACGGTTACGGTAGCGATATCGCCGATGGATTCCATATCCCATACCTTTTGGAACAATTCCTCCTTGGTAAACACGCGGTTTGGATTTTCTGCCAAAAAGGTAAGCAGGTCAAACTCCTTCGTGGTAAACTGCTTTTCTTCCCCGTTTACCCATACCCGGCGGGCGGTTTTATCGATCTTGATTCCCCGGATTTCCACCATATCATTTTCTACCACATTGCTTCCGATTAATCTCTCATATCTGGCAAGGTGTGCCTTTACTCTGGCCACCAGTTCACTTGGCGAAAATGGTTTTGTCACATAATCATCCGCCCCAAGTCCAAGTCCCCGGATCTTATCGATATCATCCTTCTTTGCGGAAACCATAAGAATCGGTGTGTTCTTCTTTTCCCGGATTTCCTTACAGATATCAAAGCCATCCATTCCGGGCAGCATAAGGTCCAGGATATATAGATCAAAATCCTCTTCCAACGCCCTCTTTAAGCCGGCATCTCCATCATTTTCAATCTCCACCTCGAACCCGCTGAGTTCCAGATAATCCTTCTCTAAATCAGCAATATCGACCTCGTCCTCTACGATTAAAATCCTACTCATGATATCCTCCTTAAACCTCCACAGTCTGTGGTTCTTCCTGCATATACTTTCTGATTACAAAATACATAATTGTTCCGGTATCCTCTTTACTGGTCGCCCAGATTTTTCCTCCATGATCCTCCACAATTTTCTTCACAATGGAAAGCCCTATACCGCTTCCGCCTGTGGCAGAATTTCTGGAAGAATCTGTCCGGTAAAACCGGTCAAAAATGTATGGCAGATCCCGCTGCGCAATTCCCTTTCCGTTGTCTTCCATCTCCACCTGGATAAAGTCTCCCACATCTTTGATTCGGATATTGATAAATCCATTTACCTTATTCATATATTTAACGGAATTGCTGATGATATTTCCCACCACTCTTCGAAGCTGTTCCGGGTCCGCAATAATCAGCACGTCCTCATCCACATAATTGTAATAGGACAACCCGATTCCTTTGGATTCCAGATCCATTCCGATTTCTTCCACACAATCCGCAAAATATTTTGATACATTTAATTTTGCGAAATTGTATGGAATCCGGTTTGTATCGATCTTTGTATAGAACGTCAGCTCATTGATCAGTGTATCCATTTCGTTTGCTTTATTGTATATGGTCCGGACATACTTATCAACCTTTTCCGGCGTATTGGCAACCCCATCCATGATTCCTTCCGCATAGCCCTTGACGGCGGTGATGGGAGTTTTCAGATCATGGGCGATATTGCTGATGAGGGCACGGTTTTCTTTTTCGTTGCTGATTTTCTCCTCTGCGCTGTCCTTGAGCCTCTGCCGCATTTCCTCAAAGCTTTTTGCCAGCTGTCCGATTTCATCCTTTTCCTGATAGTCCACAGAAAAATCCAGATTACCATCCCGGATGTTGTCTGCTGCAATCTGAAGCTTTTTCATTGGTGTAATCATACTCTGATAAATCCATCCAATCAGAAGAGCCGCTGTTACACCCAGAATAAGGAGTATTGTCAAGATAAAATGTCCGCAGATTTCCCTCAGCTCTTCCGGCGGCAACTGATTCAGCACCCGAAGAGATTCCTGAATGGCATCTCCTTCCAATTCTGTCAGTCCGTGAAGTCTTGCAAATTCCGCCATTTGGATTTTCTGAAAGAAAACAATAGTCATAAACGCCAATCCGGAAGGAACAAATAAAATAATACAAAATGAAATAATGAGCTTTGTCTTTATCTTCATATTTTTTCTCCCAAAAGCAAAAATGGGGCATAGGAATATACCCTATGCCCCATTATACCATGATTTTCTCTATTTTTTAGGAAAAACCGATAAAGTATTCTAAATTTTTTATAAATACTTCTTTAATGTGTCTACCATATCTGTTGCTTCCCATGGAAGATTCAGATCCGTACGTCCGAAATGTCCGTAGGCTGCTGTTCCACGATAAATCGGTCTTCTCAGATCCAGCATCTTAATAATTCCTGCCGGACGAAGATCAAAGTTTGCACGGACAATCTCTACCAGCTTTTCGTCGGAAACCCTTCCGGTTCCAAAGGTATCTACCATGACAGAGGTTGGCTGTGCCACACCGATGGCATAAGATAGCTGGATTTCACACTTATCGGCAAGTCCTGCCGCAACAATGTTCTTTGCAACGTAGCGGGCTGCATATGCAGCTGAACGGTCTACCTTTGTGCAGTCTTTTCCGGAGAAGGCTCCGCCGCCGTGACGAGCGTATCCGCCGTAGGTATCTACGATGATCTTACGTCCGGTAAGTCCGGCATCCCCGTGGGGTCCACCGATTACGAAACGTCCGGTCGGATTGATAAAGAATTTTGTATCCGCATCCACAAGCTCCTTTGGAAGGATCGGATCAAAAACATATTTTTTGATATCCTCATGAATCTGCTCCTGGGTAACATCCTCGTCATGCTGTGTAGAAAGGACAACGGCCTCTAATCTTTTTGGGTTTCCATCCTCATCATACTCTACAGAAACCTGAGTTTTTCCGTCCGGTCTTAAGTAGTTTAAAGTACCGTTCTTACGAACCTCGGTAAGCTTTCGTGCCAGTTTATGAGCAAGGGCGATTGGATATGGCATAAGCTCCGGAGTCTCGTTGGTTGCATATCCAAACATCATACCCTGGTCGCCGGCTCCCGTATCCAGATCATCCGTAAGATCTCCCTTCTTTGCCTCAAGAGCCTTATCAACACCCATGGCAATATCAGCGGACTGCTGGTCAAGCGCTACCATAACGGCACAGGAATTTCCATCCAGTCCCTTCTTTCCGTCATCATATCCGATCTCAAGAACAGTCTTGCGAACGATTGCCGGAATATCTAACTTTGCCTTTGTGGTGATTTCTCCGGTTACAAGGACAAATCCGGTACAGCTTGCGGTTTCACATGCAACACGGCTCATTGGGTCCTGTTCCATACATGCATCAAGAATTGCGTCAGACACAGCATCACAGACCTTGTCCGGATGGCCTTCTGTTACCGACTCAGAAGTAAATAACAATTTCTCCATTTTCTTTTGTCTCCTTTTCTTCTAAAAACAGTCAATAAAAAAATCCGCCTAAAATAAGCGGATTCACTACCAAAGATAATTAAATCCTCTTATTGTTCGATTACTCGCTCAGGTTGGCACCTTCCAAACAGGGGTTGCCGTGACTTCACAGATCCTATGTATCTCCATCACTCTGAATAAGAGAAAACTACAATATTAAATTTAAAATCTTCGTCTGATACGATACTCTCATTTCTTTCTAATGTCAAGTGTAAATTTATTGACTTTCTTTGACAGAAAATTTATACTTCTTAATGGAGTATATGTAAAAGGAGGATTATGCCATGCGGACGCTGACTCCACACGAGTTGGAACAAGGTATGATCGTTGCAGAAGCAGTAAAGACACCGAGTGGTCAGATTCTTGCCACTCCCGGCAGCGAGGTAACAAGACAGCTGATCAACCGAATGAAATTATATCGTGTTGATTTTGCCGTAGTAGAAGGTGAAGCTTTTGCAGAAGCATCTTCCAGTTCAGAAGCCACCCCGGTCAAAAAACCAGAATCTGCTCCGGTCCCGAAGACCTATATACAGGAAACCAAGACCGTAAAGCAAAAGGTTGCATCTTCCGATGCTTTCCGTTCTTTCCAGCTGCAGTATTACATGATTCTGGAAGATCTAAAGGTAGTGTTCAATGAAATCATCAATGAAAATAAACCCCTTCAGCAGGATGCGTTAGTGGAAAAGGTTGCTACGCTGTTTCGGACAAGGAATACCATCATCGAATTATTCGACATGTTAAATAACATGCGTGCCCTTGATGATTCTGTTTACGCCCACAGCTTAAATGTTGCCCTCATATCCAGAATGCTGGGCCGCTGGCTGAAGCTGGATAGTCATAATCTGGATGTACTGACCTGTGCAGGTCTTTTCCACGATATAGGAAAAGTTTTAATTCCGGAGGAAGTCCTAAATAAATCCGGGAAATTGACCGACGAGGAATTTGAGCTGGTCAAGAGTCACCCAAAGAAGGGATACGATATCTTAAAGCCACAAAACATTGATCCACACATCAAAAAGGCTGCGCTCATGCACCATGAAAGATGTGACGGAAGCGGATATCCTTCCGGTTTGGACGAAGATCTGATTGACGAATACGCCATGATCGTTGGAATTGCGGATGTATATGATGCCATGACTGCAGCCCGCTCTTACCGTGCTCCATTGTGTGCATTCCAGGTTATCAGCAATTTCGAAAAGGATGGCTACCAGAAATATCACGCTAAATACATTACCACCTTCTTAAAGCAGATTGCCGCAACCTATCAGAGCAATCGTGTGGTACTAAGTGATGGTCGGGGAGGAAAAATTGTAATGATCAATCCAAATGATCTGTCCCGTCCGGTCATTCAGTTCGATGATAACGAGTGCTTAGATCTTTCCACACACCGGGATCTGTATATTACAGCAGTAATTTAAAACCGTCTTTAAAATGTGTTTCCGAATGAGTTTGCATATTCGAATAGCAAAATTCATTCTAAGGAACGCAAGTTTAAAAGGGAATTTATATAAAACGCTTTGAAAAAGGGTGAATAAAAAACATCTCCGTCCTACGATTATTATTAGTAGGAAGGAGATGTTTTTTTATTTTCCCTTTTGTTTTTAAGATATCTTTAAAATTGCTTTCTGAAGTGTGCTGTCATCTGCTTTCTCAATGACAGCTCCAAGTCCTGCCAGCTTTCCTTCAAAGTCCTCATATCCACGCTGGATATAGTAAATATCATCTACTACAGTAACACCCTCCGCTGCAAGTCCGGCAATGACAAGGGCTGCTCCCGCCCGAAGATCCGGTGCATTCACTCTTGCTCCGGTATACTTTTTCACTCCGGTAATGATGGCGATATTGCTCTCCACCTTAATTTCAGCGCTCATTCTGGTCAGCTCATCCACGTACTTAAAACGGTTTTCAAAAATGCTCTCCGTTACCGTACTGGTTCCCTCTGCGATTCCTAAAAGAACTGCCATCTGGGGCTGCATATCTGTCGGGAATCCCGGATAGGGCAGGGTTGTTACCTGGGTGTGCTGCAGCTTCTTTGGGGCGATGACACGGACCGAATCATCATATTCCAAAACCTTACAGCCCACCTCTATCAGCTTTGCTGTGGTTGCCTCCAAATGCTTCGGGATCACATTTTTCACAAGGACATCTCCGCCGGTTGCTGCTGCTGCAAACATAAAGGTTCCAGCTTCAATCTGGTCCGGGATAATGGAGTACTCTGTCTTATGAAGCTTCTCCACTCCCACAATACGAATGACATCCGTACCTGCACCACGAATATTGGCACCCATACCATTTAAGAAGTTTGCCACGTCAACGACATGAGGCTCCTTTGCGGCATTTTCAATAACCGTCTTTCCCTCTGCCATTGCTGCTGCCATCATAATATTGATGGTTGCACCAACAGATACCTTATCCAGGTAAATGTGGGTTCCCACTAAATGCTCTGCTTCTGTTTTTATAATTCCGTTTGCGATGTCAATCTTTGCGCCCATTGCCCTAAAGCCCTTCAGATGAAGGTCGATCGGACGGCTTCCGATATCGCATCCACCCGGAAGTGCCACCTGGGCACGCTTATACTTTCCAAGCAAAGCTCCGATCAGGTAATAGGAAGCGCGAATTTTTCGGATGAATTCATTGTCTACACGGACATCCTTGATAAAAGATCCATTGATGCGGACCTTATGGGCATTTACACGCTCCACCTTCGCACCGATTTCATCAATTGCCTCAAGTAGTACATTTATATCTCTAACATTCGGTAAATTTTCAATTGTAACCGTCTCATCTGTCATGACAGCGGCAGCAAGAATCGCAAGTGCAGCATTTTTTGCACCACCGATTACCACTTCTCCGGTAAGCGGAGTTCCGCCCTTAATTACATACTGTTCCATAGGTCACCTCTAAGAACCAATCATTTTATTTATCAAAGCCAAGTTCTTCCACTAATCTCTCTATCGTCTGCTCCACATTCAAGTGTTCTTCTGTCACTTTAACATCCGCATACTTTTCATAAAGAGGAGTTCTTTCTTTATACAGATCCAGGAGTGACTGATTTTCTCGAAGTACCACTCCACGTCCTTTGATATCTGCAAGTCTCTTTTTTATTGTATCATAAGAAACTTCTAAATAAACAACCGTCCCAATCTCTTTCAGATGCCGCATGGCCTCTTTGCCATACACCACGCTTCCACCGGTGGCTATTACAGTATGCTCTGCAACAATTCCGGCATTTACGCGGTTCTCGACTTCAATAAACCCATCGGTTCCCCGCTCGTTTATAATATCTTTTAAAAGCTTTTTCTCCTGCTGCTGGATCAGAAGATCCGCGTCCACAAATTGATAGCCCAAAAGCTTTGCCAGGATAACTCCGATTGTGCTCTTGCCCACCCCCGGCATACCAATCAGAATAATGTTATTGTGCTGCACTTTCTGTCTCGGTCTCCTCTTGTGGCGCAGTAAATCCGTTCTTAAAGCTGATCTTTTGAAGTGCCTTCTCCTTTACCTCCCAGCCGTCATTCTCCTGCCATGCAGAAACTGTGTCTGCATATAGAGTCTCCTGACGTGTCTCAATGATATTCTGGCGGTTTTCTTCCGTTGCATCCACATCCGTCTCGCTATCCACACGCACAATATAAAGTGCCGAATCCGTTGTAATTACGGAAGAAAGCTGTCCTTCGGAAAGCGCATCCAAAGCAGCCTTTACATTTTCATCCAAGGTATCATCATCTGTGCCATAGGCTGAAGCTGTTGCACTATATCCATAGCCTTCGGCAACGGCTTCCAGTTCAGACGGATCGGTAATTTCCTCATACATCTGATTGAATTCTGCCTTAAGTGCTGCCACTTCATCCTCTGTATAGTAGGTATAATTGGAATCCTCACCATAGTATCCGACAATTCCGGCCTGAACATAGGTATATCCCCTCATGTTCGCTTCCTCATCCGACACATCGGTATCTGCTTCTGCAATAATTGCCTCATGCATTTTCTGCTGGATCGCTGAAAGGGTAAGATATTCTTTTACCAGCTCCTCGGTGGCGCCCATTTCCTTTAAGGTATCTGCTGAATTTGCAGCCATAAATGCAGCAACCGCTTCATCAATCTCTGCGGTCTCCTCTGCAGAAAGTGCTACATTGTACTCTCCCATATGCGCCTTTAAGGTATACATCTCATGAAGGGAATCCACCACATTCTGCTTGAATGTATCTGCCATGGTACTTCCGTTTCCATAGAGATCCTGCTCCCAGACATCCTCACCAAAGTATGCCCGGTACATATCATCGCTGATGGCCTGCTGGAAACGTGCGATAAAATTCACAAGTCCTAAGGTTACGGTCTGTCCTTCCATTGTTGCAACTGTCTGATTTGCATTTATTCCACATCCACTCAGCATAGAAGCGGTAATTACGCCTGTCATGCAGAGTGCAGCTAATTTCTTTGCGTTCATATAACCTCCATAAAATGGGGTTTTCCCCTGATTTCTAAAATATTGCTCATCTATTATAGTGCTTTTTCTTTCAACTGGCAACCATTTTCTATAACAGGATGCGTTTCATGCGTTCTAAAAGGTCTGATAGCGCGGTCAGAACATCCGCATTTTTATCCATGGAATTTACCTGCATCGTGTATAAGAAATGGGGATTTTTCATATCCGCAGCAAACTTTAAGGCCGGCGAAAGCTCCTGTATAAGTTCCGGAATCCTTGCCGGATCAATCAGGGCCTTTTCATACAGCACAAGCTTTATTTCTTTTTGCTTCTGGGTAATCTCACGGATATATAATTTATGCGCCTTTCCCTTCAGGCATGCAATGGTAAGCAGATTCAATACCGATTTCGGGGGATCCCCGAACCGGTCAATGAGCTCCTCTAGCATCTCATCTGCCTCTTCATCAGACTCAATCCCCGCAATTCGCTTGTAAATATCCAGCTTTTGCAGCTCATTGGATATATAGGTGGACGGAATAAAAGCATTCACCACCACATCAATGGAGGTTTCAAACTGTGCCTCGGGCACAATTCCCTTTGCTTCCTTTACCGCCTCATTCAGCATCTTGCAATACAGGTCATATCCTACAGCTTCCATGTGGCCGCTTTGCTCTGCGCCGAGAAGATTTCCTGCACCCCGGATTTCCAGATCCCGCATAGCCACCTTAAAGCCGCTTCCAAGCTCCGAGTATTCCTTGATTGCAGCCAGACGCTTCTCCGCGATTTCCTTTAGCATCTTGTTTCTTCTATACATTAAGAACGCATATGCTGTCCTGTTGGATCTTCCCACACGACCGCGAAGCTGATATAACTGGGACAAGCCCATATTATCAGCATCATGTATAATCATCGTATTAACATTTGAAATATCCATTCCGGTTTCAATAATGGTTGTGGAAACTAAGACATCGATTTCCCCATTGATAAAGCGGTACATGATTCTCTCCAGGTCGGATTCCTTCATCTGCCCATGGGCAAATGCAACATTTGCATCCGGAACAAGAGCCTGAATCTTTGTGGTCACTTCGTCAATATCCTTTACCTTATTATATACATAATATACCTGTCCGTTTCGTCCCAATTCTCTGACAATTGCTTCCCGCACCATTTCCTCGTTGTATTCCATGACATAGGTCTGAATCGGGAGGCGGTCCATCGGCGGTTCTTCCAATACACTCATGTCCCTGATTCCGATCAGGCTCATATGGAGTGTCCTCGGAATCGGCGTGGCCGTAAGAGTAAGTACATCCACGTTGGTCTTCATCTGCTTGATCTTTTCCTTATGGGTCACACCAAACCGCTGTTCCTCGTCGATTACGAGAAGACCTAAGTCTTTAAAGCCCACGTCCCTAGAAAGAAGTCTATGGGTTCCGACGATGATATCTACCTGTCCTTTCTTCAGATCCTCGATGGTCTTTTTCTGCTGGGCGCTTGTTCGAAAACGGCATAACAAATCAACCCTTACCGGAAAATCCTTCATTCTCTGGGCAAAGGTATTGTATATCTGCTGGGCTAAAATTGTTGTAGGTGCAAGATATGCCACCTGCTTATTTTCCTGAACGGCTTTAAAGGCTGCGCGGATGGCAATCTCCGTCTTTCCATAGCCCACATCTCCGCAGATCAGTCGGTCCATAATCTTGGTACTTTCCATATCCCGCTTGGTGGCTTCGATGGCTAATACCTGATCCTCCGTCTCCTCAAAGGGGAACAATTCTTCAAATTCTCTCTGCCATACCGTATCCTTCCCATACACATAACCATTCTTTTCTTCCCGCTCGGCATACAGCTTCACAAGATCCTGGGCAATCTCCTTTACGGCCCCCCGCACTCTTGTCTTGGTTTTTGTCCATTCCTGTCCCCCCAGCTTGTTCAGCTTCGGCTTTCTTGCATCCTTCCCCGCATACTTCTGGATCTGCTCCAGCTGGGTTGCAAGAATGTACAGGTTCGAGCCTCCGGCATATTCTATTTTAATGTAATCCTTCAGAGTCTTGTCTACTTCGATTTTTTCGATACCGCGGTAAATACCAAGTCCATGGTTTTCATGAACCACATAGTCTCCCACCGAAATATCCGTGAAGCTCTGGATTTTCTCACCCTCATAGGTTCGATGCCGCTTCTTCTTTTTCTTCTCCGCTCCGAAAATATCGCTTTCTGTGATCACAGCAAATTGTAAAATCGGATATTCATATCCTCTTTTTACTTTTCCAAAGCAGACCATAATCTGTCCCGGCAGAACCTCGTGGTCATAATCCTCTGTATAAAAGCTGTTTAAGTCCTCCGCCATCAGATCCTCCGCCAGGCGCCTCGCTCTGGTTCTCGAACCGGAAAGTAAGATAATTCGATACCCGTTTTTCTTATATTGCTTTAAATCCTTGATCAGCAGCTCAAAGCTGTTGTTGTACGCACTTACACTTTTTACGTGGATGCCATACTGCCCGACGGCTTTCAGACCATAGGCTTTGGTATCCAATGCAGCGATTGTAATACCGGAAAATTTATCCAGTTTTCCCATGATTTCCTTCTGGGTGAACAGCTCCTTCATCTGTCCCGGCAGAATATATCCCATGGCAAGGCGCTGCTTCATGCTCTCGGAAAATTCCACCTCCGTCTGTGTCCCCCGCTCCACACATCTTCCCAGCTCGTCAAAAAAGATCTGTGTATCCATCGGATCAAAATAATCCAAAAGACAGGTTCTCTCCTTGCAGAAATAGGAAAGATACGCATCCATTCCGGCAGATATGGACAGCTCTCCCCACTCTTCCGCCAGAGTTTCTGCGGTTGTCATAATCCGGTATGCTTCCTGGGTCTTAAAGTCCTTCCGAAGCTGGTCAGACACCTTTTTAGCCTCTGCAAGAAGCGCTTCGATTCCTTCCTGCTTTTCCTCCCGGGAAAGAACCAGTTCCGCCGCCGGATAGATGGTAACCGTCTGGATGCTCTCGATGGATTTCTGGCTTTCCACGTCAAAGGAACGGATCGTGTCAATTTCATCTCCCCAGAGTTCGATTCGCGCCGGAAGCTCTTCGGTTAACGGAAAAATATCCAGAATACCTCCCCGCAGCGCATACTGTCCTACCGCTTCCACCTGATATTCCTTCTCATAGCCCATCTCGATCAGCTTCTGCTGAAGCTTTTCCAAATCAACGGTGTCGCCGGCAGAAAGATGCACTACCGAATCTAAAATCTTCTGAGGTGGCGTCATGGTATTCATGAGGGCATCAAATGTGGTAATCAGGGTTACGGACTCCTGCTCGAAAACGGCAGCAAGGGCAGATATTCTCTGGGCCGTAAGCAGATTCCCCCGGATGTCTGCCTGATAAAAAAGCACATCCTTCGCAGGATAGTACACCACGTTCGGGTCAAAAAAAGAATACTCTTCCCACAGCTCTTTTGCTTTTTGCTCATGAAAAGTAACAATGACCTTATTCTTTCTGCCATTGTTACATGCGTAAATCATATGCGGCTTCTGGGCATCAATACAGCCGGTAATGGTGGCAAGTCCCTTCTGTTTTGATGTCACACGAATCATTTCTTCAAATCCGGAAAGTTCCCGGAGTGGTTCTAAAAATGCTTTCACAAATTACTCCTGTTTCTTTGCGTTATATAAATTCATAGCCCGGTCTACGTCACCCTGCATCATGAGTACTGCTGCAGAAATGGCATCCTTTATGGCTTCATCTACTTTTTTGCGGTCCTCGGAAGAAAAACGGCCCAGGACATGGTCTGCCAGGTCCCATCCTTGTGGTTTCTCTCCTACTCCGACCTTGATTCGCATAAAATTCTGTGTCCCTGTATGTGCAATAATGCTCTTGATTCCATTATGCCCGCCGGCGCTTCCTTTTTTGCGCACCCGGATATTTCCCGGCGCAAGACTGATATCATCAAAGATAATCAGCATTTCACTTTCGGGGTCAATCTTGTAGAATTGGATTACTTCCGCAACGCTCTCCCCACTTAAGTTCATATAGGTCTGTGGTTTTACCAGAAGGACTTTCCTTCCTTCGATTGCGCCTGTCCCACATAATGCCTTATGCTTTTTTTCTTTTACTACTATATTATATTGATCTGCTAATGCATCAATGACATCAAATCCGATATTGTGTCTGGTCTTTTCATATCTTTTATCCGGATTACCAAGTCCAACAATTACAAACATATATGCCTCCATTTTTTCTATTTACATATCTTAATTAAAATGAATCTCCCTTTTCGGAATTGTGTTCCTGAAAATGAATTCTGCTTCATGCTTGCTTGGTAAATTGTATTATTTCGCTGGTTGATTTTCTTCCAGTACCTAAAATCATTGAAAAAAGCGGCATTTTAAGCCCTTTTTATGGTCGATTGTATGTTTTCGCCGGTTCAATTTTAGCCTGTACCTAAGAAATTGCAAATATTAGGTATACAGCGAAATCAGTTCTTCAAAATAATACAATTCGCACGAAAAGGCCGCAATTTGAAGCTGTTTTTCAAGAATTTTAGGTATGCGACAGTCCTAGCACCTCAAATCTTGCCCAATTCCACAATTCTGATTCAAATATGCAAAATTCATTTTTATCGATATATTTTACATATGAAATAGAAGATTGTTTACATTATTTTTCATTGTAGCATATTTTAAAGCAAAAAAATACCGGCACCTTGCTTTTTAAGGTGCCGGTACATTTTTACTCGTTTCCAAATTCTTCTTTGTATTTGCTTAAAATCAGGTTCTGCAGTTCTTCTCTTGTTGCAGAGTTAATTGGATGAGCTATATCGCGGTACTCCCCATCGCTGGCCTTGCGGCTTGGCATGGCAATAAATAAACCTTTCTCTCCCTCAATGATCTTGATGTCGTGTACAACAAGTGCATCCTCAATTGTGATGGAAACAACGGCTTTCATCTTGCCTTCCTTGTCCACCTTGCGAATTCGAACATCCGTAATATTCATATCTTTATCCCCCTTTTAGTTCCTCTCTTTTTATTGAACTTTTTACAAAATATAGCGCTCATTGTTTTCCGAAACAATTCGGATTCCATCATCACCGCTATAATATGTATTTGGTTTCAGCGTACCTCTGCTCTCTACAATACAGTTCTCAATATGGGTATTGTCTCCGATGTAGGCATCGTTTAAAATAATGGAATTCTTGATTACACAATTCTTTCCGATAAACGCCTGCTTGAATAAAATGGAATTTTCAACCTTACCGTTAATAATACATCCGCTGGAAATCAAACTGTTACTGATGTCTGAGCCCGGATTGTACTTCGCCGGCGGAAGATCATCCACCTTGGAATAGATCTTCGGTTCCTGGCGGAAGAAATAATTTCTGACATCCGGTCGAAGAAAATCCATATTTGTACGGTAATAATCGTCAACACTTGCAATGTTGCTCCAGTAAGTCTTCAGCTTATATCCGTAAATTCGTTTTACGTTTCTGTACCTTACTAAAATATCGCTGACAAAATCAAACCGGTTTTCCTCCGCAGATTTTTCCAAAATCTCAATGAGCTGTCTTCTTCGAATCACATAGACTCCGGCTGATACGGTATTGGATTGTGCAAGAAGCGGTTTTTCTTCGAATTCAATGATTCTGGAATCTTCGTTCATTCGGATGACACCATATCTGCTCACATCCGCCTGTGCCGGCATATCCTTGCACACCACGGTAATATCCGCCTTCTTGTCAATGTGATAATCCAGAAGCTCGTTAAAATCCATCTTGTATACCAGATCTCCGCTGGAGATAATGACATAAGGTTCATGGCGTCTCTTTAGGAAATCAATATTCTGGTACATAGCATCTGCGGTTCCCCGATACCAGTCGCTGTTTTCCGCAGTTACCGTTGGCGTAAACAGGTACAGACCACCCTGTTTTCTTCCGAAATCCCACCACTTTGATGAGCTCAAATGCTCATTGAGAGATCTCGCATTATACTGAGTTAAGACCGCAACCGTCTGCACGTGGGAATTGCTCATATTACTTAAAGCAAAATCAATGCAGCGGAAGCTTCCGCCTATTGGCATCGCTGATATTGCACGTTTTTTTGAAAGCTCCTTCATGCGATTGCTGTTGCCGCCGGCTAAAATAATTCCTATTGCCTTCATTTGCTCTCACCTGCCTTAATAATTACTTCTCCACTCGCCAGTACTCCGTCCGGATAGTCCTTCTCTTCTGTCACTCCGGAAATTGCAGTATTTTTTCCAATCTTCACACGGTCAGGAATCACGGAATCTTCACCGATTGTTACCAGTCCGAAGGAATAAATACTTGCGTTGAGCTTATTCGGTGCCGCTTCTCCGATACCGAGCACTACTCCGTCTCCAAGCTGACAGTTTTCAGCAACGATAGACTTGTCTATGGTGGCATCCTCTCCGATTACGGTATCCTTCATAATGATGGAATCCCGGATCACGGTTCCTCGTCCAATCCGCACATTCGGTCCGATGACGGAATTGATCACCGTTCCATATATCTCAGCGGCTTCACCGATAATGCACCTTTCCACATAGGCCTCCGGTGCAATGTACTGTGGCTCGATGGTGTCGCACTTCGTATAGATCTTCCAGTATTCCTCATACAGATTGAACTCCGGAATCAGGTCAATCAGCTCCATGTTGGCTTCCCAATATGAGCCAAGTGTTCCGACGTCCTTCCAGTAGCCATTATATTCATATGCAAACATCCGGTTTTCATGCTCGAAGCAATACGGAATAATATGTTTACCAAAGTCGCAGCTCGATTGATCCTTCATCTCAATCAATGCCTTTTTAAGTACCGGCCATGAGAATATGTAGATGCCCATGGAAGCTAAATTACTTCTCGGATTCTTCGGTTTCTCCTCAAATTCTAAGATTTTCTTTTCCTCATCTGCGATTACAATACCAAAGCGGCTGGCCTCCTCAAGGGGAACCGGCATGGTTGCAATGGTAACATCCGCATGATTCTCTTTGTGGAAATCCAGCATTACCTCGTAATCCATCTTATAAATATGATCTCCGGAAAGAATCAATACATAATCCGGGTTGTAAGTGTCAATGTATCTCATATTCTGATAGATCGCATTTGCCGTTCCGGTATACCATTCACTGTTGGCACTTTTCTCATAAGGCGGAAGCACCGTTACTCCACCATTATTGCGATCCAAATCCCACGGAATACCGATTCCGATATGTGTATTCAAGCGCAATGGCTGATACTGCGTCAATACACCCACCGTATCAATTCCGGAATTAATGCAATTGCTTAGAGGGAAATCGATAATACGATATTTTCCTCCAAAAGAAACTGCCGGCTTGGCTACATCTGCTGTAAGTACGCCTAAACGGCTGCCCTGACCGCCTGCTAACAGCATGGCAATCATTTCCTTTTTAATCACTTTACCACTCCTCGTCTTTCACAGATTTTTAGTTCTTTCATTATACCATAGGGCCTTAATTTGTACAACATAATTCACAAATTCTATTGAAAAATCTGTCATTTTTTGTCATTTTCCACAATTTTTATTCCTAATTCTATCTATTTGCAAAATGGGCGAATGGGGGTATAATAAAAAGAACATTTATTTCATCAGGTAGGTACATTTTATGTATAAATTAAACTTTCATGAACCAATTCATGTACATTTTATTGGAATTGGCGGAATCAGTATGAGCGGACTAGCGGAAATCCTCGCCGAAGAAGGATTTACCATCTCAGGCTCCGACTCAAAGGAATCGGATCTGACCCGCCATTTGGAATCCAAAGGCATACAAATCTTTTATGGTCAAAAAGCCTCTAATATTATTCCCGGCATTGACCTCGTTGTATATACAGCAGCAATCCGTGAGGATAATGAAGAGTGGATTGCCGCAAAAGAAAAACAGCTTCCGATGCTGACCCGTGCAGAGCTGTTAGGACAGATTATGGACAATTATGAGCGCTCCATCGCGGTTTCCGGAACCCACGGAAAAACCACCACCACATCCATGATCAGCCACATTCTCCTTGCGGCGGATGCTGACCCAACCATTACGGTTGGCGGAATTATTCCCATTCTGGATGGAAATCTTCGTGTAGGCAATTCCGAAACCTTTATTACGGAGGCCTGTGAATATACCAACAGCTTTTTGAATTTCCGGCCAAGATACAGCATCATTTTAAATATAGAAGCGGAGCATTTGGACTTTTTCAAGGATTTAAACGATATCCGCCATTCCTTCCGCCAGTTTGCCCAAAACACCAAGGAAGACGGCGCGCTGATTATTAACGGTGCCATCGAAAACTATACTGAAATCACAGAAGGTCTTTCCTGCAAGGTACTGACCTATGGCTTAGAGAGCAGCTATGACTACTATGCCACCGATATCGTGTATAACGAAAAGGGCTGCGCAGGTTTTACCGCAATGCATAAGGGAGAGACCTTAGGGAAGATCCAGCTTTCCGTTCCGGGTGTACATAACGTAACCAATGCCCTCTCCGCAATTGCCTGCTGCCTGGAAGCCGGTATTCCATTTTCCTGCATCGCTGCCGGATTAGAGGCCTTCGGCGGTGCCAACCGTCGATTCCAGTATAAGGGAGCGGTAGACGGCGTAACCATTATCGACGATTACGCACATCATCCAACGGAGATTAAGGCAACCTTAACTGCTGCCAAAAACTATCCTCATGACCGGCTTGTACTGGTTTTCCAGCCCCATACCTACTCCCGCACCAAGGCCTTTTTGCAGGACTTTGCCGAGGTACTGTCCCTGGCAGATGTGGTTGTTCTTGCCGATATCTACGCTGCACGGGAAAAGAATACCTACGGAGTCAGCTCGAAGGATATTCTGCGTTTACTGGAAGAAAAGGGTACAGAATGTTACTATTTTCCTTCTTTCGAAGAAATTGAAAAATTTTTATTAAAAAAATGTATGAACGGAGACCTGTTGATAACTATGGGTGCAGGAAACGTTGTAGAAATAGGAGAATCGCTCCTTGGAAAATAGTTGTCCACATTATCCACATAAAGCTTTGGGAATGCCCCAAGATTTATGTGGATTTTTTATTGGATATCTATCCCTTGACTTTTCGGCATTTTTGAAATATTTTCCATGTTTATCCACATTATCCACAATGTTCACAAGGAGCTAAAACCCTTGATTTTCCTAGCTTCCCGCTCTTTTCTTTTCAAAAACCTTGTGCTATAATCTCTCACAGGCTTAACTTAGGAAAGAAGGATTTTATATGGCAACCATTCAACTGCATAGTGATTGTCCGATTTCAGCAACACTTGTTTCAAATAAATTTATCGACGAATATATGGCAGATGCAAACGGAGAATTTGTAAAGGTCTATCTATACTTATTGCGACACTTGGGAAATCATGCCTTCGAATTGTCCATCTCTGCTATTGCAGATAATTTTAACCATACGGAAAAAGATGTTGTTCGCGCGCTCAAATACTGGGAGCGTATGAAGCTTCTTCATATTGAATATAGTCCGGACAAGACCCTTAGCGGTATCCATATGTACAATATTGATTGCCCTACCGCTTCTTCCGATTCTCTTCAGGAGAACGTGTCCGGTCAGGAAGATTCTGTCTTGGATGCTTCTGCACTGGAGAGATCTGGTTTTGAGAACTCTGGTTTTGAGAACTCTGCTTTTGAAAGCTCTGTCGAAAAGGTCCCGGAAGCAAGCAACATTACTCCCATCCGCAAAAAGGAAGCTCGAAAGAATTATACCTTAGATGAAGTAAAGGCCTTCCGAAAGGACCCGAATATCTCCGAGCTGTTCTTTATTATAGAAACCTATTTAAAGCACCCATTGTCCTCAACGGATACCAACACGATTCTCTTCTGGTATGACAGCTTGCATTTTTCTCCGGAACTCATCGAGTATCTCGTGGAGTACTGCATCAGCAAGGGGCATTCCAGCACCCGCTATATGGACAAGGTCGCAATGGGCTGGCATGAAAATAACATTACTTCTGTTGAAGAAGCAAAGGAAAACGCTGCCATCCACAGTCAGGCATATTACGGCGTAATAAAAGCCCTTGGTATCTCCGGCCGGAATCTTGTAGACAGCGAAATCGCCTTTGTAAATAAATGGAGCAAGGAATATGCCTTTGATCTTTCGCTGATCCAGGAGGCCTGCAGCCGGACCATAGCAGCAACCCATCAGCCAAGCTTTGAATATACCGATACGATATTAAGCAATTGGTACAAAAACGGAGTACATACTTTAGAGGACGTAAAAAATATCGATGCAAGCTTTAGTAAGACCCGGAAAAACACTTCCGGAAATACCCAGGCTTCATCCACAAGCAAACGGAACCGTTTTAATAATTTCGAGCAGAGAGACTATGACTTTGACGAATTAGAAAAAATGCTTCTCACCACCTCAGTTCAATAATTCTCAGGAGGACTTTATGTCGCTTACCAATTCACAATATGATGAAATCATGCGTGGCTACGAGGCTCGCCAGCTTAAAAACAAGCATAAGCAAAGCGAAAGACGAGAAAAACTATATGCCTTAGTGCCCCGGATCAAGGAAATCGATGATTCCATCTCCACCTATTCTGTCACTTGTGCCAAAAGGCTGATAGATGGGGACCATACTGCCCTCGCAAGGCTTCGGCAGGAGATTGCTTCCTTAAAAAAAGAGAAGGAACAGCTTCTCCTCTCCCAGGGCTATCCGGCAGATTACCTTTCTCCCATCTATACCTGCCCGGACTGTAAGGACACCGGATATATGGACGGCGAGAAATGTCACTGCTTAAAACAGGCGATTATTGATACCATCTATACACAATCCAATGTAAAAAACATACTGGAAAGAGAAAATTTCAGTGTTTTTTCTTATGACTACTATTCCGACACCCAAAAGGACCCAAAGACCGGTCTTACCTCTTTGGAAACTGCAAAGCGCGCCGTCGCCGAGTGCGAACGCTTCATTGCAGACTTTGGAACCACTTCCCAAAACCTTTTATTTTACGGAAATACCGGCGTGGGAAAAACCTTTTTCACAAACTGTATTGCAAAAGAACTATTAGAAAAAAGTTATTCTGTAATCTACTTTACAGCCTTTCAGTTGTTTGATATATTAAGCAAGGGCGTTTTTGAAAAGGATGCAGACGCGATTGCAGCGCATCAGAATATATTTGATTGTGACCTTTTGATCATTGATGATTTGGGTACCGAGCTATCGAACGCTTTTACCGTATCTCAACTATTCTTATGCGTAAATGAGCGAATTCTTCGAGAAAAATCAACGATAATTTCCACAAATCTAAATCTTGTTGAATTAAGAGATTTGTACTCTGAACGAACATTTTCTCGTATTTCAAATAATTACAATATTATCAAGCTCTTTGGTGATGATATTCGTATACAAAAGCGGAAATTGCATCAATAATATAAATGAAAACACTTTATGGAGGACTCATCATGCCAAACGATGAAAGAATTTTAGAGACAATGCCTACCGGAACCTTAGGTCTTATTCCCACCGACAGCTGCTTAGAGCTCGGCGAAAAGGTAAACCAGTATCTTGCCACCTGGCGGGAGAACCGGGAGCATCAGCATCAGGACGAAGCAGCTTTTAAGGATTACTATAAAGAAAGCTACATTATCAAGCCTTATACCCCTCGATTCGGCTCCGGCGAAGCCAAATGTGTCATCAATCAATCCGTCCGCGGATATGACTTATACATTATGGTGGATGTAACCAACTACAGCTTAACCTATTCTGTATGCGGACAGACGAACCACATGTCTCCGGATGATCACTATGCAGATTTAAAGCGTGTAATCGCTGCAGTTGGCGGAAAAGCCCGCAGAATCACCGTAATTCTTCCATTTTTGTATGAGAGCCGCCAGCACAGACGTACCGGCCGGGAGTCCCTTGACTGTCCGATTGCCCTTCAGGAATTAGTAAACATGGGCGTTGACAACATCATCACCTTTGATGCCCATGATCCACGTGTGGTAAACGCAATTCCTCTTCATGGATTTGAAAACGTAATGCCTTCCTACCAGTTCATCAAAGGCATTCTGAAAAATGTAAAAGACCTTACCCTTGATTCCGATCATCTTATGATCATCAGCCCGGACGAAGGTGCTACCGCCCGTGCCATCTATCTTGCAAACGTTCTTGGGGTAGATATGGGTATGTTCTATAAGCGCCGTGATTACAGCAAGATTGAAAACGGCCGTAATCCAATCGTTGCCCATGAGTTCCTAGGCTCCAATGTAGAGGGCAAGGATGTGTTTATCATCGATGATATGATCTCCTCCGGTGAAAGCATGATCGATACCGCAAGAGAATTAAAGAAGCGTAAGGCAAACCGAATCTTCGTTGTCTCTACCTTCGGTTTATTTACAAATGGTCTTGCATCCTTCGATAAGGCATACGAGGAAGGCCTGATCTATCGTGTCGTAACAACCAACCTGATCTACCAGACTCCGGAGCTTCTCTCCAGAGAGTATTACATCAGCTGCGACATGAGTAAATACATTGCATACCTTATTGACACATTAAATCATGATGCATCCATCAGCGATCTATTGAATCCTTATGACCGCATCCAGAATTACGTCAATAAGTACAATGAAGAGCAGAAAAGAAATAAATAGTTTTTAATAATAAAAGAAAAAATATCGGTTTGACAAAAGTGCTTCGCAAAAATGTCAAACCGATATTTTTTTGTCTTTTATTGTTCAAAAATACTATTCTTATTTCGGAATTGTGTTCCTGAAAATGAATTTTGCTTCATGCTTGCTTGGTAAATTGTATTATTTCGCTGGTTGATTTTCTTCCAGTACCTAAAATCTATGGAAAAAGCGGCATTTTAAGCGATTTTGGAGGCCGATTGTATATTTTTGCCGGATCATTTTTAGCCTGTACCTAAGAAATTCCAAATATTAGGTATACAGCGAAGTCCACTCCTTCGAATAATACAATTCGCATGAAAAATCCGCAATTTGAAGCTGTTTTTCAAGGATTTTAGGTATACGGCAGTTCTAGAACCTCAAATCTTGCCAAATTCCACAATTCTGATTCGAATAGCAAAATTCATTTATAGAAACACAAATCTGAAATGGGAGATTTTTTACCCAAGAATTCCTTCTTTCTCTAGATAGTTCAGGAAACCTTCACACCCCCGTGCAACATCGTTCCAGGTTGCTTTAAAATTGCCGGAATACCAAGGATCTGCTATATCTCCCGGCTCATCCGCGTAATCTAGCAAAAGGCTTACTTTTCCCTCCGGGTCGCCTCCCAAAATTCCATTCATATATCTTAGATTCATCTTCTCCATGCCGATGATGTAGTCATACTTTTCATAGTCTGACTTTTTTAGTTGCACAGCGCGCTTCCCTTCACAGGAAATTCCGTGTCTTGCAAGCTCCTCCTGGGCCGGTGGATATACCGGATTTCCGACACCGTTCCAGATTTCTTCTGTACTTGTAGCAGCAGATGCAATATAAAACTGATCTGCTATGCCTCTCTTTTGTACCATGTCCTTTAGGACAAACTCTGCCATTGGGGAACGACAGATGTTGCCCCAACAGACGAATAGGACTTTTACTTTTCTTTGCATATTTTAGTATAACCTCAATTTTCCTTGATTCACACTACTAGTTTACCGTTACCATATCTGGATTTGTCTTGAAATACATTGCTCTTGAAATCTTACTTGATTCTAAATATCCCTGTTTCTCCAAATTACCAAGTACTTGCTTTCTTAAATAGGTCGAATCGCTGATTCCCAAATACTCTGCAATTTCAGAAACTTTGTGCGCCTGATAATAACAAAATGACAGAACCTTATCATCTAAGTCTGTGCCATCTGCCACTGGCACGAACGTAAGAATCGGAGTACTGCTATCTTCAACGCCATCCATATAAGTTAAATCCGGCAATACAAGAGTAAAATGGTCCGAGGAAGAATAGATATATGGGCGATGCGTCTCATTCTCTCCCTTATACTCCTCTACAATTTTATCAAATCCGGTTCCTGCCGCCTCCATTACATTACAACTTACTAATACAGAAGCAATCAAAGAATTCCTTCTTTTTGAAATAATTCCTGATAACTCATAGGTTTTACCCAGTTTTTCTCCTCTATAAAAGCTACCTGGAGATGAAATTTCCAGCCTATCTTTAAACATATCGACTTGAATCTGTGTGCCATCCAAAAAGTAATCTCGATGTGCCACTGCATTGATTACGCCTTCAAATAACGCTCTCTGCGGGTATGCATCGATATTCTTTCTTGTATCTCCCAGTTTGATCATAGAATGATTCATTCTCTGAGTAACAAATTCCATAACATAATTGATTGCAGAAATAATATTTCCGTTAAATCGGTTTATAGTAACAATTCGCTCACTCCCCTTATTAAAACCGGAAAATACTGAGCATTGAATCTCTGTTTTCTTATCCTGATAATCATCTGCAAACAACAATGCACCATTTGCAAGCAATCCCTCTTCATTATAAAATCCCATCGATTGTAATGCTTTTTCCGTTAACTCTTTTCCATCATTGTGTGATGTGTAAAACTCACGAAGCATTGTAAATTTTGCCGCATCATACTTTACATCTGACGTAAGAATATCATATTGAGTATTTTTACTTTTCACACTCATATCAATAATTTCTTCATACGTTGCTCCATTGGTAAAACCATCTCGTCTCATATAAATGGATGGTACATTCTTATATTTAAGAATTACCGGCTTAATAACAGAGTTCCCGACTTGAACACGAATAACAAATCTCTCTTTTCCCTTAATTTCATAGCGAATAAAAGATATTGCCATCTGTGGCCTAGGCACAAGATGCTCATTTACCTGATTGTTGAAATAGTTCCGTTCGTTATCCGCTTCAATCCTGTCAAAGCCTATCAGCTTATTTGTCTTATCCTCTACACCGATATAAAAATCTCCACCAAATGCGTTTGCAAAACCAGCAATTGTCTTAAGCCATCCCACAACATCATCTCGATTCAATTTTGCTTTACATTCAAATTTATCACTTTCCAGCTGTACATTTTCAATGATTTCTTCTAAATACATGCTGTTACCTCCGACATTCTTGTTTGAAGTAATTTTATTTTACTTCAAAGCCACTTCAAAGTCAACTTCAAAGTTAGTTCAAGAAATCTTCAATTTACTTTGAAGTAATATCCATTATGCTCGTTATCTTTTTCTTTTATCCTTTGTTTGTTATCTGTGACCTATGAAGCGGTTACTTTAAAAATGCTATTCTCATTTCAGATTTATGTTTTAAATGAATTTGCATATCTTTCCATGTTTTGGTCAACAAAATGAGGGCATCCATATTCTCCGATTAATTTACATATTGGTTTTATCATATAAAAATCACCGTCTTTTTGATAAAGAGATTATATCGGACTCAACACTGATGCACCATAGCATTACTGACGAAATATGTATAACCTCTTCAAACCAGTTCCATGCTCCAACGTATTACTCGTTTATACATTGTATTCTTCGAAATAAAAATCAAAATAATTGTCTTTCAATATCATTTTATAAATTTTAACACCGGAATCTTTATAATGCTGTGCAATCTCATCTTGATATTCTTGAGGCATTTTACACCCTAAATATATAGCTGTTATACATTGCTTTGCGTCAACTATGGGATAAAATTTATTAATATACTGTTTGTACGGTAATATATTTATCGAACGCCATTCTTTCTCATATGACCAACATTCTGCTTTTGTACATAATAGCATCTTCTCATACTGTGCATAATCCTCATAATCCTCTTGGCACGGCCTCTTATTGGTATATAATACTTTGCCAATCCCTTTTTGGAATTCAACATCATGTGATTTTGAAAAATCATACTCAATACAAAAACCTTTGTAATTATCAGCATAATGCGCCCACATAAGTTTTGAATTATTAACTTCTGTAAAACAGGAGATCGCAACTTCTTCTCTATATCGTATAAATTCTTTTTTCATTTGCTGATACAAATCATTTTGACAATTCACGTCCAATCCCATTTCTTTAAACACAAACAATAATGCGCTATCAAAATCATCTGAATATAGCAACCTATTCTCATCATCTTTTTTTACACGCCGAATCAAATTCAATGATTCAATCACTTGCTTTCTTTCTTCAAGCGTCGGAATTACTTCAGGAGCACTGGGTAAAACTGCATCAAAAGGATCATTAAAAAATATCGGGGATGTATAAAAAAGGACCCCCTCAAGAGCTATCACACGCCACTTATCTACCATCTCAAAACTTCCACTGCTTTCCATTTCTGCTCTAGCAATGTTCGGAGTAAACATATATGCTGGTATATCACTCTTCAGATATTTGCATGCATATTCTTTCGATAAGGGGAAAAATTTATATAGCAACCTCGGATGATTATATAAGTTTTGAAATTGAACCTTTTCCATGAATGTTCCCCCTCACTTATCTATTAATCTAATTTAACAACCTTTCAATTGCTCCGTCTACTTCTTCATTACATGCATTGTACCAGCCATCTTTGCTAAAACAAAAATATTTCCATTTTTTCCTATTATTCTCCATGTTCGTTTTTTCCGTATATTAATTCCCCCCTCCAAAGATTAGGGTGATTGTAACTCTTGAGTATGTAATTGTAAATTAGAAAAAGTGACAGAAATTTTATCAATCCATTCTACTTTGACTTTACATTTAATTTTAATATCTCCGTTTGCAAAATCGCTTCAATGTTTTTCTTTTTTTCCCCCAACGCTCTATAATACATCCTTCCCCAAAAGACCATCTTATCTAAGTCCTTGGAGCAATAATATTCATAGAGTTTTTTACATGATTGGATATCCCCATTCTTCTCCATCAAATACGGATTTATTATATAATAATAGTTATACTCATTAACAATCAATTCGCTGTCATTTTGCCAATGTTCTCTAATAAAATCTCTCAACAAATTTATAATATCAACTTCTTCCGTTCTCTCACTATACTTATAATCCCCCAAATCATATTCTTCGACCTCAATGCGATACTTTAATAGAGTCGATTTCTGATTATTACAATAAATTTGTATATATAATATCGTATATCCTCTTTCCCGCAGAATTTCACTATCTGCACATGAGTAATGAAATGGAATTCTGTCCATTTGAATTTTCTCGCCCTGACGTAATACATTAGTAAACGCTCCATCACGAGTACCTACCCTATGCAGCTTTAGTTTGAGATAATAG
>CAMDYX010000011.1 GCA_945910395.1 uncultured Agathobacter sp. | reverse complement strand
GCTACGCTTTTTACAAACGAGAGTGGGTTCTGATTCAAATATGCAAATTCATTCAAAAATACATTCCCGAAAAGCAAAAAAATCATTTACAAATATCCCCTGAAAAATTCACACTCATCATCATTGCATATTTTTGCATCCTCTGTCTTAATGTTGCAATGGAATACATGTCCAAGGGGATTCTCTTTTGTTCCATATACTTGATCTACATAAGGTACACGAAGCTCCTTCAACCTTACCTTCAGCATTTTCCCCTGAACCGAATCGACGGTGGTGTCGTTATTGGCTGTCATAATGTATGCAGGCGGAAACTCCTTGGTTATATAGGATAATGGATTTAGCAGTTCAAGCTGCTCCGTGGTCTGTTCTTTTAAAAGTTCTTTTAAAATTGCTTTGTCCATCTCGCTGGATTCCGGTCCAATTCCAAACCGGTACACTCCGCAGTTTAGAGCTATCGCTGTGGGCTTAAAGGGTGTCTTTCTTCCATCCGCATGCTTCTTTGCTGCCATTTGAAACGAGAATTTAGCTGCAAATTCCGGATTGGAATACATGGTCGCGCAGACGGATAGCATATGCCCGCCTGCGGAATCACCTACTGCGAAAATGTGTTCCGTATCGAACTGATACTCATCTGCATGATCCAGCACCCATTGAAAAACCTTATTGGCATCTTCGATTCCACAGGGATATTTATATTCCGGTGCAAGGCGATAGGTGAAGTTTACGACTGCGAATCCTCTTTGGGCGAGGCTCATACAATACCACTGATAAACTTCCTTGCTTCCATACATCCAGGCCCCGCCGTGAATGCTTACGATGACCGGAAGTACTTTTGCATTCTTCGGACGATACACATCCAGACTCTGCCATTTTTTGCTTCTTCCATACACAATATCATCAAAGCGCTCGATATCTTCCGGTGTCGTAAGTCCGGCATCTCTTTTTCTGTCACTTGTTCCAAATCCCATACGAATTCTTCTGCTGAGAATCGACATAAAGCTCCTCCTTTGTGCTTCTTCCAATTTTTCTTTAGTATAGCATATCTGCAGTCAAATTTATATGTCCTTCTGATGCAGATACTTTTCTTTTGTGGCAAGCCCGCCGCGAATGTGGCGCTCTGCTTTATTGACATCAAGAACCTTTCGCACTTCCTTTGCCAGATTTGGATTGATTCCCGGCAAACGATGCACAATATCCATATGTATCGTACTTTTACTGATCCCAAATACTTTTGCGGTCTGCCTTACCGTAGCGTTATTCTCAATGATGTAATTGGCTACCTCAACGGCTCTTTCTTCAATATATTTTTTCATAAAAATAACCCCTGCAATACTTTTTGTACATTCTATGAAGTATTGCATAGGGTTATGATTTTTTTCCTCAATTCACTATAAGTTATACTACAGCCGGAACTTTACCAATCATTGTATTGAACATATCTGTAAAGTTCATCTCTTCTTCCTTTTTCCTTGCTACTCGCTTAATCGGTTCTGTAGTTTCCTGGCGAAATCCGGAAGCCATTTTTGCACCATATACGCGAAGCAGCATCATGTTTTCATTTCTATCGATGTACTGCATACACTCATCCTCCTTGACTATGTGCAACCAATTAGTAACCAGAATTTCAAAAATGTGAACTTTAGTTCATATAATATGAACTCTAATTCATATTTTAAACATAAAAATGGACCGTGTCAAGCGGTCCATGGGAATTTTTAGGAAAAAAGTTATATTATTATTGTACACCCTTTTCGTAATTATGTTCCTGAGAATGAATTTTGCTATTTGAAGCAGAACGTTTAAAAAGCGTCGGCACTTAATGAGCAATTTATTGCGAATTTAGTGCCGCTACGCTTTTTACAAACGAGAGTGGGTTCTGATTCAAATATGCAAATTCATTCAGGAACACTTTTCCGAAATGGGAGTCATTGTATTGCAAGGCTTGAGCTTCCGCTTACAATAAATCCCACATCACTTACACTTCCCCCGGCTGGAATGGTACTGTTGTATTCCTTTCCGGAAATATGAAGGAGATTTCCGTTTGTTGTGTAGTTTCCGTTCCATTGATCCGTAAGCGTCAGCGTTTCGTTGAAGGATAAATCAACCTCCCAGCCCTCCACATCGGTATCTCCGTTGTTTTGGAGCATGACCGCATATTGGTAAAAGGTCTTCCCGTCACTTTGCCAGCTTCCGGTTATCGTGGCCGTAATTTCCAGCGCTCCATCTGCAGTTTTCTTTGGTGTTTCCTGATTCTGTGTCTGGTTTTCCTGCTTGGAAGTGTTCTTACTATTCTCCTGCAGAGTTTTTTCCGCCATGCTTCCGTTTCCTTTTGACAGCATTTCATACTGCCATCTTCCGGATTCGCTCAAATCCTCCTCCGTCACATCTTTTGTCTTTTGACAGGAGCTTTTGAAAATCGAGCAGGTCTCGTTCTTGTTGCAGATGCTCCAGGCACAGTAGCTGATTCCATATACATTCATGGTCTCCACCCACTGATTTGCCGAATCATAATCAATAGCTCCGTTTCCGCTGGCATCACAGATTCCATACTCGGTAACAAAAATCGGAAGCCCCGCCTCGATTGCAGCTGCCATTTTGCTGCGAAGGGACTCCTTGTGAGTCGCAGCATAAAAATGCAGGGCATACATGATATTGTCCTCTTCCGCAAGCGGATCTTTGACTGCCTGATCCACATCCTGTGACCATGTGGGTGTTCCTACAATAATCACTGCGTCCGGGTCATGCTCCCGGATAACCGGAATGATCTCTTTGGCATATGCTTTAATGGTAGACCAGCTTGTTCCGCCATTCGGCTCGTTACAGATTTCATACAATACATTGTTGTTCTTCCCATACTTTTCGGACATTTCTGCAAAAAAATCCATTGCCTGGCTCTGGTAGATTTGTGGATTTCCGTCGGAGAGAATGTGCCAGTCTATGATGACATACATGTCGTTGTCTGTTGCGGCCTTCACTCCGGTATCGATCAATTCCTTTAAGTAGGTGGTATCTCCACCGGTACAGTAGCCTGCGCCTTCCGCGGTATACATCGCAAGCCTTACCACATTTACGTTCCATTCATTTCGAAACTGGGAGAACAGCTCGCTGTTGACATATTCCGGGAACCAGCCGATTCCGTGGGTACTGAGCCCCCGAAGCTGTACCGGATTCCCGCTTTCGTCACAGAGCTGTGCCCCCACTACCTGAAGGGCGCCACTTGTAGCAGGTGTTGCAAGTTCCACGTTTTTCGTATTTGATTTTGTACCCAATGAGGTGTCCTTTCCTTGCGTCTCTTCTGCTTTCTGAGTTTCTTTTATCCCTCCGGCGCCTTCTGTCTCTTCTGCAGATGGTGTCACTTCAGTGCCCTCCGTTTCTTCTGCAGATGGTGCCACTTCAGCGCTTTCTGTTGCTTTCGCGGTTTCTTCCGTATTTTTTGTTCCACATCCGGAAAACAACAGGGCCATGCATAGGAAAAGAGCCATTGCTCTCTTTTTCACTCTTGTCTCACAATGTCCTTAGTTGCTGTGGGTCTCATTTTCCAATAAATCCATAATTTTTTGTATCTCTGCGCCTTCTACCGGTGCTTCACCGTAATTGACATGCTTCCAGTCCGAGGTAATTTCGCAGAATACATTTCCTTTTTGTCCTTTTTCAATGGAGAAATATCTTCCTTTTCCCTCCGGCTTATTCCATGCAAAATAGATACGAAGTGCAGAGGCCGCATCGATATCACGATTTGGAAGATCTACATTTGCAATCAGAAGCTCTTCCGAGATATCCAGCGCCATGACCGAAAATTCCTCCGGAAGATACGGATACATCCGCTTCTGCTGGTAGGATTCCTCGAAAAGCTCATCAATGTACGCTTCCTTCTTTTCGCAAAGCTCGTCCATGAAGGCTTTTCCCTCCTCAAAGAATTTCTTTGGAAGAAAACGCATCTCAAACTGTTTGCGCTCAAAAACAGCATATTGCTTTGCATCCATCTTGATTGCTTTCATCCCCGGCGGTGGCGTAATCGTTCCATCCCCATTGGCAACTGCGCCGGCCTTCTTCATGGCTTTGGCCCGCTCCCTCTCGATGGTATCCATGCGCCGGATCAGTTCTTCCTTCAGCATCAGATTCTGTGAAAATGGATTGACTACGATTCCCTTTACTGAAACCTCCGGCTTATTAGCCATCTGAAGTACCGCAAGGAATGGCATATTCAAAATTGCGGGAACCTTTGGTTCCTTTGGAATCTGTTCTTTCTGGGAATAGATTGGAAGATAAATCACACCCTCACCACTCTTTAAAAAAGCAGGAATCGGCTGTTTTTTATCGTTTAGCATTGCCGGTACAAGCACACGGCAGCTCCGCAAATGGTTTAGCAGGGTATTTAATGCTTCCCCTGTTTTTTCTTTTGCATAAGTATCCACCAGTGCTTCTAGCTTTTCATTTTTGACATCAATGGTCACCTGTGGATCTGTTACTTTCTTTTTTTCTGCACTCATTTCTATGCTCCTTCATTTATGCAATCTGCTTAAAACCTATTCCTTAAGCTTTCCCTCGTAAAACATCCGGATAATCTCGGTATCCCTGTAAATCCAGCGCTGATTCAAAAACGCCTGGTTTCCCTCTATAATCTCCCTGGGTGATGCCCATACCAGATGAAAGCCTTTTGCAATTTCGCTCGGTGTCATTGCAGGCTCTCCCATCTCCTCTTTGGCATCACAAAAATAAAAGAAGGAGTGGCATTCATATTTCATATCAGGATCAAAACAATCTCTGCGGACCTCCAATACCTCTCCGATCTCCCGAATCGTCTCTTCCTTTATCATAAGACCGGATTCCTCCAATACCTCCCTTGTCAATGCCTCATGGAAGGTCTCACCCTTGTCCACTCCACCGCCAAGAATTTTGTACTCACCTTCCCTGCTTCGTTGCATCGCAATTTTTCCATCACGAACAATGATTGCACGAACTGCATGCTTTTTGAAGACCGGCATATCTTCTGTGTAATCCTTACCGTCAAACACCCTAAGCATTCTCATCTGCATGTACTCTCCCTGACATAGACTCTTGCACGTCCTTTTCCCTATTCTATCAGATATCCCATAAAAGAAAAAGCCTAAAAAATATTGTGTTTTTTTTAACAAAGTGCTAAAATCTTCCTCGTAACTGTATTGTATCCCTTAATGTTTGGGCAAACAGGCATATTCTTTTTCCGATTTGCCGTAAGGCGCTGTACCGGATCGGACGGCAGCCAAATGGAACACAATTCGAAAAAAAATGCTTAAAGGCTTACGCGGCGGGGAATAATAACAAGGAGGAATTAAATAATGAAAAACAGTACTAAAACCATCGTGGGAATCGGACTTCTCACAGCAATCGTCATCGTGCTGCAGGCACTCGCCATCAGCATTCGTTTCGGAGTGTTTACCATCACTCTCGTTCTTGCACCTATCATCGTAGGCGCTGCTCTTTACGGATATAAAGCCGGAGCCTGGCTCGGATTCGTATTCGGTGTCGTTGTTCTATTTACCGATGCAGGAGCATTCTTAGCAGTTAATATCCCCGGAACCATTATTACATGTATCTTAAAAGGTGTTTGTGCCGGTTTTTTAGCCGGAGCTGTTTATCTAGCATTATCCAAGAAAAATAAACTGCTTGCGGTCATATGTGCAGGTATTACCGCCCCCGTCGCCAACACCGGTGTTTTCTTAATCGGATGCTGTCTCTTTTTCCTGGATACCATCAAGGGCTGGGCAGGAGATACCAACGTTGGTGTATTCATGGTTACCTCTTTCGTAGGTTTAAATTTTGTTGTTGAGCTTGTCATCAACTTAGTACTTAGCTCTGTAATTGTACAGATCATTAACATTGGAAAAAAATCACTTGCAAACTCATAATGGGAAGTCCCAAAGGAGGTCCTTATGATTTTAACAATCGACATTGGAAATACAAACATTGTGCTCGGCTGTATGGATGAAGATAAGAATGAGATGATTCTTGAAGAGCGCATTTACACCGACCGGAAAAAGGCTGCGGTGGAATATGCCATTACCATAAAAACCATCTTCGATCTTCACAAGATTGATCCGGGTACACTTTCCGGAGGAATCCTTTCCTCCTCTGTTCCGCCTGTAACCGGACTGGTAAAAAAAGCTGCGGAACAGCTTCTTGGAAAAAGTATTATCGAGGTTGGACCGGGAATTAAGACCGGTGTCGATATTAAGCTGGATGATCCTGCACAGTTAGGTCCGGACCTTTTGGTCGGTGCAGTTGCCGGACTTGCTGAGTATGGAGCTCCGCTTATCTTAATTGATATCGGGACTGCCACTACCATTTCTGTTATCAATGACCAGCACCGTTTTGTGGGTGGAATGATCATGCCGGGAATTCATGTTTCCCTGGATGGACTGTGTATGCACGCAGCCCATCTTCCACAGATTGCGATTGAAAAACCAAAGAAACTGATTGGAAGCGCAACCGTCGATTCCATGCAGAGCGGTATCCTTTACGGACACGCCTCCTGTTTAGACGGAATGGTAGAACGAATCTGGGAGGATCTTGGATATGAGACTCCGGTTGTTGCAACCGGCGGTTTATCCACAAAGGTTATTCCATTATGTAAGAAAAATATCATAGTGGATGATCAGCTTCTCCTTAAAGGGCTTATGATCCTGTACAAAAAGAATCACAACTAAAAAGTTCCTGCTTCTTCAAACATGTTCTTATCCTCTCTCATATTTATCTAATTTATTTTTGTTAAAATTTTTTAACTATTTTTCTTGGTTTCCTTCTTTGCACATATAAAAAGCGCCGGCTAAAATTGCCGACGCTTTGCAAATAAACTCCTATCTAAAAAATTATTTGCCTTGAAATGATAATTTTTCATTTTCCAGGATATTACTTCTCTCTTTTACCAATTCTGCATATTCAGTTGAAATTTTTATTATTTCTTCAGGATTAAGTTGCCCCTTGTTTAAATACTGTTCATACAATTTTACTGGTGAAACCAATGCTACACCAACATAGTCTCCTTTTTTTGTTGAATTATTTCCTTGAATTTTTAGAACGTTGCACAATCCATCAAAGTTTCCCTTACTGGACAAACCAATCATTTTCCACAGTTGCACTTTATTCTCATCATTGTTTTTTCTTTCCAGAACTATATTATATTGCTCACATTCTGGAAGTAGGAATATGTTAGAATAATGGATATCGTCACCACATGATATTTTTATATCATTCAAATATGCCACCTGTTTTACAATTTCACGATTTTCTGGCAGCCCAGGAATATAGGATTTTTCTTTTTGAATTTGTATTTTTGGAACATAATATTTTGAATCAAACAACGTAATATATTTTTCAGTATCTTGTTCAACAAATGCCAATGTATCAGGTTCTGCATCACCTCCGCCATAATACGAATTATCTTCCAAATAATAATCCGGTTGAGACGACTTTAAGCTTTCCTTTTGTTTTGTTCCCCACACACTGTCATTCACCCATTCCCAAACATTCTGAAAGCAAGTAGTACATCCCATTCCTTTATAGAATGGACTTTCATCGCACCAGGAAATCATAGCCTTGAATAACAATATTTCTCGATTCGTATAGGAAGAGAGCATGCATTGCTTTATATATGGAGTCCATTTATGCATTTCACTCGGTTTCATTTCAAATGATATTTCCGGTTTCTCAATAGTAGTTTCTTCTCCCAACGCCTGTAAATACTTAATGCACTGTAATACAACGTTTCCATGTATCTCTGTAATTTCAGTTTCATAGTTTTTATAGTCGCTTTGTCTTAAAAGTCTGGGATAGAATACTTCTCCACTAGAAACAATAGGTTCGAGTTTTCGCATGGTTAATCCCCAACGCACTTTTCCTCGTCCTGACTGCTTTACTTCTTTTTCATTTCTAAAATAAATACCATGTTCAAGATAATCCGTGACGATGGCTTTAGCTAAATTGTATCTATTTATTCTTCTTTTTGTGACATTCACGCTAAATATGGAAAAATCATAACTTATCTCATCAATATTCTTATTATCTGCTCTCAATTTATCTAATACTTTTACAATAAGACTCATATGATTTTTCAGTTCACTAATGCTTTCATCATTTCCATTATTAGCATTTTTTAACAACTTATCTGAAAGATATTTTGGGCAGCAGTAAACTACATCATCATATTTAGTCAAAAAAATACCTACCATTCGAAATGAATCCTTTTGAAATCCACCAGCGGCATAAAGTTCTTCTATAATATTGTAATCATTTATTACATCACATACCGCTTTATACTTCCATAGCTCTTTGACAAAATATATACTACTCATCTTCCTGAACCTTTACATCATTCTTGGCCTGACTAGACTCTTTCACGCCGGTGGCATCTGACTCTTTCCACTCTTTCATTTTTTCATCAATGCCTTTAACTTCACCGATATTTATATTCAAAATACTCAAAATATCTTCGCCGGAAAAAACTCTGGATCTGATGGAAGACATGTTATATTTCCCATCGTTACTTTGAAAAATAGCATCTGGATTCATTCTGAAAATATCCTGTCTAAGATAAGCAAGCAGCTTATCTACTAATGGATTCGCTTTCTCCCTTTTGGTTTCATCAGATGTTTTTGTATACTCTTCAATTTTCGCCAATTCATCATCTGAAAAATAATAAGCCCCAATGCAACGATCTTCATCAAAACCTTCTTGCAAAATTTTATCATTAATAGCAGTTCTAAATACATCCCAGTTAATATACTTCGGTTTCCCATCAGTAATTAAGCATATATTCTTTCCACGCTCAAAACTGACTATATCTTTATATCTAAACTCCCATCTACGCTTAAAAGCTGAATCTAATGTAAAAACACCTTGATCCGCGCTATTCATAGTTGCCCATATGTACATATTACTAGGAAGACTCATTGTTATATCGTCTACGTTTGTATCTTTATAATCATTGATATGCTGTTTTAGATATTCTCTTAATGCTGGTTCTGGTGTAATCTCGTACTTACTGTTTCCGGCTTCTCTGTCTAATAACTGAAACATATCTCCGAATACACTTGCTGCCTTTGCTCTATTTATTTCTTCAATAAAAAGATAATAATTATGTCCTGAATTACAATCGTTTTTTGCTTTTATATATGTTTCTATGAAAGGTCCCGGCTCATATAAGTAGCTTATTTTATTTTCCGTAATTTTTCCAATAACTTTATCTGATTGATACGTTAAATCTATTTCTCTTATATCATCTTGGGGCTTAGCTTTATAACAACCAACAAAATTTTCATAAGAATAATCTTCATAAAAGGTAATACGTTTTACAAATTGTCTTTTATACTCTTTAGCATTATCAAGATTATTTATTTCAACATTTGTATCTTGTTCTCCGGCGTTCTTTACAATTCCCTGCGGAAAAAAATGTTCTAATTCTTCTTCAATCAACTTATCCAATAAACGACTTTTTCCTGTTCCAGGTGCTCCATATACCAACAGATTGTATGGATTTTCACTCTCCTTTTTTTCGTTTTGTTCTTTTCTTGCGACATATTCAACTCGTGTCATATTTCTCACTGTTTTTGAATAGGTTCTATTATCAGTTGACATTACATAATTATCAAAATAATCAAATATGTAATTAGAGTTGTCATCTTTAATTCTAATCAATATAGCCTTAAATTTATTGTATGTATTAGTTATTACTTCTCCATAAATCCCACGATTTGTATTATCCCGAAAATATATGCATGCATTTTTTACTAATGATGACACATCATAACTATCTGCATCGTTTTCTACATATCCTTTATCCATTGGTTCTATTGAAAAAATATAATTATCTAAAACAATTTCTTCGTTTTTCCACTTATCAGAGTTAGTAAATCCTCCAATCCAAATAAACTTACTATTTCCATCTAAAGTTATTCTAGATATTTTCGAATTATCAAATCCTGTTACAGTGATTTGATTTTCTCTAACACTGATATTTTGAATATGAACAAAGATTATCTCTTCAGTGCCTTTCAGTTTTATTGTATTTTCATGATACTCTCCTCTTCCATTGGCTTTCCATGCCTCTAAAAACTCTTCCACAATTTTCATATGTGCCATAATAATCCTCCTTCAATTTTGTAATACTCTTCGACATCGTCATAAATCTACACTTAATCATCTTCCCTGCATAAAAGGACTACACTCTCAATATGGCTCGTCATCGGAAAGCAGTCAAACGGTGTACACTCCTTTACCTGATATCCGTGCTTCGTAAGATATTTTATGTCTCTAGCTAACGTATCCGGTCCGCAGGATACATACACGATCCTTTTTGGTGAAAGCTTTGCCACAGAGGAGAGAAATGCTTCATCGCTTCCCGTTCTGGGTGGGTCCATGATTACAACATCAACGAGCTCCTTATTCTTTGCAAGTTCCACCATAAACCTGCCCGCATCATCATTCACAAACTTGATATTATGTACCTCATTGATTTTTGCATTTGTCACTGCATCCCGGATCGCATCCTGATTCAGCTCCACTCCGATCACTTCCCCTGCAGCTTTGCTTGCAATGAGTCCAATGGTTCCGGTTCCACAATACGCATCGATGACCTTTTCGGTTCCGGTAAAGCCTGCACAGGCAATGGCTTTTTGATATAAGGCTTCCGTCTGCTTTGGATTCACCTGATAAAAGGAGGATGGAGAAATTTTAAATCTCATTCCGCAAAGCTCATCTTCTATAAAGCCTTTCCCATATATGGTAATATTTCGTTCTCCCAGCACCATACTGGTCTTTTTATTATTTACATTGAGAACCACGGTGCTGATATTCGGATGATTCTTCCGAAGCGCCTTTACAAAATTGTTCTTGGATGGAAAAATCGGTGAACCGAGAACCAGTACCACCATGATTTGTCCGGTATGGTATCCCTTGCGAATCAGCACATGGCGAAGCAGTCCATATCCGGTATCTTCATCATAGGTTTTAATCTTAAAGGAGCGTAGCAATCCTTTTATATCAGAAATGATAGCATCCGCTTCCTCATCCTCAATCATACATCGATCAATATCCACCACTTCATGGGAGTTCTTCCTGTAGCATCCTGCAACAATTTTTCCCTGCCTGGTACAGTCGAAAACCGCATGTACCTTGTGCCGGTAATGCAGCGGCTCATCCATTCCCACAATGGGAGACACCTTACAAAAGGGCTCCATGAGTTTTTCCATGTAGCCTTGCTTTCGCCTCAGCTGTTCCCTGTAATCGATTCCCTGATAATCACAGCCACCACATTTTTTTGCATATGGGCAGCCTGAATTTTCCTGCTGTTTTGCAACTCTTTTCTCTTTACTTTTTTCACTTGTTTTTTGTTTCCCGCTTTTACTTTTCTGATTCTCTTTCATAATACTCCTGCCTTCCCCGGCATTTTTTGCCGGGGTCCATACCCTAGCCCTGCCAGTTATGGGTTGCAATTCTTCCTTCCAACTGGCTAATCCCTTCATCATCCATCCACATTTGACGATCCTGAGCTGCTAAGGCCTGCTGGGTTTTAATCTGCCGCTCAGTTTCCTGCTTTTTCATCTTAGATTGCTTTTTCTTTCCCATGTATCTTCTCCTTTCCTCTATAAAAGATACTCCTTCTATTTCTGAGAAGCTATCTCGTACAAACTTACAAGTCCTCTTATATACACGAAGAAAATATCTCATATATAGGATGTGGCACATCGCAAAAAAATATCCAGCTGTATTTACTTTCCATTCCTTTTGCATGGTTTTGCGCGATTACGATTTCATTACACTCCGCACCCAGGCAATTTCTTTCGCATATCCGGCGTCATCGTTTGGTGTTTCCAGAATAAAGGGCTTTCCTTGTAAAAGAGGATGTGTGACTACCTTTTCAAGTGCTTCAAGCCCGATAAAGCCATCCCCCAGCTTCTCATGACGATCCTTATGTGCGCCCAGCGGATTCATGCTGTCATTCATATGAACCGCACAGAGCCGGTCTAGACCGATTACCTTGTCAAATTCTTCCAGCACGCCATCTAAATCCGATACAATATCGTATCCGCCATCCCACACATGGCAGGTGTCTAAGCATACCCCAAGCTTTTCCTTTTGTTCCACCCGGTCGATAATTGTGCGAAGCTCCTGAAAATTTCTTCCGATTTCGCTTCCCTTTCCCGCCATGGTTTCGAGAAGCACCGTTGTCCTCATTTCCGGGAACAAGACCTCATTCAGCGCCTCAACAATCATATCTATGCCGGCTTCCTCCCCCTGTCCCACATGGGAGCCCGGATGAAAATTGTAAAAATTGCCCGGCAGATATTCCATGCGCTTTAGGTCATCCGCCAGCATATCCTTTGCAAATTTTCGGATGTCCGGCTTATCTGAGCACAGATTCATCGTGTAGGGCGCATGGGCAACCAGAGGTCCGAAATGATGCTCCTGTATTATGGCAGCAAGTGCCGCAACATCCTTTTCATCCATATCCTTTGCTTTCCCGCCTCTGGGATTCCTTGTAAAAAAGGCAAAGGTATCCGCTCCCAGCTTTATTGCATTCTTTCCCATCTCTTCAAAACCACCGGACGAGGAAAGATGATTTCCAATATAGATCATGTTACAATCCTCCAACTCTAAAGCTTCTTTTTTATAATCCGATACACCGATTCATCCAGACGCTCTTCTGTGATTCTTCCCTCTTTAACAGCCGAAAGCACCGCCTCGTAGGCGCCATGGAAATCCTTTGGCATAAGAAGCATATCGCACCCTGCAAGGAACGCATATACTGCTGCCTCATTTTCATCATAATAATCGGTAATTGCACCCATACTCAGCGAATCCGTGATAATAATGCCCTGATAACCAATCTCATTCCGGAGGATATCGGTCACCAGTATTTTGGAAAAGGTTGCAGGAATATCCTTTTTTTCCTGCGCCACTTCCTGCAGCGTGGGCACTGACTCTTGACCTGTTACCTCCGGCACACAGATATGGGCCACCATCACAAAATCCACACCATTTTCCTCTGCATTCATAAACGGAACCAGCTCTGCCGCAAGTAGCTCTTCCCTAGTTTTGTAGGTGTAGGCGGCACCGGTATGAGAATCCTCCACTGTACCTCCGTGTCCCGGAAAATGCTTATAGCAGGATAAGATTCCATTGTTGTGCAGTCCATCCGAATACCTTCCCGCCATATCGGAAACCAGCTTGGGATCTGTTCCAAAAGAGCGATCCCCGATTACCGTATTCTTTGAATTTGTAATGACATCTACATCCGGTGCAAAATCTACATTAAATCCCAGTACCTTTAAATATGCTCCAATCGTATCTGCCGCCTCAAAGATCACTTCCGTATCTTCTTTTTTGGCAAGGGTCCCCATCGCCTCCACCGTTTCCACCCCGAAGCTTTCGTTTTTCCCAATCCGACGGACTCTTCCCCCTTCTTCATCCACCGCAAGGAAAAGGGAAAGTCCCTGAGTGCTCTCATAGTACTGCTGTGCATCTGCTAGCATCTGTGTCGTCTGCTGGGTATCCACCAGATTTTTGGCAAAATACACCACACCGCCCACCGGATATTCCTCCAGCGCAGCCGCAAATGCCTCATCGGTTTCTACAACCGGATCAGAGTTCACCAGACTTTCCGGAGCGACAAAAAAGATTTGTGCAACCTTCTGCTCCAAGGTCATGGTGGAAAGCATTTCCTTGATCTGAAGATCGAGGATTTCCTCTTCCGACAGTTCTTCTGAGACTTCCATCTGTTCGGTGGCATTTATAAAATCGGATGTCTCTTCTTGTTCAGCGGTGTCAATATAACCAGGCACTTCTGTGGTCTTTGTATCTGTGTCATCTAAGTTCTCTATGATTTCCGAAGTATCCGTTTTTCCCTGATCCCCGGGCAAATCATGGCTATTCTGTAAATTCCACAATAATACCGCTACTGCTGCCAGGACTAAGACAGCAACGCACATCAATACTGCTTTTTTTCTTCTCTTCATATCTAAAAGCTGTAAGACCTCCTGAAAAAACTCTTTCCTAATTCTATCATGCTTGCAATTTGCCTACAACTCCAAAAAAACAGGCAGGCTCCCAAAAATTAGGAGTCTGCCTGTTTTATAAGGCGAGGGCAAAACGTTATCCCTCAATTGCAATATAATTCTTTTCTAACCGCTTCTTCTCTTCCTCCTTCGGAAGTGTCAGCTTCAATACGCCGTTTTCATATTTTGCGTGGATATCTTCCTGCTTTATGTCTTCTCCGACATAGAAGGATCTGCTCATGCTGCCGGTATAACGCTCGCGGCGGACGAACTTTTTCTTTTGCTTTTCCTTCTCTTCCGTGTCTAAGCCCTTTGCTGCGCTGATTACCAGATAACCATCCTTAAGCTCCAAGGATATTTCATCCTTCTTAAAGCCCGGTAAATCAATGTCCACTTCATAGTGTCCGTCATGCTCCTGCACATCTGTCTTCATCATGTTTGCTGCATGACGTCCGTACAGCTTCTTCTGTGCTTTCTGCATTGCTCTGTCATCAAAGACAGGGAAATCAAAGAAGTCCTCAAAGAAATCATCAAATAAGCTCTCTCCATAAATACTAGGTGTTAACATAAGTCATCGCTCCTTTTCCTAATAAAAATATAATTTGTTACTGGAACCGGGGATGTTTGGGAAGAAACCGGAACTTTTTGTATTCCTTTCTTTCCTTCTCCTTTGTTCTGACTACGTTATAGCACCGTCATTAGCACTCGTCAATAGGGAGTGCTAATGTTTAATACAATCTTTAGAATCTTGTTTTTTCCTTCAGCTTTTCTTTATTTTCCTATAATAATTTTGTACAGAAGAAAGAATATGCTTTTAAAATACGGCGTGAAGTATTTCTGCCACTTTCCAGTCATTATTTCTCATCAACAACCTGAAAAATAAAAAACTTCAAGTGTTGTTTGAACAAATGCTTGAATTTACTGGGTTTTCCGGCACTCGGTTTCTTAACTTACCACTCGCTTACCACTCATTTTTTCGCTACATAAAATTCGCTATTCGTTCCATCTCATCCGTAAGTGTACTATCTCGTACATGGCAATACAGATCCATCGTCATCTGCAAGGAATTATGACCTAAAATCTTCTGTAATGTCTTAGGCTCCATCCCATTCTCAATACAGTTTGTAGCGAAAGTATGTCTCAATCCATGCGGTGTCAGATGTTCAAAAAACTGATCCGGATTCTCTCTATTAATCCGTTCAACAATGTAATTGATAGAATCTTTGATATTTGCTGAGTTGATAGGATTATTCGTCTTAGACGTAAATACCAGATTTTCAAATCCTTCTCTCGGCGAGAAACGAGTAACAATATCTTTCTTGTATGCTTGCTGATACACAAGCACATCATACACTTTTTTAATCATTGGAATCTTACGAAATCCTGCTTTTGTCTTAGGTTGATGAAACTCATACTGCGCATTGTGCCCATCCCCCGGCAAATAAGCAAGGGTCTGCTTGACAGTGATGATACGATTATCAAAATCAATGCAATCCCATGTCAATCCAAGGATTTCGCCGATACGCATTCCTGTGCCAAGTGCCACTACAAAAATCGGATACATCATCCCACCTTTGGAGTTATCCAGAAGAATCTGCATCTCCTCTCTAGATAAGATACGCTTTTCTGACTTCACTTTTCCATCAATGATAGGATTAATTCCAAGTGCCGGATTCTTTAATAACAAGTCTGCTTCCACAGCACGATTCAGAATATCTACAAGTAATGCCTTACAATCACTTCTCGATTTATCCGAACCCAATTCATTGAAAGCATCCTGTAACACAATCAAATTAAGGCTTGTCAGCTTTCTCCATCCAAGACTTTCTCTCAAACGATTGTACTGTATCTCATAAGTTCTTTTTGTAGTGGTTCGACAATGCTTTTTACATACCGTAATCCATTTTTCGTACCACTCATCCAATGTCATTTTCGTGTCTATGACATTAATCTGCTTCTCATTTTCAAAGATTTTCTCTCTCTGTTTTCTTCCCACCTCTGTGATTGTTTTGCCATACACGCTTCTCTGTTTTCCAAAGCGATCAATATATCTCGCTTCGTAAGTGCCATTTGCTCGCTGATAGATGGCATTTCCCAGTTCTTTTCCTTTATTTGTCTTTCCCACTTGTTTTCCTCCAATAAAAAAACTCATGGAAAAAACGTGTATGTTCTATCTCCATAAGTTTAACGCATTTACTATTCTTTTTCTATGCCTTTTCAAATAATAATTCTGCAAATTTCAGACAACAAGCTGTTTTAACAGCCACTGATCCACTTTTCCCCTGTGAGCATACAACCGATTTCCTATCCTCACAGTGAAACCATTCCCCGGATCATGAAGCAATTCCCGGGCTTTTGTCTCCCCGATTCCAAGATATTCACAAAATTCCTTTATATTCAGTAACGCTGGTATAATTTCCTTTTCTTTTACTCTATTCTTCAATTCGTCCTCCCCGACCTGTATGAAAATGCCCTGCAACAAAATACTGCAACAAGGCTCATCAAACTTTTCTTACCAAAATTATATGTTATTTTCCTACTATTCTTTTTATATTTTTATTGTTGTTTCTGTTGCCAAAATATAGAAAAGCCTAATAAATAAGGCTTTTACCAGGCAACATTCCTACAACACACGATACACACAGCCAACAACAAAAACCTATTTGAACGGCACGTTCTCCTGATTTTCCACCTTGATAAATCCATCAAATAAATTCTCCTGTGAATTATTCTCATTGTTGTCCGACTTTGTTGCCGAAGTATCCCGTTCCCATCCGCGCTGGCGCCCATACCCGGCAAATGTTCTCGGATTGGAAAAATATTTCCACCCAACAATACTCTGATTCATAATGTCACATATTTCACGAAGCTCCCAATGTTTCGGATCATTATATGGATGATTTAAAGCCTCCTTATACAACAACTTGGAACAAACGGTATTCCCCTTGTAGGAATCAAGGAATTCCTGAATGGTACCGGCCTTGGTGTCTTCCGGCATAAAATCTTGTTGCCTATCTTTAAGCATTTTCTGTATACCTGATGGCAATTTTAGCTCCCACTGTCCACCACGATAAATTTCCATAGCCTCTGCCCATACCTGTTCCATATATGCTCTCGACTCAGTTTCATTTGCCAGAATATGCACCTCTGCCTCTTCTGTTTTTACGAGGATTGGCAGGAATCGCCTATTCCCTGATCTGTCCAATGGCAGAAAATCCATCGTATTGGATGTTCCGCCAAACACACACTGCCGCAATCTGTCTGATGCAAACTTATCATATCTGATGCGATAGTTTTCCTTCTGTCTGCTCAGAAAAGACTTTATTTCTTCAATGCTTTTTGCATTTGCAGTAGCGATCATCTCTGACATTTCAATAATCCAGTATCCCTGCAGCTTTTCAAAGACACTATCATCATCCAATTTTCGCAAATCATCCGAGAACCATTCGTCCTTTATAGCAAGAAAACGAAAGAATGTACTCTTGCCCGCCCCTTGTCCACCTACCAAGCAAAGCATAACATCAAATTTACATCCCGGATGAAATGCCCGGTGAATAGCTCCCAGCAGAAATAATTTGAATACTTCATAATTAAACTCATCAATGTCAGCTCCCAGAAAATGGTGCAGGCAATACCTAATCCGCTCTTTTCCATCCCAGATAAGGCTCGTAAGATAATCCCTAACCGGATGAAATGCGTTTTCATGTCCTGCCAATGTAACTGCATCTTCTATTTTCTTCTCGCATGTAAGCCCATAATTGCTTTCCATATACAATCGGATATATGCCAGATCCGTATCATTCAATGCATTTCCTTCCGGTCTCTTGTACCAGAGTGGTTTTACAATATATGTTTTTGCAGCCAGAAGATTATAGGCTAATGCCCCGGCAAGATAAGGGTCATTCTGAAGAACCATCAGGCAATTTCCAATCGTACTCTTTACAGCTCCCTTCTCTGTTCTGAGCAGCATATCCCTAACCTCATCCACGCTCATAGGTGCTTTGTTCTCTTCCAGAGCCTCTTGTAATGCTTTTCTCTCTGCTATTGTTAAATTCTCTAATTCGTTCATGAATACTTTTTACCTTCTTTCCCTGATTTTGTACTAAAAAAGCTCTGTCACGAACATCACCATTTAACAGGGTATCCAACAGATACTCCGTCTGGTCAATGTTGTCCAGGGCTTCGCAGAAGAGTGGATGCCATTCCTCATCCATACTCTTAGGTGCATATTTAATTTTCCATTCTTTTAATAAATGCAAATAATCTGATAGACCTTTGAAACAATAATCCTGTGCCTCCCGAAATTCCTGTTCCAATGATTTTTTTGGTCTTAACGGCTCTTGTGGTGGCTTGTACTTCTCAATTTTATAGTCCAGACCAAAATCATCTGCGATTTTCATGGCAGCATCTTTTGATGTCGTACCAAAATACTTGCCGACAAACTCTATCGCATCACCCTTTTCCCCACATCCAAAGCAATAGTATCTTTTATCAATTTTCATACTGGGATGCTTGTCATCATGAAACGGACAACACACCATCCCATTTCGGCCGACTTTCATACCATAATGTTCCGCCACCTGTCTGGCTGTGACATTATCTTTCACAACACGAAATACATCCATCAACGTACCTCTCTTTCTGTTTTCCCGGGCTGTTTGTGATTGTCAGTTTTCTGATCAGCCTTTTCTTTCATCTCAGCCAGTTTCATTTTTATAGATGCGCATGCCACGGAAGCAACCTCTTTCTCGTTTTTCTTCTTGATTGCCGGAGACAACAACTTCTGTGAAAGGGTTACGGCGATTTCCTTTGATTTCTTAGAAAGTACATCAACCAAACGATTCAATATGTTTTTTGAAAAATTCTTCTGTCCTTTTGTTAAAGAAGAGTTTTCTCCGGTCAATCGGTCTCTCATACTTTCCACAGTAGAAATATCATCACGAATTGTTTCCGCCCTCGCCGTTTCTGTAACCACCTCACATGCTCTCTCATAAGCCTTCTCAGCCACTTCCTGAGCCAGCGTATCAATATCATTGAGTTTTAATGTAAGTTCCTCCAATTGGTTCTTTTGCCTCTCTATTTCTGCTTCCTGCTTGACTATAATAAAATCATTTTTCTCTAAATGTTTTTTCCCCGTCATAGGGTCTTTCTCAATTACCACACCATACTTTTCTGCTATCTCAATGTACAACCGCCTGATTTCTTCATCAAAACTCACTTTACAATTATTTGTCTTGCTTTTCTTTTTATCCGGTTTCGGTGGATGGAATCCCAGTGCTTCGCAGGCTTTCTCCTGCTTGGGAAAGTTCATGCCATAGCCATCATCAGCAAAGAAAACATGACGCTCATGGATGTGAGGCGTTGCCTCATCCATATGTAAAGCCCAATCAAGAATCTGCATATGTGCGCCATATTTCTCCTGTATCACCTCAAATAGTTCCGCCGCCACTTTAGCAAAGACTGCAGGATTTTCATAGCCATCTTTTGTTCCAAGTTGATAAATTGTCTCTTCCGGACAAGTACGAGAATCCTCCATTATCTGACGAACACTTCGGATTCTTTCCGTGTGTCTGGATTTCTCATGCCGCTCATTTTGTGCCTCTATGGAATCCCCAAATTTTTCATAATAATAATGATATTCAACTTCATCAAACAAATATTTTCTTTCCGGCCGAACTCCATTTTCATCCGCAAGGTTATATCCCTGCAGATAATCCCAGTAAACATTCCATTTACTCCTATCAGCATCAACATGCTCTGCATTTTCAAGATTAAATGACCGGTCATTGTGACCTGCCTTGAATACACCATTACTGTCTTTACGTCCATTGGTTCTGGTTGCCCTCACTTTTTTCTTTTCCATTTTAATTTTCTCCTTTTCCGGGCACAAAAAAAGGAACCGATTTCTCGATTCCTTTTTTCAGCCCCTGCTGATTTCTTTATAAACCTCATCTTGTTTTTTGCAGCAAAGCTGCTATATCTGAGCGAAGCGTGACAGATAATAACCCAATACGATGTGTCACAACACATCTATGGGCCAAGGCTGTCGCCCTGGACGGACTATGGGACTTTACCCCACTAAACAAATTTGCCTATTAAAAAGCACTATTAACTCGTCCAATTCCTAATTTCTATCAATTTTGCCTCAATTTCCGTTATCTCTTTTTGAAGTGCAGATTTGGTTATATCAATTGCAGGCTGAAATATATTCATATTCCCTTCAAAATGATTAAACTCATTAAGAAGCGTTTTTCTGCTTGTAAAAAATACACGGAACTCTCTCATTCGCTCATAGTTTGGATCAGTAGTATCTTGACATCTAAATGCTTGTTGTATTATTTGATTTAGCATCGTCATATCATTCGGATGAAGATTAAAAATATCAACTAACTCCTTTTCTACTTTCATACGAAGGTGGTAGTATACAAGCGTCTGTTCTAACGTATCTGAGAGTAACGGAAAACATGTTTTATCCAATATATCTAAATTGCTACAATCTATTTCTAGAATATCAGTTACTCCAATGATTTCCTGACCTTCAAAAACATCTCCGAAAAATTTATTATAAATTGGAACGACATCTAAACTATCAGTACCATATCCATGCATAATAGTAGATAATGCTCCATAATAATCCTCCGGATCCAAACATATATGGGCATATCCACGTATAAATGGAATCATCGCCATAAGAAACTGCCTTTTATTATGAATAGCATTCTTTAATTCATTATTTTTATTCTGAAAAACAGATATTAAATGATGAAGATTAATTAACAGTTCCTTTTCCCGCCCAGAGACAGAAATAAATCCATTTTCTCCCTCATACACATTATTCAAAATATAGAGATTAAAACAATTATTAAGCTGAACATCTAATAATCGGATTAAATCTGTATTATGAGTCAGAATAATCTGTTTCTTTTTTTCCAGAAACTTAATAATGCAGAAGGCAATTTTGTTCTTGTATACAGAATCAAAACTTGAAATAGGATCATCCATGACAATGTATTCTTTATCAGAGTGTCTTGCTAAAAGCAACTCAAATGCCAACGAAATGAAATTTTGTTCACCTGTACTAAGTTCCATTTCCTTACGATCTGTGCCAAGCAAGTCCTTATCTCCTAATTTCAATTTGTAATTTCTATCATTATCTTCATCCCTGACAATTGTAATATCTTTTCCAATATTCTCATTTATCACATTTTCAATAAATAAGAGTTCTTCCGTGTCAAGTTCTGGTTGCGTTTCGACTAATTGTGCATATTCGTCGAAAATATCAAATAGTCTAGTGCCATCAAAGCTATGACATAATTCATTAACCATTTCATTGCCTATGTTATTAACATATAAGATAATTTCTTGTTGCAATTGAATTATCCCTGTTGTATTCTCGCCAGCAATAAATGCACCAACAATTTTTTTGATATCAAAAGGATCTAATCCGATCAATGAACTATCGCATACTATTTTTTCAAGAATATCTTTTGTCTTTTTATCAAGATTCTCGTAGATATTTTTTCTATTCTCCTTTTTTCTTTCAAGAAGTGCATCTCCGTTAAATGAGGCATTGTCACAAACAATACAGCTATCAAGCGAATGATATTTATTCAATATCTCAATTGCATCATCATGTTGCTCAATCAAAACAACATTTGCATCTGTTATAATTTCACTAGGGTTGATCGAGAGAATTTTTTCTAATACTTTTGCTTTTGATAAATCAGCGATTACAAATTCTCTTTTTTCAGGATTAAGTTCTGTAACAGCTGGCTTATTTTCATCATTACGAACAAATGTAACAAATTCTGTCCTATCGATATCCTTTCCATGCTCTTTTACATTTACAATACTACGAATATACCCATAAGCCACCTGATGAACCTGATCTTGCAGAGACGATATATGTTCTAAAAGGCAATCCTTAACCTTTGAAACCTTATACTCAGTTTTATATTTTGAAGCAAGTTTTTCATACGCATTTTTAAATATTAAATTGATTTGGTTCCTTAACTCATATTCCCTACGAATTTGTGCGCCGATTAAGTAGTCAGTAGTTTCTCCTCGAATAACATTTCTATTAATTTGATCCTGTATCACATGAAATTTTCCGGATTCTGGTGTAATTGTATTTCCATGCTCGTCAACGGCATTAAAAAAAGCGTTTTCGTCAGATACTTCTGTGGATAACAGATTAGCCAAGCTTGATTTTCCAGTTCCATTAGGGGCATAAATAACAGCAATTCCACCAGCCGTTTGCATACGCTTAAACTCAATGGTTCCTTTCTGTTCTGAAAGATGTAAAAAATCGTCTTCAAATATACCAGAATTTTTAATTGATGAAAAAATAATCTTCATTAAATTCCCCCTTCTTATCATATATTGTATTATTAATCAAAATAGCTCTCATCTACACTAAAAGGTGCATTAATCGTCCATCCTTTTTTGTTCTTGCCATTTCCTTTACTTACAATTCCTAAAGTTGTCAAATAGGCTATCGCACGCTTAATTGAAGCCGCTCCAAGAGAAGTTTCCTCCTGCAATTTTTTCTGAGAAATCATTGGATTGCTGTTCATCCAGTTGTAGATATTCAATGCATTATTTAATATCTCTTCTCTTGACTTTCTTCTCGGACTTCCTGAATTATAATCCACCAATTTTTCCCAATTTATTGTTCCATCAGGATTGCAAAATTCAATTGAAAAATCTCTTATCAGTCTATTCGAAGCCCTTGCATAACTTTCTTTATAATCATCTATGTACTTTTCAGGAAGTGTATCCATAAAAGAAATTATTTTTGTATAGAAATTTTTATCGCCAGTTATAGTTTCCCAAAATTCTTCACCAGCAACTTCTTCATATATTTTTGCCTTGCCTCTTCCAGATTCCGTTTTGGTTCCATATGCATATCCAACTATTGCTTCAAATCCAGTCCTTCCCCCAGATGTCCTTAAAGTTCTTTGTGCTTCTGCAAAGTTTTCTCCTTGCTTCTTCATGCTATCAGCGTTAAATATTGATGTTCCACTTTTTACAGCAACAAAATATTTCGTATTACTGTCTGCATCATATAATTCTATGTCAACACCACGGGTAGCTGATTTGCTTCCTCCCGAAGCGGCAATTGCAATCGGTTCAAAAAAGCAATTACCAAATATTGTCTCTTCGCTTGAGCTTACAAATGCCTGTAATATCGAATCTATTATTTCTGCGGATGTTTGCATTGATTTAGCTCGATATAAATATGGATTCTTAGATTTCATTATGTCTTTAATATTGATTGCATCTATTTTCGCAATAAGAGAGCCATAAAAATTCTCCAATGCTTTTGCAATCGCAGCTTTAACATCATCTTCATCATAATTCTTATTAATCGGTTCCATCACTACCTCCTAATTCCATAGCATTTTTTATTTTATTGTGTACACTGGTTCCCCTAAAGCGCTTAGTTTGAATGGTTGAAGTCTTATCCGCCGTTGCAATTATTGCCTGACCTATCGCTTTTGCCAATCCTACTGGGACAGCGTTTCCTATCTGCTTATACTTTGCAGCTACAGTTCCTATAAAAATCCAATCATCTGGAAATTGCTGAATCCTAGCATATTCTTTAACACTTAATGGACGATCTTGATTTGGATGGCACAACATTGTTGCTTTTTGAGCTGGTGCTGTTGTAATAGTAGGTGCGGGTTGCGAATATGATAATCTACGATAAAACCCGACTTTTCCTCCCCCTGATTTATATGCTCCACCCATTGCTAAAGGAATTAATTCAGCGGGTAAATCTCTCCAATTTCCTCCTTCTGGAATCAAATGAATATATTTCTTTCTATCTCCACTTAATTTTGAATATTCTCCTGGATTTTCCTCTAAATCTTTTATTGCTTCCCCAACTGTTTTCCATCTATACTCTGGATTTTGGTGCATTTGAAAATGCGTTGGAAATGGCAAAAAAATATCTTCATTATCTCGACTTCCAATTAACACAAAACGTTCTCGAAATTGCGGAACACCATAATTTACTGCATCTAAAATTCCATATACCGTCTTATATCCAAGTTTATCAAATTCAGCCAATATTACGTCTAAAACCGTACCAAGTTTTTGTTTCGGATCATTTTTATCGTACTCAGTTGCCGTAACATGCTTTAAAGGAGCTGACATAATCCCCTTTACATTTTCCATTATAAAAAATCGAGGTCGAATATAATCTATCATTCGAATGTAATCCATAAATAAACTACCACGAGGATCATTTATTCCTAGCCTTTTTCCAGCTGTAGAAAAGGGTTGACAGGGAGGTCCCCCGCAAATTAAAAATGGTTCTCCTTTGTGCAATCCTGACAATTGCAACATAGTCTCTGGTTCAATATTCCTAATATCTCCACCAAGCACCTTGTGACCATTTGCTTTCATTGTTTCAACACATGCAGGCTCAAAATCTTGTCCTATTACAACATTTAACCCCGCCTTACTCAAGCCAATATCAAGCCCCATTGCACCGGAAAAGAATGAAATAACATCTCTATTATTTTGATATTTTTTATATAATGTACTAATTTTCTCTTCCTTCTTTCTCTGTTTTATTTATTATTTTTGAGGCCTCTATCAGCGCTGTTCTTCTCACAAATTCACTATAAGAAGCATATGCTTCCAATCTAGCAGCTTGTTTGAGTTTTGCCAATTCATCTTCACTGACTCGTATACTCATAGAATAGGTCTTATTCTCTTTATCCATTGTTTATACCTCCACTCAAATTATACTAGCCACGTGGAACAAATGCAACACAATTATCCACGCTATCTAACCCTATATTTCTATAACATGTTCAAATATCCAATAGGAAATTCTTTTATTTTTAATAAATGTTAACTTGTAAACCAATAATCAAATCACGTGACATAGCCACCATCGCTTAATGGTACATTTTAATATACCACTTGCTCCAAGGTATACTGTTGATTTTATTCCGTAAACTATTTGCTACTATCTTTGACAAAACATCTATAAAACAAATACATGCTAATCCAATCGTTCTTGCGTTAATTTTCGATTTTCACAACCAAAAATTACAAGCATCTCTTTTTCTCTCATTGTAGGTTCCATTTCTTTTTTCCCTTTAGGCAAAAAAGAGCAACCGAATTTTCTCGATCACTCTCTGCTCATTATTTCCATGATAATAATATCATTTCTTATTTAAAAAAGAAAGATACACATGGTTAGTTCTTCGTTAGTCAGCGGTTAGTTTCCCGTTATCATCCAAATAGAACATACCGTTTTCCCCACAAGTTTACCACTCGTTACATTTCAGGTGCTTACCACTCAGACTTACCACTTTTCTTACCACTTTGAATCACTGTTTTGTGATATTTTGCGATACTTTACGAGGTATTCCAAACAAGTACCAAATGCCTCCAATCCCTTATAAATCAAGCATTCCTGCCATTTCCCAGTCCTTACTTCTCATCAACAACTTGAAAAATATAGAACTTAAGATAATAGCTTTCCGGCACATTGGAGGAATTTGCCCAAAGAATCGGATGATCCGGTCCCTGTGTACGGAATTCAATCTGACGAAGACGCTTGTGGACAGCCTTGGCTGCCTCCTTTACCGTTTTTTCCAAAAGCTCCTGGGTCATAAAATGCGAACAGGAACAGGTGGCAAAATACCCGCCATCCTTTACGAGCCTAAGCCCCTTCATGTTGATTTCACGATACCCCTTGATTGCATTCTTTGTTGCCTCTCTGGATTTGGTAAATGCAGGCGGATCAAGAATCACCACATCATATTTTTCTCCCGCAGCAGCCAGCTTTGGAAGCTCATCCAAAACATTCGCACAGCAAAATTTCACCCTATCGGAAAGACCATTCCTCTTTGCATTTTCCGTTGCCTGCTGTATGGCGAACTCGGAAATGTCAAGGCCGGTTACATCGGTTGCTCCTGCAATTCCTGCGTTAAGGGCGAAGGTTCCCATATGTGTAAAACAGTCTAACACTCTCATGCTCTGCCCCGGCTGCGGCTTGCAGATACGCTGCATGGCCAGACGATTGTATTTCTGATCTAAGAAAAATCCTGTCTTTTGTCCGCTTACCACATCCACCAGATAATGGACGCCATTTTCTACAATTTCCACCTCCGGAATCGGACAATCCTTTTCCTTTCCAAAATCATTGAATCCCTGTCTTGCCATAAGAGTCTCATCTGCGCTCCAGATTACCCCCTTATATCGCGGTAACCCTTCCTTGTCGCGCTCCCTTGCATCACTTCTTTCGTATACCAGGCGAATGTCAATTCCATCCTCCTTCATGTATGCAACAAGCTGTGATAGAATTTGGTTTTTGAATTGCTCCATCCCCAGAGCAAGACATTCCACCACCAGAACATCTGCATACTTATCTACCGTAAGTCCCGGCAAAAAATCAGCCTCCCCAAAGATGACGCGGCAGCAATTCAAATCCGTGTACTCCCCTGCATTTCCGCCATGCATCACTTTTTTCCGGTACTCCCATGCATTCTTGACCCGCATGGCAAAAAAGCTCTCATCTATATTTTGTTCGGCTTTTCGTGTCAGCATGCGGATTCTGATTTTCGAATTCTGATTGATAAAACCTTTTCCCATGGGGTATCCGTCAAAATCCCTTACAACCACCACATCTCCATTTTTAAAGGTCCCCGCAATGGTATCAATCTCATTATCAAATATCCAGGCTCCACCTGCCTTGATGGTGCGCCCTTCGCCTTTTTTAAGTGTTACAATTGTGTGATTTTCCATGCCTATACCTCAATTTTCTTCTGTTCCTTTTCCGGCCGGTTCACCGTATAGATTCCTACGCATACCAGTACTAACGCCACGATAGCGCTGATTCCAAGGGCATCTGTTTCCCTTAACAGAAATGCCGACAGTATTACACCAAATACCGGATTCATAAAGCCAAATACCGCCACCTTGGAAACAGGATTATATTTTAACAGGATTCCCCACAGTGAATAAGCGACCGCGGAAACCACCGCAAGCCAAAGGAGCATTCCAACTGCTGCCATTGAAAAAGTCGATAGATTTCCGCCAAATAACAGTCCTGCGATGATCATTACGATTCCACCTGCCACAAACTGGTATCCGCTTAGCATAACCGGATTTTCTGTTCTTGAATATCGTTTCAGAAACACGGAGGAAAACGCATAAGCTACTGTGGATAAGAAAATAAATCCCTCACCATTAAAATGGAAGGAGACATCCATCCCTCCTCCGGTCAGATTTACCAACACAACTCCTGCAAATCCCACAAGGCAGCCAACCATTTTTCTTGCCGTAACCTTCTCCTGTTTGAAAATTAGCCCTGCTACAAGAATGGCCACAAACACATTTACACCTTCAATGATAGATGCCTTTACTCCACTTGTATGAGCAAGTCCAATGTAAAAAAACAGATACTGAATGACGGTCTGAAGAAGCGAAAGCCATACGATTTTTGGAATCGCCTGTTTTTTGGGGACCAGCAATCCTTTGTTAAGAACACTTCCTAATAGAATAGTCAGTATTCCTGCCAGCGTAAAACGGCATCCCGCGTATAAAATCTGGCTCGCTGTATCCGATGCATCTATATTCATCCATGCATAACCAAGCTTAATGCAGGGAAATGCACTTCCCCAAAGTGCGCAACAGATCATTGCTCCGATCCAGACAACAATTGTTTTTGAGAAAAATGCTTCTTTTTTCATTCCATCTCTACTCTTTTTCCAATATATAATATTTTTCAAATGCACTTTTAATAATATGGAAATATCTTATTTACCATTTCCGCTACTATACCATACATTTTGGGCGAGATATCATATACCAAAATAGACATTTTGTCTACCAATGAACTTTTTTCCATAATGGTTGCTTTATGATTTCTATATATTGTTTTCCATTCCTGCTTCAGTTCTTTCAGAATTTCTTTTTCTTCTGGCATATATTTATCCACTCTGTACCATGCAATTTGTAAATTAAGCAGATACCTTTTAATTGCATAGGTTGCCAATTCCGTTTCCTGTTTTTCTTCAAAGAAACCAATTGCCTCTTTCAAGGCCACAACTTTATCCAGACGTCTTTTGCTGTAACCATTATTCATAATACTTTTTCCGCGCTGGAAATAGTTATAGAGTGGCTGTGCTGTTTCCACTACTTTTTTCGCCTGATATAGCACCTTATATGTAACAAACTCATCCTCATGAAGTCTTCCTTGTGGATAAAGCAGAAATTCCCGTAACTTATAGTGGTAAAGCTTTCCCCACGCAGTTATCATACTCCTTTTATTATTCGCCACAATTTCTCGTGCCGCTTCAAGACCAGAATACTGGTTTACTGCGCTGTTCTCCTCCCCTATACTTCTTTTCGTATGGTCTTCCCATACAAGACGATAGCCGCACGCAGAAATATCTGCCTGATAACGAACAGCATTTTTATAAAGGACTTCCAAATACGTAGTATCCACGTAATCATCACTATCAATATAAGTAATATACTCTCCCGTCGCTTCAACCAGTCCTCTGTTTCTAGCTGCGGAAAGCCCTCTGTTCTCCTGATGAATGACGCGAATGCGTTTATCCATCTCCTTTAGTTCGTCGCATATTTTGCCGCTTTCGTCTGTTGAACCATCATCCACAATGATCAGCTCAATTTCACTATAGGTCTGATTCAAGATGGATTCTACGCATCGCTTCACAAATTTTTGTACATTATAAACCGGCACAATAATGCTTATCATCTATTTTCTCTACTTTCTTATTACTCAAATAAGTTTCTTTGCCTTAGTTATACAGTTTGCTCGTATTTTTCGTAACTTAATCCTATATTCCGGATATGGTTTTGCTCCGCTTTGCGTATGCTTTACAAACCTTTCCAGCATATGTTTTGTTTTCTCATTTAATGCCGTCGGTTTTGCTTCCAATACACATTGTGGAGTCATAAACTTCATCTCTTCAAAGTAAAAAAAGTTCTTTGCATCGTACAACAATTCCGAAAGCGTCATGCCATAAGCTTGTGCACTATGCTTCATATTTATATTGATATCTGCTTCTTCCAGGCTATTACTCGGATAATCAGTAATACCATCCAGGAATTTTGCCTTTCTAAGCCCACATACTTCTATCATCGCATCCATTCCCAAAATAAATCTCTTTTTCTCTAGGTTCTTTTCCTGAAGCAATTTTTTTAATCTTTTTATATGGGTATATACCGTTCTATATCGATAGGGATGCGCATAATTAAGGAAATCCACGGAATTTTTGTTATAGAGCAGCTGTATCATATCATATGTTTCTTTTGCATTATCTGAAATGTGAATAGAATGTTTATCAATTCCGTAAATTTGTCGAATTCTTTCCTTTAAATCTATTACTTCATCCAGCGACTGGGCTTCAAATACATATGTTTTCGTTGGCCTTCCCGCTTTATAGCATACATCTGCTTTGCTCATAACTCCGCGAAATCGGTTATGCATTGTACCTGTCCATGCCTGATGTCCATATATTTGCGTCATAAAGTTTTTCATTCCCAGATAGGTTAACATTACCTCCTGTGCATACATCACTTTTCCTACCTGATTTAAAATAATTTCTGCCTCACCAGTTTTGGTAGGTTCTGCTGTTGGCCAAATACATGCCATATAATAATTTTCTTTTATTGTAGTGTTTAAAATATCAAATGTACCTTCCATTTTTCCTCACTTTAGAACACGAAAAATATACTTCTTCATGATTGGATAGGTCATATAAAACAACCCTGCCACGAATCCGCTCCACTTCCAACGAATCAATACCATACAGGCTGAATAAAAAACGGCCTGCAAAAAAGAAGGGAGCTTCCACAACATTTTAACTGCTCCCCGTATTTTTATTGCTTTCTGCACATTTGGAGAATCCATATATGCTTTTGCTCTCTCTCTCATTTTAGCTGTACTTTTTGCTTCATACTCTATGTTTTTAACCAAAGACCAGCAAAAAGTCCGCATAATAAGTGGAATTAGCACATCCAAATTCTCCTCCAGAATCTGATATTCACTATAGTAGGCTATTAGTGCATCTATCATCACCAGATTTTTCATATGTATCTGTGGTTCTGCTCTTCTTGTTGTGGACACATTACCAACCTCATAGTAATAAACCGGTTTGTCACAGCAGTACCAGCTTGGATTTTTACTCCACACCTTCAAATTAAATAACTGATCTTCCATGTATACCTTACGGATATCATCCATTTGCAAATTGTTTTTATCAAGGAATTCCTTTTTGTATAATTTATTCCACAGATAACCAAATGCACTTTCTGCCTTTACTTTATGATAAAGAGCCTGCTCTTCGGAAGTGCCCACTCTTGCCATAAACCCTTCTCCCGGCAAACTAATTCGTTCACTATGGTCTCCGTTTACACGAAAATAGCCGCCCATGATAACATCCACATTCTCCTGTTCGGCAACAACCCACATATGATAAATTTCATCCACATCTACCCTGTCATCCGCATCAACAAAGTAGATATACCTCCCAAAACATTGCTTCATACCGTAATTTCTTGCAATACTTTGTCCACTATTTTCTATTGAAAAAAGATGAACTCTTCTATCCGTTTCCGCAATTTTTTTGCAAAAATTCAGAGTTTCATCCGTAGATCCATCATCAATTACCAATATTTCAATCTTAGGCTCCCGATTCCATTTCAGAATGGAACCTATACTTTTCTCAATATAGCTTTCGCCATTATAAACCGGCAGAATGAAACTAATATCCAAAATAACCATCCCTCCGTTTCTATTATCATGAATTAAATCGGTCGTCCCATCAAACGCTTTACGCATATCTTAAAACGATTCCAACACATTCCCCGTAGGATTCCCAATCTTTTTTTACATGCGTACCCCCGTTCATGAATTAACAATTTGGCCTTCCATGCCGCCAGTTCTCTCGAGATTTCATTTTTCCCCTCTACATAACAGTCCCCAAGACACTTATAAAGCGAATCGGATTTCCCACACGTTTTCATCCAGTCGCAATCAATTAAAAGTAGCAATTCTCCCGACGATACCTTCTTCATATAGACAGGTGCATATTCTCTATATATTTGCTTGCGAAGATCTCTACTAATCTTACTTTTTTCAATTATGTACAATCTGCAGTTTCTCATTAGAACATATTTCTCGACCATCATCAAAATGTATTCTTCAGCCAGATATCTTCTTTGAAAGAAACGATAATCATACTTATTGGGAATCACCTTATATACCCGGTAAATAGGTAGCCTCCTTTTATAATAAATGGCCGCACTTATCCTGTGTGCCCCATCCATTGCCATATACTTTCCATCCACGGGTATTGGATTCCCAATTTCCACTAATTCGTTTTGTGTCTCTCTTACTTTCGAACATATCCCAGAGAAGGTTGTGCAATAACTGTCTAATCCCCTTTTCTCGGATTGCCCCGGTTCTATCATCATGCCATTGGAAAAAGCCCACAAATGTGCTTCATACAATTTGTCAGCATCAGTTTTATCAAATTTACCCTCAGAAGCATCTATCCATAATAATTTCGCCATAATATCCAAACGATACGGTGAAATTAATTCCTCTGCGGCAACCTCCTTCTCTTCGATTCGGATATTCTTTTTTATAAAAAATGTATCACACAAATATGGATATTGTTCAAAAAAACTATCCTTCATGCCTCATCCTCCCATTTATCTTCCAAATCCCCCATAATACAAGGTATACAATATTTGAAGAAACAAAGCACACCGCTCCTTTGCTTAATAAAAATAAAATACCTGCTCCTGTCATATTGTGGGAAACCAGATAAGTAATCCCAAAAGATGTTACAAGCAAAATAACTGTGATAATATGATAAATTACCTCATTCCAAATGCTCTTCTTAAAATATCCGTACACAATCTTCGGTTCATACCAAAACAATGTTGAGGCTGAAGTAATCGTTGTTGCAGCAAGTACTCCCACAATTCCCCAAAGCTTTCCCATAATCATGGAAAGGATAATATTTGCAATCCCTTTTACTAAAATCATTTTCCGTATATTGTGAAAAAGCCCTGCTGTCTCCCGATAAGTTCGAAGAGCAATCTGAGATTCATCGATGTAGTAGTTGACAAGTATAATTATTATTATGCTCTGCACAAGTGAATCTACTTTTCCCATCCATACATAAATAAAATCTTCTATTAAGAAGTAAAAGCATACAATGGAGCACCCCATCAGCCATGAGTTTAAGCACAGATATTTTTTAAAATTCTGATACTGCTCCTCCAAGCTCTCTGTCTGCGCCTGATGTCCTACTTTTCCTTTGATTGCTTCAAATAACGCTCCCAATACGCTCCGAATTCCCATAATAATAAACTGATAATTCGAATAGATTCCCGCTAAAATTGTACTGGTAAACCGAGAGATAAAAATGCTGTCCGTGTTACTGATTAATACCTTCCCGAAACGATACAATACCATATCCTTCGCATTCACGAATATTGTATTCCTCTCGCTTTCCTCCAGCTCTTTGGCAGGCACAAAAATGTAGGCATAATTTTTTTGCAGGTACTTTTTCAACAGATAATTTATGAGTAGATTTTTTACTAAAATACAAATCAAAAAATACTCATAGTTTCTAAAATAGCATAAGATAAACACCTCTGCCAAAAGAGCAATTGCATCTACTCCACCGGTCACAAAGGCAACCACATAGCGTCTCTGATCTGCCTGAATAAAATAATTACGCACCAGTTGTCGATTATACAACACAACAGATAGCATATAAGTAAGGTACGTAATACATATATAGAATACACTTACATTTCCATTTACTGTATATAGAGCCAATAGGGTACAAAGTAACCCTCCAACAAAAACAAGTCGGGATATTTTTTTGTAAATTCCATCATAGTGCTGATAAAAAGAGGCTATTTCCTCCTCATCATTTCTTGCAAAAGCTCCATACATACTAAACAGCATAGCTGTTCCAATTCCAAAAAAAGCAAAGCTCATGACATCACAGAAATTTGAATAAATACTCTGTATTCCCAGATATTCAACGCCCAGATACATGCGGATGGCACGCTTGGAAATCAGATTCACCAAAAGTGAGACAACCTGAATCGCCATACTTGCAATAATATTCAGTTTTAGGCTTCTCCTTTTCTCTTTCCTCATGCGCCCTTGCTAACCTCTTCCTAGCCGTTTGCTATTTGATTATAACCGGAACAAGATCTGTCTTTCCTTCCTCTGTATACTGATAGCTTATAAAGTAATTTATCCCTTCTTCAAAATAAATCTCATCATTTGCAAACTGCACTGTATGAGCATAATCCATTAGTCTTCCTGCTTTTGTATCCACAGCATCTGTATAGCAAAGTCCAATTGAAAAAGGTTCCTTTTCTGTTAATTCTACAAAACACTCATATATTTCGAGTTCTTTTGTGCCATCTGCTTTTTCCAATGGAATAAAGGTCTTCTCTTCCCCATCATTTATCACCAGATACAACCGAAAACGACTCTGTATGGATGAGAATCCGCTATTTCTTAACTGGATTTTCATCTGAATGCTATCCGATGTGGAATATATTTTTTCCGTTGTTTCCAGTGTCTCCAGCGAATACCGATATCCCAAGTGCTTGCTAATATAATCAAGTGCATTCTCTCCGTAAAGGGTCTTGTTCTTCCAATCCTCTAGAACCTCAACATTGTAATACGCATTCAGATACATGAGTGATAGCTGCTCAAATTCCTCTACTGCATGTTTCGGTTCGGTATATTCACTGACATAGGGCATTTCCCCACCATTCACCTTTGCGTTTAGGTTCTCCTCGCACCATGCAAGGTCTTCGGTCCGGTCTATATATGTCCCCATATCGCTATCTGTTGCTAAAAGCGCATCATTATGCATTCCAATCCGACTTCCATCCAGCCCTTCCTCAATTGCTGTTTGAATAAAAAGTGGTCTCCGCAAATTTAGGTTGATAGAAGGATCCAAATCCTCAAGCCACCATTCCACAACCCTCATTGCCTCCGTTTTCAACGCAGCTTCATCTTCTAAGTATATGCTTCCATGCCACTCTCCCCATAGACCAACCATTCCTGTCTGCACCACAAGTACAACATCCTTATATTCATTAATTACCTCTGACAGCTGCTCGATGTGGATTTTTATCATGGATAATTCCGGCTCACCGCACTCTTCATTCTGTCTGTAAGCAGCACGAAAAAGCAACATTATCTGCTGCTTTCTCGCTTCTTCAAACAACGTTCTTAGTCTCTCCAGTTTCTCGTCCGGTATAGGTTCCTCCATGTGGTCCTTTAAACTCATGGTTACCAGACATAAACTCTGCCCCTCTTCCTTGATGGCTCCCAGTCGTTCCGGCTCCTTATAATAAATCTGCGTATAAAAGCCACGCGCAGGATTTACTATATCTTCATCATTTTCGGAATAAGAAAAAGTAACCATTCTCTCTTCCTGATAATTTCGATACACCAAAAATCCACCGATCAACACTCCGATAAATACCCAAAGCAGTACAAGTAAAAACATTTTCTTCCTCACTCTGCTTTCTCTCCATTTCTTCGATATACAACAGAATCCGGCTTCCTGGTATGCTTTGGTTTGATCACATGCATACTGCACATAATGTGATAGTCAAAGTGCTTTTCCAGATAACGAATTCTAAAATAGCTGAATGTCCATCCAAGTAATGCTCCAAATAGTGCGCCTATTCCATAAAACTGCGGTTCAAATCTTGTAGCAATCAGACTTCCAACCAGTGTCCCAATGAAAAAAATTAATCCCGTGTAGAATGTACCTGTTTCATCATTAAAATAGTACAAAAAGATAATATTACAATACATCGTAAAAATTCCGAAGAACGCAGCAGCAAGGGAGGGATAAATGGTCATTTCAAGACCACTAAAACCATAGTCTGGAAGAAAAATAATAACCAGCAAGAAAATAATAACAGATATGATTGCCTGTACACGAACCACATAACCAATTTGTTGAATCAGAAGACGGAACATATTCTTCTTGGCAAGTTCAATATCCTTTAGCGCTGCTCCGATAATTGCTTCATTATAGGACTGATAGATGTCATGGAATTTTGTCTCTGCCATTACCGTAAAAATAACCATAGCGGAAATATTTGTAAACATACCAAGGCACGCGGCCATATCATAAGGCTGATAGGAATAAAAGCTTTCTGCAATCACTAAGTGACCGCTTATTCCCCAAAACACAAAGTTATGTACATAGATACCTAAGGTATAAAATAAGGTTCCCAAAAAAAGCAGTTTGAAATTCCCAAAATAGGACAAACACCCTCTGTAGTTTCTGTTGCTTACAGAAAAAAAGTGTCTGATATACGCAAATTGCAACATTGCAATCACCCAAAATCCAACACACATTCCCCCAAGTATTGCATAGATCAGCTGACAATCATACTGTTTATTTGCAACAAAGGCAACTAGAAATGCTACAATCATACCGATTAAAAAGTCAAGCGCAACAATTTTGTAGTCTTTTGTTGCTGTAAGATATGTCAATGCGTAAAATACCGCAATCAATTCCATGAAAAACAGATAAGAGATTGCAACAAATGTAAGCTCTACCCTACCCACAAGCACCAGACGAGCTGCAAATGGAATCCCAACAATAGCCCCTGCCAATTCCGAAATTGCCAAACCCGTATAAAAAGAAGGGAGAATGTTCTCATATTCTTCTTCAAATATTCTGTCTGCAATATATCTTGACATTACTGCATTGATGGGTGCTGTGATTAATAAAGCAAATATGAATATATACAATATAGTAGAGGAAAGCAGTTCCCGATCGGTGTATATAACCTCCATATATCCCAGTACTCCATATAATGCGAGTAAGGTAGCCATAACAATAATAGTCGGTCCGATTACAATTACTGTACTGTATGCCGCACCGGAAAGAACACTAATTAGGCTGTCTTTTTTAAATATTCGTTTTAATTCAAACCCTATACCTGCCATGACTATTTTCCTCCCAGTTCTGCATAAATCTCTCTGTATGTATCATAGATTTTCTTTTTGTCATACAATAGTACACGCCGGTATCCGGCTTCCCCCATCATGATACGCCTGTCCTCTCGTTCTGCAAGTAAAAGCATTGCTTCCGACATCTTCGTCGTATTCATAACCGGGACAACAATTCCGGCTTCTCCAAAACCATCGCCATTTCCATAAATTAAGCCTTTGCAATCCCCAACGTTTGTTGTAACAAATGGTTTGTGTGCAGCAAATCCCTCCAGAATTACCAGTGGCTGTCCCTCGCTCAAACTACTTAACACAAGGAAGTCCATTTTCCCAATATATTCTTTTACATTTACCTGGCCAGTAAAGACTACATCTTCTATTTTCATATACGTAACCATGTCTTTACATTCCTGCACATATTCCGGCATTTCGTCAAGAGGGCCCAAAATCCAAAGCTTAAGTTTTGGATTCTTTTCTTTTGCCATTGCATAAGCACTAAGCATGGTTTTGACGTCCTTAATAGGAGTGACACGCAAAATTGCTCCGATATTAATATAGGAATCATTTGTATCCTTTTGGGGAATATTTTCGTATTCTTTTGCATCCACTCCATTTGGAATAATGACTGTTTTTTCAATCGGACATCCAAATTCTACCTGAAGTTCTCTGTTTCCCTCATAAAGGCAGGTAACCTTATCCGCATAATAATAAGCGCAATCCGAAAACTTTCTAAACTGGTTTATCCACAAATCCTTGTACGCACCCATTACCCAGTTTGCTTTAATTATTTCCTCCTCACGCTCTCTTGTATATATACCATGTTCAGAAATCAGCAGAGGTTTATGGAATAAATATTTTCCCATGCTTCCAATAACTCCTGCATAACCGGTTGACAGGCAATGATACAAATCTGCTTCCGGCAGTTTGGAAGTCATAACCGAAAAAAGCGGAAAGTAGATAGAACGCATCGTCCAGATAAAATCAGAAAATACCAATCGGTCAAAATGTGCGCAATAATATTCTCGCGCCATTTTCAAAAAATCTTCACTCATAATCAATGAATCTAATGAGATTTTTTCCTTCATAAAATATTCAAAAACCGGTTCCCATTTTACATCTTTTCCGAAAAACAGGCTCTGGAAGGCCTCTCGTTCATTCTTATCAAGATGTTTCCTCCTGCTTGATCTTCCGTAATCTTCTTCTTGAAGGTAAAACTCATGCAGCTCCAGCACATTGTCAGGAAGCTTATATTTTATCTCCCGCTTTTCTTCTCTTGATGTTACGAGCGTCACAATAATAAACTCATGCTCCGGCATGCTTAAAATTTCCTGTTGCACCCAGCTTGAAACGCCTCCTGTAACATAAGGGTATGCCCCCTCTATAATCATGCATATCTTCATTTTTCCGTCCTCCCGCCTGGTTCATATTTCTCTAAAAGTCTCCACGGAAAACTGCATTTTCATCCTCTAGGGAAATGTGGATATGGTCCTGCTGTGTCTCTATTAAATATGCTCCCTTGCACAGTTTTGTGTATTTGCAATTCTCTGCTTCAATAATTTCTTTTTCAGTCCGTAGAATAAAGCTTGCTTTTTGGGGCATATTCTCAATATCTACCACAATATCATTCCCGTCATATGAAATACATGGTTCCATTAGCATATATTCCATGTAGCGAATAGAAGCCTCCTGTGCAGTCACGCTCTCGAAGGAGGCAAAATCCTCCTTATAGTAAGCAATGTATTCCGAATAATCTTTTGAAACCGTTACCCAGTTCATCTCTTCATTTTCCGGATTAACAATTTCAGACACATCCACTTTATGTACCACAACTCCGAAAGTAGATCCGATGGAATACAATTTCGTCATATCATCATCGTTCTTTTTAAAACCAGAAACAATAACCGGAATATCCGGATACTTATTCCATATTCTTCCTTCCGGATTGGATATATCAATTGCTTTCACGGATGCGTTTTCCAGATAAATCAATTCTCCCTTTAAATCCAGCACAGACCGTGCGAAATAATCCATTTCCGGCATGGTACTGTCTGCAGAGGTATAAAAGGTAGGAACAATATCCAGCCTTTTACAGATGCTTACCAGATTTGGCATCAAAATGTCTGTCTGGAAACGTAAGGAATCCCTGCTATACAGCGCCTTCATCATATCCTCATTTGCAACACCTTTATATGGGATTGAGTCATATATCATTACCGAGGCATTTGCAACCGGATATAAATAGTCTCCATAAATTTGTGTCAATATTGCAGTTAAAATTCCATATCCCTTATTCTCCTCAAAAAACTTGCCGTTTACAACAAATACCTTGCTTTGGCCCACTCTGTTGCGCCACATAATGGGAGGCAGATCCTCATTTCGTTCTACCTCCTCCCCATCCAGACCCTTTAGACCATAAGCATAAACCTTACAGGTAGCTTCCAGTTCCACATCCTCTAGCGGATACTCTATTTCCTCCAAATCCAGAATGCCGCCAAGAAATACTTCATCGGTAAATCGCATTCCCTTCTGTTTTAATATCCCATTCATCTTTCTTATTCCAAGAAGAGACTCCAAATGGCTTTCCCGGATGCCTTCCGCTCCTGGCATTTGCGTATAAATAATGTGAATACCCCTGCCTATCAACGCTTCCCTTTGTTCCTTAGATAGTGCCACACCCTCTGTGTCTCCACAGATAATGATTCCCCTTACTGTATCGGGCAGGCTACATATCTTTAGATTTTCTGCTTCTGACATTAACACACATTCATGTGTCAGCTTCATCCCCTCTAAAGTTTCCAGAACAGAAGACACCTCCATGCTCTCTTCGGAGAAATCCTTACTGATCACAACATATTCCATTCGTTCGTCTGTTTCATAGTCAGGTACGGCGTCCATTTTTTCAGCAAGCTCAATCAGATTCTCATCTCCCATCTTTTCTTTTAAGGAAGCCGAAGGATTCCGAAATTCCACAAATGTGAAATTACCTATCAGCTGGAATACTAGAAAAAGGAATATAATTTCCGCCGTAACTGCAAAAAAGTGTTTCTTTTGCAATCGATAATGTTTTTTTGGCTTTTTTCCCATTTTACTGCTCGTTTCTATTCTTTATTTCGGATAATAGCTGCTATCGTACTCAAAGACATTAATACCATATATGCAAATGGTTTCCAGATTCCGGAATGCATGGAGGTTCCTGCTACCCGCTGGTGCATACATGCTCTACACTCTCCAATTCGAAACCCGCGTAAAAGCATTTGCATAATCATATTGATATCCGGGTACCTGTAATCAAATTTTCCATATTGTGCATAGTAGGAAAAGGCTTTTCTATTCAACCCCTGCAACCCAGATGTAGGATCGGTAATCTGGACATGTCCTATCCATTTTATGATACAACGGAAGAATTTGATACTTAAAACTCTAATTGCTCCCATCTTGTAGGTTTCACTTCCCTCTAAAAAGCGGGAGCCGATAATAATATCACAGTCCTTTTTACTATTCGTCAAGCAGTCATACAAGATATCCAAATTGCAGGCATCATGCTGACCATCTGCATCCAGCTGGAGTATATAATCATATCCATGACTGGTCGCATATTTATATCCAAGCTGAAGTGCAGCCCCATAGCCCATATTGTAGACCTGGCTGATTACCTTCACACCATGTTTTCTGGCAATTTCTGCGGTTCGGTCCTTCGATGCATCATCGATTACCAGAATATCTGCCTCTCCCGCAATTTTGGAACAACTCATGGATTCCAGAAAAGTTCCGATATTTTCTTCTTCATTATATGCAGGGATTAGAATCAACACCCTGCTCTTTTCCTTGCTCTCATTCATACAGCATCTCCTCTCTATAATCAATGGCCAGATTATTTAGGGCATATGTATTTTGTTTCAGACGATACACCACTATTTCATCATCCTCATAGAATACGGTCATCTCGTCCGGAAAGTAACTTTGGTATGCTTTTGCCCAATAGTACATCCTCGACATCAGTTCCGGTCGTTTGTACTTATAGTACTCATCCGGTTTTTTATAGTCATTCCCAATCTCTTCCCTGGCGTCTTCTATACTGATTGTGTCTCTGTTTCTTAAAATCTCATCCTCAACAGAAAAGGAGAATCCATATCGTTGAATTGGCATTTTCTCAATATAGAAAAAAACATATTCTGTAGGAATAAACAGTTCCATTCCTTTTTTATAGTTTTCCAGTTCTGTAACAAAATCCACCAATTCATAATGATATCCGCTGTTGTAGGTAAGGGTTGTTTCATTTACAGGAGACACAATCGTCCAAGAATATTTATCATAATGTTTAATGATATCACAGGTTGCCGTCATTGCACCTGTAGTCTGAAAATAATATACTGTTGGAAGTTCTTTTAAGTTCCCACTTGATATAATGAAAACACAGGCACCACCTAGACACCCTAATGCCACAACATTACATACTGTTTTCCAAACCTTCTTTTTTTGCAGCAGCATAAATAGTATCTCAAACGGAATTGCCATCAAAAGCGGCAGCATATATGCAATAAAAATCCCCATTCGCTTTGGTTCTATAATGACCGGCAATTCAAATCTATCCAATAATACCTCTACCAGAATAAAAAGCAGATATAGCATTTGAGACAAATATTCTAACGTATGATTTGTTACAGAGCCTTTGCATAAGCGTATCAGCCATTCACCAAAGACAAGTATCAATGGAATCACACAAATCCACAAATAACGTATATCTTTAAAAACATACTTTTTCAATTGATTGGCAGATTCTTCAATGATAAATTCGGGGGTATAATTTATTTTTTGCTCTACTTCTTCCTCCTCCGGCTCTTCCTCTAGCCTAGTATTTCCGGTACTGTCCGCATACATATCAGAATCGTTCATGATTACCGAAGCTCCATAAATAAAGGACTGTTCCAGCTCATATCCCATGCAAAGTCCCACAAGTAAAGGTGCGACGGCAACAACAGTACTAATAATCCCGCAAAGAATAATCGGCACCAGCATTCTCCGTTTTATCATCCGATACAAATACACAATTCCAATTGACAGGAAAAAGAAACAGGCAACTGCTGTGATATAGAAATGGATTGCTATTGTCAACGAAAATGACATTCCAAAAAGGACTAGATCCAGTTTCCTCTTTTCATTCAAATACCGGTAAAGGAAAAACATTATCGGTATGAGAAAAAGCATTGCATATTCCTGCGAGATCATCGCAGAATATCTCATATATGTGGTATCAACCGTAAGATTTGCAATTGTATAAATCAAGAATCCAACAATTGGTGCGTATTTCAAACGGCAAAGGGTTTTCACAAGCAGGTAGCATAGAAGCATAAGATAAAAGGAAGTCACAACGCCCAGCATTCTTCCAACCGTAACAGCTGAAACATTGAAAATTAGTGCAAGTGCAGCTCCCACACAGTGCATTCCGAACGGATAAACACCAGCAGGAAAAAGTTCTCCCCCTACAAGCGACTGAATCCAGTATAGATGTACTTCCACATCCGGTGCAGCATAAGATACAAAATTTAGTGCCTGATAGCTAAAGTAATATACATTAATAGCCATGGCGAGTAGAAGCAGTATTCCTTCTAATACCCTTCCCCGAAACAGCTTAATAATCGTGCTTTTTACACCTTGTACCGTTTTTCCAAATACCTTTTGTCTTACCAGATTCCTGCCATATTCTTTTTTTAATATCCGACAGATAATATCATACTTATGCTTCCAATAATCTGTTACCCGTTTTCTGTCAGTAAACAGCCGGATCAACCCTGCACCAAGCAAAAAAAGCACAATCATAATGGGTTGATACAGACATTTTAAATAGGCGAGTAAAAACATCATATTAATGATATAAAAATTACCCACCACTATATCCGTGCAGATTCGATAAACAAAGCCTTTTCCTCGTGTAAAAGGTCTTCCGATAATCTCTGCCAGACCAAATACCAAAATGGTATATAAACTAAATATCTGTATTAACTCCAATATTCTTGTGCTATACAACGTCTATTCTCCCTGCTGTCTCTTTATACAATTTGAAAAAATCTTACCAACTCCAGCGTATCCTCATCCAACATAATCTGGGAGTTTTTAATTTTCTGAAGACATGTTCTGAAATTATGATGATCGTATCGATAGCAATATTGCAGCTCTGCCCTATAAGTAGGCAGTTTTTCCGGATAAGCCTTTTGCATTCTTCTAAGCCATTCCTTAGCCTGCCCTTCCTTATCATACTCCACTAACAACTTTATCCAGTTCTCATAATCTCCCGGTTCAATGGAGGAAACCAGCTTGTATGCCTGTTCCATCAACTCGCTACACAATTCCAGATAATGTGTCTCTTCTGTCTTCGGGAAAATATGATATGCCAGATACTTATATACATATTTTCGATAAGCTGTCAAAAGTTCTTCATCTTCCTTATGTTCACGATACTGCTGATCGATTTCTTTCTGACGTTTTTTAAATTTCGACAGAACATCCGATATCGCAGCCGATGCATAGTGAGACACCTCACTGTCTTCATTTTCAATAGCCTTCATTAACAGAGGAATAGAACTTTCGAAATCCGCCTTCAATACATCAAGCAACACTCTTCTGGTATTTTCGCTATCCGACTCTAGGAGAGCCTCTTCAATCGGTACCTTGTTAATACCTCTCTGTAAGCTGTCTCCCTCAATGATTTTTATTTTTTCTTTTCTGAAGCTTAATTCATCCGGGTTGATATAAGCAGTATTTGTATGCTTTAAAAGCAGAAAAAACAAATAGGAAAAGAATATCAACAGAGGACCGCTTACTGGTAGAATAAGCATGATGACACCGACTATGATTCCTTTTTTCAGCTGCTTTTTAATCCCCATTATAACCATGTAAGCAAGTGACACCACCGCATTTATCAACAGTATTATAAGAAAAATCTGATATTTCGTCATAAAAATGTTCCTTCCCTGTACCTGCTCTATCAAAATCTGCTATCAGAGAATACTTCCTCCGCTGTCTTTCCTTTGTTTTTCTTAACAATCTGTGTCTTTATGTTATGTTCACTACATCTTTTCATAACCCAGGATGAATCCTCTTCATTTGAGTTTGTAAGGAGAATATAAACCTGTCCTTCTGAATCAATACCAAGGTAGTCTGTTCCTCGAGTCATATGACTTAAGTCCTCATACAGTTTCTCCTTTTCCTCTTCATAAGAATCAACCTTCAGTAGTGTGTATTCCAATACCCCTTCTGACTCACCGGAACAGTAGATATCCAGCATATCCTCAAACGCCTTTGCCTCCATAACCTTTGTGTCAGCTATATATGTTGAGTTCTTAACTGACTCCATATATCTTAATGCTCTTGTAGTAGAACGCTCCATCAGTTTTGTCAGCATGGTAAGCATGTTACTCTGGTGAAGACTTACATTTACAAGATCCATGCTCCAGACCATAATGACTACCTCAAGCGTATCTCCGTTGTAAGTACCTGCTGCAAACATCGGCATATTCTCTTCAAACTTGCGGTTCATGTAGATTTGCTTATCGTTTAATTTTTCTAAAACCTCTGCATAGTCACTTAACCTGAAAGATTTTCCCTTCTTTCTTGCAAACTCCGATGTAGATGCCATCAAACGGCAAAATCCGCTTTTTGCCTCATATGTATAAACAGCAACATCCTTACTCTCCATTACATCAGCAACTACCCTCGCTGCCTTAAATAGAATTGACTTTGACTCAAGATCGTCCAACTGTGAAATTATGTCATACACCTTCGCATAACTGTCCTTATAATTAACGAGACGTTTTTCAAATACATCTTTTACTTCCACATTGCTATCGTTGATGGATTTTATAGACTCAATTTCTTTCTTAAGGTAATCATTTTCCCTCTTCATTTCGCCTACATTCCTTGCATACCAGTCCTTCAGGTATCCCGTCAAAACCGCAAGGGAAAAAATCTGTAAAATCCAAAGATAATTTGTATAGTCCGTAAAAACAGATAGAGTAAGATTTGTTGCAAATAGCATGTAATACTTACCTAAAATGCTTAATACTACTGCCAGAACTGATGGTACAGCGCCTAAAACCACTGCGATTACCAGAACATATATCAGGTAAACATCTATCACATTGTGAAATGCTGCACTACCTGTGAACGTAATAAACAACTGTACAAGCACAAATGCTAGTATCGTCTCCAAAATAGGCCTAAACAATTTCGTCTGTTCTTTTACCTGTTGCTTTTTACTTTCCTTTACTTCCGCTTTTTGTGGCAATTCGATATACTGCTTGAAAAAAAGCGCCAATCCTTCCACAAGGGAATATTTTTCCGTAAATCCCAGTTCCTGTTGTGAAGCAGAAGAGAATCTTACGTTTTCCACCTTTTTCTTTAATGGAATTTCTCCATTCCCATCCATCAAATTTTCAAAGGCTTCTAAAATAAAATCCTGTTTAACTGCTGCTTGAGGAACAACATGATATACCTTCTTCACATCCTCCTGCTCTTGCATGAGAATCTTATATACGGCATCCACAGCGTCATCTAAATACATCAGGTGGTAAGTCTCACTTCTATTTAATTCCCACTTGCTGCCTCCGCTGATAGCATTTGCCAGTTCGTTACAAATACTACTTTCCGCCTTTTTGTCGCATACTCCATACACCTGTGGCATACGTACCACCGCGATTTTTGTATCTTCATTCTTGTCAGATGCGGCCAGACATATCTTTTCTCCCTGAAGAATGGACTTTCCTTGTTGCGTAGTCGGGATTGGGATTTCTTCTTCCCCGATTTCTTTCTCAGTATTTCCCGCAAAAACATCCAGTGATGACAGATATATGAATTTCTTAACATTTGCTTCTGCCGCACATGTCATCGTATTCATAGTTCCAGCCACGTATTCTACAGATTTTGACACCCCCTTCTTCCAGTCATAGGTTGCATCAAGGGCTCCGCAGAAAATAACCACATCTGGCGAGATGCTGCTTATGACATTCATTACACTCTCGCTGTCATATGGAAAACGATAGTCCTGAAAAACAGCAGATGTCTTCCTCTCCTTTACGGAATCATTGGAAAGTACAAACACCTCCTGCTTTTCCTTTTTTAGTCTCTGACATAGTTTTACTTGAAAAGCTCCCTGATAGGAACCACATACCAATACTTTGATATTACTCACGCTCCATTTCCTTTATTTTTTCTTTTAATGCTTCATTCTCATCCTTCAGTAGCGCAATCTGGATGGTAAGCTCATGGATTTCATCCTCATGAACTGATACCACAATTGAATTTCTAAACAAGATAAGAAGCAGACCAATCGTTGCAACTAGCAGCAGGACAGAAGGCGCATACCAGATTCCAAGCAGACTTGCAATCCATGGTATAAGACCTGGAAAAATGCCAAGAATAATTGCGATAGCACCGATAACTATCCATAGGACAGACTGCGATTCTGACATTTGCTTTTTAACAACAAGTCTTATCACATAAAAAATTAGTCCCATGCCAACTATTACCGTAGCAACATTTACTAATATACTCATTCTTTCGTCCTCTCTTACTTCATTCTCCTAGGTTTTGGGCACATACCTACCCATTTTTGCGACAATTTTAATACTCTCTTTTTATTGATTCAACCATTCTGTGATAAAACGACATTTAACAATGACAAATCGACACTATTCTTTGAAAATTTTAGTTTTGAAAGATCAAACAGTATACAACCGCAATGCCCTGCAAATGTTGGAAAACAAATTACTTTCAAATTTTTTTCTATCTCAGGACTATAATCCATGAGCTCTAGTGTTTCCCCATAAAGTACCGCACGCTCATAGCTTTTCAGCCATTTGGAATCCATATTGGAAAACAGACTTCCGAAGGAGCTCCCTATTAACTGTTCTAGTGGTAGCTTTTCAATCTCCGCCAGCTTCTCATTTCCATACCTGAATACCCAGTCTACCGCATGCTGTTCCTCGTTAAACACTATTTCTATATCTGTAAACGCAAAGGGCATATAGTCGAAGCTTTTGTAATACTCGTGATATTCTTCTTGGGTTAAAGGTGTCCCCTCCTCCGAAAAGCTTTTAATAATCCTCTTTTGTTTTTCCCGGAACAAATCCATAATTTCCTTTTTCTTTCGCAGCGTATAAATCAAGGATTCTCCGTTGCATAGGTTAATTTTGTCCGTAATATCATGTATGGCCATTACCGAAACAAGACACCCCCTGTTCACTTTAATAAAGCCCTCGCCAAGTAACTTCGAAAGCTCGTGAAGTGTCATTCTTGTTTCATATACTCTATCAATAGAAATATGTATTTCAGCAATGTTTCCTACCATAAGTACATATAAAATCGTCCCCACATTAAGCACGATTTTTGTTTTGTTTGATAAAACAGTTATGTTTCTATTCATTAGGAACCTCCACCATAGTTCCACTAGTTACTCATGGTTCAATTATGTCATATTTTTTTCCCCCTTTCAATGATAAAGTACTAAAGTAATACCGATTGTAAACCCCTATGGGTTGTTGTAAAATGAAATTAATCAAATGCTTCAAAGGGGGAAAAGGCATGATTAGCATCAGCTTGTGCATGATTGTAAAAAACGAGGAAAAGGTGTTGTCCCGCTGCTTAGACAGCCTAAAGGGGCTTATGGATGAGATTATTATCGTAGATACTGGCTCCACCGATAGGACCAAGGAGATTGCCAGACAGTATACAGACAAAGTATATGATTTCTTCTGGTGCGAGGACTTCGCTGCTGCAAGAAATTTCTCTTTCTCGAAGGCCACAATGGAATACATTTATGCACCGGATGCGGATGAGTATCTGGATGAGACCAACCGCAAACGCTTTTTGATGCTAAAGGCCGCTATGCTTCCGGAAATCGAAATTGTTACCATGAAGTATCTGACCCCTTCTGAATTTAACACGGTACAGAATTCCGCCTATGACGTCCGCCCAAAGCTGTTTCGCAGGCTCCGCACCTTTACCTGGATCAATCCGGTTCACGAGACCGTCCGCCTTGATCCTGTCATCTATGACAGCGATATCGAAATCCAGCATCTTCCTCACGGGCTGCATGGCAAGCGGGATTTTTCTATCTTTCTTCATTCTTATGAGAAAAACGGCTTCCTGCCTCCGAGTATTATAACCATGTATGCAAAGGAGCTGCTAAAATGTGGAACCGAGGAGGACTTTTGCGATGCCGCAGCCTTCTTTGAAGGCCTGTACCAACAGTCCCCTTCTGAGGAACCCACCTGTGTCCTTTGCCGCTATTACCGCCAGAAGGGAGAGATAGACCGTTTCTTCTCCATTGCCTTAAAAAATGTGGCACAAAATGGCTGCAGTGAAGTATGCTGCGAGCTTGGAGCTTACTATCTGTCAAAGGGAGATTTTAATGAGGCAGCCCTGTGGTATTACAATGCTGCCTTTGAGTCCACCCCTGCTCTGGATATCGAGGCCGGCGGCGGCATTCCCCTTGCAGCTTTAGCAGAAGTATATGAGCGCTGGGCGGATGCAAAGGAGGAGGCTCTTCTTTCGATTCCGGCAGGTTCAAGAGGAAATTTTTCTGCGGACTCCGACATGGTTGCCACCCTTCGCCAGACTGCTGCGGATTATCGCAAGCAGGCAGAAGAATGGATGTTGCCACAGACCATCTGAAATGATATAATAACCACAGTATGATAAATTTTTAACAAGGAGGCTATTATGAGTTTTACGGATGAATATAAGCAGAAGCTGGTAAGCCCGGATGAAGCCGTCAAGCTGGTCAAATCCGGCGACTGGGTAGATTACGGCTGGTGTACCGGCACCCCGGATGCCCTTGACAAGGCTCTGGCGAAAAGAACAGATGAATTAAAGGATGTCAACTTACATGGTGGTATTTTATTAAAACCGCTTGCCATTTTTGAGCGTGAGGATGCCGGAGAGCACTTTACCTGGAACTCCTGGCATATGTCCGGAATCGAGCGTAAAATGATTGCCCGGGGCTGTTCATTCTATAGCCCAATCCGCTATTCTGAGCTTCCGCGCTACTATAGAGACGGCGCAGGAAAAGTAAATGTTGCTATGTTTCAGGTTGCTCCGATGGATGCCCACGGCTATTTTAATTTTGGTCCAAATGCTTCCCACCTCGGTGCTGTTTGTGAAAAAGCAGATTACATTATTGTGGAAGTAAACCAGAATATGCCTCGCTGTCTTGGCGGCTCTGAAGTCGGAGTTCACATTTCCAAGGTTACATATATTGTGGAGGGAGAAAATCCTCCCATCGGAGAGCTTGGTGCAGGCGGTCCCGCAACAGATGTGGACAAAAAGGTGGCACAGCTCATTGTAGACCAGATTCCAAACGGTGCATGTCTGCAGCTTGGAATCGGCGGAATGCCAAACGCTGTCGGATCTCTGATTGCCGAGTCTGATTTGAAGGACCTTGGCGTTCATACGGAAATGTATGTTGATGCCTTTGTAGACATTGCAAAGGCCGGAAAAATTACCGGTGCCCACAAGAATATCGACCGCTACCGTCAGGTATACGGCTTCGGTGCCGGCACGAAAAAAATGTACGATTACATGGATGAAAATCCTGAGCTTATGAGCGCACCTGTAAGCTATACGAATGATATTCGTTCCATCGCAGCACTTGATAACTTTATCTCCATTAACAACTGTGTGGATTTGGATCTTTTTGGCCAGATCAGCTCTGAGTCTTCCGGTACAAAACACATCAGCGGTGCCGGCGGACAGCTGGATTTCGTGTTGGGAGCTTATCTGTCAAATGGCGGAAAGAGCTTTATCTGCTGCTCTTCTACCTTTACGGACAAGGCTGGGAACTTACATTCCCGCATCCGTCCGACCCTTGCCGAGGGTTCCATCGTTACAGATACCCGTGCCAACACCCAGTATATTGTGACAGAATACGGTATGATAAATATCAAGGGTCTTTCTGCCTGGGAAAGAGCAGAGGCTATCATAAGCATCGCTCATCCTTCCTTCCGGGACGAACTGATTGCAGAGGCAGAAAAAATGAACATCTGGAGACGTTCCAACAAATAGGAATTGCTAGGGGAGTTTTATGAGTAACGAACATACAACGTGCCAGGGAGAGCACCATCACCATCACGATGGTGCCCACCCTCATCATCACGAAAACACCAAAGCGGTAATCAACCGCATGAACCGCGCCATCGGACATATGGAGTCCATCAAAACCATGATTGAAAATGAACGGGATTGTTCCGAAGTCCTGATTCAGATCGCTGCCGTAAAGTCCGCAATCAACAACATTGGAAAAATCATCTTAGAGGATCACATCAATTATTGTATCGTAGATGCCGTGGAAACCGGTGACAAAAAGGCGTTGGAAGATTTGAATGAAGCCATTGAAAAATTTGTAAAATAAAAATAGCAGGCAAGCCTGCTATTTTTATTTTACGGAAACCTCTCCTGCCAGGACGCGTTTGTAATCCTCATAATTTTTCCGCAGAAGGTTTGGTGTATCCAGTCCATATGGACATTTGCTTTTACAATGTCCGCAATTCATACAATCCTCAATCTTTTTCATCTTGGCCTGTCCTTCTTCACCAAGCTGTGCCTCGGATGGGGAACGCCGAAGAAGAAGTGACATTCTTGCACAGTTGTTGATCTCGATTCCTGCCGGACAGGGCATACAATATCCACATCCTCTGCAGAAATCTCCGCTTAACTCCTTTACCTCCCCTTCAATGAATGCCTTGATTTCTTCCGTCATGACCGGAGGGTTATCTATGTAGGCGATGAACTCATCCAATTCCTTTTCTCTTTGTACTCCCCAGATGGGAAGCACATTGTCAAACTGTGCCTCAAAGGCATAGGCTGCGGCCGAATTGGTAATCAGGCCTCCGGACAATGCCTTCATTGCGATAAATCCCATGTTTGCTTTTTTGCAAAGCGCAACCAGCTCCATATCTTTTTCTGTGGCAAGATAACAGAAGGGGAACTGCAGGGTCTCATACAGTCCGGATAAAATGGCTTCCTTTGCAACGGCAAGTCTGTGATTGGTAATACCGATATGGCGAATTTTTCCCTGGTCCTTTGCCTGTAGCATTGCTTCATAGAGACCGGTTCCATCTCCCGGCTTCGGGCAGAAGGATGGATTGTGAAATTGGTAGATATCAACATAATCCGTGCGAAGGTTGGTAAGCGAAGTCGTAAGATCCTTCCAAAAATCCTCTGCCGTAGCGGCTCCGGTCTTTGTTGCAATAAAAACCTTCTCTCTCATTCCCGCAAAGGCTTCCCCAAGCTTCTCTTCACTGTCCGTATACCATCGTGCGGTATCGAAAAACGTGATTCCCGCCTCATATGCCTTTCTTGCAAGATAGACCGCATCCCTTGTATCAATCCTCTGAATCGGGAGGGCGCCAAATCCATTCTTATTCACCGTAATGCCGGTACTTCCAAGTGTAACTTCCTGTCTCATACCCATTCTCCTTATTCGTAGTTGTTGCTTTTATAGTAGCACCTTTCCCTTCCAACTTCCATAGCCAATATTCCCGCAAACTGAAAAAAAGCAGCCGTTAGACTGCTTTTTTGTGGGAAGGTGTTTTTACTATTGGGGATAGTAAAAATAATGTATTAAGGGGTTTAATACGTGTGTCATTTTCTGACACATGGACATTATAGCTCACAGGTGGTTGTGAGAAAAGTACTATTTTTAAAATGTCAATGACTCTTTTGGTCATTTTAAATTATCATTTTTCTTGTAATAAATGACCATTTTTACTATAATACTACTATACTATAACGTTTCAGGGGATTTTATATTATGATTTTCTCAGAAAAATTGACATTTCTTATGCATGTTTCCGGTGCAAGCAGCAAAGGATTAGCAGAGTTTCTTCATGTGGACCCATCACGTATCAGTCAGATGAAAACCGGTCGGCGCGGACGTCCGAGAGATTCTGAAAGCTTACGCTCCATGGCTTCCTTTTTTGCCCGCCACTGCACCTCAAATTCCCAGCGAATAGCACTATCGGAAGGCATTGGGCATACGGCATTTTCAAATAAATTGACCACAGAAGAATTATCGGAAGCCATTTTCTGCTGGCTAATGGATACCCCCATTCCGGCTCCTAACCCTAACCGGAATCTCTTCCTGGAAGGCGACCCGAAAGCTTCCACCAAGAAACCTTCTTCTTCCAAAGATGTCCTCGCTTCCAAGGAACAGGAGCAATTCGTTTTTTATGGAAACGAGGGTAAACGCAATGCAATCCGGCTCATGTACCAGCAGGCTCTGGAGCTTAATGAGCCTCAGACCATCTATGTCTGCAATGAAGAGAATCCTACCTGGTATTATGAAGATTCCGCTTTTCTTGCTGAGTTGGAAGAGAAGCGCATTCTCTTAGCCAAAAAGGGCATGCGCATAATACATATTCTGGATTTGAATACCTCCTTATCGGTTGCCTACGAAAACCTCCTCCACTGGATTCCTTCCTATATTACGGGAAACGTGGAGCCCTATTATTATCCTCGGATCCGGGATGGAGTCTTTAATCATACCTTTATCATTATTCCGGGTAAAATATGCCTTTTTTCTGCCAGCATTGCCAACAATCCGAACTCCCGGTCAACTCTGGTATCCACCAATTCCTTTGCCATAGAGGAGACCACTGCATTTTTTCTTGATTACCTGAACATCTGTATTCCTGCAATGAAGATTTACCGCACACATGAGGAAGCCCACCGGTGCATCGCACATTTAAGCACGATTCCGTCTGACCGGCTGCAAAAGAGAACCTCCCTTCCTCCAAGCACTCTTCCTATGTCTATTCTCAAGGACTATGCTCAAAGACCAAATGATTCCTACCGGTCCGATTTTGCCCGTTTCTATATCGATCACAAGGAAAGAATCGAATCGGACCTTCTGCTTTTCGAAGATATTGAAATCTGTCCAATTGCTACCGCAGAAGAAGTCCGTTCCGGCAAAGTCCGCATAGAAGTCCCAAGCATCATAAAGGATGAAAAGGAATTCTATACGCCGCAGACCTATGCGCTTCATTTACAGAACATTCTAAGGACCATGGAGACTTACGAAAAATTTCATCTGATTCCGATTCCCTACGATGAAAATGACTATATCGCAATCCTGATTAAGCACTCGAAAAAAGCCGTCCTTACAAATTGCAAGGACGGCCTGATCACACTTGATACAGAGCATAGTGATATGGTGAAGGTATTTCAGGAATTTTTACTGCGTTACGTTCATTCTACGAACTTCCGCAATCCTAAGGTTCGTCAGCAGATCATGAACCAGCTTCAGTCTCTAATCGCTGAGCTTACCGATTGAGATATCCAGGTCTACCGGTCCGGATATTCCTGCGACTTCTCCTTTTTCGCTGTACTGCCAGATCTCATAATCATATGGGTAGTACAGCGTATCGGAATATGCGGCAAACCATTTATCATACTCCTCCAGCTCTTCCAAATCCAGCATCAAAATTGCCATTTCCAGATTAAAGTAGATCATGGGCTTATACCCGGCTTCTTCCACCGTCTCACAAAACAGCTTTACCAGTCTTGTCCTCTCCTGCGGTGTAAGGGCATTCATTCTTCCGGATGCATCTGCTGTCTTTTCCACATCTACCACAATGGTACAGTCATCGGTATATTTTGAGACCTTAGAAATTGCAAGTCTTGCCTCCTCAAGGACTTCTTCTTCGGTTACTGCCTGAGTAAATACGTAGGCGCCGACTTCGATTCCATTGTTCATGGCACCCTGCATATTTGCATCAAAGCGTTCGTCCTCCATCAGCTTTCCTGCGGAGCCGTATCCCCGGTAAACCGCCCGGACAAATGCAAATTCCACGCCATCGGCAGCTACTTCATCCCATTTGATCTTTCCCTGATGGGAGGATACATCAATTCCTTTTCTTGAGATTACATTTCCATCCTTAACATATTGATATTCCCCATTTTCCAGAGCCTGAACCCCCGACTGTTCCAGGTCATTCATGGAAAGTGTCCGGTCAATTGGAACAAACACATATGCTCCGTTTGCAGCCAACACCAGTTCATCGGGATAGAAGGGACGAATCGCTTTGATTGCAGAATCTTCGGTCATAAGGGATATTTTTAACTCCTCTAGAGCTTCCTCCCGTCCCTGGATTTTTGCCTCTTCCTGTGCCGTCGAGGACTTATTATTCTCGTCCTCAAGCATCTGCTGTACTTCCTCAATGGTATAGGTTACTTCTTTTACGACTTCCTTCTTATCCGAAAACTTTAAAATAGCAAGTACCGCCAATAAAATTGCAAAGGATACCAATACTAAGACTGCAACAATAATCGCCCAGTTTGCCAGAGGCTCCCTATTTTTACTCCTTTTTGTAGCTTCCGGTTCCTCTTTATCGAAATCGTGTATTACGTTTTTTTCCATTTCTTCTTTATTTATCTTAAAAATGTTCATTACTCTTCCTTTTAAAACTCAACATAAATGGTATACGTGTTTCCGTTTCCCATATACGAAACGCTTTTTCCCTGTCCGATGGCCCGCGCAACATCCTGGCTGTTTGACATTTCGTACTGATACTGATCGTAAACAGCCTGATTTGCACATTGGAATGAGAAATTGCATCCCGTCCCGAGAAGTGCTGACAGCTTTTCAAAATCGTAGCTGTCAAAATAAAGTCCCTGCCGGACATAATAAAAATTCGCCATGGAATCCGCAGCAGGAAGTGTTACTCCCCCACTTAAGGTATGGGTTGCCTGCATATAGGAGTCGCTTCCGCCAAACCAGCTGTAATCCACCGCATAACCAACGTCCTCCAAATCATCCCCGGCTGTACAATCCACCTGACACCAGATTCCATCTATTCTTACCATGTTCCAGGCATGATTCTCTCCCTGCATGCTTCCCGTCACAACAATACAGTCAATTCCTGCCTCATCACATAAATATTTGAAGGCACATGCATAGCCTCTGCATACGCTTTCCCCTAAAACTGCAGAATATAAGCTCTGATTATAGGGTGCCCCCTTGATATACTTCAAATGAGTCACAACATACTCATAGATGGATAACGTCTTTTCATAATCCGACATATCCGACCGGATATTGGCAAAGCATACATTTTTGTAATTCTCTATGTTTGCTTTGGCTGTATTCTGTTCATTCTCCGTCATATTTTCCTCAGCCATAACCGCCATGGAAACGTTTGAGCCAATCGTAGTTGTCTGAGTCTTGAGGCTGTCTATATAAAACAATTCCGGATTATCCAGCAACACGTACTCCATAAGCTGTCCCACTCTTTTCGAGTCGGTAGTTCCTACATTTGTATATTCCATATGGTCTGCCATAATCGCATACAATTCCCGGTATAGACTCTTTTCCTCATCGGATAGTATTTCGTAATAATACAGCAAATGCCCCGGCAGCTTTACTTCCGAAAGAAGGGCCGCATTCTTTTCCCCAGCCTCGGTCTCTGCTTCTGTCCTTACGCCTCCCTCGGTTTCTTCCCGGCTTTGGGATTCCTGTATCTTCGTATCCTCTCCCGTTGAAGCCGGGATCTGAAGCTTTATTGTCTCCCGGTCCGTTTCGGCAGCTTCCGAAACCTCTGCCTGTTCCATTTGGAACAATTTGGCATATTCATTTATCTGTTCATCGGGAACAAAATAGTAAACAAATGCCAGAAGCAGTAGCAAGCTGCTTAATAGTGTAATAATCTTTTTTTTCATGTCCTACTCCTATAGTTACTATTTTATGATAGCAGGCCTTCTTTTTCAACCAAAAACCGGATAAAAAAAGTCCCCGCATCATCGGCTAAAAGCCGATAATGTGAGGTTTCTTTTTAACTTATGCAGCATTCCTTTACCAGCAGAGGACCTCATGTCCATCCTCTGTAACAAGCACCATGATTTCCCACTGTGCAGAAGGAAGTCCGTCATCCGTATATACTTCCCAATCATTTTCGTCGTCCACAAAGATATCCGGTTTTCCCATATTCACCATAGGTTCAATCGTAAATATCATTCCGGGAACCATTAACATCTCGGTTCCTCTTTTGGAATTGTATCCTACCCATGGATCCTCATGGAACTGTAATCCGACTCCATGTCCTCCGATTTCCCGGACAACGCTGTAGCCGTTTTTATAGGCATGGTCATGAACTGCCTGACCCATATCCCCAAGAAATCCCCAGGGCTTTACTTCTTCCAGTCCAAGGTATACGCATTCCTTTGTGACATCCACCAGTTTTTTCTTTTCCGGGCTCACATTTCCAATGCAGAACATTCGTGAAGAATCGGAAAAATACCCATTTAAGATGGTGGAGCAGTCCACATTGATAATATCTCCATCCTTTAACACGACATTCTCAGACGGAAAGCCATGGCACACCTGATTATTTACGGAAGTACATACACTGTATGGAAATCCTTCATAATTCAAGGGTGCAGGAATTCCGCCCATTCCGGTGGTCATATCGTATACGATCTTATCGATTTCAGCAGTATTCATTCCTTCATGAATGTGTTCTTCAATATAGTCCAATACTGCGATATTGATTTTTGCGCTTTCCTTAATTCCGGCAATCTGGTCCGCATTTTTTATAATATCGTGTGACGGTACCCGGTGCCCCGAAGCTGCAATCTTTGCAATCCGATCATCAAATGCCGCATGGCATACCTTATACTTCTTACCGCTCCTGCACCAGCAGGGATCATTTCTCCCGATTTTTACTGCCATTTCTATTCTTCTTTCTTATCATGCTCCAACGTGACATTTCCAAAGGAAATCCGCTTTAGCACATTTTCATTAATGGTTACATCCTGCGTCTTTGCAAACGCCTGATAGGAATCCGCATAAAACTCATAGTCTTCATAGGATGCTCCCTGTAGCTGGCTGTAAATCAGCTGCATTTTTTGGGCATACATCATCTTTCGTAGGGCATTCTCAATAGTTTGCCTGTCTATCCCAAGCTTTTCTTCTTTTCCTTCGTTTTCCAGATCATACCAGAAGTCCTGGATGGACAAAAGGAGCGTCTCTTCCTCTTCCTCATTTAGCTCTATGCCTTCCGATACCGCCATCTGGTAAAAAATCTCATCGTGCACCAGCATCTGAATGGTGGCATTTCTGGCAGCAATCCGCACATAGGTTCCATTGGTGTGCAGATTCCAATACTTTGACGTATCACCTGCATCATAGGCAAGAGCCTGCTGCTCTACCTGATTCTCCTCATAGGCCACATAGAATGCCATATCCGACAGCGTAAGCTTTTCTCCGTTTACTTCTGCGACCTCCCGATCAAGAGATTCTCTGTAAACAAGCTTTGTCCGGTCACTTTCCCGCCAATAGGAATAGCCGGAAAGAAGCATCACGATTACTGCAAGAACAATGGTAACAATATACTTTTTCCTACTTTGTCGAAACTCCTTTATACGTTTAGAAAACGTCATTCCAGACTCCTGTTTCTATAACAATCTTCGAATACCGGTTATGGTATGACATCTGACAGAACGATAATTGGTAATACCTGTTTTGGAAGACTGTGCCTCTACAATTTTACCATTTCCCATATAAATTGCAACATGTCCCGGGTATACAACCACATCTCCCACCTTCATGTTGTTATAAGATACCGGCTGACCGGAGGTCTTAAAGGACTGGGAATATCTTGGTGTTGAAATTCCAAAATGTGCATAAACCTGCTTTACAAAGCCGGAGCAGTCGATACCGTTTGTAAGGCTGTTTCCTCCCCACACATAAGGGTTTCCTACGAACTGCAGCGCGTAGTTTACCAGCTCATTGGGATCGATGCTTGTACGGTATTCCGGATTGTAGCTGTCATCCTGCAGGTATTTTGCCGTTCCGAATCCTCCCTTTCCGGTTCCTCCGCCCTCATATTCATCCGGGTTTACGCCGGCTGCGGCTGCTTCATATTCACGGATCAGATCCTCTAGCTTTTTAATCTGGTTCTGGTAGCTGGTAACAGCCTTTGCCGCATCCGCCAGCTCCTTTTCAATGTTTGCAGATTGATTTTTTAGACTGTTGAGTGCAGATTGCAAAGAGGTCTTTTTGTTTTCTAGGGAATCCTGTAAATCCACCAGTTCCTCCATATCTGCTGCAAGCTTCTCCTGCCGTTCCTCTACCATCTGAACCGCAAGCAGATAGGCGTCCATCAGGGCACGGTCTGATGCATATACATCTGAGATATACTCAAGCCTTGTCATCATCTCCGCCATTCCTTCTGAGCCAAGAAGCGCCTCCCACATGGAATCATCTGTATCATGCTCGTACATAAACTGAATACGCAGCTTCATTGCCTCATACTGGGCATCCGCATCTGCCTGTGCCACCGCAAGGTCCTGTGCTGCCTGATCGATTTCAGCCTGCTTGTTTACGATTTTTTGCGAAGTCTCCTCAATCTCGGCAATAATCGTGTTCAGATTTGCACTTGTAGAATTAATATTGCTGTTTACTTCCTTCTGGTCCTGTTTCATACCATTAATCTCATTTTTCTTGTTATTCAGATTTTGCTGAACCTGATTTTTCTGCTGTTCGGCCTCGTTTTTCTTCTGGGTCCAGTTTGTTGCAAAGGCCTCTATTTTTCCGGTCAACAAATTATATGTATTCTGCCCACCAGCAATCGGAAGCGATGCTACTATGCATGCTACCAAAAGTGCAGAAACTACTCTTCTTCGTTTTCGATTTGCTTTGTGTAAGTAAAACTTCATGTAAACCTCCATATGCCTTGTTTTCCATACTAATCCTATTGTTACATATCTTTATTCTTTTTTCCACCTATTTTTTCTGCTAATATCTGGTATGCCTTTGGGACAATACCTTCTATTCTTTTTCTACATACTTTTTATATATTTCGGCATATACAGTAAAAAAAGGAACCCTATGAATACAATATTCCTTTATATTTCTTCTTATTAAGTCCCTCCTCGAAATTGTGTTGCCGAGAATGAATTTTGCTATTTGAATCAGAACGTTTAAAAAGCGTCGGCACTTAA
>CAMDYX010000010.1 GCA_945910395.1 uncultured Agathobacter sp. | reverse complement strand
TCGATTGAATGATGCGCAAAAGCTGTTCTGTATTTGCAACATCCGTCATTCGTCGTTTTCCATCCGAAGCCTTCATTTTCAAACCGTGACAATTTGTCACGGTTTCATTTCCATCTTCAATTAACCTTTGTTTTAGTTTTCTCCAATATGCATTAGCATCTTTGCTATCGGTTAGTACTGCCACCACATCAATAATTGAAAAATACCATTCTTCATTTTCTTCATCCCAAGCGCTTCTTATCGGCTGTTCTTCGTATAATTGAATCTTATCGTTCTCCCGTATCAAAATTTCCCTTCTTTCTCCTTCCATGCCTAATGCTTTATCCAAAATAATCTTGCATCAAACTATCAAACAATAACTGTGTTTTTTCTAGTGCCCTTTGTACTGCAACTTTTGATTTGTCGATTTTGTTAGCAAATGTTGCAAACTCATTCTGTACTGATAAATCAACGTCATACATAGGCAATTCACTGACAAAGCCTTTTGAAGCCATATTAAATCCACCATCTCCGATATTCATAAATTTCTGGTACAAGAACTGTGTATAGTAAAATACAAACATCGGATTGTATCCTGATTCTACAATATGTCTTACTCCAAGTACGTTCTGATTAGTTGAAGTTTCAAATTTAAGTAGTGCGGTTTTTCCGATGGTAGCACCAACTAAAGCAATTAACACCGTATCAACAGGAAAAAGTCTTGCTGAAGAATGGTCATACCCATCTTGTGAAATATACTTTCCATCATTCTCATACAGAATTACATTTTGGCACATATTAGAACCAATCCATGATATTGTGCCATTCTCCCAATATTCTGGCACAGTTTTGGAAGGTGTCCCTCCAGCATTTAGTTCAAATAATTCTCCATATTTCTGAATCTTATAACCTTTTGGATTTACCATCGGATCCCCAAACAACTCGACAAATCGGGCTTTGATGAGATCCTCTAATTGAGATAACTCATTTTGCCTTTTCTGAATAACATCCGACACCTTATCGAGGATTACAACAATCTCGTCTTGTCTCTCTCTATCTGGATATTTGATTTTAACTTCTTTTAACCATTTAAAATGTCTATTATATCCAGTATTAGGAATTTTGGCATTCTTTAATGCATAATACAAATATTTGTAATTAGCATTATTATCTTTGCTGCGAAGTACCTTAACTCCATCAGCCCCAAGGAAGAATGGATCCTCAACATACTTAATCACTCTAGTATGGTCACCAAATATTACTACTGGAACTTCCTCAAATAATCCATCCTCACAATCTGTATAACCAGCGATTTGAGTTTGCCCTTGGTCTATAATAATATGTTTCCCTTGCTCGCCATACTCCGATGTCTGAACCTTAACTCCATATTTTGTTTTATCTATAAATATTTCATCAAAAGTTTTCATCTACATCATCCCTACAAACCCGAATTTATCGGCTTTGTATATCCTTCCCTATAATTTTAATAAGTTTTCCAACTCATCCATTTCTTTCCCAATCTCCATCTCAATTTCACGGATATTGGCCATAATTTCGGATGTTGGAGGATACTCAACAGCTACATACTCAACCTCTTTGTACTTGTTAATGCTGAGATCATAACTATTATCAACAATCTCTTGTTTAGAAACCATGAAGGACTTGTCTGTACGCTTTCTATCTACCTCAGCATCACGCTTACGGAATCTTTCAATAATATCTGGAATATCATTTTCAGTCACAGGAGAACGCTTATCATCCAAGCTGAATCCATCCGCTTGCATATCATAGAACCATACACTGTCAGTTCCACCATAATTAGTTTTGGTGAAGATAAGAATTCCTGTAGATACTCCGGCATATGGCTTAAACACACCTGAAGGCATTGAAATAACAGCTTCTAATCTCTGGTTCTCAATCAACTCTTTTCGAATGTCCTTATGAGCCTTAGAAGAGCCAAATAACACTCCATCAGGAACGATACAAGCACATCTACCACCAACTTTAAGCATACGAACAAATAATGCTAAGAAGAGAAGTTCTGTCTTCTTTGTATTACATACTTTGAGCAAATCTGCAGATACGATATCTGCATCAAGACTTCCCTTGAAAGGTGGATTTGCAAGAATCAATGAATATTTGTCTTTATCCGGATTCTGATCTGACAAACTGTCTCTATATTCAATAAATGGACTTTCTACTCTATGATTCATCATGTTCATAGCACCAATACGAAGCATCGTTCTATCCATATCAAAGCCATGGAACATGTGATTCATGAAATGGTCTTTCTTCTGCTTATCATAGAAGATTTCATCTTTCTTATTAGTCCACAGATACTCTCCTGATTCTACTAGGAACCCAGCTGTACCACAGCTTGGATCACAAATAACATCATCAGCCTTAGGATCCATGAGTTCTACCATCATCTTAATAATATGACGAGGTGTTCTAAACTGACCATTTACGCCTGCTGTTGCAAGTTTTGAAAGAAGATACTCATATACATCTCCTCTAGCATCTGAATCATTCAGCTTTGCCATCTGTATATATAAATCATCCATTGCATCCACAACCTTAGAAAGCATTAAAGGTGTAGGAAGCTTGAAAATCGCATCATCCATATATTTGGAAAATGCACTATCTTTATTTGCATGCAAATTCTTAATAAATGGAAACACCATTTCCTGCACTACAGAATACATTCTATCAGCTGGATAGTCCCTGAAAACGGACCACTTAAGTTGTGTTCCATCAATAGTTCTCTCACCAATCTTTACCTCTTTTGCAAATACACTTTCGTAAGGAAGACCAAGCATAGCACTTTCTTTTGCATGCGTATTATCAGACACATCTAAATCATGAATGAACATAAGATATGTCATCTGCTCAATGACATCTAATGGATTTGTAAGACCGCCGGTCCAAAAAATCTCCCATAAGCTGTCAATTCTATTTTTTAATTCGCCTGTAATCATTTTCTAATTCTCCTTATCCCAGTTCCATTTATACTTTGTATAACGACCATTTCCAATCTTTATTATCTTTTCTGCCTTAACCAAATCCGTTAATGTTCTCTGTACCGTCGTTGTACTTATTCCCGGTGTGGCATCAACAATCTCAGCCTTGGTTATTGTACCCAAATGATTCTTTATCAGTTCCTCAATCCTATCTGGTTTAGGCACTTTCTTTTCTTCCACAATTTGTGCTCTATCAAAGAATTCTCGGTATGCTGCCGTAATAATTCCCAAAATAAATTTTACAAAAGACTCGTAGTTATTTTCGTCTTCCCTCCACCCCCTCGAACTTTCTTGAAGAGCATCATAATAACTGTCTTTTGTTCGCTCTATCAGTTTTTCCAAACTAATATATTTACCAACAATATAGTCATTCTGATATAGCAATAATAAAGTCAACAGTCTGCTCATTCTTCCATTTCCATCATTAAATGGATGAATGCACAAGAAATCAATGATAAACATTGGTATGATTAAAAGTGGATCTGCTTCGTTTCTGTTAATCGCCTCATTATAGGCAGTACACAGGCTTATAATTGCTTCCGGAGTCTCCCATGCAGGTAGAGGTCTGAATCTAACAAACTTTTCACCACTTGCATCTTCTTCCTCAATTATATTGTCAGCAGTTTTAAATCTACCTCCATTAGCGGCATTCTCAAATTTATACAAATCTCTATGAAGTTGTAATATGAATGTGTCACGGATTGGAATGTGAGGGAAGTTCTCGTGTATTGTGTTAAGCACATCCCTGTATCCTGCAATCTCACGCTCATTTCTTGTCTTTGGCATTGTCTTATCCAAAACAATCTTTTTCAAACGTTCATCAGAAGTATAGATACCCTCAATTTTATTTGAACTCTCTGTACTTTGAATCTTAGCCACCTCAACAAGACTTTCCAATACATCAGCATGGTGTTCAGCAATCAAGCGCTGTTCCCCCTTGTATTCATGAATTGTTGTAAGGTAACGCACAATCTCTGGCGTGAGCAATCTTTTCCATTTTTCCGTGTAATCAAATTGTCTCATTCTAATTACCTCATTTTGAATTTAACTTCGTCATTCTATTCATTATGACTTAATTGAATTATATACCTCAGTTTCGTTAAAATCAAGTTCAATTTAGTCATTTTCATCAAAATGACTAAATTGAACTTATTATGATGTAATTGAAAAAGGACCAGCCCAAGCTGATCCTCATCCTCTATTCCTCATCACTCATCTGCTCTAGAACCTGATTGATTAGATTCTCCTCATGCTTTTGTAAGCACATCATAAAAATCCATACCGCGATATAGATTACAACATAGGATACCAGCACGTAAGCATATCCCTTCCAATCATGATACCAGTGCGCAAAATACCCCATTCCTGAGACAATCAGTAAAATCAGGAAAAAATGAATTACAATGCGGATTCTCGCCACAGCTTTGCTTACGTCCTTGTCATAGGGAAGAATATCCGTTGCCAGTGCGCTCAAAAAGCCGGTTAGGATGATGGAAAAAGGAGTATACCACGGAAACCAGCCGTCTGTCGCCCTTCCCTGCAGATATGCTGCCAATCCGTTTATTCCCATGACAAACAGCATTCCAACCGATATCATCAATGCCTCTTCCAAAATCATTAATACCTTTTTCATATCACATACCCAGCCTTTTCTTAAGCTCCTTGACATAACTGCGGTTAATCACAATCGCCTCTCCATTTAGCATTGTTGCAATCATCTTGGCATTGTATTCCGCCTTCACAAAACGAATCTTTTTTACATTACAGATCATGGACTTTGAGCACCGGAAAAAGCGATAGTCCAGTATCATTTCCAGCTCATACAGCTTATACTTTACTTCAAAGCAGTCGTCCTTGGTATAGATAAAGCACTTACTATCTATGGACTCCGCATAATAAATCTGATTTGGATCAATCAGATATGTTTTTTCATCCTTTACTGCAGGAATACCCTTCGAATCACATTCTAAGAGCTGCTTCGCCTGTTCCACGGATTCCGTAATCTCCATGGTGCTGATTTTTGCGCCTTCCTGCTCCGCCTTCGTAACAAGTTCAATTTCTACTTTCATATATGCTCTATGTATAGACCTTTCTGTGCCAATCCGCCGCAGGCAGTATTAACAGATTCTCGGAAGTCCTTCGCCCTGCAGCTCCTTAAGTACTCTTCTTCCGCCGATTCGGGTTTTTAAGATGAGCTTTCCGATTGTTTTGCCACCCTCATTTTCAGCCTGTTCGTCACTTATTTTTTCCATCCCTGTTACCGGCTGTCCATCACTTACTTTTCCCACAATCGCCGCGTGTTCTCCATACCTAGAACTTCTGATGATTTCCAGCGCCCGTTCTGCATCCTTCTTTGAGACAATGGCCACCAGCTTGCCCTCATTTCCCATATACAACGGATCCAGTCCCAGCAGGCCGCAAAAATCCTTTACCTGGGGATCAACCGGAAGCTTTTCCTCTTCGATTTCAAATACCTTTCCGCTACTTTGAGCAAGCTCCTTAAGAACCGTTGCCAAGCCGCCCCGGGTGACATCCCGAAGAACATGAACCTCGATATTTTCCTTCAAAAGCTTTCCTACCATCTCCACCAATGGCGCGTTGTCACTTTCTATGGAATTTTTGATTTCCATTCTCTGGCTGAGCACGGTGGCGTGATGATCCCCAAGATTTCCGGACACAATAATGACATCCTCCGTGGCACTGTTGGAAGCCTTGATATCCACATTCTCCGGCACAAAGCCTACCCCTGTGGTATTAATGTATACGCCGCCGGAGCCTTCGATTACCTTTGTATCTCCCGCAATAATCTGTACCCCCGCCTCTTTTGCGGTAAGGGCCATGGAAGATGCAATTCTCTTTAACTGCTCAATGTCAGCACCTTCCTCTAAAATAAACCCACAGGTAAGATATTTCGGGGTCGCCCCTCTCATCAAAAGGTCATTTACGGTTCCGCAGATGCAAAGCCGCCCGATATCTCCCCCCGGAAATTCCAAAGGAGTTACAACAAAACTGTCTGTTGTAACGGCGATCCTTCCACTTCCTGCTACCACCGCCGCATCCTCCATCTGGGACAAGGTCTCGTTGGAAAATGCTTTTTCAAAAATTTCTCCGATTAATTCTCCGGTTGCACGGCCACCACTGCCGTGCTCCATTCTGATTCGTTCCATAATTACTCCATGTTATTCTTATTTCTCATTTTAGATTTGTGAGTCTATGAATGAATTTTGCTATTCCAATCAGAACTTTTAAAAAGCGTCGGCACTTAATGAGCAATGCATTGCGAATTTAGTACCGCTACGCTTTTTATGAAGCGGAAGCGGGTTCTGATTGGAATATGCAAATTCATTCAAATACACCAGTGTGAAAGAGAACTATTCATCTATCTTTGATTCAAATAATACTGATAACAGCTTCCCTCGTAGGATACCATGCAGGCTCCCTGAGGATGATCCGGTGAGCATACCTTTCCAAACAGCGGACAGTCCTTTGGCTCCATCTGCCCCATCAGAATTTTTCCGCAGCAGCAGCCCTTATTTCTTTTTGCATCTTCGGTAAGTCCGGTGCTTCCTGCATCAAACCTTAGATATTCTTCCCGAAGCAAAAGACCGGAGCCATCAATTTCACCCATTCCTCTCCATACCGCACTGCTGACGGAAAAATATGTATTCAGCTTTTTTATTGCAATTTCATTTCCTTTTCCTTCCACGACAGCCGGGTAGAAGTTCTTTACACAGGTCTCTCTGTTTTCTGCCATTTTTAAAAGTCCATAGATTGCCATAATAAGCTCCCGGTCACCAAAACCAGATACGGCAAAAGGAATCTGATGCTTTTTGGCAAGATTGTCAAAATACTCGCTTCCTGTAATGGCACAGACATGTCCCGGAGCCAGAAATCCATCGATGCTTGCCCCGTGAAGAAGCAGCCAGTCTATAACCTTCGGCATCGTCTTAAGGGATGTGAGCAATTTCACATTACAGATATTCCTTCTTATTGCTTCCTCAAGGAAAAGGGTATAGATCGGTGCCGTTGTCTCAAATCCCACGGCCGCAAATACATAGGTTGTATCCGGATGATCGGTCGCAAGCTTTAGCACATCCATGGGGGAATACACCATGACCGCTTTTGCCCCCTCGCTTTTTGCCTCGCTAAGACTTTGCTTACTTCCCGGAACACGAAGCATATCCCCAAAGGATACGACACAATAGCCCGGTGTCTTTGCCAGTTCAATCAGCTTATCAATATATGCGGATGGTGTCACACAGACCGGACATCCCGGGCCGCTGATCAGACGGATCTTGTCGGACAACACGTCCTTGATTCCAAACTTTGCGATGGCTGCAGTATGACTTCCGCATACCTCCATAAAGGTAAAAGGCTTGCCATCATATTCTCTTAGGTAGTTACATATCTCTCCAAATGTCATTCCTTAAATCCGTCCATCAATTCCAAGATTTCTTCCGCTTCCTGCTGCTTCATGGTCTGAATCACGCAGCCTGCATGTACAAGCACATAATCGCCCACCCTTGTATTTACCAGTCCCACAAAGGCCTTGACCTGATTTCCCGAAAAATCCACGGTTGCAAGTCCATCCTCTAATGCAATTACTTTTCCCGGTATTGCTACACACATATTATTTATCCTCACATTTCTTTGCGGCAAGATACGCCTGTCCGAGACAGATTCCCCCATCTCCCGGAGGCACCTGCTCATTTCGATACACGAAAAATCCTTTTTCTGTTAGCTGTGCAGTCACATGCTCCAAAAGAATCTGGTTTAAAAATGTACCCCCGGAAAGCGCGATCTGCTCGATATTCATTTTCTCTGCAATCGCTGCAATTGCATCGGAAACCGCAAACAAAAAGCCTCTCGCAATGGTGGCTACAGATCTTCCCTTAGAAAGCGCCTCCTCCATTTGGACAAACAGTCCCGTCGCATCCAGCAAAAGCTGTCCCGACTCGTTGTCTACGGTCATATCAAAAGAAAGCGGGACATAACTATTCGTTGTTGCTGCAAGATTTTCCAATTCAATGGGTGCCTGCCCCTCATAGCTGTTATAGTGGCAGATATCAAGAAAAGCGCTGACTGCGTCAAACAATCTTCCCATGGAGGTAGACTGCACACAATTTATTTTACACTTTATTGCACGCTCCACAAGGTCAAAACGGCTTTTTTCAAAAATATCCTGCTTTTCTAACCGTTTCATCCAGGATTTTTTTTGCTTTTCCTGTAAGCTTTCATCTTCTTTTCCAAGGTTCTCTAACAGATTACAAAGGTATCCATACAGAATCGTATCTGCATTCTTCGCTCCCTCATCTCCACCGATTAAAAGAACCGGTGCAAGATGTGCGACACGTTTCATTTCCTTCTCATTCCACACAAACACTTCGCTTCCCCATATGGTTTTATCATCGCCGTATCCGGTTCCGTCGAAGGCAAATCCCAGCACCTTTCCTTTTAGATTATGCTCTGCAAGAACAGAGGCGACATGGGCTTTATGATGCTGGATTTCATAGAGGATTCTACTCTCTGAGGTTTCAGATTGCAGCATTTCTGAATTTACAGCCTGTGCCTCTTTTTTATTTGCATATAATTCTGATTCTACACCGGATACCGCGCTTCTGGAGCGATATGCAGGATGCTTGTCACAGACAAATATCTGAGGATGAAATCCAAACAGCCGCTCCATACGCTTTTTCTGCGTTTCATATTCCCCAAAGCAGCTTTCTTCCACCAAATCCCCAAGATGCTGGCTAAGATATGCCCTTTTTCCTCCGGTATAACAAAAGCAGGATTTTAAGTCTCCCCCTGCTGCAAAGATTTCCAGATCATAGGGAAACGGAACCGGCTCCGGAACATATCCTCTTGCCCGACGAAGTGTCTGCTTTTTCCCTGACACAACACGTACAATGGAATCATCCAAGGGAGTGACAATTTTTCTGTCATGGCTTAGTATTGCCATGCTTTCCTTGCAAAGCCACTTCTCCATCTGTTCATTTTCAATGGTAATCAGTTCCCCGGACACATTTGCACTTGTCATAATCAAAGGCCCCAGCGCCTTTGCAAGCATAATCTGGACCGGATTGCAGCAAAGCATGGCTCCGATATCCGGACTGCTTCCACATACCAGGTCATGCAATTTCTTACCGTCCTTTTTCTTTCTCAAAAGCACGATTGGCCGAGGCGGCGATGTAAGCAGTTCCTCTTCTTTTTCATCTAATTCGCAGTATTCCGCCACGGATTCTACACTCGGAAACAGGACCGCAAAAGGCTTTGCTTCTCTTCCTTTCAGGTTTCTTAGTCTTCTTATGGTGTCTTCTTCGAAAGGACTGGCCGCAAGATGATAGCCTCCGATATCCTTGACTGCAAGAATTCCACCTTTTTTTAAATGATTCACCGAATAGGTAAGGGCTTCCTCATTTTGTTTTTCGATGATACGCTTGTTTTCTTTTGTCTTATGTATCTGTCTTTGCTTAATTGTTCCTTCTGATATATTGTTCTGTTCCATGGAATTATCCAATGGAACCGCATATTCCTTGTATGTTAATGTTGGCCCGCAATCCTTACACGCAATGGTCTGCGCATGCCTTCTGATATCTCCCTTTTGCGTGTATTCCTGCTTACATGCTGGGCACATTTCAAAATCACGCATCATAATATGTTCCCGGTCATACGGAATTTCATCTATAATGCTGTACCTTGGTCCACAGGCGGTGCAGCTGATAAAGGGATGACGAAATCTCCGATTTTTTTCATCATGAAGCTCTTCTTCACAGCGTTTGCAGGTCGCCAAATCTGCCGGAAGAAGTGGGAAGGAGTCGTTTTCCTTTTTCTTTCCCTCATTCTTCTCACTTTCAACGATGGAGAACTGATTCTGGTGCACCTGATTTTCGTGCTCCTGCTTTTGGTGCTCTTTCTTTTGGTGCTCTTGTTTTTGATTTCCCTGCGGATGCACAATTACATCTCTTTCAAGGCTTTCTTCCGGTTCTGTCACCTGTCGTTCTGCTATTTTCAACTCTGTCACCTGAACATCAAGAACCACCGCCCCTGTCGGAGCTTCACTCTGCAATTTTTCCACAAGCAAAGCAATCGCATCTTCTTCTCCTGTCGCAAGAATCGTCACAATGCCGTCTGTGTTTTTTACCCAGCCTGATATATGAAGTTGTTCGCACAGCTTGGCAACAAACGGGCGGAATCCGATTCCCTGCACAAGCCCCTGCACAACGATTTTCTTTGTGATCATATCAATTATTTTGCTCCTGATGATTTACTTTTGCTTCTCATACATACCTATTTCTGTACTTTTCACTTTTGGTATGTACTCTACTGCTAGGCATACATACCGTCTTCATCATTTTTTACTTTTGGTATGTACTCTACTATTAGGCATACATACCAATTTCTCCATTTTCTCTTTTTGATATGTACGTCACTCATAAACCTACATACCAAATTTTCTTTTTCCCAAGATTGGTATGTACGCCACTCTTAAATCTACATACCATATACTACTTTTTCCAAAATTGGTATGTACGCCACCTATGCACCTACATACCAGATACTCTTTTTCCAAAGAGCAGTATGTACGCCCTAAAAATCATACATACCGAATTATATTATTCCCTTTTTACTTTTGTGTGTCTATGAATGAATTTTGCTATTTGAATCAGAACGTTTAAAAAGCGTCGGCACTTAATGAGCAATTTATTGCGAATTTAGTACCGCTACGCTTTTTACAAACGAGAGTGGGTTCTGATTCAAATACGCAAATTCATTCAGACACACAATTGTAAAATGGGAGTTATATTAATCGATTCACTGGTATGTACGCCACTCCCGGTATCAAAAAACCCGCAATCTCCGAGTAAGAGGTTGCGAGTTCCATGTTGTTAGGAATACAAAGAACATGCAGACAGCAGATTCTTTTTTTATTCACACACAATATCGTTTAATTCCACTTCGTTGCCGGAATCCGTTGGATTTCCCTCCACTTTACAGTCCGGGCATCTGTATTCCAACAATTTCTTTTCAAAAAGCTTGCTGCAGTTTGGGCATTTCAGCATACACCGGGTAATTGTCACATCAAATTTTGCTCCTTCACAAGGAGTCCCTTCTGCCGCTTCATCGAAGTAATTTTTCACAACCTCAGGTGAATAGTCTGATGCCTCTCCAAAGGTAACCTTAAGAGAAGTTACCTTTGATGCTCCCCGCTCTTTCGCAAGAGCATTTGCTTTTTCTACCCATTCTACTGCTTTATGATACTCATGCATACTTGCTAATCTCCTACTCTGCCGGTTTTACTTCTGCCGCTGGCTTTGGTGCTTCCTCTGCCGGCTTTTCTACAACCGGCTTTACTACGGAATCTACAAACTTCGCATCCCCCGGCTCCTGATAGCCCGGAACAATGGATAAGCACTTCTTGGGACACTTCTCAACACAGTATCCGCACTGGACACAGTCAAAACGATTGATAGTCCAGGTATTTTCAGCTCTCTTAACCTCAATTGCTCCCGGAGGGCAGCTTCTCATGCACATTCCGCACATGATGCACTCCTCGATATTGATTTCCACATGTCCCCGTGTACGTTCCGGATATTCCCGTGGTACTGCAGGATATGCAGTAGTCGCCGGTTTTGAGAACAGGTTCTTCATTACCGTCTTTGTAAATGTTAAAAATTGTGCCATGATCTGTTCCTCCTTATCTTTCTGTACAGCTGATACATGGATCAATGGTAAGGATGAGCAGTGGAACATCGGCAAACTGGCATCCCTGTAAGGTCTGGGTAAGTGCCGGAAGGTTTGCAAAGGTAGGTGTGCGGACTCTCATTCTGTCTAAGAATTTTGATCCGTTTGCACGTACATAGTAGAAAGCCTCTCCTCTCGGCTGCTCTAAGCGGACAAATGCCTCTCCGTTTGGGAAGCCCTTAACGGTTGCTGAAAGCTCTGTATCCGGAATCTTCTTTACAGCCTGACGAATAATCTCGATAGACTGGAAAATCTCATCGATACGCACGCAGCAACGTCCATAGCTGTCGCACTCCTTGCTGGTGATCAGTTCAAAATCAATGTCATTATATGCAGCATAGCCAGTCTTTCTCATATCCACTTCGATTCCGCTTGCACGCATCATCGGTCCAACCGCACCACGGCGGATGGCGTCTTCCTTTGTAAGAATACCAACGCCTACCAGACGGCTCTTTACGGTGTAATCCTCCAAGAATACCTTTGTGGTTGCGCGAAGATCCTTCTCCATATCATTCAGGATAGAAACAAACTGGTTTAACATATCCGCCGGCATATCCTTAAGTACTCCACCAATCTTGTTTACGGAAAAAATAACTCGTCCACCGGTAGAAATCTCAAACATATCAAGAATCTTCTCACGAAGTCTCCAGGACTGCATGAAAAGAGACTCAAATCCAAAGGCATCCGCAAGAAGTCCAAGCCATAATAAGTGGCTGTGGATTCTTGACATCTCAGCCCATATGGTACGAAGATATTCCGCACGGCGTGGAACCTCTACGTTCATGATCTTTTCCACTGCCATGCTGTAACCCATTCCATGCATGAAGGAACAGATTCCGCAGATACGCTCCGTTACATACACCATCTCGTTAAAATCTTTTTTGGTTACAAGGCTTTCCAGTCCACGATGAACATATCCGATGGAAGGAATTGCCTCAATTACTTTTTCATCTTCCAGCACAAGGTCCAAATGAATTGGCTCCGGAAGAACCGGGTGCTGCGGTCCAAATGGGACAATACTTCTTTTTGGCATTTATTTGTCCTCCTCTTTCATAAATGGAACCTCTGCGTCAATTCGATACAGCTTGTTCTGTAAATCCACTTTCATGTGTTCCACATTCAGGCCAAACAGCTCTTTCATCTCATTTTCATAAAAAATTGCTGCCTTATAAACACGGGAAATACTTGGAACCTCCTCATCCTTCTCTACAACAAGGCGATAGTTTGCAATCTCATAGCCTGATGCAAAGGAATAGGTAACCTCATATTTTCCATCTGCAAATGCGCAGCAAATCTGAAGCAAGCGCCAATAGTCATTCTTTTTTTCCATGATGACCGGAAGGAGCTCAACTTTTTCAATTTTATAGATATCCTTCTGAAGTTCTTCCATTAGGCTTTCTCTCCTTCCTTTTCCTTTAAATGCTTTTCTCTGAAAAGACCTACGGCCTTTACCACACCATCAATGATGGATTCCGGTCTTGCGGCACATCCGGGTACATAAATATCAACCGGAATCACCGTATCCACGCCACCCTTAATGTTGTAGCACTCTTTGAAAATTCCTCCTGTACATGCACAGGTTCCCACAGCAACCACAACCTTTGGGTTTGGCATCTGTTCGTAAATTTGTCTTACAACTTCCTCATTCTGGCTGTTGATACCACCGGTAATCAGGAAAATATCTGCATGCATTGGGTTACCTGTATTTACAACACCAAAACGCTCCACATCGTAGACCGGTGTGGTACATGCCAAAACCTCAATGTCACAGCCGTTACAGCTTGATCCATCATAGTGGAGAAGCCAAGGTGATTTATGAATATTTTTCATTTCTCTTTTCCTCCATTAGAAATTGATAAGCTCTAAGATAAAGAGGTTTAAACCTCCGGCAACAATGGTAACACCCCATGCCATTTTCAGCATTAACTGCCATTTTACACGGGCCGAGGTATTATCAATCAGAATCTCAAAAAAGTACACGATAAATACCGCAATGATTGCCACCAGATAGCTGATCGGGTTACTGTTGATAAAGAATAATCCAACCACTGCTAAAAGGAATACATTCTCATACCACTCTGTAAGTGTTGTAATTGCATACTCAATTCCAACCATTTCCGTAGTTACACCCTTTACAACCTCCTGATGTGCATGGTGGGTTGTACTAAGGTCAAAGGGTGACTTGCGGAACTTTATGGTAAGAATAAACACAAAACCGATAAAAAATCCCGGTGCATACACAATTGCAGGAACCTTTGCCTGAATAATGTCACTTACCTGGAAGGTTCCGGTGGCAAGGTAAAAGCCTACTGCCGTAAGAAGCACCATCGGCTCATAGGACATCATCTGCGCAAGCTCACGATGTGTACCGATGGTAGAAAATGGTGAGTGCGTGGATGTAGATGCCAGAATCAAAAACATTGCTGCTGTTGATAAGGAGAAAAAGCAAAGCAGCATATCAAATCCGCCAAAGAAAAGTACTCCGGAAAGGATGACAAAGAATAAATAGGACATAACCATCAGGAGCTGGAACTTATTTACTGCCAGAAGCTGCTTCTGGGTCAATTTCAGTACATCATAAAATGGCTGCAAAACAGTCGGTCCTTTTCGTCCCTGCATTCTTGCAGAAATCTTACGGTCAAAACCGTCCAAAATGCCACCTATAAATGGTCCTGCTACAATGTAGAGGAGCATTACAATCATACGAATCAAATTTTCACTCATTAGAATGCACCTCCTACAACGACGCAAAGGAAGATCAAAATGATAAACGTTCCCACAACAACTGCCGGCTTAAAAAGCTTGTCCTCTCCGAACCAGTCTGTCATGTACCAGCTGGAAACCTGAAGTTCCTTTGACTCACCCATGGAATCAATAAAATTCTTGTTGTCTCCGATGTTTGCACCGCCCATGTAAACCATTACTTCCTTATCCTTACGATTTCTGGTAAGCAGATAGTTAATGGATGGAACAATGAATACTGCACAGATCATAATAACCATAATTGCAATATTTCCTTCAGAAATAACCGGAGTTGAAGTTCCGTACATATCGTTCATCAAAGGCTCGATGACATACTTGGATGTAATCGGGAAGCCTACGCAAAGCAAAATCAGAAGAACCGCATGGAAGTACATGGATACATACTCATTTGGCTTGGTACGATCCACACCCTTTTCTGCATGGATTCCGAGAATTTTTGCAAACCACTTTGTCCAGTAGAACATAGTGGTTGAACTACCAAATACAATGAAAAGCACCATAAGTGCACTTGGTGCATCTACGAATGCCTTCAGTGCTGCCCACTTGGAAATCAGCATACCAAACGGAGCCAAGAACATTCCTGCAATACCTACCATCAGAATAAAAGCAAGCTTCGGGTAGCGAACCGCAAGGCCTTCCATATCCTCGATATCACGGCTTCCTGTTGTATTCTCAATTGCACCTACGCACTGGAACAGCATAGACTTGGATACCGCATGGAAAATGATAAGGAATACGGCAGCCCAGATGGTTTCCTGATATCCCGCTCCCGCACAGGCTACAATCAGTCCCAAATTGGAAATTGTGGAATAAGCAAGAACCTTTTTTCCATCGCTCTGAGCGATTGCAAGACAGGAAGCGATCAAGAAGGTAAATCCTCCGCACAGATAGACCATCTGTCCAACATAATTTCCGTTCATTGCAAGGGCAAGACGAACTAAAAGATAAACACCGGCTTTTACCATGGTTGCACTATGTAATAGTGCAGAGGAAGGTGTCGGAGCAACCATTGCGCCAAGCAGCCAGCCCGAAAATGGGAACTGTGCAGACTTGGTAAGCGCTGCGAATGCAAGAAAAGCAATCGGAACAAGTGCTGCACTTCCTGCCCCACCGGCAATTGCGCTATCAATCACGTCATATAAGTTCACCGTACCCTGAACAAGAATCGCATATGCAATTGCAATTGCAATTCCAAGTCCTCCTAAAAGATTCATCCACAAAGCCTTAAAGGAATTGTTGACTGCTTCCTCTGTTCTCGTATATCCGATTAACAGGAAAGATGTTACACTGGTGATTTCCCAGAAAAAATACAACCAGACCAGACTTACGGATAATACAAGACCAAACATTGCACCATAGAACACAAAGATCATTGCAAGGAAAAAGCTTCTGCGGTCCTTCAGTTCCTTATGATGATGAATGTGATAACCATGCATATAGCCAACAGCATAAATACCGATTGCCACACCAATGATACCGATGATCAGAATCATGATAAAGGTCAGCCAGTCAATGCGGATGTGCATGGTCTCTGCCGGGTGCGGTCCAAACAGCTCCAGCCCCGCTACCAAGAGCGTCTGTACAATAGAAAGAAGGCTGATAATCGTCTTATGATGCTTTACCGATAAATAGATAATCAAAAACATCAAAGCGAAATCGCCTATCAAAATAATTTTGTCAAAAACTTCCGTATATGGCAGATCAAAGACCAGCGCGTTGCCGCCCAGGGAATACCACCATACTGCTGTTGTGATGGAAAGAATCGCCACAATCGCACCGCAGATATATACCACGGTACTTCTGATTTTACTCTTTTTAATCACAGCAGGAAGTATTGCCATCAAAAATGGCAGACAAATAAGTGCCATAACCAATTTGTCCATAACAATTGTCCTCCTCGTTAAAAAATACCACTTTCAAATATACCATTTTGTTGTTAATTTGTTAACAAAAACTTCCGCCGCAAAGCCCGAAAAAGTTCACAAAAAATCAAGTCAAAATATAGTAAAAATCCCAATGCACTTTCTTCCTATTTTCATTTCCTATTTTCCACAAAAAGGTATCAATTTTTCGTTTTCGTATCCTTATTTCATAACCTATGGAAAAAATATTATTCGTCCTATATTCTAATTATGAAATTCCCGTTTCAGAAAAGTGTTCCTTAGAATGAATTTTGCTATTCGAATCAGAACGTTTAAAAAGCGTCGGCACTTAATGAGCAATTTATTTCGAATTTAGTACCGTTACGCTTTTTACAAGCGAGAACGGGTTCTGAATCGAATATGCAAATTCATTCGCGAACACTTTTCCGAAACAGAAGTTTTAAAAAATCATGAAAGGAATATAGATTCTATGAAATTCGATACATATGTCCGAAGAAAGCTTCCCGCACTTTTTCTTAGTGCAGCCCTTGTACTCGGCGGATGCGGCAGCTCCAATACCGATGCCTTTTCCGCAAATACGGAATCGTTGTCCACTCAAAATGAAGCAGTCATTTCCCAAACATTTGAGGTTGACCAAAGTATCTATATGGATTCCTCCGCACCCATCGAGGACCGCGTTGCTGCTTTGCTTGCACAAATGACCTTAGAAGAAAAGGTTGCCCAGATGGTACAGGCAGAACAGGCTTCCATCACACCGGAGGAGGTAACAGCCTATGGCATCGGTTCTGTCCTAAGCGGTGGCGGCAGCGCACCATCCACCGGAAATACCCCGAGGGACTGGCAGGCGCGTGTCAACGATCTGGTGTCTGCCTCTCTCGAAAGCCGGCTTTCCATCCCACTCCTATATGGCATTGACGCAGTACACGGAAATAACAATATTTACGGTGCTACGGTTTTTCCACACAACATTGGACTTGGCGCCGCAAATGACACTGAGCTGATGGAGGAAATCGGCACCGTTGTCGGAGAGGAAGTACGGGCAGTGGGAATTCCCTGGACCTTCGCTCCTACCCTCGGCAATCCCATGAATGTCACCTGGGGAAGAACCTATGAATGCTTTAGCGAACGGCCGGAGGATATCGCTCCCCTTGCTTTTGCATATGTCGAAGGACTCCAGGGAAGCCTTAATAAAAATGACTACATGGATCAGGAGCATGTCATTGCCTGTGCAAAGCATTTTATCGGAGAAGGCTATACCACAGACGGAATCAATCAGGGAAATGTCGACATGACACCGGAAGAATTTGATGAACTTCTTGCAAACGGAGTCCTTGATCCATATACCAGTGCCCTGAATGCGGGTGTACTTACGGTGATGGCGTCCTACAATAGCGTGGATGGCGTAAAATGCCATGAAAATAAACATCTTTTAACCGATGTTTTAAAAAATGAGCTTGGTTTTACCGGTTTTGTTGTCAGCGACTACAACGCCATCGAACAGACCTCCGGCGCAACCTACAAGGATCAGGTGGAGCTTTGTGTCAATGCAGGAATTGATATGTTTATGGAGCCAAACACCTGGAAGGAATGTATGGAAACCCTCCTGGAATTAGTAGCGGAAGGCCGGGTCACAGAAGAACGAATTAACGATGCGGTCACAAGAATCCTTCGCGTAAAGTTTACCGCCGGCTTGTTTGACACCGAGCCGAACAATACCACCGAGCAGGAACTGTTTTCAAGCTTTGGCAGTGACGAGCATCGTGAGGTTGCCCGCCGTGCCGTCCGCGAAAGCCTCGTACTATTAAAGAATGATCCTGTGGGAGATGAAACCGCCCTCTCTGCCCTTTCCTCCTCCAAAAATATTGCGGTGGTTGGTCAGAAGGCCTATGATATCGGAAGCCAGTGCGGTGGCTGGACAATCACCTGGCAGGGGAAAGCCGGAAAAATCACCCAGGGAACCACTCTGATTGAAGGCTTTGATCAGGCAGTAGACTCTGATGTAGCATTAAGCCACAGTCTGGATGCTTCCAATTGTGAGGGTGCCGATGCTGTGATTGCAGTATTTGGAGAAACCCCATATGCAGAGACGGATGGGGATCGCACCGGAAGTACACTAAATATCTGTTCCTCCGATTGCCAAAGCCTGGATGCACTCCGGGAAAACCTGACAGTTCTGCCGGAGGATGCTCCTGTGATTGGAATCATCATTGCAGGACGTCCCATCAATATTTCAGAATATGAAGATATGTTTGATGCCATCATCATGGCATGGCTTCCGGGAACCGAAGGCGATGGTGTAGCCGATGTTCTGTTTGGAGATTATGATTTTACCGGAACATTAAAATATACCTGGATGAAGGATATGAATGATATTGGAAGTAAGGATACTGCAGATGCAGATAAGATTCTTTATCCTTACGGATATGGATTAAAGAAATAAACCTATCTTTGTGTCAGAGAATGAATTTGTATATTTGAATCAGAACCCACTCTCGTTTGTAAAAAGCGTAACGGTACTAAATTCGCAATCAATTGCTCATTAAGTGCCGACGCTTTTTAAACGTTCTGATTCAAATAGCAAAATTCATTCTAAGGAATACATTTCCGTAATAAAAGTATCATAAAAAATAACCGCTCATTATGAGCGGTTATTTTTATCATTTAATTATATCAGGTAAACAATAAGTTAGATCTTAAATCTTCTTACCTCGCCATACAATTCTTCGGATACTTCCAGATTCTTCTGGGCATCCTCTTCAATATCATTCATGGATGAAACGATATCCACAGTTGCTGTTGTAACATTGGAAATACCCTGTGCCGTTTCCTCTACTGCGATATTGATTGCATCGATGGCTTCCTTTATGGTACTGATAGCTTCCTGTACCTTCTGGCTGCTGCTTGCAAAATCTTCCATGGATTCTGCCATACTATTGATGTCATCCTTGTATGCATCGGACATGGCAATGGCGCTCTCCCGTCCTTCTGCATTATTGCTCTTTAAGATTTCAGACATCTCGTTTGCCTTCTGGGCAAGATCATTTACCGCACTGATTACTTCGTTGGAAACATCCTGAATATGAGATGCAGCATCGGATGAATCGTTTGCTAACTTACTGATTTCATCTGCAACAACTGCAAATCCCTTACCGGCTTCTCCTGCTCTTGCAGCTTCAATGGAAGCATTCAAAGACAACAGGTTTGTCTGATCTGAAATATTTAAAATGTTGCTTACCAGTTCCTGTATCTTTTCCACTTTTCTTGCGGAAATGATGCAGGCATCCAAAGCAGCAACGATTTCCTGGATTTCTATATCGATGGCATCACGCTGTGTAATTGCACCATCTCTCATCTTCTCTACTTTTACAACGATTTTTTCTGAGATATCCGATTGTTCCTTTGCCTGCTCATACACTCCATTTACCAGAACCGCAATATCATCCATCTCCTTGGTTACCTGGGAAAGGGATGCGCTGGTCTCCTGACTGGATGCAGACATCTCTTCCATGGTGGAGGAAACATTTGTGATTTCATCCTCGGAGCGCTTGATATTTCTTGCTACATTGTTTGCAACGGTCTGTAAGCTTGATGCATGTCCGTCCAGCATGGATACGATTCCGTGCAACTCGCCCAGCATCTGATTGATTCCCGCAGAAAGTGCACCAACCTCATCATTTGCCCGTACCGGAATCCTCTCTGTCAGATCTCCGTTTCCGGACTGTATCTTCTGCACGATGTCCTGCGTCTGGCTCTGGGAAGCTCTGGCAGGTCTTACAAGATTGCGATACAGAATCACAACAATAAATGCCACAATCAAAAAGTTGAGCACAACCAGAATATTATTATATATGACAGTTCCGTTTACCCGCATGTCTGATTTTTCCTGAATATAGGCAACCCGGGCGGATAGCAGCTCTTCATAGGCTGTCTCGCTCTGTGCAATTTGCTCATAAAGATTTCTCTGTGTTTCTCCAAACGAATATACCGAAGTATAGTCTCCATTTGCCCCTGCCTCAGCAGCAGCTGCTGCCTGCGTAGCGTAGCTTGATATATCCTCTGTCCATGCCGTAACTGCTTCCGAAAACTCTGTATCCGGGTCTGTGGTATCCGGCAGCAGAAGCTTTGAGGCAATCTCATTGAGCCTTGCACAGTCTTCCAGCACTACCGTTTCTTTATTCTGCACATAGGAAAAAGCCTCCCCGGCGCCCTCCTGTCCTTCCATGTATAATGACAGATTCATATACATCTGCTGCTCAAGGTAATTAGCCTTGGCATTCTCCGTAAGCGTCTGCATCTCCACATAATAGTCATAGCAGTCCATATAGTCCTGCACCACGTACATAGCAGACTTATTGGAGATGACTCCAAAAATACTGATAACTGCAAGCAGAATCGTGGAAAAAATTACCCTTCTGCTTAAGCTTCTTTTTCTCTGACTGGATTTTCTTTTGGGTTCATTTTTTACGTTTGCTGTATTCCCCTTCATGAGTTGTCTCCTCCCATTTTTCCATTTCCGCCTAATTCTATTTTGAGAATTTATGCAGAAAAAAGACTAATTATATAGTAGCACTCCAATCGTCGCTTTTCAACAAAAAAGATTGATATTTGAGGAACAAAATGCCAAATCTGTCAAATATTTTCAAATAATTCTGCCTTAAGCTCCGTCACAAAACGGACCGCCTCCTCTACCAAAACAGCTTCCTTCAGAGTCTTATCCCTGGTGGTAATTTCCACCACCTGATTTTCCAGATTTCTCGGGCTTACAACCACACGGATCGGTGCGCCGATCAGATCTGCATCCGAGAACATTGCCCCCGCGCGAACTCCTTTCCGATCATCATAAAGGACTTCCACGCCGGCCTTCTGCAGCTTTTCGTAAAGGTCATCCGCCACCGCTTTTGTCTTTTCATCATCAGCGCGCAGGCAGCAGATTTCCACTTCCCAGGGTGCAATGGAAATCGGCCAGATCGGGCCGAACTCATCATGATGTGCCTCACAGATGGAAGCGGCAAGACGCCCCACACCGATGCCATAGCATCCCATTACCGGATACTGCTCCTTGCCATTTTCATCGACATAGGTCATATTCATGGATTTTGTATATTTATCACCAAGCTGGAAAATGTTTCCAACCTCGATACCACGTTTTATAGTAATGGTCTTCTTTCCGCAGCAGGGACATACATTCCCCTCTTTTACCTTGGAGATATCTGCAAAGGATACATTTTTTACATCACGCTCTAAGCAAAGACCGGTGATGTGGTATCCCTCCCTGTTGGCACCGGCCACAAGATTGTTGATTCCCTTTAAGGTCACATCATAATAGACCTCAACCTCCTCTGCGATTCCATATGGTCCGATATATCCTGCAACAAGCGGAGCATCCTCCGTGATCTCTGCCCCATGGATTTCCTCCCCCACAAGGTTACGAAGCTTCGTCTCATTTACCTCATAATCGCCACGGACAAAGGCTACCACAAAGGTGTCATCTGCATTTTTCTGATATACCACAGCCTTGCAGGAGGTTTCTACATCACTCTTTAAGAAATCGCAGACTTCCTCGATGGTCTTACAATGAGGGGTTTCTACATAGGTAAGCTCTGCTGTCTCTCCCGGTTTTTCGTTTACCGTTTTATTCTCCGCAGCCTCCATGTTCGCGCGGTAATCGCAGGAGGTACAGATTACGATGCTATCCTCTCCCACCGGAGTAAGGAGCATATATTCATGGGACAGATTCCCCCCCATCATTCCGGAATCCGATGCAACGGTGATAACCTCCGGCACACCGACGCGCTGAAAGATCCGGTTATATGCGTCATAGCATACCTGATAGTACTCCTCTAAATCCTTCTGTGAGGTGTGGAAGGAATAGGCATCCTTCATGGTAAACTCCCGGACACGGATCATTCCCGCGCGAGGCCTTGCCTCATCACGGAATTTGCGCTGAAGCTGATAAATCATAAACGGATATTTGGTGTAGCTGTTTGCGTACTCCCTTACCAGATGAACCGCTGCCTCCTCATGGGTCATGCCAAGCACCATCCGGGCCTTATTCCTGTCCGTAAAACGAAGAAGCTCACTTCCCACGGACTCGTATCGCCCCGACTCATCCCACAGATCTGCCGGAAGAACAACCGGGAACAGCACCTCCTGTCCATCGATTGCATCCATCTCTTCCCGGATAATCTCCTCAATTTTTCTGGTCACTCTGCGAAGAATCGGAAATTCGGAAAAAATACCGTTTCCCACATACTTCATGTAACCGCCCCGAACCATCAATGCATGGCTGTCAATTACACAATCCGCCGGTTTCTCCTTAAATCTTGATCCTACTAAATTTGCTACTTTCATATTTTCTCCTTTCGCGGGGACGCTTCTTTTGCCTCGATCATCGCCCTTTTGTCATAAAAAAAGCCCTAAATCACTTTCGTGACTTAGGGCGAATAAACTTATCCGTGATACCACCTAAATTCAGTCTGTCAGTCAGACCGCACTCTGCTCAGCCGATTTTACTCGATTGATTGTCCATGATAACGGGAACATCCGATACAGGTTCATCCCTGTATTGCTCGCAGGCAGGTTCAACATGCTTCCATCTAAAAACTCACACCAGCCGTTTTCTCTCTGAAGACTTGTTCATGTCTACTATTCTGTTCATCGCATTTAAACACATTTTACCTTTCTGTGAAAAAATGTCAAGTAATCTTTTTCATGTGCTTCTTTCTTAGTACTAGCCATTTTTGAAAAAAAGTCTTACAATCATCTCATCAAACCAAGGAGCCATCTGCTATGCCCAAAATGATTGAAATTACCGATTTTTCTGCCCCGGAGCTTGATCTGTATGCAAGACTTTCCGAAAATCAGCTTCGCACCTACTATGAACCAAAGGGCGGACTTTTCATAACGGAAAGTCCCAAAGTCATTGAACGCGCATTAGATGCCGGTTACGAGCCGCTCTCTTTTCTCATGGAGAAAAAGCAGTTTTCCGGAGAGGCAAAGGAGCTGCTGGAAAAATGTCCAAATGTTCCGGTTTACGCCGCAGAGCTTGCGGTCATAAAAAAGCTGACAGGATATGAACTGACCCGGGGTGCATTATGCGCCATGAAGAGGAAGGACCTCCCGTCCGTGGAAGATATTTGTAAAAATGCAGCCAGAATTGCCGTTTTAGAGGATGTGGTAAATCCAACAAATGTCGGCGCGATTTTCCGCAGTGCCGCAGCCCTTGGCATGGATGCGGTTCTCCTTACACCTGCCTGCAGCGATCCCCTCTACCGGCGCTCTGCAAGAGTTTCCATGGGAACCGTATTTCAGGTTCCGTGGACGTTTTTAAGCTCTGCCACTCTGCCTTGCAATTTCACAAAACAGGAAAGTCTTTGGCCGGACTTTGGACTTTCGTTCCTTCATAAACTTGGTTTTAAAACTGCTGCAATGGCCCTTTCCGACGATTCTGTTTCCATCGACGATCCGGTGCTGCTGTCGGAAGAAAAGCTTGCAATTATTCTCGGAACAGAAGGGGATGGTTTAGCTGCAAAAACCATTGCCGATTGCGACTATACCGTAAAAATTCCGATGTCCCACGATGTAGATTCCTTAAATGTTGCGGCAGCCAGCGCAGTTGCATTCTGGCAGCTGGGAAGGCGTCCTTAAGACCAGAAATTAAAACGACTTCCGGCCCCAAGAAGTGCAGACACATATGCGCCGTTAAAATCATACTGTCCGGCAAATCCTGTAGCATTTCGAATGGCATTGTTGGCCGTATTTTCCGAAATAAATTCTATTCTGGAAGAAAAGCCAGCCTCTGATCCAAGGGTCTTTTCTATTTGATCCACCCCTGCTTCCCTAAATCTTTTCTCATTTAAACTGATCGTATTATCTTTGTTCACAGTAATTCCTATACTTTTTAGGGAATCTTTATTTTCACGAAACGCATTTTGCATCATTTGACCATACACTCTATTTAGTGACGACGGAGTTTGGCTTAATCCCTTTAACGTATTGTTATAGCTGGTTACCATTTCTTTTGCTTGGGAAAGAAGACCTACCGTTGTTCCGTTTTTTCTTGCAATTGAAAAAACATTCGTGGAATTCTTGGAAGAAAACGACGCCGCTGTGCTTCGAAGTGACTCAGCCGAACTTCCAATATTTGTATATCCCACAGCCTGTCTGTTGTAATAATTGTTTACATTATATTTTGCATTTGCAGCAGCATATGAAGCATTACTTCCTGTCCTTCCTCTGCCGGATATTGCAGAACTTGTGCGGAGCATGGAACCAATTCCGCTTATATTACTTAGAAACATGTTCGGTGATATATTCATATCTTTTTCCTCCTCGATTCTGATTGATAATTTCATTATCGAGTTTTCTTCCGCAGGAATCTATGCTTTCGCACCTACTGGACATTTTTATGTTCCCATTGACTGCTGCAGCATCACGGTAACAGCAAAAATCTGATTCTGTGTTTCTATGTTCACAGTTCCATAATACCGTTTTGCAATTGCACTTACATTTTGAAGTCCTATCCCATGCAATTCCCCATCCTTCTCTTTCGAAGAAACCGGCATACCATTCTTTTCATCAAAATTAAGTTTTCCGGAAAATGGATTTTGAACTTTAATCAAGAAAAAATTCCCCCTTTGTTTTAGTTCAAGCTCTATATATCGATGTCGATTTTCCACCAGCATGCATGCTTCCATCGCATTATCCAAAAGATTACTCAGTACAATAGCCATATCATAATCTGCCACACCGCTCTCTTTCTGATATACAAATTGTACCCGCAGATCAATTCCCTGATATTGTGCCTGACGATACTTACTGTTAATGACAACATCGCAAACTGCGTTTCCCGTTAAAAATTTAAAATCAAAGGAGTCTAATGATTGATCCAGCTTTTTCATATATTCCGCTGCTTCCACATAATGACCCTGTTCCATCAATCCCTTCATATTCATCATATGATTCTTCATATCATGGCGTACCCCGCGAATATCCTGATAAAATACATTTGTTTCCTCAAATCTGGCTTTTAACTGTCGAAGCTGTTCTTCTTGGGCAAATACCAACTGCCGCTCATTTAAAAGCATACGATATTTTTTCCAGACATAAATTCCCGCATACTCACCAGCCAGCAGCAAAAGCAGTGTCGCAGGAATTTTCCAGATAACATCTTTTTTCTCTTCAAACAATAAAAATATATCCGTTTCCAATTTAATTACAGAAATTCCAATCATCGTATACGAAAACAGAATTCCGACTATATTTAGTACAGATAAAAAAACAAAATCCTGCCATTCCATTCTTTCAAAATTTTTTCCGATCTGTTTGAAAATCAGAGAAAATACATATGCAAGTATAGAATAGAAAATCATTAATGCAATTTGTCCCACTCCAACCAATAGATATAGCTGTTCGACATACTGCTTGGAATTAACATCTAAGTTTTCCACCAGCTTTGTGTAAACTCCCTGATACAAGCAATCCGAAATAAGAAATGCCGATACGTGCAGATTAAAAGAAAAAAGCAGCAAAAATGCCGGTTTTTCCCATTCACATTGGCAAACCCCGACACTATATAGAACCACAAGTCCCGTAGCAACTCCATATCGTACAACGAAATATATTTCTGCTGCATCTCCAACCAGAAGCCATCCCAAAAGAATCCCAAAAAAGATCCTTGTTTGACATCTCACCTTGTTTTCAATAATTACTCTCCAGCCTCCAAACAATATACCGACAATTACAAAGGTCCTGACATACGCTGAAAAATAAGCAATCCATTCACAAATTTCCTGATTCATTTATCAAGCTCCTATCGAATAAACAATAAGTATGCATTCACAAATTCGGCATAACGATATTTCGAAATCAAGACCACATCTCCACCTTTTACCGTAATTTCACTTCTATCGTATTTTTCCACATAATTCATATTCACAAAATATCCTTTATGAACCCGAAAGAAATCATCCGGAAGCTCCTTTTCCAGTTCCTCCATAGAACCATAATAAACGATTTTCTCGTTCAGAAGATGTATGATATTTTTTCTTTTTTCACTCTCAATATATAAGATTTTATCGACTTGTATCCGCTTTACTTCTCCTCTTACTTTAATTAAAAGATACTGCTTGCTGCAAGGGGTATGCTTTTTCCAAACCGATACCATTTGCTCATAAATTTTATCAAAGGCAGGCTTCTCAAATGGTTTTAACAGATATGCAAATGCATGCACGTCAAACGCCTCCGGCATATGCTCCTTATATCCTGTCACAAAAATAATAAGCGGCATCCCACCCCATATATCCCGGCACGCTTTTTCCTGCTCATGCCTGATTTGTTCTGCTACCTTAACCCCATTTATACCAGCCATTTCAATATCCAAAAAAATGGCATCATATCGCATAACATCTGTTTCCAAAAGACTTTTCCCATCTGCAAATAGTGTAATCTCATGAGATTCCTTTGTTTCATCCAATAGTCCTTTTAAATAGTCTCTGATTGGTTCTACATCATCACAAATTGCAATTTTCATCCCCTGCACCACCTTATGCCTATTCTGTTTTTGTATCGGACAAAAATGTATTCTACGATACCCTGTTGTATCATATGGTCTCTTTTTTGTACTGTAGGGACGCTTCATTTTCATGTTTTGATAAGCGAATTTTGCGCTCTACCTAATTTTCATCAAATTTGCCTTCAAATCGCTGGTTTTATGCTTCACTATATCCCCACAGATTCCGGATCTGTTTCATAAGCGTAGGAAGCTCCCACTCCTTTTGAGTTCTTTTGATACTATTAGGGTCACGTACCAATATTTTTCCATCCTCTGTCACACCATACAATACGATAAAATGTCCGGAATCCGTAAAATCACCGGCACCCATGATGCAGATAATGGGGTGTCCCTGATACAGCTCCGATAAAATTGCATCCTCCTCAAATCGCACATCAATGACATCAAGTCCCAAATCATTTTCCGCAAAATCACTCATGATTGTCCAAAGAGAGCCGCTCCCCTCCACATAGTAGCCTTCCTGCTCTGCAAGCTTTGCCACCTCATAGGGATTTTTCGTATCATCCCCGGTCAGACCGCAGTACACCATGGAAAGGCAGGTGGGTCCGCAGCCGGTAATGGCAATAAAATTGTTGCCGTACTGCTCATATCCCCATCTTACATCCCATTGCAAAAAATGCGGAATTGACCCTTTCTTTACCTCTTTGCTGATATCAATTTTATCCGGATTGCCCTCATAATCCAGATATCCCAGCACAAAATCCCGGGCTTCTTCATTTCGGTCATATAACTCCATAAGGCTGTCCGGGTACTCTCCGTTCTCCATTGCCACTAGCTTTTCTTTTTGAACCTTTTGCTCATATTTTGAAGCAATGATATTGCCATTGAAAAACAACCCCTTAACAAAGCTTACAACAAGAATTGCAAAAATAAGCAACACCGTACCTCGCAAAGCTGCCCGATACATTTTTCTCTGACGTCTAAGCTTTCGTTTTCTTTCTGATATCCCGTTTCTTTCCATGCGTCTTTCGTTGTTTCTTTCTATGTTTCTTCTTTCTTCCCGTTGCAAATCAATCATTTGTATTTCATGTTCGCTCATATAAAAAGACCTCCTAGGTTCATGGTCTCATTATCCCACAAACACAGGAGGTTATGTTTTAATGTTCTCTTAGTAAAGTATTATGAATTTCTTAATTGTGCCTGCTTACCAGAATTTTACCGGCAAGAACATATTAAGAAGAATTGCAAACACAATGGAAAGTGCAAGCATGCCCTCCATCTCCCGCGATTTGCGGTACAGCACACCGACACCGATGGCGTACATCAGTACATTCAGCCACCGCTTCACGCTGATATAGGACCAGCCGTATCCAAATGCGCAGTTAAATAAAACCGATAGCGCCAGCGCAGAAATAATGACTGCTGCAACACCGCGCCCTTTTCCATACCAGCATATAAATCCAAGAATTGGTGAAAGCATGGTAAGAATAATCCAGGTCATGGCGTAATCCTTTGGGAAAAAGCCTGCTGCAAAGTAGCAGTACAAATAGTAGCTTGCCACCATGCCAAGGAAAAAGGCAAATACATTGATTGCTGCCCTAATCTGTGTTCTGCTGTAAACAGCAATGCATATTGCGATTAAAATCCATGGCGCAAAGCCTCCAAGGAAATTGTGAAAATCCAGAAATCGGTCCACCCGCGCCATAAGATTCGGAAGGTTTGCCTGATGCACATCCAGATATTTTGCAAACACTCCCAAAATAATTCCGAGTACTAAAATTCCCAAAGTAGCCAAAATCTTCTCTGACACAGAATGTGATGGCTTTGCTTTTCGTATATTATCTAAAAAATGCATGTTTTTCCTCTCCTACACAATGGTATACAAGTTGTTGCCCACCTCTGCAAACAGAACATATTCTGCTGCATCCTTATTGAGGGAAGCAAACTCCTTCATCTGCTCCAATGTAACAGGTCCTGCAACAGAAAAACCTCCGTTATCATTGAAGAGGAAATATCCGGTATCATCTTTTTTCAGAATGAAAAGAATCAAGCGGTATCTTTTTCCATACAATGAAATATACTGGTGTCCACAATACAATGCCTTGTTGATGATTTCTTCATCACCGGATACTTCCATCAGAGAAACAGCCTCTTTCACTGCATTTGTCATTTCTTCCAATCCAAGCTTTTCAATATATTCCTGCCCTCTTTTTTCTGCCATGTTTTCCCTCCTATAGTCCTTTGTAATAGCGCCTCTCCAAAAAAAGTATAACGCAAATCCCCATTCTTGCAAGTGCATTTTTTGCGCAAATCCCCGTTCGCTACTTCCCATTTTCCCACCAAATCCCCACAAGTCTATGCTTCGCAAATCTACTGAAATGAATCCCAATTGTAGCAATTGTCTTACATACCAAAAGTCGAAAAAAAGAAAAGTTTGTATGTACTCCTCTAGTTGCTTACATACAAAAAAGTGAAAAAGAGGAAATTGGTATGTATACTTTCTAGTCGCTTACATACAAGAAAAGTGAAAAAGAGGAAATTGGTATGTATACTTTCTAGTCGCTTACATACAAAAAAGAAAAAATGATGAAATTGGTATGCATTCTTCGCAACCGCGTACATACCAAAAGTAAAAAAAAACAAAAGCTGTATGTTCACCTAGGATAAATGTACATACGAGAAATTGGAAAATGAAGCTGCAGGTATGTATCACCTCTAAAAACATACCTACCAAAATACAAAGGCGTGCCAGAATCGTATGTATATCACCTTTTATCCAGATCTATTTCAAAATTTTTCTAGATTTCACATCCTCAATAGCAACAAAAAGGTGGGAAAACTCGCGATTGCTCATTTTCCCACATGAATTATGTCCCTCTTCGGAAAAGTGTTCCCAAAATGAGAGTTATTTATATCGAAATATTTCTAATGTAATTTCATCACTTTGCATACTACAAGTATTTCCATTGAAAAAAGAAAAAGTGCTATCCATAAAACCAGAGTCCTGTTATCGCTGGTTTTTGGAGACTTCAGAATTTCATTAATCTCTTCAACAAAGGTAGTTTTCTCGAATCTCGCATAGTAGGTAGCATCCACCGTGGTAATGTAGCAAAGCGTTGTTCCTTCGTTCTTTAACATCTCATCCGGAACTTTTTCTCCAGCTTCATCATACCAGCCTACAAATTTGTAACCAGCTCCTGCTGTTATGGTAGAAGCTGCTAGTACTCCCGCTTTATCCCTATGAATATAACAGGTTAGGGATCCTACACTATCCTCTGTGGTTGTTTCCCATGTTTTCCCATTTTTTATCTGACGGATATAGGTCTGGGTCACGTTTTCGACTGTTCCCTCTCTCTGTCTTCTCTGTTCTCCCTGTCCGTTCTGTGTTCCTTGTGTTCCTTGTGTTCCCTGTGATTCCTGTCCGCCCTGTACTCCCTGTTCTCTCTGGAAGCGCGCATAATATGTAGCATTCTTCGTTGCTGTGTAACTTAAGATGTTACTTTCAGCCCCTAGCATGGTATTCGATACTGCATGTCCGTATTCATCATACCAGCCTACAAATTCATAGCCAGTTCCTTTCGTCGCTATTGAACCTGCTGTATCTCCCCAACTGCAGGTTTTACTATCCGGAGCAACTGTTCCTATACTGTCATCTGTGGTATCAACCCATGTGTCGCCATTCTTTACCTGACGTTTATAGGTCTGAGTGACCATGATTCTTTCAAAACGGGCGATATAGGTGGCATCCGCCGTTGCGGCGTAGCTTAAAATGTTGCTTTCACCCCCCAGCATGGTATTCAATACTGCGTTTCCTGCTACATCATACCAGCCTACAAATTCATAGCCGGTTCCTTTCGTCGCTATTGAACCTGCTGTATCTCCCCATCCGCAGGTTTTACTATCCAGAGTAACTGTTCCTATACTGTCATCTGTGGTATCAACCCATGTGTCGCCACTCTTTACCTGACGTTTATAGGTCTGAGTGACCATGATTCTTTCAAAACGGGCATGATAGGTTGCATTTCCGGTTGTTGTATAGCTGATGGTTGTTCCATCACTACTTAGCATGTTATCTGATACTGCATTTCCTGCTGCATCATACCAGCCCAAAAATCTATACCCTGCCCCCGGCGATGCTGTGGAAGTAGCAGTTTTTCCCACCACATCCGTATGCTTATAAGAAGTCATCGTTCCTACATTATTATCTGAGATTGTGCTCCATGTACCATTCACTTTTATCTGACGATCAAAGGTCTGGGTTACTGTTGCCTCAAATCCTGCATAATAAGTGGCATCCCCGGTTGTTGTATAGCTGATGGTTGTTCCATCACTACTTAATCCTGTTGTCACCTTATTTCCTGTGGAATCATACCAACCAACGAATTTATAGCCTTCTCCTGCTGTCGCAGTAACACTAATGTCCTTTCCTGCTACATCAACATAAGAATAGCGGTCCAGGTTTCCTACAGTATCATCTGCCTCGTTCCATGTTTCCCCATTCTTTACCTTACGTCCATAAGTCTGAGTCACTGTTTTGGAAAATCTTGCATAGTAAGTGCCTACTTTTTCTTTGGTTTCGATAAAACTGTAGGTTGCTTTCGTAGAAAGCAAATTTGCATCACTGCCGGTACCATCATACCAGCCCTCAAATACATGACCCTCTTTTGCCGTTGCCTTGGCAGTTACAATTTCATCCGTTTCGGCAAAATAAGCTTTTCCACCGTTTCCATTATATGCAGCCACATAATTGGCATCCGGATTTGATACACTGGTAATCTCAACCGTTCCACCTGTATCAGAATTGGTATATCCTTCATTACTATTTATTTGCGGAAGAAATGCCTGCCGCCACCTCCACTGGGCAACCATGGTAAGCCCTTTGTGGATATTGGCATAACTACAAACTGCCGTCGGATCTGTCGTAGTCCATTTCGCATATGGTGTGTTATCAAGTTGCGGAGTCCAAGCTGTTTTCTCAATTCCTTTCGCCCATATTTGAAAAAACTGTTCCTTTTCCGTCTGTTTTACATTAAAATCACAAGCAATGGTATGCTCTGCCGGAAGTAATAATTTCCCCAGCTGGTCAGCATTTTGCTGATCTGTTTCTCCCTGTATATTACTTACTGTATCACCAGTCAGTAACCATCCCATAAATTTCCAGCCATCATTACCTTCTGCCGCATGGGATACATAAGGAGGAATATATGTAAATTTATTTTCCTCACCCGTTTTAGGAACCGGTTTGAAGCTGTATACATTTGGTTCTTCATCAGTATTATAGCTTCGTTCTACAGCATAAGCCAGTCCTCCATTCGGGTCATAGGTTACTGTAGGGCTCTTGATAAAGACAAAATGCAGGTCCGTTGCTGTAGTAATATCGTCAAGATAATAGGTGTAAATGATATCTCCGCCATCGTTAGTATATTTTATCCATTTATTCTTCTTTTCTTCATTTGTCAAATTATCCTGATAATCAATCTCATTTCCGTCCTTTTTCAAGAAATTGGTTACCAGATTTCCCGATGCCCCCTGTGTCGTATAATTTAATCCGACAAATTCGCATCCGTCAACAGCATCCTCTTTCTTAACAATTGCCTGTACCTTCAATGGTTCCCCATCCACGGCATAGGTAATCAGTTTATTATCCACCCTAACCTCGTAGCCTGTACTTATATCTGCTTCGCCTGACGTTACTCCGGTACTGTCACTAACCACACCGCTTCCGTGAAGCGTCGAACTTCCTGACAATGGGTGAAAAATCTTGAAATTAATATTGTCAAGAAAGTTACCATAACTCTTATCCGTGTTTTGGTTGCCGTTGGCATCTACACCTCCAACGGACACAAACCCAAATAAAGTTTCTGTCTGACCTGCGGGTACGGTATAGAAATAATCCCCACTCAAATCTACCCCGGTACCACTTGAGGATACTGCATTACTTCCATATTTTCCCCATGGATTTGTACCCCCACTTGTGTCCCTACTATCTGCCATAATCCAAATCTGCCACTCTTCCGTATAGATAGAGCTGGATGTCATACTGAAGGCATTATTTCCCGAATTATTCTCAAAAGTTCCATTTGTGGAAAACTTCTTACTGTAAACGGTAAGATGTTCTCCCATACCAGCAGAGTCCTTTACAGAAGTCTTTCTCTGGGCAATCAGCCAGTCTACCATCTGCATCAACTGATCCCGTCCGGCTTTATCCGATCTTCCGTCGTTATTTATATCTGTTTTTGAAGGGCTTACAGCCTGCTTGGGGCCAATTACCAATGCCATGGTATCCGTAGCATTACGACCACCATGATCCAATCCCCATTGATAAATACTGGCAGGCGTCGTAACAACGTTCTGATATAATGTACTCTCCTCGTTCGCATTTAATTCCGCCGCAATATCTCCATCTGAAGGTACTAATGTCCCTGAAGGGCTTTTTATATAAACATTACTATTTTCTTTAAATAATTCTATTTTCCCGTCAGATGCAGTTGTATTCCATGCTTCAACATTCCCTTGTTCCGAGAATATATACTTGTTACTCCACGTCACATTATTTAACGTTTGAAAGCTACCATTCTGCAATTTTCTATTATCTGTATCATCCGCATATGCAGTCCCTATGTTTACTCCTGTGCTCACGCCCACAATCAGGCAGAATCCCAGCAGAAAGCCGAATATTTTGAAAGACCGCATATGTTTCTTCTGTTTCTTTATGTTACACATTTGTTTTGCTCCTAATGCTTCGTGGATTTTCCACCAGCCTCATTAAATCATTTCATTTTACAACACGGAATAGGACAAAAATGGGACAAATCATTGGCGAAATTCATTAAAAAATCCCAGCGCTTTTAGTCTATTTAGAATCACAGTTAGCAAAATTCACCAAATCCAGTCCCTCAAAATCTCCGTTTCTCAAGATCTCACTTCCTCAATAGAAGCAAACAAAAAAAGTGGGAAAACTTGCGATTGCTCATTTTCCCACCTTTTAATTAATTGTAATAATTTCCAAGCCAAAGGGTGCTGTGCGTGGCAGAAGAAACGTCCTAGTATTTTCTTCTGTCAATTCCCATTTTTTTATAATACGCAGCTTTATCCTGATACATCAACTTCTCTGATTCCGTTATCAGCTTTTCCACATTCTTGCTGCCGTCCTTCTTCCATATAGAACCAATTGCCATTGCAACGGCATGATCCTCTATCTCCCTTTTTACCCCCTGAACCTTTTCCTTCAGTTCATCTTCCCCGATCTTTGGACAAAGAACTAACAGTTCATCTCCACCGATTCGGAATAAACCGTAGAGCCCGAACACATTCTTTAAGCATTGACAAGCCAGAAGTATCAGATCATCTCCCGCTTCATGGCCCTGCGTATCATTTACCCTCTTAAGTCCCGTGATATCACAGTATACTACGCCGATATGCTCTTCCTTTTTTATATTCGCTATGTATTCGTACAGGGCATGCCGGTTTCCGATTCCGGTAAGCTGGTCACAATAGCTCATATTCTTTAGTTCTTTTAGAAGGTTGCGTCTTTTTAAGCAGGAAACGATAAAATGTCCCACAATCTGCAGCATATTCTGTGCATAAATCAAGGATTCTCCGGGTGGATTGTCAACACCGTAAAATCCAATAACCTTCCCATCATCAAAAAGAGGAACTACTGCTAAGGAATGAATATTCTGTCTCTTAAGGTTCTCATACTGCAGAGGGTCCTCTTCCCGAATATCCTCCAGCTCTTCAATCAGAATATTTTCATTTTCACCGAATTTCCGATACCAGTTCGCGCAGACCTCCGGCGGAAGATTCTGTAAATTATCGATTTCAGGGGTTACACCATTTGCCACCCATTCATAGGTGTTGTCATCCCCACCACCGGAATTCTTCTCAAAAACATAGGTTCTCTCTCCCTGCAGCGCCTTTCCGAGATATTCCAAAATCACATCAATGGTCTTGTCAGGTGTAGGAGCCTGTAAGGCGATTCTAAATCCCTCATTTGCAAGCTTTTCGAGATTCTGGTAGTCCAAAAGAGCCTTCCCCTGCTGCACCTGAGCACTTACATCAATGGCAATCTCAATCCGATAGCGCCTGCCATCCTGTTCAATTATGGTGTCCTTTAATGACAAGTGCTTGCCGACAATCGGATTATAATAGCTCCATTCTTTGAATTTTCCCGGCTCAAGATCTGCATTGTTGCAGAACGCACAGGGAGTACTGTTTCCATTCAGAACCTCATAGCATTTCCTATTGGAAAGCTCTTCCATGGAAGTAATTCCATAAGTTTCTCTGGTTTTTCTATTCATATAAACCAAATCAAAGCTGTCCGCATCTGCAGCATAAACATATTCATTCAGATTCTCAAAAAATTCCCATATTTTTTCCATTTTATCTGCTCCGTAGTAATAAAATTAAGCCAATGGCGATGTGCAAGGCAAAAGAAGCTCCCCTACAGCAAGGCATCGATGATATCCTTTACAGTTTCCATTCTGCGTGCCTTCCGCTCCGGAATTCGCTTGCCGCTCTTCTCTTCGATTCTGGCAAGGAGGATGAAATAGGTAAGGGAGCTGAATCCCAATTCATCTACCAAATCCAGTTCTTCTGTCAGACAGATACCTTTGCAATCCAATATGGCCTGAATTGCTTCAAATACGACGTCTTTTGCTTCTTCTCTTGTCATGGTATCTTCCTCTCATTCTTATCCAAATACTGCTCTTCCAGCACTTTTCTGGCAATTTTGTTTAATTCCAGCCGCGGAAGCGGCTCTTTTCGAATCCAGCTTTCTGCAATCTTATACTGAAATTCCTGATCTCTATTGTACTCCCGGATTCCATTTTGCACAACCTCAGCCTGACTATCGCTGTCCACAACCAGTACCGCAATAATTTTCTGGTTCAGATAAAGAATCCCTGCTTCTTTTACTTCCGGTATCTTTTCCAACCGTTCTTCAATTTCTTCCAGATAAAGCTTGGCGCCATTTTCCATGGCAATCATATGCTTGCTTCTGCCTTCAATACGAAATGTTTTGTCTTCGTTCCAGCTACCCAGATCATCCAGGGTAAACCATTCTCCATCATAGAGTGCTGCCGTTTCCTCCGGCATATTGTAGTACCCTAACATCCTATTTGCAGAACGTATCCAGATTACGTTTTTTTCATCAATGCGAATCTCATTTCCGGTCAGAGGTGTCAGGTGGGAAATCGCTTTCCCGCACTTGTTAAAAGCAAGACCTCCCAGCTCCGAAGCACCGTAAATATTCCGGATTTCAAAGCCTTTTTCTAATGCGGACTGATAGAGTTCTTCCTTGCAGGGTCCTCCGGAAGACATGACCATTTGAAGGTTTTGGGGCTTTTTTACCTGCAAAAGAATCTGAATCATGGTGGATACGCCCACCATAATATGGGGATCAATATCAATCAATTCCGTAACAAATTTTCTAGCATTTCCAAAATAAATACAGCTTCCCTGCATCAGATACAACAGGCACATGCAGCTTCCATAAATGGCCTGCATCGGGATTGGAATATAAATTTTAATCTGCTCTCCGTTTATCCCCGGTCCAAAGGTAATTCCTTCGTTCCATATCGGGATGCCCGGTTCCAGGCTGTTCCAGAAACGCTCCAAATCAATAATGGTTCCCTTGACTTTGCTATTCGTTCCGGAGGTAAAAAACATCATGGTTCCGTTTTCCGGCAAAAGCGGCTGATTTTGAGGAAGCTCCTGTTCCTTTATATATCCTCTGTAACAAAGATGCAGTTCCTTTGAAAATGCTTTTTCAAATTCCGCATCCGGTTCATCATGCAAAATCATTTCCGCTTCCGAATACCGCAGCATTGCTGTCAGATTGGTCAGATTCTGGTATGGATCAAGGGGAATGATGTTTTTTCCCACCGCCAAAGCGCCATAGACCTGACACACCCACTCATAGGAACCGGCACCCATAATCGCAATACGATATGCGCTGCAATTTTGAAAATATCCCATATACCTTTTCACATCCGAAAAGAACTGCTCATAGGTATAGATTGCATTATCTCTATATATATCACAAAAGGCCTTAGTATTCCCAAAGCCCTTGCATAACCTTCCCAGGCATTCATAAAATGTCATAACTTATTTCCTGCCTTTTCCCAAAATGCTTAGCCGCATCCTTCCAAACAGTTGATTTATGATTGGAATCAACAATACAACTCCTGTATAAATCACTGTGCGTAGTGCTAAAATCAGCAATGCATTGACCACTTGATTCTTTGGCATTATATTACTATTCGCAATATGGTTCCAGTTAATGGCAACATTTTCCACTGCAAAAATCGCCATCAGAAGAATACTTTTGCTTCCGATTACGCTGATGAGATTCGTAATTAACCAGTCTCTCTTCTGCAAAAACTGCCCCAGTCTAAGTAGCATGGTTCCCGCAGGAACTGCAAACAGCATTGCTGCGCGGTTATACATACCGCCGATTCCGCCAATAATCAGAGAAACACCAAAAAAGACTCCCAGTGTACCTACACAGCCCAGTACCAGAAGCAGCCAGTCTTTGACGTTCCATTTTCGGTTCATCATACCATTCTGCCGAAGCACGTATCCATAAAACAGCGTCTGAACCGTCACCAGAACCTGAGGCAGACAGTAGGGAAGCATGGAATTGCCGAAAACCAATCCCAGGATTGCCAGAGGAAAAACAAAAACAGCTATGATCCATTTATGTTTTTCCTGCAATCCCGTGGAAAAAATCAGATTTAAAATCAGGATGCCAATGATATATGCTAGCACATACCACATTGCACCAATCTCCCAGACAATCACATCTCCAAGCATCACGCTGGTGTCGTATCCTAACAGATACCCCAGAAAAACGCCTAAGGTTTTTGAATTAATATGTTCCGCATAAGCCGGATCTGTCCATGAAAACATAGGAACAGCAACCACGGAAACGAGGCCTGTTATGGCATAAATCTTTAAGGCAGAACTCCACAGCTCCCTAAGGAGCTGCCCGGTTCTTTTTTGTTTGTACCAATAACCCATCACTAGGAATAAGGCCGCTGTTCCGGGATAAGCAATCGTCATCCAGAACCATAACGCCGGTGAATTATGAAAGAAATCATAACGTCCCAGGGTGTGTACGGATAAAATCAATAGCATTGCTGTTCCCTTTGAGAAATCAAACATATTGATTCGGTTTTTATAAGCGTCCTTCATTTTTAACCTCTTCCTTCTTGTTGTTCGTATAGTAGAAAATACCAAGCTGCAGGATAAATAGAATTGCAAAGGCTATGGTCCACCAATTTACAAATACAACCCTTCCAAAACCAGTAGTCACAAGCAGAAGAATTATGGTTGCAAGGGCAGCCACAAGATTGCCTTTGCAGCTCTTTCTTCTAAAAATCGTAACGGCAAGAAGCAGGACGGAGACTAATGTTAAAAGAAGATTTAAGATAACAAAGGTTCCTCTTCCAGAGGTATCATCCGTATCCTCATCCTCCGGGATTACATTACTCTCGGTAGAATTCTCGGATTCGCTTTCCCCAGTCTCTTCTGTTTCTGTTTGCTTTACTAAATCTGCATACCCGTTTTCTTCCTCTGTGCCATCACCGGTGTTATCGGAATGTCCTCTCTTGGATGGATTCTTCTGGTCGTCCTCTTTCGCATCTGCGTTGTTAAGGATCAGCTCGATAAGGTTCGTAATCGGAGCAAGAATCGGATTGGCTGCATCTCTTACTGCGTCCATAGTGGAATCTCCTACATCGGAAATCACATTATATGGTGTTCTAGTATCCTTACAGATAATTGCATAAGGTGAGAACAAATCTGACTCAAAGTTCAGCTTGCCATTTACCGGAGTTACCCAATCGGTCAAAGCAGTTGTCGAAGTACCATGATCACGAAGCACCATGTAGGAACGAGTATATCCGCTCGGTACGTTTGCCAGAGATTCCGGTACATCAACGCTGAAGGAAACCTTCGAAGCGGTTCTCGTAATCGGATATTCTGTCGCAGTCGCATTACCAATGGTAACAATTGCCTTCATACGGATATCGAGGTATGCAATCTTCTCTCCACCCATCTGCTCAAGCTTTGTATTCAGACGTTTCTTGGATCCTGTCGGAACCTGAGATTCGCTCTGTGCAGAAACGGTTGTGAGAATATCCACTTCGCTTCCCGGTGTTGTAAGTGCATTCGTCATTGCTGTAATCATTTTACCGTCTTCACTACTGCTTGGTATTGCACTTCCATCAGCATTGGTTAATGTCAATACTGCCAAAATCAGATCCTGAATGGAATTGTTAACCTTGGTAGCAGGTGCTCCCGGTCCCTTTGTTACCGTCTTAGTGTAGTTGTTTCTCTTACCATCTTGCGGTGTTCCGCCCGGTTCTACTCCAACATCTATCGGGAATGAGAACTTATCCGGGTCTAATACTCCCTGGACTTCGGTCTCGACCGTACCATCCTTTCCGGTACGTTCCTGTTCTCCCTCTTCTCCGGTTGGATGCCATGCGTTTGGATTCTCCGGATATGGCACATCTTCATCGCCGAACTTATCTTCATCCAAAATGGTAATACTAAGTGGATCATCTACCGGCTTTCCATCCTTATCCAGAATCTCAATGTCATAATCTCCAGGCTCATCCAATCTGTAAGAGCCGTCCGGATTCTGTGGAATCTGGTGCTTTTTCAGTTCTTCGTAAATCTGTTTTTTATGCTGCTCATAGGTGGTATTTCCTACCGGATCATCCAATTTGTCACTTAGCACAGGTTTTGTTGTGTCAGGTTTCGGATTGCCATTCTCATCTAATTCTGTTCGCTTAAAGGATCCGTTTCCACCATTATCGCTTGGATCATAGGTGTAAGTATAGGTTTTTCCGTTCGGATCTTCCTCTGTCCATACCAATTTACCTTCCGTACCACTCGGATTCGGAATAAAGGTATAGGTGATATCATCATCCGGATCTTTGGTAGAGACCTTATTATCCGGTAATTCGATGTCGTAGGTCTGATCCGGTTTCTCCGGGTCTTTATAGTGAACCACGGTCTTTGTTGGATCGTCGTCACCGGTCAAATCCTTCTCCAACTCATCCTTTTTCGAATCATCTACCGGCGATCCGGTCTTCGGATCAGTTACCCGAGTAATCACATCTTGTTTCCTTAGATCATATTCAACATCATAAGTATTTCCATCACTATCGGTATACGGAAGTGTACCTCTTTCTTTCTCTGACAACTTCTTCTTTAAGCTCTGTGCCAGCTTCTGGTTCTCTTCTGTATTCGGAAGCGGATTTCCATCCTTATCCGTCATGGTAAGTGTTCCTCTGCCATTTGGATATGTCTGGTCTGTTGGATCCGGTGTCCATACATAGCGGTTACCGTCTCCGTCCGTTGCAATTACCTGCTTATTCTCCAAGTCAATCTGGTATTCCAAAGCCGGTACTGCTTTTTCCGGTTCCGATTCCTTCTTCTTGTTCGGATCCGTCAGATCATCCTTCAGATCATTGATTTTCTCCATTTCCTTACGAAGATCCTTGAAGATTTCTTTCTCCTCATCAGAAGGCTCAGCTGGCTGTGTACCATTTTCCGGTGAGAAGCTTCCAGGTAATAGGTCAGGGAATACTCCGCTAGGTGTCCAAGTATACTCTCTTGGATGTTCCGGATTGTCCGGATCGGTAATCACAAATTTGCCTGATCCATCCGGATTGTCTTTATCATCCGGTATCCACTGATATTTAACATCGTTTCCATTCGGATCTTTTGTGGTGTGGGAAATATCTTTTCCCTTACCCTTCTCATCAAAGGTTTCCGTATACTTATTTCCATCCTTATCGGTATGAGTGATTTTTTCAATGCTGTCCTTTGCAGGTGTTTCAGAAGGATTCTTCAAATCATACTCGATTTCATAATCTGTGTCATCCTTATCATCCTTTGCATGAGTCGTACCCTCTTCCTTATCATCCAGGATGTCTTTTACCTTATCCAGTTCCTTACTCTTTTCTTCTAATCGCTCCTTCTCTTGATCAAGAATCTCTTCCTCTTTGTCTATATCATCTTTTTCCTTTGAAAGATTTTCTCTTTCGTCAAGAAGTTTCTTCTTGATTTCATCATCAATCGGATTAGAGTTTGGATTCTCTGGAATTCCATTCTTCGTATATTGTGGTTCTCCATTTGGTCCACCTGTTGGATTAAACTCATAGGTATTACTACCATCAGGATCCTTATACTCAATCTTATCATCATCCGGATAATAAGTATATTTCTCATTATTATCAAGATCAAAGGTCTTTGTAATGGTTTCCTTCGAATCAGAATCTTCCGGATTTGCAGGCTTCTTGGTAATCACAGTAGTAGGATCACCATCGTTCTGTGGAGGCTCCTTCTTGGTTACGGTTCCATCCGGATACTTCTTCTCATACTCGGTTCCATCCGGCTTTTCTTCCTTTAATGCGCCATCACCATCTGTAGGAGTTGTCTCATCCGGGGTCCATGTAAAAGTAGAACCATCGTCACCAGGCTGTTCTTCGGTAACCACATTTGACGGGTACTGCTTTTTAAATTCCGTTCCATCCGGGTCTTTTTCCGTAATGCCCTTATCTTGTGGATTGTACTCATACTCGTTACCATCCTTATCCGTACCTTTTACAGACTCAGGATCTTTGAAGGATACCTGTGTATTTTCCAATTCAGGCTCTTTTTCCGTAGGTAACGGAAGCTGACTTCCACCATCACTTGGATCACTTCCCGGAAGCTCGATTCCCTGTCCCGGATAATATTCTTCATTCTGCTTATCCGGATCAACACCGCCTATCGTTGGAGTGCCCTTTACCGTAATTGTTCCGGATCTGAAATAGGTTACATTGCCGTCCAAATCCTCAGCTTTTACGTAAAGCACCTGACTGCCTTCCTGCGGAACAACACAATCGTTATTTTCCATGGTCTTCCATTTTCTTTCATCCACTTTTTCCGCAGCCGGTCCACCCGGTTCTCCCCAATAATACTCCAGAGATTTCAGATAGTCATCTACTGCTGAAACCGTCATGGAAACAGAAGCATCCAAGGTAATATTTCCGGTAGTCAGCGTCTTTGTTCCTGCGTCTTCGCTTGGTGCATAGGTAACTTTAATAACAGGTGCCGTAATATCCTGTAAGGTAATGGTTCCTGTCATTGCCTTGTTCTTTGACTTGGAAACGCGGGTGCTTCCCATTTCAAAGCTCAAGCCTTCTGCATATTCTGCAAATTTCCAGTTCAGTTCTGTACCATCCGTTGATTCATAACCAACCTTGTACAGACGGTAACTATAAATTCGCTCTTTATCCGTATTACCCAAACTTGTACTTGGCAGGAAAATGTCTCCTACATAAGCAGACTGTTCTGGGTCATAAGTAAGTTCCGTGATAAAGCGTGTTTCTACATCCACCCATTCTTCCTTAAAGAGGTCAATCCACTCACCGTCTTTTAAGTACATCGGCATCACTTTAATTGCTGCTGGGATATCCTTATTTGCTCCTCTGCCCTGTACAAGTGCTACGTTCCAGGACGCCTCAAAGCGGTCCGGTGCATAGGTTTCTATAAAGTTTACCTCTCCCGGATAAATGGTTAGCTCTCGCTCTTCCGTATAGTTTTCAATCGGCTCTGCGACGATTTCATAGCGGAAAATATTACCAAATTCATCTGCACGAGGGAAATGACCAAAATCATAGCTTGCGCTTCCGGTAAGTCTATTTTCACTTACTGCAACCGGGATTGTTACGGTTTTCTTACCTTCATATGCATTCGGCGTCCAGTTCTTATCCTCTTCTCCCGTAAGCATGTTGATTCGCTTAACTGTCAGTGTCAGTTCATCAACGGCATCGTCACCCTCTGCAACTACCTTCGTAGAGAGGTCTCCCTTGTCGTGAATAGAGACATTGGAATAATTGAACGTTATGTTTCCTTTCAGATATACATCACGCTCAAAGACTGCATACAGATTTAAGGTATCTCCATCATAACGACCATTTCTGGTATAGGTAATGGAACTGTCGTCTCCGGTCTTATAGTAGGTTGCCTGAATATAGTAGTCTTCCTCCGGTTGTGCAGTAACATCCGGATTTTCTGCCCAAACTGCCTGATTAATAACGAAGTTTGGCTTCGTTTCAGACCAGCCGACAAAACTATAGTTTACCGCACCGATTTTATCAGTATCCACCAAATCCTGCATATCAGGACTCATTTCCGGTCTTGTAGCTCCGGAAAAGCCGATCAAAGTCAGATCAATTGCATACTTCTTTGTTGCCTTTTTATTGTCTTTATCAGCATTCCCTATTACGTATTCGTCCCAAGCAAAAGCGTTGTTCCATTTTCCATCATAGGTATTTGTAAAGGGCATCGGATTGCCGTTTGAATCCTTCTGTGTATATTCCACCGGATAATCCACATGGTAAATCAAGTTGTACTCGTATGGTTCCCAGTTTGCTGTAAGAATCAGTTTTGCCTTGGTATTCTGCGTATAGAGAGTTACCTCTTCATTGTGCATAGCCTCCAGCTGTTCATGTGTTAAAAGAGAGATATCCTTGATGAAGGATGTATCGCTTTCATCATTTTCTACCTCGAAGGCTCCCTTAATCTGCAGATTTCCGGAGGTCAGTTTCTTTGTAGGTTCTTCATCTGCGTCCGTTGCATCCACATAAATATCTTCTGTAAATGAAAGGTGTGTCTTATCCGCGTCCTGTACAACCTCCTTTGTGATGGTCTTCCATGTACCGGACTCACTAAACGTATACTCGTCTCCCCGCTTTTCTACCTTCGGCACAAATACTTCGTACTGCTGCTGTACCGTCCAGCCGGTAAATCTGTAGCCTTCCCGTACCGGATTCTCAATCTTATTGCCATTAATAGTAATATCAGGTTCTCCATCACTATCACTATCTGGATTATCCTTAAAGGCTGTCGCATACAGATATTCGGTTGGATTGCCTGAATTAAAGGTTGCATCGGTTACTTCCTTACCATTTGCATCCTTACCTGCCTGATATTCAATCTCCCATCTCTCCGGTTCCCAAGTAGAGGTCAGTTCAATCGTATCGGTATAATCCCGTTCGCCAATGACCAGATTCTTCGTTATATTCGAATTAATCGTCTGTGTCCATCCTGCAAATTTGTAGTATGGATCTGCATTGGTCGGATCGGAAATGAGCGTTCTGGTATCATAAATATGCTGTGTTGTTTCTGCCCTTGTCTCATTGTTGTCCGCATCCAGACCTAATGTATATGCTTTTCCAACTCTCAAATCTGCTATGGTCTGGTCCGTATCCCCTTCCCAATATGGTATCAGTTTGTAGGTGAATCCGTATCTCCTTGGCTCCCAGTTCGCCTTTAAGATTAACTCGCCACTACAGGTCATATCTGAAAGTATAACAGCTCCCGTCTCACCATTAACGAGTTCCTGTGTTTCACCATTATTGTATACTGTCCAGCCTTTGAAAATATAGCCGGTTCTCTTTGCTGCCGGTATCTCCTGATCTGTTTTCTCCTGATAGAAGGCAATCTTCTCTGCATCCGTTCCATCAGGCTTTATAAATTCTCCTTCCTCCATATTTTCATAAAGGATTCCAATTGAGGCAGCCTTTCTCCAGATTGCGGTAAGCGTAATATTTCTTTGCTCATCCCTCGGTACGATTGCTGTCAAATCACTCTCGCTCTTTTTTGAAATGGTAGCTCCCTTTGCTTCCCATCCAGCAAAAATGTATCCAGATTTTGAAGGAATTCCAACTTCAAAAGTTCCACCCTGAGCATAGGTAAATTTCTTCGGATATTTTGCTTCATCATCTATATCCGATACGTCATTTACCTCTGCATAGGTAACCGTGTATTCATGTGGTTCCCATGTTGCAGTAAAGGTAACATCACTATTAACCATACTGCTGTAGCCCGGCTGATAAACCTGTTCGCCTACACTCCATCCTTCAAAGGAATATCCTTTGCGCACCGGTACATTTACCGGAAGCACATAATTCTTACCATAGAATACTCTTGCACCGGAAGGCATATTGGAAACCGTTTCTGTAGTTCCTTTCACAAAGGTAATATTTGCGACTTTTTCAACGATTTTGCCATTAAATACTCTTACTTCATTCTCTGTTGTAGTTTCTTCTGACCGATAGATAAAGTATCCTAAATCGTTCTCTACTGTTGAAGGACTCCTTAGCTGACTTCCGAATTTGTATTGTGTTCTATTCATAGACATAGTATCAATATCCACATTCTCAGGGATTTTTACTGTCTGTTCATAGATATAGCTTCCGTCTCCCTTTGCCTTCGGATACAGACTCAAAGAATACTCCTCAGATGCCTTTACTCCATTCAAAGATACCTGAATCTGAGTTGGCAAATGATCTGTGGCATTTATGAAGGAACCATCTGTCTCAATAACTACTTTTACCATTTTTGTTCCAGTCTGATATTTTAAGGTAAAGTCGGTCTGAATTGCACGCTCATCTTCTCCTGTTGAATTTCCAGCAGAATCCTTCACATCAGCGTGCTTACTTTCCGTTTCAACCGTATAATATTTGTCCAGAGTTCCGGTTTCATCTCGTTTGGAAACAAAGTTCTGTTTATAACCATCCTGCAAACCATCTGTGTTTCGTTCCAAGTAAGTAATAAATTCCTTACTCTCCACATCAGTTGCAAGACTGACCTGATATACCACTATCTCACCATTATAAACGGTTGGAAGATTTGTAAAGGAGTACTGTCCTACCGGAACGCTAACCTCCAGGTTCTTAGAAACCGCACCATATTTTGATAATTCATTATACTTATCAATGGCCTTCTGTACATCCGGATTTACAGTACCTCCGTCTTCGCTTTCGCCATAATCATCGAAAGAAACATTCTTATGGGCAGTATCTCCCTTTGTCTTGTAGTAGAAAAAGTCATCGCCTCTAACTGTTCCTGATACCAGATGTAATTGAACAGTAATCTTATTTTTACATTCTGAATTCTCTGCATCTGCCAAACGTGCTTTATAAGTTACTAAATCTGCATCTGCGGTACTGGTAGCAGTCGTTCCATCCTCGCCAAAGAGAGAAATGGTTACTGTTTCCGGAATTTCTTCGTTTATTACATAAGTGTAGGAACAGCTTGTCTTTGTATTCAATGACAATGCCAGTTTTTCCTGCTTCATTACTGTATCCCAGCCGTCGTCTCCCCATTTTATCGTTCCTGTCGCTATACCACCGTCTGCATTTTCGTCAGGATAAGAGTAATTTATTTTGAGGCTCTCAACTGTATTCTCTGCACCAGCTTCAATTCTTTCATCATCCTCTGCAGTCTTATAATTATTGAAAAATGCTATAATATCATCCGTCGTTGGATTATTCTCAGAAGATAATGCTCTTACTTCTACTGCCTTCGGGGTTTTAACCCAAGTATACTCAAGTTTTGTACAGCTTTCCTCTACTCCTGATAAATCTTTCAAGAATTCTATTGTCGCATCATCGCCCACGCTTGCCAGTTTCTTTCCTATATACTCTGATTCAAAATTAGCATCCGATTTTGAAACCCTAGTGGTTGAGGCGTAATATGAGTACTTGTAGCTGATCAATGGTCGCTCTTCCGTTTTAAGTGCAGTTACATCAGAAATATGTGAGCTACTGTCTTTCGCTTTCTCCACGAATGCCGTATACTTCTGCAATTCCGTCTCGTAGTCTGCTGTCTTAAAACGGACAGTCTTTTGTACTGCTGCTCCGTTATCATAGGAATAACGATACTGACCGTAAGAAAGATCACTGCGCAGGTCGGTTTTAAATACCCAGCCTTTTTCATTGTTTACAGCCTGTGCGTCCGTATAGTCTTGCGTGAACTTATTGATTAACGTTTTTTGAGCTTCCGTAATGGTTCCATCCTCCGCAATTGCAGTCACTTCTACGGAACATTTTACGTTCTTTTCTTCCGGAACCTTAACGGTTTTATAAGTATACTCACCACTCTCCAAAGTAATGGAAAGTGCTTCAACTTCTTTCAATGAGCTGCTTTCTTTATAAGCTTTATAATCAGATATATACTGATTCAAAGCAATCTTATAAGTGTTCCATGTTGCTTCATCAGCATCTGCTGAAATGGACGGGCGTGCTGCTGTCACAACCGAATAATACTGGTAGGTATATTGCTGTTCTGAAATAGTATTTTCGCATGAGAAAGAACCAGCAACAATCTCATCGTTTTCTTTGTGCCCTACATATGCATTCCAACTATCATTATCATTGATATCAACTGTTGCTGTTTTATTAATCGCCCCGGATTTATATTGGTAACTAAATACCGCTGGTTGTGCAATGGTATTCGGAACACTACTTGATTTCAAGAAAATATCCGTAGTATTTGCTTTGTCCTCCAAATATTTTTGATATTGTCCTTCATATGTTCGATAATCCGCAAAATACTGATCTACTGTAGTTGTTGATAAAGTACTTGGTGTTGCCGGTACAGTAATCGTAACAGATTGCACATTGCTCTCATCATAATAAGAATAAGAATAGCTTGCTCCTGTAAGCGGATAAGCAATCTTGCCCTCTACATGACTTCCATTTCCTTCGCCATCCTGTGTAGTAACATATCCCGGTTCTTTTTCGCCTTCTGTACCACCTTCCTTTGCCTTTTCGCCCAGTAACAAGGACAGGTAATCAGCCTTATTACCGTCATTTACAGTAACAGCATCGTTATAAATTTCCGTTTGGTCATATACAAAGTAGATGTTCTGGGTAGGCAAATCCTGACCAGCAATAATTTTACCATTCGTCTTCAAGTCAAGATACGTTTTGATAAGATTTGCTGTATTGTCTTCTGCTGCAAAAGCAGCTGCTTCAGCATCTGTTTCATATGCGCGTTCCCATTGGCTCTCTTCCGGCAGACTCGGGTCTGTTGCATTTTTATTAAATACATCAATGACAGTTTCTGCGTCTCTTGTCTTATACGTATATGTATAAACAATTTCACTTGGACGAACCAGACGGTAATAATTCCATTTTGTGGCAGCATTATCTAAAGCTCCCAGTGCAGGAATCTTTTCTCCTTCAGCATTGAATGCTTCTAATTTTAAAACCGCATAGGTTTTCCGATTATAGATACCAGTCTCATCCTTATCCTGACCTGCCAAAATGAGATTACCATTTGCACCCATAGTTCCATAATTAAATGTAACCGTACCGCCAATGGAGGTATTTACCTGCCATACTGCATACAATTCTGTCTGCTGCGTTACCAGAATATTGTGATCACCCATGGTGTAGGTAGGCGCAGTTGCACTTGAATTCTCGGACCAGCCTAAGAAGGTATATCCGCTACGAGTAGGGATATCGCCATATACGGTATATGTACCATAAGTATCCGTTTTTTCCTCCGTGATTGAAAAGCCCGGAAGCTCTGCCTCATGTCCTTTTGCTACGATTAACTTGGAAGGAACGGCTACTCTTAGCGCCTTGTTTTCTGCACTTCCCGGAACATTATCATGGAATGTCACATTATAGTAATCTATGTACTTCGTAACTGCTTCGTTAGAGCTTACATCCAATACAAACTGTGGTAACTGGATATCTGTACCTGATGTAATGGAAAATACCGTAGCATTGTCTCCGGATACGGTACTATAGGTGTAAATTCCGGCGTTTTCTGTTTTCTTTGCCGGGTTTCCATTGACCGTGATTTCCTCCACCGGTAACCAATCTGCTCTGCTATCCAATCTGGTTACAACATTCACATCATAGGCATTTGCTCTTACTGTATTGCTGTCGCCAAAATCCGTTGTTACGATGTTCTTCTGTGTTGTTACCACACCATCAACTTCTACAGATGTTGTGGTATAGACCGGTCTTCCGTTTATGAACAGTGCATAGGATGTTTTTTCATCTTGCGTATCCTTTAACCGGGTTGTCGTATAGATACGGCTGTCTGCTCCCTCTTTTGCAACGGAATCTAAGAAAATAACTTCTCCGTAGCTGATTCTTCCTTCTTCATCTACGTTGCTAATTTTCTTTAAGGAAACATTGTCCAGTTTTCCATTACCGCCAATATCCACGGTTATAGTGGTATAATCTACGCGCACTTCACCCTTGGTGGTGGAATTCTTGTCGATTACAGAGTGCGGAATGGTCTCAATCTTCCGGACATTGGTATAAACCGGAACCATTTTTGCATAGGTTTCTTCTGAAAGTAATATGGAGGCACCGTTCTTATCTACATATACAACCAGCGCTTCTCCATCGCTTCCCTTTATAACCTCGTTTTGTTCCGCTCCATCCTTCACTACCTTCAAATGATATGCATAGTAAGTATTGTCATCGATTTCTTTTGTTTCCTGCTCACTCGGAGCACTTGTCTTCATAACCGGTTCAAAGCTAATATTTCCCTGAGAGCTCTGATAAATATAAGTCGAAGTGTTCTCTTCTGTAATTACATCCTCTGACAATTCCACTTTATATTTGTACAGACCGGCATCGTTCTTTTCCTGCAGATATACAGGGTCTAAACCGGTTTCCGGTTCGATTGGACTTTCTCCCAAAAGGGCATAAACGTCCCTTGTTGTTACTTCATCATTTTCATCGTAATAGTAGTAGATTGTCTTGGTTCCATCTACAAGGCTGAACTTATCGTAGCTTACAACTGCCCGATTTTCTTTCTTCCAATAACAGTTGGTTTCTGTTGCAGCTACAAACGTGCCATCCACCAATACATAGTAGCTGTCCTTCGGCAATTCAGTTACACGATCGTTATAGTCTAAAATCTGACGCTCATAGCGATACAAAGCGTAACCTTCGTAACCCTCTTCGTCGCACAGTCCCTGATATCTTAACGTAGGTGGATTTTCTGCCTTCGTCGTGGTACTGATTAATTTTACAGTCTCCGGTGTATATCCCTTCACATAGACACGTAAAGCTTCGTATGGCACTTCTGTTCCAACCGTTGCTTTATCTACTGTGGCATCATACTCCACACCCGTTACGGTTAAGCCGGTATCTTCCCCATCTGCGAAAATCTCATAAGTTCCCAAGGAGGTTAAAATGGTACTGTTTGATCCCGGTTCAGAATCAATTGCCAACGGATACTCTTTATCATCTTTTTTAATGGTATAGTTCTTTCCTAAGGAGGTTGCTACACCATCCAAGGTACTTCTTACCTCATATAAATAGTATTTCGTCGGCTGATTGTATTGCAGCGCCGGAATCTGCTCATATTCTGAAGTCGCCTGAATTCCTACTTTCTGCTCTAAAACAGCCTGGAATACAAGATTACCGTAAGTCCCCGGTTTGATTTCGATAACCTCTCCCGGTTGATACATTCTCTTGTTGGTTGTCTGAGTCAGCTCATAGCTGGTATCAATGGTCTTTCCGACTGTCTTTATTCTCCAGCCAAGGAAGTATTCTTTTGAGCTTTTTACTGCATATTCCGGTGCGACGATAAATTTGGATCCCTTTGCATTGCAAAAGTCATAGTACGTGACTCCATTGCTCTTCGCATTCTGGAAGGTAACGGAATAATAGGTAATTCCTAATGTAGCGCTGTAGGTTCTCAAGCTTCCGCTGCTTGCGCCGCCTCCTGAGCCGCCGCTGCCACCGGTGTGCGAAGAGGAAGTGCCATTGAATATTCCATAGCTTCCCTTCTTTCCTTCACTACCGCTGCTACCGGAGGATGCACCTCTTCCTCCGCTGCCACCTTTTCCGCCGGTGCCGGCCAAATCGGCTTTACAGTCTCTTTCTTCTTTACCGCCGCCGCCACCGCCGCCGCCTCCGCCGCCTCCGCCGGAGCCATACTGATAACCTGCGCCACCGCCGCCTCCGCCGCCGCCGCCGCCGGCTAGATTACCACCATTGGAACCACCGGAACCGCCGCTTCCAGCGCTTCCTCCAGAGACGTACATAGAAGCGTTATAGTTATAAACATAACCTGCGGAAGATGCACTGGAACCGGAACTACCACTCCAACCACTAGACTGATAGTCACCGCTACCACCGCTACCACCGGAGCCACCGGCTGTACCGATACCTGCACCGGCGCCGCCACCACCGGAGCCACCGCTACCACCGGTATTTCCGCTGCCGCTACCGCTGCTTCCGCTTGAACCATTTCCGGCTCTACCACCGGTTGCTTTTACCGTACCGCGTCCAATCACATACAGGTAACTGCCGCCGGGCACACGAATACCGGCTCCCCCCGGCGTAGTTCCGCTACCATCAGAGCCTTTGCTGGTTAAGGTATATCCATTGAGATAAATGTATACCGATCCGCTGATATTTAAACCACTGGACGGAGATCCGCTGGGATAATAGGTTGGATTTCCTGTCAGATAATAGTATCCGGAATAAAGTGTCGAATTGTATCTGACTCCACCGCTGATTGGCTGCCAGGTCTGATTGTATACATTTACTGAAACACTGTTTGTAGAAGGTGTGGTATTCATGTTATCGTCTGACGCAGACACACGCACTTCACTGGTCAGATTTTTCCCATTCTCATCCTTCTGCGGAATAAAAATAAAGTTATCACGAATGTAATTCTGTGCTTTTAACACAGACACCGGTGTCATGAAATAGATTGACACGGTTTTGGAATTTGAAGATTTTGTTCCGACTTCATAGCCTTCGGATGCAGGAACAGAAGTAAGAGCCACTCCGCTTCCCTGGGAAAGAGATGTCGCAACTGCATCAGTTGGCTTAATGATAATCTGCTCCATATTGCTGACTTCCACCAGCATGCTTCGAATAGCGTCGTCCTCTGCTGAAAAGCCAAATAAGGTCAGATTCGGCAACGTAAAGCAGGTACCATCCGGTTGGAAATTACCAAACTTGTCGGTACGTAAGAATCCATTAATGAATACCGCAGGTTCATTGAAGATTGGATCTATTCTGGTAGTATTTAAAATCGGATTGGAGAAATCATAAGCAGTGCTTTCCCCACGTTTTACCCAACTGTCAAAGCTGCTTCCTCTCTTATATGGATTTTCCGGTTTGATTGCAGTAGAGCCCTCCTCTACACGTTGTGGACGATGGACAGCCGCATTTTCCTCAGCACTCTGCATGAAGTTCACACTATAATACTTCTGTCCCGCCAACTTATGGTCTCCGTCATTACGTACAGATAAAACATCGCCATCATCAATGGAAGGATTAATTTTTACCGTATATACCCGTGCATTCGGGTTTTTAAACACATCTGCCACCCAGAGGGCATAGGTATAGCCATCTACCGTTTCCGTCTTAAGAGTGCCATTCTCATCTTTTTCCGTATGAAGGGTGTATTTCTGTACTCCGTTCGTAGCTGTAATATCTGCCTGATCACAAGACTTCTTATCCAAAGAAACAGGAACCGTCAGAGCATAGAAATCCACTATCCCCATACGTGTATTGATATCAGAATCGCTAGGGCCTAATTTTATCTGCACATCCTGCTCATCCACAAATACATCGTAGGTTTCAGTACCCGGCAACATAAGAGCAGTGTAGGAATAGATTTGCTTATCTCCCATACTATTTTTATAGGGGCTATTTTCACCATTTGCCTTGTCTGTTGCCTCCTGATTGTATTGCAGAAATGCCACATCACAGCCATCCTCGTTTCGTAAGGTTACAAAAGCATCCTGTAAGGCGGTTCTATCTTTATCTGAACGGATATTTAACTGCACCTGAACCAGATTTACGTTTGCCGGACTTCTACCACTATTATCGCTTTTTGAAGCTGTTCCATTATACACAAACGCATCAGTCTTTGTATTGGCACCATACAAATCCAGATAGATATCGTATCGCTGATAATCCTGTAGACTCATGGCTTTCAGATAATAACCCTTATTCAGATTCTCGTCCGTTTTATAGACATTCTTTGTTATATCTTCCAGATATCCTCCAACATCTCCAGACAGACGATTGTAAACCTGAACGTAATCCGGGTTTTTAGTTTCAGTTGGTTTTACATTTGCTTCATCATACAGTCCCTGTACCCACTCGTAAGAGCTTCCTGATTTAAAGTTCTCTAGGACACAAAGATTTACTAATTTGTCTTCATACTCAACCGTTGCCAAATATGTATTTTCACTACAAAAAGCCCAACTGCCATCTACCCTTTTTACTGAATAGTTTTTTCCATTGCAGTTTCCGGATGCTTCTTCCTTTTTTACACCGCCTTCCGGAACATAGGTAGACATGGTATCTTTTACTGTAATTGTGTAAAAGGTATTTACATCTTCTCCGCTGTAGTTAACCCAGATTTCATAGGTTCCCGCCATGACATAATCGCTGGTGAAGGTTCCACCTCCATTATTGGTTAATGGAAAATATCTTCCATCAGCTTTCAAATATACATCAATATTCTCCTGGATTTCTTCTGTGGTATCTTCGGATTTATCCTTTAAGTACCATGAAACCCCATTTCTTTTTAGTTCTATCTTAACCTGCTGGTAATAAGGCACCTTATCCATCACATAAGTGCGTCCCTTTAAGTCCTCTACCACACCACCGCTACAATAGTAAGATGTGAAATTATTTCTAAGATCACCGGTAACGCAATCATCAAAGCCCTCTGCCGAGCGGTCTACCCATACGGCAAATGTATCACTGTCATAGGTATAAATCAGCGACCAGATATCCTGATAGGAAACGTGCCGTAAGACCGCAGAGCCCGCCGGTACACTGCCATAGATTTTGGTGGTATCTCCTGCCGAATATCCATTTGGTACAAAGATAACCGAATCCCCAATTGGCACAGTAGAATTACTTGGTGTCAAATCTGCTCTATAGGCAATCGTATAGTCTGTAGGCAAATGCTCACTTACCTGATTATTGGTAATAATACCATTATCAGCCAGTACATTTAATTTTTCTTTGCTTCCTCCACCAAAGCTTAAGCCATCGAAACAGCCGATAACCATGGATGCCGCCAACAGCTTCACAATTGCTCTTTTCATTCTCTCTTTGAATTTTCTTTTCATCTTTTGTCTCCTAATACAAATCCCGAATAATCTATGTTTTTCCCCTTTAAAGAGGCAATTATCGTTTTCATTTTCGTAAAAGTATAGTTTTTTTGTATTCTACCATTCCATATGGGACAGAAATGGGACAAAATAGGAGAAAAGTAGGAAAAATCGCCTCATTTTCATGAATTTTAGGTACCAGCCAAATTTTTACCTTCAAAATAGTACAAAAAGAAAAATGAACATAAAAAAATAAGGCTTCCACCAGATTGGTGGAAGCCTCTTTCAATCCTTATCCGGCAGATCCATAAATCTTCCGATCATACCTTCTGCCCAACTGTATTGACTCATATATTCACCCTGAAACAGATTGATTGCATAGGGCAAACCATTCAGGTAATCCATTGAATCGCAGTTTACCTTGCTCAAATCCACTCCATACAGATTCCGTCCCTTGATCAGAATATCCTCTGCATGAATACTTTTCAGCGTCATTCGAAGGCTTCGGTAAATCTTGCTGATATAATCCTGAGTTTTTTTGTCATATTCCTGATTTTCAAACAATATCGCGGCAATTTCTTTTCTTGTTACGGTAGCGCCACCTCTGCTGACAAGATATGCCAGCAGTTCCTTTGCTTTGGAGCGCTCAAATTCAACGGGTTTTCCATTGCACAGTACCTCAAAATTTCCAAAGGTTCGAATTGTAATTTCCTCCGTAACCTCTATCGGATGAAGGAGATTGTCAAGCTCTGCTGCCACATCCTCTGCCCGAACCGGCTTCGTCAGATAACCGCTGGCATGTAGTGAAATTGCCTGTTTCATATATTCCGAATACCCTGTTACAAAAACAATATTGATCTTCGGAGAGATACCTTTCAGCTTTCTTGCCAGTTCAAGTCCTGTCATCTCGCGCATTTCAATATCGAGAAACGCGACGTCCAACGCATGCTCCTTTGCATACGAAAGCGCTTCACCTGTACTTCGAAATCCCTCTATATGCATATCTGTATATTGTTCTGTTGTTGCCTCCGCAATTGCATCCATCAATACGGAAAGTGCTGCATTTTCATCATCCACCGCCATAATCTGCATCTTTGCCCTATCCCCTTACGTATTAGCAGAGCCATCCACCGGCTCGCAGGTTCTATCTGTATTACATAATATAATTCGCTGTAAAAAACGTCAACAGAGACCTTCCTTTGTCCACGATCACAAATATGCTTTTATTCTTGCAAGTGCGGCATTTAGCGGTGGAAACAGGACAAGGCACACCACAAAGTTGCTTATACCGTGCAGGATGTCATAGGGAATACCGGAAATCCACCAGCTGACTGCCATGGACGGTCCTCCGATAAAAAAGTAGGGAATGGAGCAGAACGCTCCAAAAAACAGTCCAAAAAAACCGGACAGAAAGCAATAGACCCAATGTGAATTTGCCTTTTTTAGCAGCAGGGTAAGAAAAACCAGAATCGGCCATATATATACATACATGATGGTCCATAGCCCGATTCCCCATACCACACACTCGATTCCGACAAATGCCCAGACTGCGATGAGCGTTTTCCACCCTAAAAAAAGGGTAAACAATATGATAAGCAGGGTAACCAGCTCCACATTCGGAACCGCCTGCAATGCGATTTTTACGGCTTCCAGCATAGCGGTCATCATGCCGATCACCGCTATGTCTTTTACTGAAAAAAATGCTTTCTTATTCTGCAACATAAACCTCATATACGATGCTGTATGCATCACCATCTGTTACCGGCTGTGTATCAACGCCATACATACCGTATTCTCCATTTACATAAACAGACCAGTATGCTCCATCTGCATTGTAATCAGCTGTAATTCCATTTACGGTTGTGATATAAAGACCGTAATCAGACTCTTCTCCTGCAATTGCAAAATCCGTTGCAGCATCCAGCTCTTCCAATGCCTGTCTTAAATATTCCGCATCGGTTCTTGTCTCGTAGGTTGTTGTTTCTCCATTGTTATCCACAACTTCTACGGTAATCGCTTTTGCACCCTGTGTTGTCTTGGGTCCGAAGACGAAATATACGCCCACAAATGCTGCGATAACAACAACTGCTGCAAGGACTGCAATTGTAATTTTGGTACTCTTTTTCATGATTTTTTACCTCTTTCTTTTATAATAAAAAGCTCCCTGACCTAATAGGCCGGGAGCTATAATCGCACAAATAGAAAACAAAATTCCTTTTCGAATTTTGCTGATGGACATCTATTTGACTGCAAACCAATTACTCGTGGCTTATTATAGTCATTCAAATAGGCAGGTCTCCTGGCTTACAGCTAAAACAAATCGCCTTCCCGTTTCCAGTGGCTAAGCTTTCGCTTATGATTCGTTCTTATCGCTATATACAGTGACGAGTTCGCACAGGCCTTTCACCTGTTTCCCTTTTCACCGAAGCCGCATACGCGCTTCGACACCTATCGCTTTTTTCGTAGTAAGTTCTATCACATAAAGAGCTATTTTGTCAAGATTTATTCTTTGGTATCGTGATGGTGGCCGTGGTTCCTTTCCCCTCTGCGCTTACAATATCTAACGTAGCCCGGCTCATCTCCCACAGTCTGCTTCTTACATTTGCAATTCCAATATGCGTTTTCCCATCCTCCTGTATTTTGTTGACATCAAATCCTACTCCGTTGTCCTCAACAATTACCTCATAGCAATTCTCCTTTTCTCTTGTTGAGATGACTACCTTCCCTCCGTCCGGGGATTTTCCTACGCCGTGTTTTACCGCATTTTCCACCAAGGGCTGCATCGTTAGAGATGGTATACGAAACTCTTTTACTTTAATGTCATATTCGATCTGCAATTCCTCCTCAAACCTCATTTTTTCCAGGGAAAGATAAATCTGAACATGCTTTAATTCCATTTCAAACGGAACAGGTGTTTTCTGTTTCAGGGAATCCATATTTCCCCTGAGATAATCTGCAAAATCATTGATTGCGTGTTTTGCAGCTGCCGGATCTTTTCCGCAGAGGTAAGAGATACTGGTTAATGAATTATACAAAAAGTGGGGCTGAATCTGGCTTAACATGATAGCCACCCTGCTTTCCATCAGCTCCGCCTCCTGCTCGGAAATCTTCTTTTCCCATAGGACATATTCTCTGATGGAAAGGATTCCCGTGCACAGGATATAAATCTGAAATGCCAGCAATGAAAAGAATAACCCTATGGAATTCCCTTTTATGTAATAGGCCGCCACATCCAATACGGCTCCGATAGCGCAGATCCATAAGATTCCCTTACTTTTACCCTTTTTGTATACAATTCTGTCATATATCTCTAAGCCGATTGCAATCAACACTCCTGTCAGAATCATAATGTGGATGATAATCAGGTTTTCTCTGATATCTGCAAGTCCAAGCATCTGGATTCCCACCAGAAGGATACTTAATACTGCATAAAAAGCACAGCAGATATCAATCAGCACATATTCTTTTTCATACAGGTATGCCTGCAGTATTTTAAGAAGCGGTACTACTCCAATCATCAGCATTGTAACGGACAGGTAAAAAAGAAGGGTTGGTTTTCCCGGAAAGAGCAGCGGTGAAAACCAGGTATCCGTCAGCCTCCAGATTCCCAGCATAAGTGAAAAGGCTCCTAAGGCCAGCAAATTTTTGTTCTGTTTTCTCCCGAACATATAGTAAACTGCTATACCAAGAAAAACCACACCGATGATCACGGATGCCAGACTTAAGATGATCTGCCATTTATCCTTCTGAGCCTGTGCACGATAGATGCTGAGCTTGGAACCCACAAAAAAGGTTACTGTCCGATTAACGCTGGCTTCATAAACAGGAATGATCTCTACCTTTACCTGCTTTTTTGCATCCTCCTGATAAAGCGGAACCGCCACCCAGTCACATCCAAGTGTTTTTCCGATCCTCGTTCCTGATTCCGGAAAAACGCTGCAAACCAGCTCATCCCCCAGATAGACCCGCACATACTGATGAACAAAATAAAATGCCAGAGAGGTATCTGACTGTATACTTTCAGGCAATGTCCAGGTGTAGATTTTTTTGATTCCTACCGGTGTGCTTGAATCCTCCACTTCCAGACATTCATACTCCTCTATAATTTCATAACCAAGATCCGCTCTTGCCTGGTATTTCTCGCTTTTTTCGTTGATACCAATGAGAAAAAGCATCACTACTGTCAAAAAAAGCGCTGCAAAATATAGCACGGAAGCTATATTTTTTATTTCCTTTTGCATTTCCCCTACTCCTCTTCTGTTATACAGAACACCATAAACGCTGTTTCTATGACTGGTGGAACTTATAATTTCTATCTTCATCTTCTTCAAAGTAAATTTTTTTTGATTTGCGCACACCCAACCACAATTAGATAAAGTACACCATTTACATTCTTTACAGTTTCCATTCCATAGATATTTTTATAATCCCCTGATGATATTTAAATAATCCTGTCTCTGGTCTACAACGGCATAAACGATGACTTCCTTTTTTTCTTCATCAATCTTGTAGAACACAAGATTTTTCTCAAGTATCAATACTTTGTAGCCCTGTCTTTTCAGCACAAGATAACGAGGATCTACACCTTTTAATGGGAAAATTCCCAAATCAAGAATACTCTGCTCCAATTCATCGAGTTTCTTAAGAGCAACGTCCGTTCCAAAATTTTCAGCTACATGTAAAATGATTTTACGAATCTGTGCATCTGCTGTTTCCGTGCGAATAACCTTATATTTCAAAATCCTATTCCTCCCGCAGCATCTGTCTTAAATCATCAAAGGTCTCGCTTATCGGTGCTACTCTTCCATTCTTTACATCATCTTCTGCTTCCGCAAGGATTTCCAAAAGTTCAATTCTGGACTTCATCCTCTTGTATTCCTCATATGATAAAGAGACAGTATCGCCACGTCCATTGACTGTTATAATGACTGCTTCATTTTCTTCCCTGCAATGTCTTGAAATTTCACTGTAATGATTTCTCAAATCTGCCGATGGTCGAATTGTTTCCTGTAATGTATGCATAAAAATACCTCCGCTTTCTTATAGTCATATTATATCCTGATTTGTCTACATTATCAAGTTATAAAAAATACGATGCCGTAAAGTGAATTTTCAAATTCCAGTTTTTTTACCCTAAAAAAAGCGAATCTGGA
>CAMDYX010000009.1 GCA_945910395.1 uncultured Agathobacter sp. | reverse complement strand
GCTCATTAAGTGCCGACGCTTTTTAAACGTTCTGATTCAAATAGCAAAATTCATGCTTAGGAACACAATTTTGAACAGGGATTAAACAAGAGATAAGTAAAAAGGAGAAATAGAAAGATCATATAGAAAAAATGGAATGGAGGAAAAACTTATGCTGAATCACATTAACGGGTCCATCAAAGAATCCTTGCAGTCGGTACTTCCGATTACAGCGATCGTCCTGCTGCTATGTATTACGATTGCCCCACTTAACACAGGAGTGCTGGCATTATTCCTGTTTGGATGCATGCTGCTGATTTTGGGAATGAGCTTTTTTACGATAGGCTCTACAATGTCCATGGAAGCCCTGGGAAAAGGAATCGGTATCCATCTTAGCAAATCAAAAAGCATCTGGATATCAGTGATTGTCTGTTTTATCCTGGGTGTTTTGATCACCATAGCGGAACCGGATCTGCAGGTGCTGGCAGAGCAGGTGCCAACCATCCCCACAAGGCTCCTGATTATCTGTGTAGCTGTGGGCGTCGGACTGTTCCTTTCTGTTGCAATGATCAGGGCATATAAGTCCATTCCACTTTCAAAGCTTTTGCTTTTCTTTTACAGCATTGTCATACTGTTAGCATTCTTTGTGCCGGAAGATTTTATTGCCACTGCATTTGATTCCGGCGGAGTTACCACCGGCCCTATTACGGTCCCTTTTATTATGGCGCTTGGAGCCGGTATGGTGACCATGAGCAAAAATAAAAATTCCCAGGAAAACAGTTTTGGTCTGGTTTCTCTATGCAGTATCGGACCAATCCTTTCTGTACTTATTTTAAGCATTTGCTTTAAACCGGAGCCGGAGACAACTGCTGCGGTCATTCCGGAGGTTGCGACAACAAAGGATGCTTTTGTACAGTTTGTTTATGCATTTCCAGCCTACGGAGAAGAGGTGCTTCTCGCCTTATTGCCAATTGTGGGAGTATTCCTTGTTTTTCAGCTGATTTCCAAACGTTACCACAGACATCAGATTGCCAAAATCAGTGTGGGATTTGTCTATACATATATTGGTCTGCTACTATTTCTTACAGGGGCAAACGTTGGATTTATGCCTGCCGGAAGATTGCTTGGAGCAGCAGTAGCAGGAAGCAGATACAAATATTTACTGATTCCCATCGGTATGGTCATCGGATATTTTGTTGTCGCAGCAGAGCCTGCGGTACATACCTTAAAAAAGCAGGTTGTTGAAGTTACAAATGGGGCAATTTCCCAGAAATCTATCGGTTTGGCCCTGTCTATCGGTGTAGCCTTCTCCGTTGGAATTTCTATGCTAAGAGTACTTACGGGAATCTCGATTCTACCATTTTTGATTGTAGGATATGCGATTTCACTGATTATTACGTTTTTTGTTCCGTCTATTTATACAGGTATCGCTTTTGACTCCGGCGGAGTTGCCAGCGGTCCTATGACTACCACCTTCATCTTACCATTTGCGGTAGGAGCCTGTGAGATGCTTGGAGGAAATGTGATGACCGATGCCTTTGGCGCGGTTGCCATGATTGCCATGACCCCTATGATTACCATTCAGATTTTAGGACTTCGAGGAAGCATTATGAAGCAGCGTATGCTTCAGAAAGCCCACAATGAGTTTTTACAGATCGAAGATGATATTTTATATTTCGATGTATAGAAGCAGGAAGGAGAAGACGACATGAATCAGGATGAGATAAAACGTACCATGGTATTATTGTCAACGGTTGAAAGTGGAAAAGGGAAAAAACTGATGCATACCTTAAACGGGGAAAATATAAAGATGCATATGCAAACAGTTGGAGAGGGAACTGCTCCCACGGAAATGATGGATATATTGGGATTGGGAACCAACAGCAAAGATATCATTATCAGCTTCGCAAACGAGGCGGTTGTTAATAAGCTGATGACCAATTTTGGAGATAATTTTGCCAGCTATTCGGAATACGGAGGACTTATGATGGTGTTAAAGCTTTCCGCCATCAACCGTTTAGCGGCCGAGATCATCTCTCATAATTTAACAAGCGAACAAGTAAAAGGGGGCGAAGTCAAAATGAAAAACGCACATAATCATAATCTGGTAATGATAACAGTCGCACAGGGATATACAGATCAGGTCATGGAAACGGCAAAAAAAGCAGGTGCCACCGGAGGTACCGTAATCCGGGGACGGCTTGCGGAAACGGAGATGTTCAGTGAGCTTGCCAATATGGACAGCGAGGAAGAGCGGGAAATTATCTTCATTCTGGCTCCGGCAAAGGTCAGCTGTCAGATTATGGAGGATGTTAACAAAAAGTTTGGATTAAGATCCGAGGCGAAGGGGATTCTGTGTTCCGTACCAGTTGAAAAGGCCTATAAAATCTAAACCGGGCAGGATTGACTTCTTTCGCTGGGAATTATATTATGAATAAATGATAGATAGAATGGATTCCGGGAAGGACTTAAAATGAGAAAGAAGTTTTTGACAACAACGCGTGTGATTATGTTAGGCTTTTTTGTCGGCGCAATCATCGGATCGCTGTTGTTGTTTTCACCATTATGTTTAAAAGCAGGTGTAAAGATTGATTATATTGATGCACTATTTGTCTCTGTCTCGGCAATCTGTGTGACCGGACTGTCAACGATAAATATCGGAGCAACCTTTTCGCTTTTTGGGCAAATTGTACTTCTTTTTCTGATTCAGATGGGGGGATTGGGAGTCGTTACTTTTACCACGCTTGTTCTGGTTACCTTTCAAAGAAAGATTACGCTGGCAGACCGAATTTTGATTCAGAACGCGTATAATCTGGACACCTTATCCGGGCTGGTAAGCTTAACGATTCGAATTATTCGAACCACGCTCTGTATTGAAATGGCAGGGGCTATTCTGTATGCTTTTGTTTTTGTACCGCAATATGACATAATTGGTCTGTGGTATGCGTTCTTTCATGCCGTTTCTGCTTTTTGCAATGCAGGAATTGATCTGCTTGGGGGCAACAGCTTCTGTGCGTATCGGGATAATGTTTTGGTAAATTTTACAACAATGTTTCTTATTGTTACAGGAGGAATCGGGTTTCCGGTTTTCTGGGAAATAGCACGTATTTTTCAGGAAAAAAGGAAAAAGGTGCGTGGTGTACATAAAATGCATTTTCATCCGCGACTGGTACTTATTGTGACAGGGGTTCTGATCCTGGGAGGCATGCTGATTACGTTGCTGCTGGAATATAACAATCCGGCGACTCTTGGAAATCTGGATGTTCCCCATAAGCTGATGTCCGCTCTTTTCCAGTCTGTGACGCTTCGGACAGCGGGCTTTGCAACCATCGATCAGAGCGGATTCAGAAGCGCCAGCTGTCTGATGTTTCTCATTCTTATGTTTATTGGCGGATCTCCGGCGGGAACCGCGGGAGGAGTGAAGACGGTAACGGTTACCCTTCTTATGGCATCTGTAATCGCGAACATTAAAGGAAAGAAAGAGGTTTCCATCATGTATCGCAGGGTGACAGACACAATCATCAGAAGATGCGTTGCGATTATTATTTTCAGTCTGACGGTGCTGTTGGTTTTAACAGGGGTATTAATGGCGGTGCAGCAGTACGACTTCCTTGATACGATATATGAGATGACTTCTGCAATTGCTACAGTGGGATTGTCCAGGGGAATGACGGCAGAGCTGTCGACAGCCGGAAAGATTATTGTTTCGCTTGCGATGTATTTAGGAAGAATCGGACCGATTACATTAGCCCTTGCATTTAATTCAAATAAGGGTAGCGCTTCTGTATCCCATGCAGAAGCAAAAGTAATTATTGGATAAGTAGAGGTGTGGATTGTGAAAAAGAAAATAGAAAAAAAGCAATATATCGTAATCGGGCTCGGAAGATTCGGAAGAAGTGTTGCAAGGCAGCTTGAGGCCAACGGATGCATGGTTTTAGCTGTGGACCGGGAAGAGAAGAATGTAAATACTGTGGCGGAGTATGTAACCCGGGCCATGTGTATGGATATCACAGACGAGGATGCGGTAGAGGAGCTGGGGTTGAGCAATTTTGATGGAGCAGTTGTTTCTATCGGACATAATCTGGATGCTGCAATTTTTGCAGTCATGTGGGCGAAGGAACAGGGAGTAACACAGGTAATTGCAAAAGCAAACGATGAGAACCAGGGAAAGATCTTGACAAAGGTGGGCGCGGATGAAATCGTCTATCCGGAGAGAGAGATGGGATATCATCTGGCAAAAAATCTTGCCTTCGGTAACTTTTTGGATGCGGTGGAGCTTACCGCGGACTATTCCATCGCAGAAATTCCGATTCTCCATGAATGGGTAGGTAAGAACCTAAAGGAACTGCGGCTTCGGGAAAAATATCATGTCAATGTCATTGCAGTAAAAAGAAACCGGGACTTAGAAATCACTCCTTCCGCAGATAAGAACTTTGTGGAGGATGATATTGTGGTGGTTTTAGGAAAGAATGACGTATTAAAAAAACTGTCGACTTATATGTAGTCTTTGAAAGCGCCTGCCAGGGTATCCGGCAGAGCGCTTTTTTTGGGTAAGTGCGCCTAACAGAGCACGTAGTTTTTTATATACATACCAAAAATTGTTAAATACTTTTTTAGTATGTATGGATTTACGGTTCGTGCATACAAAAAAATAGTTAATGGTCTTTTGGTAGGTACACCTACATTTCCATACATATAACAGGTTATAAAACTATATTTTTAAGAATAAACAGTATATAACACTTGACAACAGTTCTATACTGTTATACACTGTTTACAGACGAGGTGAAAGTAATATGCATATTATACTGAATAACTCTTCCATGGTACCGATTTACGAACAGCTGATGGATCAGGTGAAGAGCCAGATTATTTGTGGGGAAATCAAAGAGAACGAGGTGCTGCCCTCTGTCCGTGCGCTTTCCGGAGAACTAAAGATCAGCGCGCTTACGGTAAAGAAGGCATATGACCGTCTGGAGGAGGAAGGGTTTGTCATTACGATCCACGGCAAGGGGACGTTTGTGACTGCAACAGATAAACAGCTGGCGGCGGAGGCAAGAAGAGCAGCCGTGGAAGAAGATTTTTGCCTTGCGGTGGATAAGGCAAAGGCGATTGGGATGTCAAAGGAAGAAATCATGCAGATTGTGGAAATCATGTTGGAGGCTTAGCTATGGTTATAGTGGATCATCTTGAGAAAAATTATAAGGATTTTCATCTTGGATTATCGATGGAGATTGCAGATGGTATGATTACCGGTATTATCGGAAAAAACGGTGCAGGAAAGAGTACGACAATAAAATCTATTCTTGGTCTGGTAAATCCGGATAAAGGTAAGGTAAGTGTTTTTGGAAAAGATGCAAAGGACTTGACTGCCAAGGAAAAGGAAAATATTGGAGTTGCACTTTCCGATTCCGGCTTTAGTATGTATCTTACGGTAAAAGATGTGACTTGCATTTTAAGAAAAATGTATGAAAAATTCGACGAGAGGACTTTTGTAAAAAAATGCGGGGAGCTGGGACTTCCCATGGATAAGCAGATTAAAGATTTTTCTACCGGAATGAAAGCAAAGCTAAGAGTCTTGGTAGCAATCAGCCACAAAGCAAAGCTCCTCATTTTGGATGAACCCACTGCGGGACTGGATGTGGAGGCAAGAAATGAGATTTTAGATATGCTGCGGGAGTATATGAGCGAGGACGAGAACCGTTCCATTCTGATCTCTTCCCATATATCCTCCGATCTGGAGGGACTGTGTGATGATCTCTATCTGATTCATGATGGGAGTGTAATCCTCCATGAAGACACAGACAGAATTCTGGCAGAGTATGCGGTTTTAAAAATGGATGAGAAGGATTATACGGCATTGGATAAGCAATACATTCTTAAGACGAAAAGGGAATCCTTCGGATATGTCTGCCTGACCAATCAGAAGAGGTTCTATATGGAAAATAATCCAAGGATGGTTGTAGAAAAGGCAAGTATTGATGATTTGATTTTGGTGATGACGGGGGAAAAGTAAAATGGCTGGATTGATGGAAAAGGACTTTCGGATTTTGCTTCAGAGAAAACAGGCTTTTTTGGTATTTTTGGTGATTGCGGTTCTTTTAAGTGTTACCCAGGGAGGGGCAGGTGTAGTTGGATATTTACCGTTTATCAGCGCCATGTTAGCGGTAAGCACAATAAGCTACGACGAGTTCGATAATGGATATCCTTTTTTGTTTACGCTTCCGATTACAAGAAAATCCTATGTGGCTGAAAAGTATATATTCTGTTTTCTTACCGTGTTCTGCTCCTGGATTTTTTCTGTGATTTTGTACGTTGTTATAGATAAGCTTCAGGGAGGGGAGATGCCGGTATCAGAGATGCTGTTTGTGTCAATCCTGCTGTTGCTGATCGCTGTTGTTCTCATGGATGTTATGGTAGCAGTTCAGTTGAAATATGGGTCAGAGAGGAGCAGGGTTGTCATAATAGCAATTTTTGGAATCTGCTTCCTTGCCATATACGCATTGGCGAAGCTGTTGGAAAAAGCCGGTGTAAAAACGGCAGCAGTGTTCGGATATATGGAGCGCATTTCAGCGACGGGAATCGTGCTGTTGCTACTGGCAGTAGGAATTGTGGCAACCTTTATTTCTGTGTTGATCAGTATTGCTGTCATGGAGAAAAAAACGTTTTAAAATCATAAAAAATAAACCCTATTTCAAAAAAGTGTTCCTGAATGAATTTGTGTATTTGAATCAGAACCCACTCTCGTTTGTAAAAAGCGTAACGGTACTAAATTCGCAATAAATTGCTCATTAAGTGCCGACGCTTTTTAAACGTTCTGATTCAAATAGCAAAATTCATTCAGGAACATTTTTCCGAAATGGAATAAAATTAAAGTAGTTTCATATTGTTTGCACACTCATTTGATGGTATTATGAAGCAAAGAACAAAGGGGCGTAAGAACGTAATGAACCGATATCTTATGAAATTTTCTAAATGCATAAGTATAGTTTTATTGGTATTTGTTACTTTGTCATGCCCTTCTTGGGAATTAACAAATGATTCCAATTCTGCAAATGTTCTCGGCAATGAGACCCTGCAGTGGGAGCAGAAGATAGCAGGAACGTTATCTGCAACGTTATCTGCAACGGAAATAATCAGTTCCGGAGAACTCTTCTCGCCTTCTTTGCAGGCACTGATGGTAAAGCGTCTTTCTGTCAGAAAAAATGGCTGTTCTGCAAATGAGATACAGGTATCAGATTACAGAATTGCCCGGATATGGTCTGTCACATTTCTTACCTTCTTTCTCTTATGTCTAAGTGCTTTTACGGATAGTCATAGAGTGATCTTAAGGTATATTCACAGTATGGATGGGAAAAAAGCATAAAAAAATTTTGCCATTTTAGCCTATGGGAAACCATAGGTCTATTTTGCGTGCAAATAATGCAGGAGAAAAAGACGAAAAGGAAAATTGGATATAGAAGGAGAGATCATTTATGAATTCAGAAATATATGGCTTTTTAATCGGCGGAGTATTTATTGTAGTACAGGCTTTGGTTCTGTGGGGATTGGCAAAAATACTTACCATATTAACCAATAAAGTATTACCGGATAATGAGGAATAGGGCTGTCGCATTTTGTCTGTTTTCGTTGTAAAAGTGCTCTGTTAGGGGTATAATTGTTAATAGCAATTTTTGGAAAAAGACACGGGGGAAAACATGAACGGTAGTAAAAAAGCATACGAAACAGAGATTAATAAAATAATTTCTGAGATTAAAGATGGAAATATGGTGGAATCCCTTTCTTTGATGCTGGATCTGATGCTTGACCAGAAACAGTTCAGCAAAAATGAATTGTTTCGCTTCCGTATGAATATGGATAAAGTAGTCTGCTCCATGCTTCTTGAAAATCCGGGAAAGCTGTCGGAGCTTACAGCCCGCGCGGAGGCATTGCTGGATGAACCTACATCTAATGCAAAGGAAGAGGAGGTGCAGGACAAAAGATTTCATTCGATGCTTTGTGAAGGAACAGAGAACAGATTATTGATTCTACTGATGAAATCCGCATCGGCAATATTTGCAGACATGATTGATTCGATTCGGGGAGTATCGGATGCCGAAATGAAGAAAAAGCTGCTTCAGGCCCACAAGAACATTGTAACTGCACTTCGAAGCGGAAATAATGAACAATGTGAACGCGCTGTGGAGCAGCATTATAAAATCGTAGATGAGATTGTAAAAAAGGCAAAGCTTGAGGAATATCTGGAGAATCGTGTTTATAACCAGATTGATCATGTAGACCCATCTCAGGAAAAGGACTCCTTAACCGGTTTGTATTTAAAAAATGTTTTCTTCCAAAAGGTGGAGGAATATATTGCAGAGCATCCGGAGGAGGAGCTGATGCTGTGGTCCTGTGATATTCAGGGGCTTCGTTTCGTGAATGAAAAATATGGCATGGAGATGGGGGATCAGGTAATTTGTGCAGTCGCAGAAAAGGGAAGCCGGTTTGAAGGATTCCTTTTTGGGGGAAGAATTGGTGGAGATAAATTCTGCTCCTTATTAAAAGATATGCATACGGATTTTTCCGTCGTGAACCGGAGCCTGATCGAAGAGTATGATACAAAGCTTCCTGTGCCAAATATTGCGGTAAAAAACGGGGTGTACCATATAAAGAAAAAGGATACACTAAGTGCTCATGCGATGTATGTGCGGACGGTTCTGGCATTGCAGAGCATTAAGAATTCCTATTCCACCAGGATTGTAGAGTACAATGACAGCATGCGGAAGGAACTGCTGGACAGCAGACAGATTGAGGCGGATGCAAAGAATGCACTAAAGAATAATGAGTTTCGCGTTTTTCTGCAGCCGAAAATCGAACTGGCGAAAAATCGGGTTGCAGGAGCCGAGGCATTGGTGCGCTGGATACATCCGGAGCTTGGATTTATGAGTCCGGGAGTGTTTATTCCCATATTTGAAAAGAACGGATTTATCAAACAACTGGACTTCTGGATCTGGGAGGAGGTCTGTAGGACTCTTCGTGACTGGAAAGATAAGAACATGCCCATTGTGCCGATTTCCGTGAATGTATCAAGAAACAGCTTTGAGGATGAAAATCTTGCAGAGAAAATTATCGAGCTGGTGGACCGCTATGAACTGGAACATTCGCTTTTTGAAATTGAAATCACGGAATACTCCTGCCTGGAGAATTTTGAACAGATTCAAAACACCATAAAGCAGCTCCATGATGCCGGATTTACAATCTCGTTAGATGATTTTGGAACGGGATATGCTTCTATGGTAGTGTTAAGCAAGCTGGAAATAGATATCATGAAGCTGGATATGAGTTTGATTCAGAGTGACGATAGCACGACAAAGAGAAGCGCTTTGGAATTTGCACTTCAGCTTGCAGAGATGATGCAGCTTAAGACGGTTGCGGAGGGAATCGAAACAAAACAGCAGGTAGAGAGGATCCGGTCCATGGGTGGAGATTATATTCAGGGATATTTCTACTCAAAGCCCCTTCCGAGAACGGATTTTGAACGGTATATACAACAGAATAGTTAGATTGACGAGAACTCTTTAGGGACTTTTACCTTTTTGTGTTCGTACTTCATTTGATTGCATATCATATAAGTGTGAGTATAAGGAGGAAAATTATGAATCCATTTAAAGAGTATGCAAGACCTGCCGACCGTATATACATGGATTGGCAGACAATGTATCCAAAACCCTATTGCAAAGAGGAGATAGATCCATATACCAGGGTCCGTATTATTCTGATGAATGGAACAGAGTTTGAGGCAGTATGGTTCAAACATCAGTTTCATAGAAATTGTCCGAATAATGATTTGAGAAGAGAGCTTGCAGTTTTACGCCGCGTGGAGCAACAGCAGCAGAAGAGAATAGCTTGTCTGAAGCCTGCAAATGAGTCTATTTTGGAGCACACAATAGGATACGAACAGCTTGCCGTAGATCTGACGGCAATACTGGCACAGAGAGAACCAGATCCATATGTTGTTGAGACGATGAATCTTGCTTTGCTGGAGGATTTTGATCATCTGTACCGCTATGCCAATCTGCTGGATTTTGAAAAGGGAATCCATGCGGAAAACCTGGTAGGATGTTATACAGAAATCATGCCGGGACGCCCGACCATCAGCGAGCATCGAGATCCCCATGACAGTGTACGCTATTGGTGTGATTTTAAAAATGCAGCCCTGATTACAAAGCTGAACACCAGCATCATAACCGCAGCCGAACAGCAGACCATGAATTACTATATGAACCAGTGCGGATTCTATGATAGTGACCTTGGACGCCGCCTGTATCAGGAAATCGCAATGATTGAGGAGCAGCATGTCACCCAGTATGGAGCGCTTTTAGATACCACCTGCACCTGGCTTGAGAATCTGCTTCTCCATGAATATACGGAGTGCTATCTATATTATTCCTGCATGATGGATGAAACGGATGCCAACGTACGAAAAATATGGGAAGAGCATTTTGATCAGGAGTTGAGCCATCTGCATTGTGTAGCCCAGCTACTTCAGAAATATGAAGGTAAGGAATGGCAGCAGGTAATTCCGGGAGGAGAATTCCCACAGCTTCTTCATTTTGCGCCGCAGAAGGAATATATTCGTGATGTTCTTGCAGGAACCGTTCGCAATACAGCACTTCGCGAAGATCCACAATTCCCGGTAAACCGCATGCCGAGGAATGCAGACTTCTTCAAATATCAGGAAACTGTAAACCATGATGTAAGACAGGTGGCAAGTCATCGTGTCATCGATGCAACAATTTGTGCCAAGGGATGTGACTATCGTTATGAGGATTGTCCAAATCCGGTGGAGGCACTACGTTGCCGTACACATGATAATACAGAAGTTGGTCGAAGACCGAATGCATAGAGTTGATACAGAAAAAAGTGACGAATGAAAAGAGTAAATCCTTCGGTTAGATTTTTATGCTTACAGATAGAAATCTAACCGGAGGATTTTTTTTGAGTACGATAGGACATAAGGACTAAGTACGAAAATCAGGTCTGGTACTGGAGTAACAGATTCCATGAAAAAGAAAGACCCGCACTAAAAAAAGAACACTTTTTTAAAAATTTGGAAACTGAAAAAGGAACCGGCATCTGTTTATGATGGACATAACAATATGGAGGAGGTTACAGAACATGAAAAAGATGCGGGTTCTAAAAATGGGATTATCATTGTTTCTTGCAGTGTCAATGGTAATCTCGGTAGCACCAATTGCAGATTCCTGCAATATGGTGGCAATGGCGGCTGAGACACAGAATCAGTATGCCAGCAGATTTGAAACACACGGTGCAAGAGAAAATGGAGACGGAACGGTTACCATTTTTATTGACAAGGAGGACCCCTGCTATGAGGGCGTGAATCAGGTCTGGTATAAGGAGTACACAAGCTATGAAGAGGCAGCGGGAAATTACATCACAAATGGTGGAAATTTCATTGCGCAGGACAGAGAAGAAAGCTGGCCTACGATCAATGACCAGCAGGAAAAAGTGGTCAATATCACAGTAGCTGAAACAACAAAAGCAATCCTCTACTATATTAATACAACCGGAGCAAGACCGGATTATGAGAGCATTATTGTATTAGGGGATACAGAGGACGAGAAGGATACCAATAAAGAGCCGAAAATTTATGTAGATTTCGAAGCGCAAACATCATCCACCTATCGCTCAGAGGCAGATGGAGGCTGGGGAAATGATAAAAATGTCACATTTCATTTTTCCAGAAATACGGCAACCATAACAGGAGATAGCTTTGGCGGTTCAGCGTGGGCTGTACAGTGGGGACTCAAGGAACTTACATCAACAGCAGAAAAGAATGCCCTTGAGTTTGATATCAGATCCGAAAAAGACGGAACATTAAAATATAAGCTGATCACAGATGAGGCCATGACGGATATTTCTCTTGTTGCAGGGGAGACCAAGCATGTTGTCATTCCTACAGCTCGTAAAAACGTAAGTCCGTTTTTTGACCTTTCCTTCCTGGGAGAAGGAACGACTGTTGTGACAAATATGAAGTTTTCTGAATATAAAGAAGAGGAGTCAGAGGACAGCAATTTGCAAGTGCCTGACTACACGAAGATTTCAGAGAACCTTGCTACAACCTTTGAAGCAGTGCATGAGGATTGGGTTGAGTGGTCTACTGCGGACGTAACCACATACAATAACAATAGTGCGACCTTTGATATTACCGGTTATGAAGGCTACGAAGCATATCAGACAAGAGTACAGGCTAGTTTAAAACTAGAAAAGGATAAAAATTATGTTGTGACATATGATATTACTTCCAACAAAGACAAAAAGACGATGCTTCACATTGAAGATTCAAGTTTTGCCACTGTGGTAGAAGATTATCGATATAAATTAACCGCCAATACACGCGCTACGGTTACTCTTTTTACCGGAAAGCTGGAAGAAACCGTTGACATGGCAAGAGTATTTGCAGGTCTTGGAATGATCGAAAACAATGACATATATAAAGTCGGAGATCATTTTGTAACAATCCAGGATTTTGCAATCTATGAGATCGAAGAAGATATTCCTTATGCAGGATACTGTGAGAAGTCTGGCAATAAGAATGGACTGGAGGGCGGCTCCGGTGCAGCACAGGGAAAAGAGCACGATTTTCAGGCAAAAGAAGACAATGCCGCAAAGGATTATGCAGATCCGGGACTTAGCAAAGAGGGCTATGATTTAATCTGGGCAGATGAGTTCGACGGAAACTATGCCGGGGATAAGGTGGATGCAGGAACAGGACTGAACTTAAGTAACTGGGCGTATCAGCTTGGCGATGGTTCCACCGACTGCGGAAACTATGGCTGGGGAAACAATGAACTCCAGTGCTACACAGGAAATAAAGCAAACATTGGAGTAAATGAAGATTTGGATGGTGACAATGTAGGGGATGGCGTTCTTCGAATCACGGCGTCCTATGAAGAGGACGGATATGTTTACGCAGGGGAAGGTGCAAAGAAATATACTTCTGCCCGTATTCGAACCACCTCTGCAACAGAAGAATTGTTTAATACCACCTATGGCTATATTGAGGCGAGAATTGCACTTCCTGCGACACAGGGAGCATGGCCTGCATTCTGGATGCTGCCGCAGAGTACAGAAATATATGGCGGATGGCCGGTATCCGGAGAGCTTGATATCATGGAGACTACCGGATTAAATGCAAATCAGGCCTGCGGAACCCTTCATTGGGGTGCACCGGCGCATGTATATAAGGGAAGCGGATATGTAGACCTTGATTCGGACATTACCTATTTCCATACCTATGCGGTAGATTGGGAACCGGGACAGATTACCTGGTATTACGACGGAAAAGCAATTAACACGTTGTCGAATTGGGAGAGCGGTTTTGCCGGAGCTTCCGACAGTCTTAGCTTTGACGCCCCATTTGACCAGCCATTCTATATCTTACTGAATCTTGCGGTGGACAGCGGACAGTTTGGTGGCTCTTCCAATAAGGCAAACTTTAAGGGAGACATCAACATGTATGTGGACTATGTGCGCTGCTTCCAGAAGACGCAAGGGTATGCAGCGTCTGTAGATAAGACCGCATCCGGAGGTTCCAATACGAACTGGCAGGAACTTGCAGGAGTAAATCAAATTGCAGAGATTACGGCAGATAATCTGGATGCAACTGCAGGAGGACACAACGATACTGCGGCCAAGGGAACGAACAAGTGGTATCTTTCCACCCAGAATGACGCTGCGGCATCGGCTGCTGTTGTAACAGATGAAAACGGTACAGTATGGCACAAGGTAAACATCACAAAGGCCGGAGGACAGGATTACTCCGTACAGCTGATTGGACATTATGACGCAAAGGCCGGATATGTATATAAGGTAAGCTATGACGCCTATGCAGATGGCGGACTGATTGGAAAAACGGTGAACTGCGATTCCAAGGAATATTCCGGATGGAGTACCTATGGTATTACACAGTTTGTATTAAAGGATAAAGCGGAAAGCTATTCCTTCCTCATTGATCAGACCGAGGATTTTGAAAACTGTCGTATTGAGTTTAATGTGGGTGCAGCCGGAACCGGAAATGTATATATCGCAAACGTAAGGGTAGAAGTTGTGGATCCGGACAGCCTTGCAAAAGAAGAAAGCAGGCGGGGTGTGCTTGCAGATGGAAACTTTATTTACAATGGAAGCTTTGATCAGGGAAGCAAACATTTTGGATATTGGAAAACAGATAACGGAACGAGCGTATCCATCCCGCGCTATACCACAGAAAAGATTGCGGATGACGACGTGTCTGTAATTGATATCGCATCAAAGACAAACTATGAGAAGCTTTCAGATGGTGTGAAGTACTATGAGCGCCGGGCACAGATTTCTGCGGAAGAAGGAAAGCTGCCCAGAATCTATCAGCCGGGCTTAGAGCTCATTGCCGATACCTACAATATAAATCTTGATGTATTTTCCAAAGAAGATACTACGGTTTCCGTTGGAATCTACACAACAGCGGAAAAGAACGGCGAGGTTGTTTTAAAAGACCGCGTCGCAATGACCACAGTTGCCTACAAGGCTGCAAGTGGGTTATCAGAGAAGAGCATAGCCGTTCATCTGACAGAAGATGTAAAAAATGCGGCAGTCGTTCTTATGTTTGGAAAGGATGCCAAGGTTCTAGTGGATAATGTATCCATGTACGGAGTAAACCAGGGAACCGCAATTGACGAGAATCCGCTGGGAAGCAGCTCCTCCTGGAGGGGTGACAATGGTGGCGGTGTGGCACTTCCCGTTGATAAAAACGGGGACGTATATTCCCTGAACAATGCGGTAAGCGGTGGAACCTGGTACTCTCCACAGATCATCAGTGATGATTTTAAGCTGGTTGCAGGACAGAAATATACCGTATCCTTTGATTATATGTTAGAAGGAAATTCCAATCAGACATTCCAGTACATTATTCAGGAGAATGGCGGAAGCTGGAAGGTATATAACGGTTCGGAAAAGACAGTTACCTATAATGGTTCGGGAGATTTTGAGCATTATGAAACTACCTTTGCTGCTGATGCAACCATAGAGAATGTTCATCTGGTATTCGGACTTGGAAACAGCGCGGCAAATGGCGCAGCCTTCCGGTTTAAGAATGTATCCATTGACCTTGTAAAATCAGGAACAGGTGAGGCTGGAACGGAAGAAATTCTGGATGATCCGAAAGAGCCGGAAGAGGAAACCGGGGATGAAAAAGACCCTGAAGAAATTTCAAAACCGGAGGATTCCCAGAATACAGGAAATAGCCAGAATACAGGAAATAACCAGAGTACAGAAGATACCAAAGCATCAGAGACTGCAAAGACCACAGAAAATAAAAGTGCGAAGAACGCAGTCGAGACCTCTATTTCACAAGAGACAAAACTTGTAGATGGTATTCAAAGTGCAATCAATAGTAATGTACAAAAAACAACCGTAGAAGATTTGAGAGTATCAAGCACAACAGCAGGTAATGCACATACAAATAATGGACAGAATACGGAACAAGTGCAGGATACGGTAGCAGAAGAGCAGAAAGAAGCTACGGATCAGAGTCAAAAGGACGCCACTGCAAAAGAAAGCACCGGCGAGACCATAGAAGAAAACATCGACGAGGAGGAGGCTCCTCTTGCAGCAGCCGCTATGGCAGAACAAAAGCAAAGCAGCAGATTACCGATACTTTTTGCAGTACTGGCAGGAATGGGCATACTTCTGGCAGCAGGAGTTCTTGGATTCTCCAAGAAAAAAAATAAATAAATTTTCCTCTATGAAAAAGGGCTGACCTAATAATATGGGTCAACCCTTTTTTCTGGTAAAAATGCGTACTTTTCCTTGCGTTACCGGGGTAAATGGATTAACATAAAATGGAAGAAAAAGGTATGCGTTTTGTACTAAAATAGTAGGTGGGGGTTATTATGAAACTAAGGAAAAAAATGTCTCTGGCATTCGGAAGCCTGGTAATTGCGATTATTCTGGCAATAGGTGGGGTTGCCTATAGCAAAAGTGTAGCGATGGGGGTTTCGGATGCAAAGAATACGATGAAGATTGCAGCAGGACTGGCTTCTTCAGAAATTCAGGGGAAATTGGAAGATTTTGTTAAGGTAACCCAGATGGCGGGACATGATGGGATCCTTGCAACGGAGTCCAATGATGTAAAGGTTGCAGCTTATATCAACGACATGGCGGAAGGCTATGGTTTTACAAGCGGAAATATCCTGAATCAGTCCGGAATCAGCCGGAAGGATGGAACCGATTTCAGCGATCGTGAGTATGTAAAGCGGGCTCTTGCAGGAGAGGTAAATATTTCAGAGCTTACGATAAGCAAATATACAGGACAGTATGGATTTAGTGTTGCTTCTCCCATTTATGCAGGAAGTGAAATAAATGGTGTGGTTTATTTTCGAATGGATGTTGACTTTGTGGATGCCATTTTGCAGAAAATTTCTGTAAGTGAAAACAGCTACACCTTCCTTGTGGACGGAGATGGACTTATCATTGTTCACCCGGATGAAAGCCTGATCGGAAACCGCTATATTAATGATCCGGAAAACGGATTGGGAGAGGTGGCAGATGAGATCCTGAGCGGGGAATGCGGCTTTGGTGAGTTCATGGCTGACGGGGTGAACTATTTATGCGGATTCAGCCCGATTTCGGGTACTGACGGATGGAATATTGTAGTTGCAGCTCCTCAGAATGATTTTATGGCTGTCGTATATGATACGATACGGTCACTGCTGTTTATGGATGTTATTGCTATCATTATTGCGCTTTTGGTGGCGGGCTTATTTGCAAGGACAATTACGTACTCCATTGTAAAGGTAAGTGAGCAGCTCTCTGAAATCGCTGAAGGAAATTTGGGCACAAGCATCGAAGCTACGAAGCGGAAGGACGAGGTTGGAAAGTTGCAGAATACTGCTTTTGCTCTCCAGACCACGTTTCAGAATATGATTGGAGAAACCAATGACATCCTTGGAAGCATGGCGGATTACGATCTCTCAAAATCCAACATGAACTCCTATCCGGGAGAATTCAATCAGATTTCTGTCTCTGTCAACCGGATTAAGGGAATTTTAAGCCACTTGATCCGTGATGTTCAGGAATCCGCCTCTTCAGTGGGAACGGGCTCCGGAGAGCTGGCAGACGCAGCAGATGCGTTGGCTGCGGGAACCGTAACCCAGGCATCCTCCATCAATCAGCTGGTGACAAATATGGAAGATATGACGGAACGAATTACCCGTAATTCCGAGAACGAGGAGCGGGTGGAAGAGCGTCTGGAGGAGCTGGACTCTTTAATTCGAACCGGAAATGAAGAGATGGGACAGCTTCGGGAAGTGGTAAAACAGATTGAAGATATGTCCTCCGATATCAAAAATATCGTAGGGGCAATTGATACGATTGCTTTTCAGATTAATATCCTGGCCCTGAATGCGTCCGTGGAGGCTGCCCGTGCAGGGGAGAGTGGAAGAGGATTTGCAGTTGTTGCAGATGAAGTGGGATCTCTTGCAGAAAAGACCAGTGAGTCATCTAAGATGACAGCAGAGCTGATTGCAAATTGCCTAAAGCAGATTGAGCGGGCCATGGAATGCGCAGAATCAACGGCAGGCTGTTTAAAGGATATTGTAGATAATTCGGAAGTAATCTCCGATGCCTTTAAGGATATTGCAGCAGATACCAAGGAACAGGCCGAGAAATCCCTTCGTATCAGAGAAGAAATTGCAAATATTTCAGATGTGGTACAGACCAATACTGCAACTGCAGAAGAGACTGCAGCTGCAACCCAGGAGCTTTCGGAACAGGCGAAGAGTCTTAGCAGGCTGATTTCGAAATTCCGTGTATAAAGATTAATCCAACAGATGAGGCGGGACTGCCTGTGCCATGCGCTTATAGCCTAAAGCGCTGGGATGCAGATGGTCTCCGCTATCACAGACATCTTCAAAGGAGGAAGGATCTGTAGTACTTCTTACCGCCAGGTCAAAATCAATGCAGCCATCGGCTTCCCTGCAGCCTTTCATCCAATCATTGAGCTGCATGCGAAGCTCATCCCGAAATGGGGCGAAGGTTCTCCAGCCACGGATGGGAAGCAATGTTCCAAGGTAAGCCTTCATGCCATGGGAATGCGCCTGATCAATGCAATATAACAGACCATCGGAAAGCTCCTTAAGTGTCGGCATATCGTCCCAGGGACGGAACGGATTTTCCTCTATGCCCACCGGATGGATGATGTCGTTGATCCCTTCCTGAATGATGATGGTGTCCGCACCGGGCATTGGGAATTCGTGAGGGAAGCGGATGCTTGCCTTTAAACCATAGGAATCATATTTTAAGCAACTATATTGACGAAGAATGCGACAGCCGCTTGCGGCCCGGCGGACTATGGCAGTATGGTTGCTTTTTTGTGCGCCTGCAATAAGGGCAAGCTCATCCGGCCAGTTCTGGGCAGTAATGGAATCCCCATAGCAGACCAGAGCATGGTTCCGTGAATCTGTAAAAAAATCCACCTCAGATAAGAAATAGACCCAGTTGTTACTCTTGCTTCGCTCTAAGGGAAGCTCGCAGTCAACGTGATTGCCTACGGAGTACCAGCTCTGGCTTAAAGGCCCGCTTACATATACGGCGCTCTGCATCTGGGTAAAGTCACCAAGATAAAAGCTTACGGAAAGCGTTTCACCGGTTTTGACGGCAAAGGAAATATCATCACTTTGTGCGGTCTTTCCTGCTTCTATGGTGACGGAGGAGTTTCCTTTAAAGGTTACATCACAGAGCCGGTTTACATCGATGCCCCTTTTTCCATCGCCGATTGCGATAGTAGCGCGGGTTATGGTAACGGCTTCCGTGCCACAAAAATTGTCAAAGGTAAGACGGACCTTGTCTGCACTAAATGGTGCAAGAACCGGATAGCGTAGGGTAATATTTTTGGCATATCCCTCCGGCTTATGTTCTGCAATTGATATGGCATTTGACCAGGCTGCAACCCATTTATTTTCTGACATATCCTATATCCTTTCGTAATTAGAATCCCTGTTCCTTCAGCTTTTTGACAAGCTGGATGTAAAATTCACGGACATCAAAGCCCTTAAAGTTCTCACGATTCATATCAATCATATCCCCATGTGAGATTCCGCGTGTGCCTTTTACGGTCAAAAAGGTGTAGTTTTTGCCCCAGGGGAATGATTTTTCTCCCACAAGTCCATCGTTATCTCCGTCAAAATAGTTCACCAGCTGATAGGAGAAGTTCAGAGGAAAGCGTCCGCCGGATGCATGGTTTAGTTTGGAACCGACGCTTTGATAAAAAACTGTCGGGCTATCCAGCACCTGATCATTGATTTCCCTGCAGCGCCTGGCAGTAAGGTCGCGGACAGCAGAAAGAAAATCAGGATTGGTATCACCAAGCTTTTTCAATGTAGAATTGTAGGCTCCCGCGATTTTCTGCTGCTGTCCGGGAGATATCTTAGATAAGAGATAGTCTGCAAATTCACATCCGCGGTGTGGGGTGTTGATGGTAGTTAAGGATGCAACGTAGGGGGCCATCCCGCATTTGGAAATGGCATAACGGCTGTCCAGACCACCCTTTGAGTGGGCAATAATGTTTACCTTTTTGGCTCCGGTTACCCGAAGCACCTCTTTGATTCGGGCTGCCAGTTCCGCACCGCTTTCGCTTACGGGAAGGGCAGACTGATGATTCCCGTAGAAAATCCAGGCACCGTTTTTCTCCAGTTCAGCAGGAATTCTGCCCCAGTAATTGATGAATTTCCAGTCCCGGAAAAATACACCATGTACAAGAAGAATCGGATACTTTGTCCTGCAGATCTGCTCCGGGACACGGGTTTCATCAACCACCAGCTTATGGTTCTCCAATTTCACTTCCGCTTCCGAGATAGCGATTATTTTTCCAAGTACAATGAGATGGACGATTGGAACCCATCCGCATACAATGCCGATGACGCGCCATTTAATTCCAAGCTGTGTGGAGGTCACATATACGCGGATGATTCCATTCCAAAAAATAAGTGACTCTATGATGATGGACAGACCGACGTTACCTGCCCAAAGAGCGGGGGCATTGCGGATTCCATCGATGGGAGTAGAACCGGCGATGCCCATACTGTTAAATACGATGGTAAGAATTGTGGAAAACAGAAAAAGCCGAAGCAGCTCGCAGCCATTGGCAAGGCTGCGAAGCTTTGCCGTCTTCAGTTTTAAGTGAAAGACAGAGGGTTCTGTATGAATGAAAATATAGCAGGGGATAACTGCAATTAAAAAGTATGCCCCTTGAAACAGCTTTGTAAACGCAACTGCATTTGCAAGAAGAAAAATCAGCAAAGCAGAAGCAATATGAAGCAGGGTCTTGGCGAAAGTTTTCATAAAATTCCTCCAACAAATTTATCGTCCCTATTATAGCGTATTCTTTTGCTGAATCAAATAAGAATATGATATTTTTCCCTCCTGTCGAACATACTATTCTGGTATTCGAGGGGAGGGCTTTTTATGAACCCGTTTCATGAGGAATCAGCTTGAAAAGAACTAGACATTTCATCCCCTGAGACGATATAATGTCTTCGACGATAGAAAAGAAAATAGAGGAAGATATTTATGAGAAAAACAAAAATCATTTGTACCATCGGCCCGGCAAGCCAAAACGAGGAAGTTTTGAGGGAAATGTGCTATGCGGGAATGAACGTAGCAAGACTGAACTTTTCCCATGGGGATCATGCAGAACAGAAGGCAAAAATCGATTTAGTTAAGAGCGTAAGAGAAAAGCTTGGGTATCCGATTTCTATCATGCTGGATACCAAGGGACCGGAGTACCGGATCGGAACCTTTGCAAATCACAAGGTTACGGTTATGGACGGCGCCACCTTTACGTTTACCATAGAGGATGTGGAAGGAAACGAGGAACGTGTATCGGTAAATTATAAGAATTTAATCCAGGATCTTTCTGTAGGAGATACCATTTTAGTATGCAACGGCCTGGTTATTTTTGAAGTAACCGAGCTTCGTGAAACGGAAGCGGTATGTAAAGTTGTTGTGGGAGGACAGCTCTCGGATAAGAAGAGTATGAATTTCCCCAACAAGGTTATGACACAGGAATACTTAAGCGAGCAGGACAAGAAAGATCTGTTATTCGGAATTGAAAACGATGTGGATTTTGTGGCGGCATCCTTTGTTTCCACAGAGGATGATGTGCGCTCCTTAAGAGAATTCTTAGATGCAAACGGAGGCTCTGACATTGATATTATTGCAAAAATCGAGAATCGCTCCGGAGTGGAGCATATTGATGAAATCTGTAAAATTGCAGATGGTATCATGGTTGCAAGAGGAGATCTTGGTGTAGAGATTCCGGCCATGGAGGTTCCGGCGGTTCAAAAGTACTTAATTTCAAGATGTCGTGCAAACGGAACCAGGGTCATTACGGCAACAGAGATGCTGGAATCCATGATTTCAAATCCCCGGGCAACCAGAGCGGAGATCTCTGATGTTGCAAATGCAGTTTATGATGAGACCTCTGCGGTGATGCTTTCCGGAGAGACTGCAGCAGGAAAATATCCGGTGCTTGCAGTAAAGAGCATGGCAGAGACGGTGGAATATACCGAACAGCAGATCCATTATGCCAAGAGATTTAAGAACTTTGATTATGTCTGCAAAAGTAACCTGGATGCCATCTCACACTCCACCTGTGCCATGGCTATCGATGTAGCTGCGAAATGCATTGTTGTAAATTCCCTTAGCGGAACAACCGCACGTAAAGTAAGCCGTTTCCGCTGCCCGGTGGATATTATCGGCATGACCACCTCCGAAAAGGGATGGAGAAAATTGAACTTAAACTGGGGAGTTACTCCTGTGATGTGTAAGAATTACGAATCTATGGAGCAGATGTTCGACAAGGATATCGAGATTGCAAAAGAGCTTCTTTCCCTTTCTGCGGGGGACAATGTGGTTCTTACAGGCGGAAAGATGGACGGAACACATGGAAATACAAATATTATCAAAGTGGAAAGCATAAAGTAAGGATAAAGAAAGCGGATGGCGTTATGCCACCCGCTGTTTATCATTTTCCAATAGTTTTAATGCAAGTCCACAGGTATATAGTGTGAGGATATCCATGGGATTGTTATCCATGGTTTCTGTGAGTCTGCTGGATAGAAGGTTCAGCTCAAAGGAGAGATCAGACCGGAGAGACTTGTTGTCTGGCATATCAAGCTGATAGTTCTCCAAAATCATGTGAATGTTGATGATTTCATGAATTTCTTCGACAAATTCTGATACAGGAAGATATTCAGATACAAGTTCAAGGGCCTGCAGGCTGTCCACGAGCTCCTTATTGGTTTCATAAATTGTTGTTTTCATTCCGGCTCTCCTTTCTTAGAAATGTGTGAGATTTTACTTAAACTTTTGCTCTCATTTCAGATTTGTGTTCCTAAATGAATTTGCATATTCGAATCAGAACACACTCTCGTTTCGTAAAAAGCGTAACGGTACTAAATTCGCAATGAATTGCTCATTAAGTGACGACGCTTTTTAAAAGTTCCGATTCGAATAGCAAAATTCATTTTATGGGACACAAATCTGAAATGGGATAACTTTTATGTATATTCAGGTTGTAGGATAAAAATACCAAATTCCAAGAAAGAATCTTGTCGAAAATACCAAATAGAAACGGATAGAATTGACATGCTATATCAGATTACAAATGGGACCGTATCGCTGGAAGGTGAAGTGATTCTGTCCCACATTGATTTTACGATAAAAGGAAAAGAGAAAATTGCGGTGGTGGGAAGGAACGGAGCGGGAAAGACCACGCTTCTTCGTCTGATTGCCGGAGAAATCGAGCTGGATCGGGATGACAAACGGCAGGGGCCCGGAATTTCCTGCAGCAGAAGACTTACAATCGGTATGCTGCGCCAGAGTAACCTCATGGATCAGGAAAAAACCATAGAGGAAATCCTTCTCTCCTCCTGCCCCCAGAGGGATACGTATTCCAAAGAGCGGTTTTTGTATGAGATGGAGTATGACCGGCTTTTTACAGGGTTTGGATTTCAAAAGCAGGATAAAAAGAAAAAGCTTTGCGCCTTTTCCGGAGGGGAGCAGACAAAAATCTCCCTGATTCAGCTGCTTCTGCAAAAACCGGACATTCTGCTTTTGGATGAGCCTACCAATCATCTGGATGTGGAGACCGTCTGCTGGCTGGAAGAATATCTGCGGGACTATGAACATGCGGTTGTATTTGTATCCCATGACCGTTTTTTCTTAGACCGGGTGGTGGATACGGTGTATGAATTGTCCGAGAAAACCTTAAAACGGTATGTGGGAAATTATACCCAGTATCGCAGCCAGAAGCAAAAAGAGCTGACTATCCAGAAAAAGCAGTATGAACAGCAGCAGGCTGAAATCCAAAGACTGGAAGAGTTAATTAAAAAATTCAAAAATAAGCCGAAAAAGGCAGCTTTTGCCAGAAGCAGACAGACGATACTAAACCGTATGGAAAAAATGCCAAAGCCCCGGGAGAATGATGTTCATATCTTTACCGGAGCAATTGAACCAAAGGTTTTAGGAAGCAAATGGGTATTGGAAGCGGAGCATTTAAAGATCGGATATGACCGGGTTTTGCTGGAGCTGTCCCTTCGCATAAAAAGAGGACAGAAAATCGGAATTATCGGAAATAACGGTGTGGGGAAAAGCACCTTCCTTAAGACGGTTGCGCAAATCGCGGAACCCATGGGGGGAAGCCTTGTGCTGGGAAATCAGGTGCTGATGGGATATTTTGATCAGCAGTCCGCCATGATAGAATCAGAAAAATCAGTAGCAGAACACTTTAGTGACCTGTTTCCTGCCATGACACAAAAGGAAGTCCGGCATACCTTAGGGGCATATCTATTCCCCGGTGCAGATGCGGCAAAAAGGGTGTCTGACTTATCGGGAGGAGAAAAGGCAAGACTTATTCTCTGCGAGCTGTTAAGCAGCAGACCCAATCTGCTTATTTTGGACGAGCCCACAAACCATATGGACATTCAGGCAAAGGAGACCCTGGAATCGGCATTTAAAGCCTATACAGGAACCATCCTGTTTGTGTCCCACGACCGCTATTTTGTAAGCCAGGTGGCAGATGCCATTCTAGTGTTCGAAAATCAATCGGTGCTGTACTATCCCTTCGGATACGAGCATTATTTGAAAAAGAGCACAAGAGAAGAGGGAAGCGATATTGCTGCCATGGTGCTGGCGGAGGATCAGGCAATGATCGCAGATTTAAAAGCGGTGCCAAAAGCAGAACGCCACATACTCAAGGAAATCCAAACGGAGGAAGCCTATGTGGACTGGAGACTTCGTCTTGGGGCAGAGCCCATGGAGCGTGCAAGGGAAGCAGTAGAGCTTCTGGAGCGGGAGTATAAGGAACTGCTTTTGCAGGAGAAGCTATATCTGGGAACTTCTCTGGATGAAACACTTTTTTCCCTTCAAAAGGACCTGGAAGAGGCATGGGAAGTATGGAATGAAGAATGCTTAAAATGGTTTGAGCTGTATCTGGAATTGGAATAAAATCTGCGCTAGCATTGCTTAATGAGGGAATTTATACTATAATACAATCGGCGCAGGCTCGTTTGGGTGCTTCGCACAACAGGATACGGAGGGAAATAAAATGTATATTACTTGCTTGGATTTAGAGGGGGTGCTTGTACCGGAAATCTGGATTGCATTCGCAGAGGAAAGTGGAATTCCGGAGCTTAAGAGAACTACGCGTGACGAGCCGGACTACGATAAACTGATGAAGTGGAGACTTGGAATCTTAAAGGAGCATGGTCTTGGACTGAAGGAAATTCAGGAGACCATTGCAAAAATCGATCCGCTTCCGGGAGCAAAGGAATTCTTGGATGAGCTGCGCTCCTTTACACAGGTTATTATTATCAGCGACACCTTTTCGCAGTTTGCAGGACCGCTTATGGAAAAGTTAGGATGGCCAACCATTTTCTGCAATTCCCTGGAAGTGGCGGAGAACGGAGAAATTACCGGATTTCAGATGCGGTGCGAAAATTCAAAGTATACGACGGTTCGCGCTTTGCAGTCCATTGGATATGACACCATCGCCAGTGGAGACAGCCACAATGACCTTGGCATGATCCAGGCAAGCAAGGCAGGATTTTTGTTTAAGAGTACCGAACAGATCAAAGCAGATCATCCGGAAATTCCTGCATATGAGACCTATGAGGAATTGATGGCAGCAATTAAGGGGGCAATGAAATAGGATATGAAGTATGATGTTATAATTATTGGGGCAGGACCGGGAGGTATTTTCTCGGCCTATGAATTGATGCAAAAGCAGCCAAAGCTTAAGGTTGCGGTATTTGAGTCGGGAAATCCTTTGGAAAAACGGAAGTGCCCTATTGACGGCGATAAGGTAAAGAGCTGTATCAAATGTAAGAGCTGCGCCATTATGAATGGTTTTGGCGGAGCAGGAGCCTTTTCCGATGGAAAGTATAATATTACCAATGACTTCGGAGGAACACTTCATGAGTATATCGGACGGGAAAATGCCCTAAAGCTCATGGAGTATGTAGATAAGATCAATGTAGCCCATGGCGGAGAGAATACAAAAATGTATTCCACGGTGGGAACGGACATCAAAAAGACCTGTATGCAGAACAAATTGACCTTGCTCGAGGCCTCTGTCCGTCACTTGGGAACGGATATCAACTATGTGGTTCTTGAGAATCTTTTCCAGGAACTGATGACACATGTTGATTTCTATTTCAACACACCGATTCGTAAAATTGAAAAAACAGAGGAAGGATACCGAGTGCTCTATGACAGCAAGGCACAGCCGGGAGCCCAGGAGGCAGATGATTGTACATACTGCATTATTTCCGTTGGGCGAAGCGGCAGCAAGTGGATGGAGACGGTATGTGAGGATTTAAAGATCTCCACAAAGTCGAACCGCGTGGATATCGGTGTCAGAGTAGAGCTTCCTGCAGTTATTTTTTCGCATATTACCGATGAGCTTTATGAGGGAAAGATTGTATACCGCACGGAAAAATTCGAGGATGCGGTGCGTACCTTCTGTATGAATCCAAACGGTATTGTGGTAAATGAGAACACCAATGGAATTATTACCGTTAACGGACACAGCTTTGAGGATCCAAGCAAGAAGACGGATAACACCAACTTTGCACTTCTTGTGGCAAAGCATTTTTCAGAGCCGTTTAAGGATAGTAACGGATATGGTGAAAGTATTGCAAGACTTTCCAATATGCTTGGCGGAGGTGTGATTGTACAGCGCTTTGGAGATCTCGAAAGAGGACGAAGAAGTACACAGAAGCGTCTTGATGAGGGAACGGTGCGTCCTACCTTAAATGCTACTCCTGGAGATTTAAGTCTCGTTCTTCCAAAACGTATCTTAGACGGAATCATTGAAATGATTCATGCCCTGGATAAGATTGCTCCGGGAACCGCAAATGATGATACACTTCTTTATGGCGTGGAGGTGAAGTTCTATAACATGGAGGTAGAGCTTGACAAGAACCTTGAGACAAAGCATAAAGGTCTCTATGTCATCGGAGACGGCAGTGGTGTAACCCATTCTCTTTCCCATGCTTCCGCAAGTGGGGTATATGTTGCACGGCGCATCTGCGAAGAAGTGGAAAAATGATAGAAAGTTAGAAAACAAACTCCCATTTCGGAAAAGTGTTCCTGAATGAATTTGCATATTCGACTCAGAACCCACTCTCGTTTGTAAAAAGCGTAGCGGTACTAAATTCGCAATAAATTGCTCATTAAGTACCGACGCTTTTTAAACGTTCGGATTCGAATAGCAAAATTTATTCTTAGGAACACTTTTTTGAAATGGGAGTATCTATTTTAGCATTTGTTATGTTTTGCTGTACAATTTGCCGTTTTAAGCAGGTTCTCTCTCTTTACTTGTTTTCTTTCTTTCCGATGTGTAAAAACAGATTGGAGCGAATCAGTGCCGGGCGAAGTGCCATGTAAATGATGACTGCCACGATGACAGAAAGCACAGCATTCACTCCGGTTGTTGTGATGTTCCAGGCAAGAACGAGTTCAGCGGCCGGTTTTCCCATAATCACACGCTTGTAGAAGTAACCTACCAGCGGATCAAAGATGAAGTTGAAGAGCATACCGCTGACAGCAGCAATGATGGTCCATTTTAAAACATGCTTGGTATCCTTTGATTCTGTAATCTTACCAAGCTTGTGTGCAACAAGACCGGTGATCAGTCCGATACAGAATTTCAGTAAAAAGGTCTTTGGCGCATAGACGATATAGATCGGATCAAGAAGATCTCCGATGGTCATTCCGATTGCACCTGCAATACCGCCATATACTCCGCCGAGTAAAAGGGCTGCGAGTACGCAGACTGCATTGCCGAGGTGGAAGGAGGTTGCGTCTCCGCCCGGAAGGGTAATTTTAATCTGTAAAAAAGTAAATACTACATAGGAAAGTGCTGCCATGAGTGCAGCAAGAGTTAACTTATAAACTTTTTCGTTTCTCATTTTCTCATATGTCCTTTCAATTTTGTTGTACTAATCATAATGAATGGTTGGCATTGCGTAAATGACCAGAAACGAACAAAAATATAAGACCAGGTTTACTTCACGAAATGAATTGGCATATTCGAATATCATAATTTATTGAGAAAAGAAAGCTGAATGAAGAAAAGATAGTTATAAGTTTTGCTTATAACTAACCATAGATTTTTTATATTAACACTTTTTATTACACTCCCCTATAATACAAACATGCAAGGGCGATACAGAAAGGAAACCATATGGCTGCAATTGAAGTAAGAAATTTGTCCAAGACCTTTTTGCAGAAGGACGGAAAGGTTGAGGCACTAAAGAATATTAACCTATGCATCGAGGCTGGAGATATCTTTGGAATTATCGGAATGTCCGGTGCAGGAAAAAGTACCCTGGTTCGATGTTTGAACTACTTAGAGAGACCTACTGAGGGACAGGTGCTGATTCACGGCGTAGAGCTGGGAGGATTATCTGAGAAGGAGCTTCGAAAAGAGCGAAGCAAAATATCCATGATCTTTCAGCATTTCAACCTGTTGATGCAAAAGAATGTATTGGATAACATCGCATTTCCTCTTATTGTAAATGGAACCAAAAAGAAAGAGGCGAGGGAACAGGCCAGAAAGCTTTTGGAGACGGTGGGGCTTGGTGAAAAGGAAAACTCGTATCCGGCGCAGCTCTCCGGAGGACAAAAGCAGAGGGTGGCGATTGCAAGAGCTCTTGCAAGCAATCCCGACATCCTGCTTTGCGACGAGGCTACAAGTGCCTTAGATCCCCAGACAACCGCTTCCATCCTGGAACTCCTTCAGGAAATCAATGAGAAGCTCGGGATTACGATTGTGATTATTACACACCAGATGGCTGTTGTAAGAGAGATCTGTAAGAATGTGGCAATTGTTGAGGATGGAGAAATTGTGGAGGAAGGAGCTGTCGAAGAGATTTTTGCCCATCCGAAGACCGACGCGGCAAAAGCTCTTTTGTATAATGATGGATCAGAGGAAAATGTAAGTCCGATAAAACCAGTCGAGCTTCTCCACGAAACAGAAAAGATAAGAATCGTCTTTTCTGAAAACTCTGCCTTTGAACCGGTGATTGCAAACATGATTTTACAGCTTCACACTCCGGTCAATATCCTTAAAGCAGATACCAAAAATGTAGGAGGAATTGCAAAGGGCGAAATGATCCTAGGACTTCCGGAAAATAAGGAAATCAGAAATGCAATGAAGCAATACTTAAGGGATAAAGGCCTTGCAGTAGAGGAGGTGGTAAACAATGTGGAGTAAAGAAGTGACACAGATGATCATTACGGGAATTGGCGAAACATTATATATGTCGATCTTTGCAACCCTGTTTGCCTACATCATCGGAATTCCAATGGGCATTATTTTGACGATGACGGATAAGAATGGCATTTCACCAAAACCGGCAGTTTACAGTATTCTTGACTTTATTGTTAATTTAATTCGAAGCATCCCGTTTTTGATCGGGCTTATGGTACTGATTCCGGTAACCAGATTTCTGGTAGGAAAAAGCTATGGCCCTACGGCGGCAATCGTACCCCTTGTATTCTGTGCAGCACCTTTTGTTGCAAGACTTGTGGAAACCTCATTAAAAGAGGTGGATGCAGGAGTAGTCGAGGCTGCAAAGTCCATGGGAGCAAGCAATTTTTCCATTATTACCAGAGTACTTTTAGTGGAGGCAAGAACCTCCCTGGTGGCAGGAGCGACAACCGCTTTTGGAACCATCTTCGGATATGCATCCATGGCAGGAGTCGTTGGAGCCGGAGGACTTGGAGACATTGCAATCCGATATGGATATTACAGATATCAGGCAGATATTATGCTTGTGTGTTTGATACTGCTCATTCTTCTGGTACAGATCTTTCAGGCAACGGGCATGAAAATCACAAAGGTACTGGATAAGAGGGCGCATTAATAAAAAACTCCCATTTTACATTTGTGTGTCTGAATGAATTTGCATATTTGAATCAGAACCCACTTTCGTTTGTAAAAAGCGTAGCGGTACTAAATTCGCAATAAATTGCTCATTAAGTGCCGACGCTTTTTAAACGTTCTGATTTCAAATAGCAAAATTCATTCATAGACACACAAATGTAAAAAGGGACATAAAAAATAGAAAATAAAAAGAAAGTATGAGGAAAAAATTATGAAAAAGAAAGTATTAGCAACATTATTCGTAGCAGCATCTGTAGTGGCAACCTTCGCAGGCTGCGGCAGCAATTCGGCATCAGGGGATAAGACCATTACGGTGGCAGCATCACCGACACCACATGCAGAGATTTTGGAGCAGGCAAAGGAAATTCTTGCAAAAGACGGATGGACACTGGAAATTACCGAATTTGAGGATTATGTACAGCCTAACGAAGTAGTGTACAGCGGAGAAATTGATTGCAACTATTTCCAGCATGTACCTTATCTTGACAGCTACAATGAAGAAAAAGGAGAGGATCTGGTAAGTGTTGGCGGAATTCATTATGAGCCATTTGGTATTTACCCGGGCACCAAGACGGATTTGAAGGACCTTGCAGAAGGCGATGTGATTGCCATTCCCAATGATACAACAAACGAAGCAAGAGCACTTCTTTTATTACAGGATAACGGTATTTTGAAGCTTTCCGATGGTGCAGGCCTCACCGCTACCGTAAATGATATTGTGGAAAACCCTTATGGAGTAAAATTCCAGGAGCTTGAAGCTGCACAGGTTTCAAGAGTAACACAGGAGGTTGCCTTTGTTGTATTGAATGGAAACTACGCTTTGGAAGCAGGATTTTCCGTTGGAAAGGATGCAGTAGCATATGAGCTGTCCGATTCCGAGGCTGCAAAGACTTATGTGAATGTACTGGTTGTAAAGAAGGGAAATGAAGAAAATGAAGGTGTTCAGGCCCTGCTTAAGGTGTTAAAGTCCGATGAAATCAAGCAGTATATCCTTGATACCTATGACGGAGCAGTAATTCCTTTTGAAGATTAATAATTAGACTTCCATTTCGGAAATGTGTTTCTGAATGAATTTTGCTATTTGAATCAGAACCCACTCCGAAAAGGGATTAATAAAATACCCACATAGCAGCGAACATTCAAAAGAAAACCGCATAAAATATATAGAGGGGCGGTTAAAGTACAAAAGGATAGATGACAGAGGCGTTTTCGTTAGAAAACGACCTCTGATATGAAAAAACAGTGGAATAAAGCTGTATTTGTAAAAACTACATATGGCAAACAAAAAAGAGGTGATTTTCGTCACCTCTTTTTCTATACGGGAATTTTTCTAGAAGGAGTGGCCGCCGCCGGAATGACCGCCGCCGCCTCCTCCACCGCCACCACCGCTGCTGCCGCCGCTGCCGGAGCTTTGCGGACTGTATTTCTTGGTCTGATGTGTAAAGACGGTATGTGGTTCATTTAATGTCAGTCCCCTGTACATTCCGGTAAGAAGCTCTTTCCGGTTTGGCTTATGCTTTGCAGAAAGAATTTTTACAATACAGAAGTTGACAAGCATGGCAAGTACGACTGCCAAAAATGCATTGCTGATGTATTTCATCGGCTGAGAGAGACGACGCCCTTTTAGCAGGGTAAGAACCTCATAAAAAGCCTCGTTTGCACAGGAAAAATACTCACCCTTTGTTGCATAGCGGTAGGTATTGTCAGTTATGGTATTGGCATGGGCTTTGGTGATATATTTTTTCATGGAGCCCATGGAATCTAAATAGATGACACGTTCATCCATATCAATGACAAATATAATGGAATTTGTGCCTGCACCGAAAAGCTCCTCGTTCTTTTCTTCCGCAAGACGGGCCGTAGAAGAATAGGGATTGCTATAGGTGGAATAGAAAGCAATATTGCAGCTTTCGGTAATCTCACCAAGCGTAGAATAGAAAACTTTCCATTCATCCTCGGATGCGGTTAACAGACCAGCTTCATCCTCCACGATGAGCTGATAACCGGTGCTGCTGTTGGTATAGCTTTTATAATCTGTAGCGGAAACAGATACAGCACCGTAAAAAAGGAATCCCGTCCATACCAGAATCAAGGCAAGAGCCTGTATCAATTTTTTCTTAACATGTATCCTATGCACGGTCATCACCCCCTTCCTTGTTGAACTGAGGAAGTCTGCGGGTGGACAATATATTGTGCTCATCGATAACCTCTTTTAAGGAAAAGAAGACTCCAAGGAGGGAAAGGATGGAGACACCGTAATAGACAGCATCGTAGGCCGGGTTAAAAAGCTTTACGATGGCTCCGAGACCAATTACCACAAGGCAGAGGATCAGCCCGGTCATGCCCCGGCGTTTCGGTACTTTTTCGATATTTTTAAAGCCAATTACTGCAATCACAATTCCTGCTGCCAAAAGTACAATCCAAAACAGATTGGCAGTTAAAAAATCAGAAAGGACAGAAAGAAAGGAGAATCCTATAACTGCGGCAGCGTAAACGATGACGACAATGGGAACAATTCCTTTTCCAACGGAAGCTTTTTTCGCTTTAACGGAAGAGACCTTCTTCTGTTTTGCCTGTTCTAGTTTTTGAGGGTCTGTGACGGATAAGAGACCCCGGTCATCGAAGCCGGCCTCTTTTTTTACAATTGCAGAAATTTCAATGGTGGAAATCAACGCACAGGCCAGGGCAAGGACTGCGCAAATCAGCATAAGCGTTGACGGAACAACCGTAAAAAATAAATTTAAGATCACAAACAGTGGCACCGCCAGAATGAGGGAACCCAAAAGATATTTTTTGATGTCCACAGGAAGATCACATACCACCTTTCCGGTCTGACCGTTTACCGTGGCGTAAGCGACACGATCATTGTTCCGGTAGGACATGAACCAGACTGGAAACATGGCCTGATCCACCTCTTCTGTCCGTGTGTTCATGGAGTTTATACTGCCGTTGCCGCTTTGGGCAGGATCGATGGTATAGCCGGAAAAAGCAGGAACCTTTTTCACCTGCTCCATGGATTCTGTAAAGGCAGTCTGCTCTGCCTCGGATTGATAAACAATGGAGGCGACATCTGCGGTATCAGCGTAGAAACCGCTTAAGAAGGCAGGAGTAAATGCCTTCATGCCCTTTACATCGTAAGGAGCAAGACATTCGCTGATGTTGTCAGAGAAGGAAGAGGATGCGTCATAGGACATTCCTTTATAGTAGGCATCGATATTTCCCTCCAGATTGTAATGATCGGTAATAATATAGTCTCCGCTTCGGTGGGATTTGGTTCCGTGAAGACGAAGGGGCCCCTTTTGTGTTATGTAAAAAGCCCAATAGGGCATATAGATACCACGGAAGCTGTCAATATTTTTGGAATCCTTAAGTTCATTTGGAGCAAAAATGGCTTTTTTCATCAGATCAGCGTAGGCCTGCTTACAATCCTCTTTTGTTTTCTTAAACGGAATAATGTAGTTTGGCCTGTGCTCCTTGCTGATTCTGCTGTACAAAATCGTCGATGCACCGCAGAAGCTGCAGAAGCCTGCCGCCGCATTGTCGGTGCTTAAAATTTCTCCTCCACACTGAGGACAAGTAAAAATCGTGACTTCGTAATCATCTTCGAATCCCTTCCCTTCAATCCCATCGGATTTTTTGCTTTCAAATGCGTATGGGTCATACTTGCCGCCACAGTACTCACAGCCAAGCTGCTGGGATGGGATATCAAATTTCAGATCACCGCCACATCCTGGACATTGAAACATAGCTCTCTCCTTTATCTTTAGTATATGTGAACTACTTACGGATTTTTCACTTTTTTGGTAGGATGCTTTAAGGTCTGCTTCCACAGAGATGGATGAAGCATAATCAGTAGCGGGAAGAGCTCTAATCTTCCGGCCAACATATCAAACATGAGCACAAGCTTTGAAAATGGGGTAAAAAAGCCGAAATTTTGTGCCGGTCCGACCTTGGCAAGTCCGGGCCCGATATTGTTTAGGGTTGCAATGACGGCAGTAAAGTTGGTAACCAGGTCATGTCCCTCCAGGGAAATTGCCAGTAAAGAACCACAGAATACAATCATGAAGGTGATCAGATATACGTTGACCGAGCGGACCACGTCATGGTCAATCGGTTTATCCTCCATCATGATCTTCTTGACATTTTTCGGGTGGATGTAAGAAAACAGCTCCTTTTTCACGGTCTTAAGGGCAATGGTGATACGGGAAACCTTGATTCCGCCGCCGGTACTGCCGGCACAGGCTCCCACGAACATCAGCATAACGAGAATCGTCTTTGCAGTAGAATTCCAGGCATCAAAGTCCACCGTGGAAAAACCGGTAGAGGAGATGATGGATGCAACCTGAAAGGCAGACTGGGTCAGAGCCGTAAACAGATTCTCCGTGGTGTCTATAATGCAAACTGTAATGACAAGGATGGAGCCTGCGATGACAAGAAGATAGTTTCGGACCTCCTCCATCCGGAAGGCTTTTTTAAACTCCTTAAACAGAAGCAGATAATACAGATTGAAATTTACACCAAAAAGGATCATAAAAATGGTAATGACCCACTGCAGATAGGGGGAGTAACCAGCAATACTGTCTCCCTTTATTCCGAAGCCTCCGGTGCCTGCAGTTCCCACAGCGGTTGTGACTGCGTCGAAAACAGGCATTTTTCCAATGATTAGAAGGACAAATTCGAAGAGAGTCAATCCAAAGTAAATGATGTAAAGCATTCTTGCGGTATAGCGGATTTTCGGAACCAATTTGCCAACAGAAGGTCCGGGACTTTCTGCCCTCATGAGATTGATGTTGGAGCCACCGCTCATGGGAATGACGGCAAGAAGGAAAACAAGTACACCCATTCCGCCAATCCAATGGGTAAAGCTACGCCAGAACAGCATGCAGTTGGATAGTGCCTCAATATCGCTCAAAATACTTGCTCCCGTGGTGGTAAAACCGGAGATAGTCTCAAACAAAGCATCCACAAAGGACGGAATTTCGCCGGATAGCCAGAATGGAAGACAACCCAGCAAACTCATCACAATCCAGCTTGCAGCGGTTGCAACACATCCCTCTTTTAAGTAAAATACATGATTCGTCGGCTTTTTTATGGTCATTGCGATACTGATCAGAAATCCGATGGCAGCAGTAATCAGAAAATAGAAGCCGTTTTTCTCCTGATAAATAAGTGCCACAAGACATGGTAGCAGAAGAAGGATAGATTCCAGCTTCAGTACCTGACCTAATATATATCGAACAATCGAATAATTCATGTTTTCATTTCTCCATTATTTTCATCCCTTTTCAAAATTGTGTTACCGAAAATGAATTTTGCTATTTGAATCAGAACGTTTAAAAAGCGTCGGCACTTAATGAGCAATTTATTGCGAATTTAGTACCGTTACGCTTTTTACAAACGAGAGTGGGTTCTGATTCAAATATGCAAATTCATTCGGAAACACAATTCCGAAATGGGATTTATTTTAAAATGTCTACAATATCATTAAATCCGGTATGGGTCGTAACAATCATAACGTTGTCGCCAACCTTGATGCAGTCCTGACCGGTTGGAATGATAATGGATCCTTTTCTTCCGATGAAAGCAATCAGAAGATTTTTCTTTAAAGAAAGATCCTTAAAGGGAATATTTGTTACAGCGGATTCCTCGCTGACATGAAATTCGATTGCTTCTGCGCGCTGATCAAACATATGGTAGAGGGTTTCAATATTACTGTCCATGGAAGCCTGCTTGGCACGGACATATGCGATGATTGCCTCTGAGGTAATAAATTTAGGGTAGATCACGCTTCCGAGATCTAGCCCGCTGATAATGTTTGCAAAATTAATGCGGTTGATTTTGGTAATCACCTTGGCAGAGGAAACTGACCTTGCATAAAGCGTCAGCATAATGTTTTCCTCATCAATTCCGGTAAGAGGAACAAAGGATTCTACGGTTTCAATGCCCTCTTCGGTTAAGAGATCCTGATTGGTTCCGTCTCCGTTTATGATGATGGCATCCGGGAGCAGGATACTTAATTCTTCACAGCGGGTGCGGTCAGACTCGATAATCTTGACGGAAATGCCTACACGGAGCAGCTGGTCTGCAAGATAGTAAGCAGCCTTTCCACCTCCGACAATCATGGTGGATTTCACCTGCTTGGTTGCAAAACCAATCTTTTTTAGGAACAGGCGTCCCTCACGTCTTGTTCCCGCAAAGGAAATAATGTCACCACTTTGCAGGGTAAAGGAACCGGAAGGAATGTACACTTCTCCTTCACGCTCGATGGCACAGATCAAGATATTGGCAGCAAAGTGTTTTTGCAGATCCATAATGCGCAGGTTGTCAAGCTTTGAGCCTTCCGGAATGCGGATTTTCACCATTTCTGCCTGACCATGGGCGAAGCTGCTGACCTCAAGTGCGGTGGGAAGGAATAAAATTCTGGCTGTTTCCTTGGCAGCTTCAAGCTCCGGATTAATAATCATTGCCAATCCTAACTGCTCGCGGATATAGCCTACCTCCTTGCTGTAGTCCGGAGTTCGTACACGGGCAATGGCAGAGCATTTCGCAACGCGTCTTGCAATGGTGCAGCACAGCAGATTCAGCTCATCGGATTCGGTAACTGCAATAATCAGATCTGCATTGTCGATACCGGCCTCCTTCTGCACGCTGTAGCTTGCACCGTTTCCTACAATGCCCATAATATCATACATATTTGTAATTTCTTGTATCTTCTCTGCTTTGCGGTCAATGATGGTAATATCATGGCCTTCTTTGTCGAGCTGGCGGATCAGGGTTGCACCGACTTTTCCGCAACCTACGATTATGATTCGCAGTCCCTTCGCAGAGTGTTTTGCCTGAATCATGTTTTAGGCCTCCCTTTTTTGATAAACATAAGCGATTTTATTATAGCACAACATAAGTAAACATGCTATATTTTAAGAGAATGAATGGAATGAAAGAAAGCTGAAAGGATTAAAAGAATGAATTACGATAACATCTTAAAGTTTGACGGAACCTGGCGGAATTATCAGGCGCGGGTACTGGAAAGCGCAAAGAAATACATGGAAGATGGGAAAATACATATTGTTGCAGCGCCGGGGTCAGGAAAAACAACCCTTGGGATAGAATTGATCGCAAGAATGGGAGAGGTGGCGCTTGTTCTTGCTCCGTCCATTACCATTCGACAGCAGTGGGTGGCACGAATCAAGGAGGCTTTCTTAAACAAAAATTTGAACATTGAGGACTATGTGTCCCAGGATCTGAAGAATCCAAGATGCATTACGGTAGCGACCTATCAGGCTCTTCACAGTGCGATGAACAAATATAAGGGAATCCTCGATGAAACCGATACAACGGCCGGAAGCTTAGAATCTGATGATAAGATCGCCAAGTCCCGGGCGAACGAGGAGGAGGTAGATTACTCTTCTTTTGATGTAATCACAGAAATGAAAAATGCCCATGTGGGAGTGCTCTGCTTAGATGAATGCCATCATTTAAGAAGCGAATGGTGGAAGGCTCTTGAGGAGTTTAAAAACGCCATCGGAAAACCAAAGATGATTGCGCTTACCGCGACACCGCCCTATGATTCCACCCCTGCCATGTGGAAGAGGTACATGGATATGTGCGGGGAAATTGATGAAGAGATTTCCATACCGGAGCTGGTAAAGGAGGGCAGTCTCTGCCCGCATCAGGATTTTGTATATTTCAATTATCCCACAGAGGAAGAGATGGGGGAGATTACAAAGTTTGCAAATCGGAGTACGGCAATGCAGAAGCGTCTGTACGAGGATGAAGACTTTAAAAATGCGCTTTTGACCCACCGCGGTCTTCTGGGGAATATGAGTGAGGAGGAGCTTTTAAACGAGGGGGACTATTTGTCTGCGCTCCTTATTTTTCTGAATGAAAAGGGGATTGCGATACCGGAAAAGCTTCTTAGAATGGGAAATAGGGGAGGACTTCCGAATTTTACGGTCAGCTGGTTTGAGACTCTTTTACAGGGATTTTTGTATGAGGATGTAAATTCCTACGCCTGCGATGAGGAGTACCGGGCATGGCTGGAAAATGAGATCAAGGCAGAGGGACTGATTGAAAAGAAAAAGGTGTGTCTGATGACCACAGAAGCAATGGAGAAGCTTTTGATCAGCTCTAAGGGCAAGTGTGAGAGCATAAAGAAGATTGTTGCAGGTGAATACGAAAATCTTGGACAGGATCTTCGGATGCTGATTTTGACGGATTATATCAGAAAGGAATATGAAAAGTCTCTCGGAGTGCCGGAAAATGATGTGACATCATTGGGCGTGCTTCCGTTTTTCGAGCAGATCAGACGGGAGGGCATGAGCCTTAGGCTGGGTGTGCTCTGCGGAACGATTGTAATTATTCCGGCAGAGGCAAAGGAGGCACTTCTTGAGGCAATCGGTACTGCAGGGAAAGTCAGCTTTGGACCGGCAGGAAATCTGCCGCAGGAGGATTATCTGAAGGTGACAGCGGTAGGCGATAATCATTTTTTAACCCAGGCGGTTACCGATATCTTTACCAATGGACAGATACAGGTTCTCATCGGAACGAAATCCCTTCTCGGCGAGGGCTGGGATTCCCCATGCATCAACTCACTTATTCTGGCAAGCTTTGTGGGGGCCTTTATGCTCAGCAATCAGATGAGGGGACGTGCAATCCGCGTATTTAGGAAAAATCCGGACAAAACCAGCAATATCTGGCATCTTGTCTGTTTAAGACCAAGGGAACTTATGTATTTACAACCGGAGAATGACCAGTCGGATATCAGTGAGGATTTTTCACTTTTAGAGCGCCGTATGGAGCATTTTCTAGGACTGCATTACACCCAGGATGTGATTGAAAACGGAATGGAACGAATGAGTATCATCTGTGGGCCTTACGAAAAGGAGCATGTTGCACAGATGAATGAGCAAATGCTTAACCTTTCAAAGGAGAGAAAGAGCCTGAAGGAGCGTTGGAACCGCGCCCTTACGAAATCCGTAAAATTTGAAGTGGCAGATGCTACGGAGGTCGAGGAGAAGGCTGTTTCAAAGCAGGAGCAACAGGAGGCAAAGAAGAAGCTGATTCTTTCGGGAATCGGTGTTGCGGCAGGTACAGCCATGGCATTTTCTCCTCTTGGGATGCTTGGAGGGGCAGTTGCCCTTGCCTTTGGCGCATATGGTGCGGTAAATCTTCGAAGGACTTCGAAGCTGGCGGATCCAAAGGAACGCCTGCTTTCCGCCGGAGAGGGAATCTATCTTGCCCTTTCAAAACAGAACATGCTGGAAGAAAAGGCGGCTGTTGCAGCAGGGGAAGGAAAGAATAACCGTAAGGAGCTGTATTTAAGCGGCGGAAGCGGAAGAGACAAAATGCTGTTTGCGAAATGTGTCAGAGAATTTTACTCTGCAGTAAATGACCAAAGATACCTGCTGGTAAAGCAGGGAAAGCGGACCGGAAGCGATGCCTTTTACTGTGTGCCGGACTGTTTTGCAAGGAGAAAAGAGGACGCAGAGCTGTTCTATTCCTATATGAAGAAGCAGATCGGAAAATACGATGTGGTATATACCAGAAATGAGGCGGGAAAGAAGCTGCTCTTAGAGGGAAGAATGAAATCTCTTGCAGACGCAGGGAAACGGACGGTAACCCATAAAAAGGTGCAGTCATTATAAAAATGATATCCCATTTTAAATTGTGTGTCTGAATGAATTTGCATATTCCAATCAGAACACGTTTGCACTTCGTAAAAAGCGTAGCGGTACTAAATTCGTAAGTGTTTGCTCATTAAGTGCCGACGCTTTTTAAACGTTCTGATTTGAATAGCAAAATTCATTTGTAGACACACAAAAGTAAAAGGGGAGCATAAGAATAATTGGAGACCGGACATGAAGTATTCCATACATCAGATCACGGAGGGTGAGGATGAGCTGATCTTGAGATATAGAGAGCTCACGCCGGAGGTGGAACGCATGATACAATTTATGAATCGGGGACAAGCGCGCCTCTCTGGAAAGGATAATGGCGAAACCGTACTTTTTTCGCCGGAGGAGGTTCTGTATATTGAGACGGTGGACGACAAGACCTTCGCTTACACCAAGGAGAAAGTCCTTCGTCTGGATATGACGTTAAACGGAGTGGAGGACTACTTAAAGGATATCTCTTTTTTCCGGTGCAGCAAATCCATGATCGTCAACATCGATAAGGTGGAGCGTTTAAAAAGCCTGCCCTCCAACCGCATTGATGTCATGATGCAAAACGGTGAGCATATTGTAATTTCCAGAACCTATGCATCAGAGTTTCGAAGACTTCTGCGTGGTTGGAAGAATTGAAAGGAGGAAAAAGCATGAGTAAGAAAAACGATAAGCCTACGTTGTGGGAGCGATATCTTACCAAGGAAATCGGAATAGAATTTAAGGCATGTCTGTATTTTTATGCCCTGTTGTTTTTTTACTGTATCTTCCGGCTGGTCTGCGGCAGGACGGATGCCAGTATCTGGCACATGGCACAGATGATTTTTTCCACTTATGTTATGGGCTATCTGCAGGTGTATGTGTTCTGGAATTTTGATGAGGCGGATGCGCTGCAAGCGAAAGAAATACTGGCAATGCTGCTGTGCACCGGCATTTATACAGGAGTGTCCTATCTGTGTGGGTGGTTTGATAAAAATCCAGTAGCAACCCTGATCTTCGCTGCATATGTCGTTTTCCTTTATGTATGTGTTTTCCTTGTATACCGGACTCGCAGACGGATTGACGATAAGCTGCTAAACGATGAACTGCAGCTGTTTAAAACCAGAGATAAGAGCAGGTAGCGGTGCAACTTAGGGTAAAAAAAGTGTCACTTAAGGGAGCGAATATTGCTCCCTTTTTTCAGTCATGCTATGGTAGCGTTACAGGGAGGATGAGACGTATGGAACATGTGATTGAAATACAGAATTTGACGAAGCATTATGGAAAAAGTCGCGGGGTGGAGGATGTTTCCTTTTCCGTTCGGGAAGGGGAAGTAATGGGCTTTCTTGGACCAAACGGTGCAGGAAAGTCCACCACAATCCGATCCATGCTGGGCTTTTTGCGTTATGAGAAGGGAAACATAGAGATTCTTGGAAAAGACGCAAAAAAGCAGCAGGAGCAGATTCTCCGGGAAGTCGGTTATATGCCATCGGAGGCTATGTTTTATTCCGGAATGACGGTAAAAGAAGTAATCCGTCTGGCGGCAGATATGAGAAAGCTGGATTGCCGGAGGGAGAGCGATGCTCTGTGCGAGCGTCTGCAGGTGGATGTTAATAAGAAGATTAGTGAGCTTTCTTTAGGAAATCGAAAAAAGGTCAGTATTGTCTGCGCAATGCAGCACAAACCGAAGCTGTTTATCTTCGACGAACCTACTAGTGGTTTGGACCCGCTGATGCAGACCACATTTTTTGCGCTGATTGATGAGTATGTGAAGGCCGGTGCAACCTGCCTGCTTTCCACTCACGTGCTGTCCGAGGTAAAAAATTACTGTGACAGGGTGGCTATTATGAAGGAAGGACACCTCCTGTGCGTGGATACGGTGGAGCATCTGACCAAGAGCAATGCAAAACGTATTAAAATGATAAGGGACGGAGAACATCTGGATTATCTGTACAAGGGAGATCTGAATAAGATTAAGGATGAGCTGATCGGCCACGATATCTCGGATATTCTCATAGAAGATCCGTCCATTGACGAAGTCTTTATGCACTATTACGAAGGAAAGTAAAAGGAGGATAAATATGGTTGCGCTTTTTTTACATGAAATGAAACAGAATCGAAGGAATCTTCTGATCTGGAGTCTGGCGGTAGGAGGTCTTGGATTTGCATGTATTCTTCTTTATTCTGGAATGCAGGATAGCATGGCTGAGATGGCAGAAGGGTTTTCTTCCATGGGAGCCTTCGCGGATGCATTTGGAATGAGTACCTTAAGCCTTGCAACGCTGACCGGTTATTTTGCCACGGAGATCGGCACCATACACGGCCTGGGCGGCGGAATGTTTGCTGCCATTGTGGCAACGGTTATGCTGTCAAAGGAGGAGGACGGTCATACCGGAGAGTTTTTGTATTCACTGCCGATTTCCCGCAGAAAAGTTATTACGGTAAAGGCATTGTCTCTGACGGTGGTTATTCTGGCCTTCCAGGTGCTCTGTGGAATTCTCTATGTACTTGGCTTTGTTATGTTAGGGGAAGAGCTGCCTTGGCAGGAATTTATGACATTTATGGGAATGCAGCTGGTTATGAATCTGGAAATCGCCGCCATCTGTTTTGCGGTATCCGCAGTAAGTAAGAAGAACAAACTGGGACTGGGATTGGGACTTGCACTTTTTCTATATCTCTATGACCTTATGGCCCGGGTGATTCCAAGTCTTGAGGATTACATAGACATTGGCCCTTATTCTTATGCGAATGCCCCACAGATTTTTGCGGGAAATGAACTTTCCGGGGCTGCAATTGGGATTGGTGCAGCAGTGCTGGTGATTGCGGTGGTGCTGTCCTTTGCAGGGTATCTGCGGCGGGATCTGGCAAGCTGAGAACATTGTAAACGCTTTATTGATTGTGGAGCAAAAAAGGTAGTTGGGATTGATATATCCGAAAAGATGTTAGAGGTTGCCAGAGACGAGCAAGGCAATAAGATACATCTTAATCTTTCGGATTATGGTATCGAGGGAGAAAGAGAGTCAGTATGGTTTGTTGATAATGTAAAAAAATACCATAGAACGTTTTCAACAATCATAAACACATTAATAAATGCAGGATTTTCGATAGAAAGAATGATTGAACCATTACCAACAGATGAAATACTTGAACAGTATCCAGATTACAAGGATTTGTTTCATAAGCCAGACTTCTTATTGCTAAGAGTAAAGAAGTGAAGGTTACAGTAATATGAAGAGATTCAAAGCTTTGAATTTTTTAGGAGAGATAATCGTGAGTAGCACGGGAATTTTAATTTTGGCAATTATATGGATTATTCTATCGCCGGCTTGGCTTTATAAGGCGAAATAAAAAGAAGAAAAGCAAAACGGTACTTTCCGATTCTTGGAAAGTACCGTTTTTTAGCTATGTATTAATATTTTTGATAGTTCTGGAATCGCGTATCCGAGATGGAAGTTATACTTCTGCTCTCTTAAGTGCTTCCTCGTAATCCTTTGTTCCAGCCCAGATGTCATTGGTATATGGGTTCTTGCCCATTTCAATGGCTCTCTTGATGATCACTGCGATACAGATTACGTTTGCAATAACAGCCGCGAAAGCAACAACGCCCTGGGCGGTTGGGTTTGCGGTAATTCCGAAGGATGCCATGGCTTCACCTGCTGCGGCAGTTTTTCCGAGTCCTGCACCATAAAGCTCGATGGCCTTGTCATACATATCGATAGCTGCGAAGCCCTTTGGTGCGCCACCATATACAGACGGAAGAACAGAGAAGGTCTTGCTGATCTGGAAGAGTGGGAATACCTGAGCAAACATGCACCATAATGCAAGTGTGTTTGCACGGTTCTGAATCCAGCCACCCTTGTTCCAAAGTGCGTTAGCAAAAGTAGGAGCAAGAAGAAGTGCAACACCACAGTACCAGGTATGTGTTGGAAGATTTAAGTATGTATATTCAAAGTTCCAGATATCGTAAGCGATGATGAAAGCGATGGTCATGTCTGGCCAAAGCATATCGCTCTTGTTCTTGTCCTTTGAGGTGTACAGGTTGATTACACCGGTCATACAGAAGATGTTGATTAATCCGGCAATTGCATTTAAGATGTTCCACCATCCACCATAGATGAATACACCTTCATTGGATGCCCACCAAGCTCCGGCAAAATCTCCGGTAATGGAATAAGCTGCAAAAGCAGATTCCAGATCGGATACAACTGCAATTATAATGTTAGCTGCAACGATGAACCATGGAAACCAGGCAAACCATTTTTCTTTGCCGATACCCCATTTGTACTTAATCATCATGAAGCCGACACATCCGATGTCCGCTGCATAGAGCTTAAAGTAATGGAACCAGCCATCCATGTAAGCAACGGTAGGGTTATTTGCACCGCCGAAGAGACCAACGTGTGCAAGAATGAAATAAACGGTAAGAGCCACAGGAATGATTACAAAACAGATCATGCCTCCGACCTTGGTCCGACGACCAACCTCATTCATGAGGATCAGTCCGACAAATACGAGGACCCAGCCTAGTATCTGCCATAAGCTGTCAATTTGGAATAACATATAATATTCCCTCCTTATTAATTATTTATAATAGGAATTATATCGCGCGTATTCTGTTTTTTCAATGTATTTTAAAAAATTGCACAATATTTGCAGTTTTTTTACACAGAAAGTATTCAATTTGTGGAAAAACAGACTGAAAAGTGATAAAATAAGTCTATCTTTTTTGGGAGAAACGAGATGGACGATTTTATCAAATACAACTATCATGCCCACACCGAAAGATGTCAGCATGCCTATGGAACGGAAAGGGAGTTCATTGAAGCGGCTATCCGGATGGGAATCCGTCGGTTTTGCTTTTCTGATCATGTACCATCACCGGCGGCACCGGGATATGTGTCCGGCATTCGTATGAGAATGGACGAGGCAAAAGAGTACCACGATGAAATCAAAGCATTAGCGGAAGAGTATAAAGACCGGATAGAAATCTTTGTTGGTTTTGAAATGGAATATACTCCCGTATATTTTAAGGAACAAATCAAGCTGATTGATTCCATCGGATTTGATTTTTTAATTCTGGGAGAGCATTTCTGGACCACAGAGGAGGATGGACCATGGTCGGGAACTCCAACGGAAGATGAAGAAAGGATACGCGCCTATGTGGATGCCGTGATAGAAGCTATGAAAACGGGGCGCTTTTTGTATGTCGCGCATCCGGATATCATGAATTACAATGGACAAGACTGCGTGTATGAGTGGGAGATGACAAGACTTTGTAAAGCGGCAAAGGAAATGCATATTCCATTGGAAATCAACATGATCGGAATGAAAGAAAAAAAACAGTATCCCTCCAAGCGATTTTTCCAGATCGCTGCAGAGGTGGGATGCGATATCATTATCGGGCTGGATGCACACACCATAGAGCATATCACGGATGTGGAAAACTATAAGGAATGTGTAGATTTTGCAAGAAGGCTAAACTTGCATTTGATAGATGGCAGCGATTTGCTGTAAAAATAAGGAGGACGTATGAAACTAAACACAAAACAAACTATTCGAATCGGATTTGCATTTCTTTCCATCTGTGCGTTTTGGCAGATGTACAATAGTGTAATTCCTCTTATGCTCACAAACACATTTGCCATGAACGAAACCTATTCAGGTGCAATCATGGCAGCGGACAATGTACTGGCACTGTTCCTTTTGCCGCTTTTTGGTGGCTTGTCCGATAAATGCAATACGAAGCTGGGAAAACGAAAGCCATTCATTCTTGGGGGAACGGTCGTAGCGGTATTTTTGATGCTTTTGATCCCTTTTATTGACAATAGCTATTTTGCAGACCCGTCCAAGGGAAAACAGGTGATTTTTATCTGTGTGCTGGGCTGTCTGCTGGTGGCCATGGGAACCTATCGAAGTCCCGCAGTTGCCCTTATGCCGGACGTGACACCGAAGCCTCTTAGAAGTAAGGCTAATGCCATTATCAATCTGATGGGTGCTCTCGGGGGAATTATTTATCTTTTGATTGCAAGTGTTCTTTACTCCTCTTCCAAAACAGCAGGGATGGAGCATGTGGACTATGTGCCGCTCTTCATGATTGTAGCCGGAATCATGATTATCTCCCTAATTATTGTCATGTTTGCGGTGGATGAGATAAGACTGAACAACGAAATGCAAAAATATGAGGCTGCACACCCACAGGAAAATCTTGCAAAGGAGACAGAAAGCGGTAGTGAGGTACTTCCAAAGGCGGTAAAGAAAAGCCTGGCTTTCCTGCTTTTTTCCATTGCCTTATGGTTCATGGGATACAATGCCATTGAAACCTGGTTTACCACCTATGCAAATCATATGTGGAGCATGAGCCTTGGCGGAGCGTCCATGTGCCTTACAATTGCCACCGGCGGCGCAATTCTTTCCTACATACCATCGGGAATTGTCGCCAGCAAAGTCGGAAGAAGAAAGACCATTATGGGAGGTGCGCTTCTCCTTGGAAGCTGCTTTGCCGCAGCTTATGTATATACCTGCTTTTTCGATTATTTTCAATGGCCACTCTATGTGCTGTTTTTCCTGGTGGGGCTCGCCTGGGCCTTTATCAACGTAAACAGTCTTCCGATGGTTCTTGAAATGTGTAAAGGTAGTGATGTGGGTAAATTCACCGGGCTTTATTATACCTTTAGCATGACTGCCCAGATTGTTACGCCGATTGCGGCAGGAGCACTTTTAAATCGTGTGGGATACATGACCTTATTCCCATACTGTGCGATTTTCGTATTGGCTTCCTTTGCCACCATGTGCTTTGTAAAGCATGGAGATAATAAGATTGAGGCAAAACGCGGATTGGAAGCCTTTGATGTAGAAGACTAATCCCGTTTCCGATTGATATGGTGAAATGGGAAAATGAATGAAGAAAGAAGGAATGAATTATGAGTTTTAAGAAAACAGACAGACCACTGATTTGGGCACATAGAGGAGCAAGTGGATATGCACCGGAAAACACGCTGGAGTCATTTCAAAAGGCAATCGACCTTGGCGCGGACGGAATTGAACTGGATGTCCAGCTTACAAAGGATGACCAGATTGTTGTCATTCACGATGAAATACTTGGAAGAACCTGTGAGGGAACAGGCTGGGTAAAGGATTATACCTTAGAGGAGCTTAGAAGGTTCAACTACAATAAGACCTTTCCGCAGGTTGCCCATGCCGACATACCTACACTTCGTGAGGTATATGAACTCATGAAGCCAAGCGGACTTACCATCAATGTGGAGCTTAAGACAGGAATTGTTTTTTACGAGGAACTGGAGCGGAAGGTAATTGAGCTTACGAAGGAAATGGATATGGAAGATAAAGTGCTCTATTCCTCCTTTAACCATTATACCTGCGTGAAGCTTCATGAGCTAAAGCCGGATGCCTATGTTGGTTTTTTATATGCGGATGGTCCCATTGATATGGCTGTGTATGCAAAAAAGCATGGCGCGGATGCACTGCATCCTGCCCTATATAATCTTCAGTTTCCAAACTACATGAAGGATGCTGCGGAAAGAGGTCTGGATGTAAATGCCTGGACGGTAAATGAAGAAATCTATATGCAGATGTGCTGTCAGTATGGCGTAAATGCCATCATAACGAACTACCCGGATAAGGCAATGGCCATTGCCAAAGCATTTGTAAAGTAAAATTTGGCTCTTTTTAAGGATAATTGTATGGTTTCATCAGATGATTTTTTGCCTGTACTAGGAAACAAAGTATCTCTAGGCATACAGCAAAATCAAAACTGCGAAACCATACAATTTGTCGTTTTAGGCAGGAAAGGTATGCGAAAGATATTTTGAATTCTGTTTTTTTGAAAAAGAGTCAATGAAATTGTCTGGGGAGGGTGACCTAAATTAGATTTTCTCGGAAAAAGGTCAACGGAATCGCATGGTGGAGGCAATCTAAATTAGAAGCTGTGGAGGAAACTATATGAGAATTGGCGAAGTGTGTCTAAACACAAATGATGTAGAAAAGCTTGCAATGGGAGTTGAAGTAATTGAAAAGCCTATTCAACGTCCTTGGGGAGCTGTTAATATGAGTTTTTATGATCCTGATAGAAATATAATCTATTTTTGAAGTTTTCTTAACTAATACAACTCCCACGTTGTCGAGCTAGAAAAATTTATAATGTGTAAGGATAAAGCAACATTAGCATATGAAGGGGAATTAAAATGAAGATAAATAATATTGAAACTTCTAGACTTTTGTTAAGAGGTTTTACTAAAGATGATGCATTGTGGGCATATAGTATCTGGAATAATCCGGAAATGGGTCAATATTTACCAGATGAAGCGAAAGACGGAATAGATTATGAATATGTGAAGCAGTTAGAGAATTTGGGGGAAGATGAAGAATGCTGCTATTTGATACCAGTCTTTAAGGATTCTTTAGAACGAGTGGGAACATGTAGTTTTATGATAAGTGAAGATAAGAAGATATATGATATTGCTTATTGTGTACACAAAGATTTCTGGGGTAAAGGTTATGCAACCGAAATTGCTCAAGGAATGATTGATTATGCACGTAGCCAAGGTGCAGAGAAAGTAACAATTTTTGTTGGTCAGGAAAATATTGCATCTAACCGAGTTGCACAGAAATGTGGAGGAAAAGTTGTAAGTGAAAACACGTACAAGAAAAGAGGAACGGACATTATTATGAAAGATTACAAATATGAAGTAGTATTGTAAATATCATTAAAGATTGTGAGGCTTTAAAAATGATAAAAAAGGCATCAATTGCAGAGTGCAGGGAATTGGCACAATTAGCTGTGAAAATGTGGAAGTCCCATACGATAGAGGAGCTTACAAAAGAGTTTGAAGAAATAGTAAATTCCAAAGAGGCGGCATGCTTTATAACATATGATAACGATATTCCAATCGCTTTTGCACAATGCGGACTTCGTCATGATTATGTGGAAGGGACAGAGAGTTCACCGGTAGGATATTTAGAGGGTATATATGTAGATGAGAGGTATCGTAAGCAAGGAAATGCCAAAGCATTGCTTCAGGAATGTGAAAGCTGGGCAAGGAATATGAATTGTGTAGAGTTTGCAAGTGATTGTGAATTACCAAATGAAGACAGCCTGAAGTTTCATATTTCGATGGGCTTTGAAGAAGCAAATCGAATCATATGCTTTACGAAAAAATTACAGTAGTGTGCTTTTGAATGGAGGTAATTGGTAGAGGGTATGTTATGTTGAGACTAAGACCATATAAAGAGGCAGATGCAGAAAAGATACTATCGTGGTGTAAAACGGAAGAAGACTTTTACAAGTGGACAGCTGGCGTTCTTGGAGCGTATCCAATCTCAAAGGAACAATTTCAAAAAGTGAATTCTTTGATGGCATTTACAGCCATAGATGTAAATGATGTCATTGGATTTTTTACGATGCGAAAGCCAGGTGAATCATTGGATGAACTTCGGTTTGGATTCGTAATTGTTGATTCCGAAAAACGTGGCAAAGGTTATGGAAAAGCTATGCTTCGGCTGGGATTGAAATATGCAAGAGAGATATATGGAGCCAAAAAGGTATCTTTGGGAGTGTTTGAGAATAATGAAGCAGCATATCATTGCTACAAAGCAGTAGGGTTCCAAGATGTGATTTTAGATGAGGCTGAAACCTATCATGTATTAGGCGAAGATTGGAATTGTCTGGAATTGGAAATCAGGATTTAATTGGAATTGTACGAGCTCTTTCGAGAGAAGGATGCTTCTTGTCCGAAGGGAAAGATACAGAAAACATACAAATTTGAGGAGAAAAGTACTATGGGATTGTTTGGAAAAAGTAAAAAAGAACGTGAGAAAGAATATATGAGTAAAATTAATGTAACAGCTTGTTTAAATCAAGATTTTGAAATGACTATTGATGATATATACACTATCGTAGGAGTTGGAACAGTCGCTACGGGAACGGTGTCTGGTGGGATGTGTAGAGAAGGTGAGGTGGCAAAAGTAAATACAAGCGGAAATATCTTAGAGGCTACGGTTACAGCAGTTGATGCCCATACAAAAGAACGTAAACCTAATGGTTGCGCATACAGAACAGAACATGTCGGATTAGGACTTCGGGGAATCACAAAAGAACAACTAAAAAAGGGCGATACAGTAATAATACAGAATGCAAATAAATATGGTAAAGTTGATTAAGAGTGAAAATAAATGATACATCCGTTGTAAAGCAGCAATATGCCAGCGCAGATCATTTAAATACAAGAATATCAATCCATGACAAATACTCAACAAATAAGATGGATTTTGGAAACTGGATCGTTTCCAATTATAAAATTAGTGAAGGAATGAAGGTTCTGGAGCTGGGGTGTGGGACAGGAGATATGTGGAAGAACAGAGAGTCTTTGATATCGTGATAGCTAATATGATGTTATATCATGTACCTGATTTAGATAAAGGTTTATCTGAAGTTCGGCGAGTATTAAAGAGAGGCGGCTGTTTTTACTGTGCGACATATGGTGAGTATGGAATTATAGAATATCTTTCAAAAATTCTTTCTGCCTATGGAGTCGAAGATTACATCAACAAGAATTTTACTCTCCAAAATGGGTATGAGATTTTAAGTCAAACATTTTCAAAGGTTGAAAAATTAGAATATATCGATTCATTGGCAGTTACGAATGTAGATGATATGGTAGAGTATATTTATTCTCTGTCTAGTATGACATCCTTGAATAGTGTGCCAAAACATAAAATAAAAGACATACTAATGCACAATTTGACAAATGGCATTTTAAATGTACCAAAGGAATATGGAATGTTTGTAGCGTCATAGATGTGGGCAGAAATTTTTACCGAAAGGAAGGGTAAAATGAAAAAACTATTTACAGTAATTCGTCAGGGAAAATTGGATGAAGTAAAGAGTATAATTGAGAAAAAGCCAGAGCTTGTTAACTGTGTTTCAGGAGCATTGCCGAAAAAAGATCATGGGCAGTCTCCACTTCAGGTTGCATTGAAAACTGGGAAATATGAAATTGCCGACTATTTGATTGAACATGGTGCAGATATTAATTTTATGGAAGCAGAAGATGATGATCCTGGATTACGTGCACCGGTCCTGTTTGATGCCATCAATTCTACAATTATGTCCCTTTGCTATAAAAGATTCGATGAATCAGAGATTGCATTTGGCTATGTTAAGAAGCTTGTCGAAAGAGGTGCGGACGTGAATAAGCTAGCATCAAATGGATTTGATGCAATTAATTGGTCAGTAAGTGCGGCAGAATTATTATTTGAACGAGAAAGTGTGTATCCCCAATCTCAAGAGGCAGTGCGAAAGCAGCTCACAAGAATTCTTGATTTGCTGATTGAACATGGTGCAGATTATGTGGCTTGGGCGAATAGAGGACATTATGCGATGCCATATCCGGGGCGTAGCAATAAAAGTATGTATATTGATGATTTTGTTCCGGGAGATGAGACGGACTTTGATAAAAATAAGGAACTGAGAGCATTTATGCAGGAGTATTTCAGAAGTAGAAATTTACATGTTTGATGGGAATGATAGGTGTAGGGGCGTAAATGATAAATGTAAATCCATATGAAGCATTAACAGAACCTGAAATATTAGATAAGTTGGAGAAATCCCGTGAGCACGCAGCACAGGGGATGTATAAAGATGCGACAGAAGTTTCTCGTGATATGAGGGCAAACCTTAGAATAGCGACGCATTAACTTCTTAAATCACAGATATTTTATGCTATATTGCATCGGGGATAATGTAGTATTTGCGGATAATATTTTTCATGAGTTGCAGGATTATGAAAATAAGATGTATTAGTCGCAGAACAGAGAGATAAATTTGAATTGACCGAGCTCTTTGAGCGAGGGATGCTTCTTGTCCGAAGGGCAAGAAGATGAGGAATAGATATAGAAAACTTAGAATTTTTAAACTCTTTTGTGTGCAAGTTGATTCTGTATTTTTGCTCAAATAGTTTCGAATAACAAGTAAAGATAGAAATCATGGAGTTACATATAAGTGAAACGAAATTGATGAATTTATCTGTAGCTATCGGCCTTTTGAGAATAATTTTTTCTTGCAATTACATATAAAACACTCAGTTTTTTTGAAATTATATGTAACCTTTTCCTTGTGAGAAGCTTTTGTCAACTCGAAATTACATATAAGAGACAAGAAATCAATATGCTTATCTGTAAACAACATTTTCCCGAGACTTGATCCAAGCAAAAATTACATATAACAAACAAAAAAACAATGGATTTAGACGTAAATCCTAATATCTACCCACACTTAATCAAAGAGCGCGGTCAATTGCTATTTCCCCGCAGGAGAAATCCTGCGGGTATTTTCATGCGATTCATATAAATCCCATTTCGGAATTGCGTTCCTAAGAATGAATTTTGCTATTTGAATCAGAACGGTTAAAAAGCGTCGGCACTTAATGAGCAATTTATTGCGAATTTAGTACCGTTACGCTTTTTACAAACGAGAGTGTGTTCTGATTCAAATATGCAAATTCATTCGGGAACACAATTCCGAAATGGGATAGATGTAATACCTTTCATATAAAGCCTTACTTGTTGACATTTCAACAGGCGAGTGATATAGTTTTGCCTATCGTTGTTGAAGGTTCAACAAGCACCGAGGAGGTACGAAGCATGCAGGAAAGGTTTGAGACTTTTACGGTTTTGATCAATCGCATCAGCCGTAACATACGAAAAATAAAGAATCAAAAGATGGCTGAATATAACCTGCGAAGCGTGCATGTTTCCTGCCTTTATTTTTTATATCTTGCAAACGGTTTGACCGCAACAGAGCTTTGCGAACGCTGTGAGGAGGATAAGGCAACGATTTCAAGAGCACTCGATTACCTTGAAACAAATGGCTTTCTTACCCGTGAAGCCCAAAGTGCCAAACGCTATAAAAGTCCGCTACTTTTGACGGATAAAGGCATCGAAGCAGGAAAGAAGGTTACTGAAAAAATTGACAGTGTTCTTGACGAAATCAGTGTAGACCTCACAGAGGAAGAAAGAGCTGCTTTTTATCGCAGCCTTTCCATCATCAGTGATAGACTGGAAGCCGTTTCAAAAAGCGGCCTGAAATAAGGAGGAGTAACTATGTTTTTTCTAAAAGCAGTATTCTGCCGTGTGTTTCAGACGGCATTTCGATTGGCACTTCCGGTGCTTCCTTACAGAGAGCCGGAAATTGTAAATTCCTGTGCTGATCTGGATTACGTATTCAAAAAAGAAAAGATCCATTCGGTCCTCATTGTGACAGATAAAGGAATTCGGGATCATGGATTAGTCCATCCGGTGGAACAGGCATTGCAGACAAGTGGAATTTCTTATGCCGTTTACGATGGTACACAACCCAATCCTACCGTTGCAAATGTAGAAGATGCACTTAAAATGTATCATAGCTGTCAGTGTGATGCCTTAATAGCGATTGGTGGCGGTTCCGCAATGGATTGTGCAAAGGCCGTGGGGGCAAGAGCCGTTTACCCGAAACGCTCCTTGAATCAGTTAGGCGGTATATTGAAGGTTCTGCGCAGACTTCCTACCTTGATTGCCATTCCTACAACTGCCGGAACCGGAAGCGAAACAACCCTTGCAGCCGTTATTACAGATCCGGCTGCTCATCACAAGTATGCGCTTATGAGTTTTCCTCTGATTCCCCACTATGCAGTACTGGATGCAACTCTTACCTATTCACTGCCCCCGCAGCTTACCGCCACAACCGGAATGGATGCCCTTACCCATGCAGTAGAAGCCTATATCGGGCGTTCTACCACAACGGAAACACGCAGTCTTGCCCTGGAAGCAACTAGGCTTGTATTCGAGAATATTGAAACTGCCTATAAGGAAGGGAATAACCACGAGGCAAAGGAACATATGCTTCATGCTGCATATAAAGCAGGAATTTCCTTCTCGAAATCCTATGTAGGATATATTCATGCTGTTGCACATTCCCTCGGTGGAAAATACGGCACTCCCCACGGCCTTGCCAATGCGGTTATCATGCCCTACGTATTAGAAGCCTACGGGGAGCGTGCATACAAGAAGCTCCATCGCCTTGGAATTGCCGCTGGGGTGTGCACCGAGAGTGATTCTTACGAGGCAGGAGCGAAAAAATTCATCGGAGCAATCAAGGCGCTGAACGCTAAGATGGGAATTCCCAATAAATTGCCCGACATCAAGGAGGAGGATATTCTTCAAATGGCAAAATTTGCAGAAAAGGAAGCAAATCCTCTTTATCCTGTGCCGGTACTGATGACCCGGAAAGAACTGGAACAATTCTATTATCAGATTGCAGATTGGAGTAAATAAAATGACCGAAACAGAAATCAAAGGCTTGTTGGAAAAGCAGCAGGCATACTATAAAAGCGGGGTCACGATCCCAGTAGCATTTCGCATCGAGCAGTTGAAAAGGTTGTATGCTACGGTAAAAAAATATGAAACCGAGATTCATGATGCCCTGACATCGGATCTTGGAAAAAGCCATTTTGAAGGCTTCATGTGTGAAAGCGGCCTGGTGCTGTCTGAAATCTCACACATGATTCGTCATACAAAAAGATACGCAAAGAGAAAGACGGTTCATACTCCTCTTTCCCAGTTTGCCTCCAAAAGCTTCAAGCAGCCGGTTCCGTACGGCAACACACTGATCATGAGCCCTTGGAATTATCCGTTCCTTTTAACCATCGATCCCCTTGCGGATGCCATTGCAGCAGGAAACACGGCCATTGTAAAACCCAGCGCCTATTCCCCGGCAACCAGTAAGATCATTGAGAAGATCATCGGCGAGTGCTTCGCTTCGGAATATGTGGCTGTTGTGACCGGAGGAAGGGCAGAAAACCAGGCTTTGCTTGATCAAAAATTTGATTTTGTATTCTTTACAGGCAGTCAGGCAGTGGGCAAGGAGGTCCTTCGTCATACTGCCGAGCATCTGACTCCGGCAGTGCTGGAGCTCGGCGGAAAAAGTCCGTGTATCGTAGATGCAAGTGCCAATATGAAGCTTGCCGCCAAGCGAATTGTATTTGGTAAATATCTCAACTGCGGACAGACCTGTGTTGCGCCCGACTATATTCTCTGCGAAAGCTCTGTAAAAGATGCTTTTGTCGCAGAGGTGGTAAAGCAAATCCGATTGCAATACGGAGAAAATCCGCTGGGAAACAAGGATTACGGAAAAATCATCAACGAAAAGCATTTTTTACGTCTGTGTGGCCTGATCGATCAGAATAAGGTGGTGCTTGGCGGCGAAACCAATGCGGATACCTGCCAGATTGCGCCTACTGTTATGGATAACGTAACCTATGACGATGCTGTGATGGGCGAAGAAATCTTCGGCCCTATCATGCCGATTTTGACTTTTGATGATTTTGACACGGTTGTTGAGGAATTCAAGGACAAGGATAAGCCCTTGGCACTGTATCTGTTTTCAAGCAACAGGAATCATATCCGCCGGGTGACAACAGAGCTGTCTTACGGCGGCGGCTGCATCAATGATGTGGTTATCCATCTTGCAACAAGCGAAATGGGCTTCGGCGGTGTGGGAGAAAGCGGAATGGGGGCCTATCACGGAAGAGATGGATTTGATACCTTTTCCCATTACAAATCCATTGTGGATAAAAAGACCTGGATGGATCTGCCCATGCGTTATCAGCCATATAAGAGTAAATTATATGAAACACTTTTGCATAGATTCTTAAAATAGCTAAATTGAAAACCGCTCCCGCTTGTAGTACAATGCAAATAGGAGTAAGAAGATAGGAGAATCCTTAGAGATATAGATAGCAGATTATGGTTAATCCTTTAAAAAATCTTACCAAAAAAGAATGGGGAATTTGGGTAGGCTCCCTGCTTATTATATCCCTTACGAGTATTCTGTCCCAGACCCACAGCTTACTTACACTCATAGCGGCATGGATTGGAATAACATCTCTGATTTTTGCTGCAAAAGGGAATGTGTGGGCACAGATTTTGATGATTATTTTTAGTGTTCTTTATGGGATAATTTCCTGGCAGTTTCAGTACTGGGGAGAGATGATTACTTATCTGGGAATGACTATGCCGATGGCAATATGGTCAACGATAACCTGGATAAAAAATCCTGCGAAAAATGGAAGGGAAGTGGCAATTCAAAGATTGACAAAGAGGCATATGACCGGAATAGCATTCTTTGGAATTATTGTCACGATTGCTTCTTACTATATTCTGAAGGCGTTTCACACGCCGAATTTGGTGTTTAGCACGATTTCTATTACTACAAGCTTTGTGGCCGCAACACTTACGATGCTTCGATCATCCTACTATGCGCTGGGGTATGCAGCCAATGATATTGTTCTGATCATTCTATGGGGATTGGCGTCTATAGAAAATCCGGTTTACATTTCTGTATTGATAAATTTTGTGATTTTTCTTTTTAATGATATGTATGGCTTTATATGCTGGAGAAGAAGAGAAGCTGCTTCGGGTGAAGCGCCTTCCAATTGACGATAGGGGGAAAAAGAAACGTGGAAAAAGTATGGGAACATGAGGGCTTTTTCATCGGGGAGGATGATTTTGAAGAGCGAATGAATACCGACCTTTCGGAATTTCGCCAAGAGAATTATAAAGAAGGAACCTTTTTCGGACATGAAGAAAAAAGGATTCATTATGTCTATCTAAAACATCCCAATGAAAGAGCGGCAGTCGTTATATCCCATGGATTCTGCGAGTTTGTAAGAAAGTATGATGAGCTGATTTACTATTTTTATCAGCTTGGATATTCGGTTTACATTCCGGAGCACCGGGGGCACGGCTACTCCTATCGGGAGGTGGAGGAACCGGATAAGGTTCACATAACGGACTTTTCACAGTATGTGACGGATTTTAAAATATTCATGGATCAGATTGTAAAAAGAGAGAGTCCAAATGCAAAGCTGTTTTTGTTCGCCCATTCCATGGGAGGCTGTATTGGAGTAAGGTTTTTAGAGGAGTATCCGGGGTATTTTGAGGCTGCAGTCTTAAGCTCTCCGATGCTTGAGCTTTCATGTGGGAAGATTCCGAAGCCGATGGTACGGCTTCTTACCACATGGGCGAAAATCGCAGGCTGGCAGACGAAATTTGTGCCGGGAAAGCATGGGTTTGACAATAAGTATGCTTTTGATACCAGCAGCGCGCTGTCGGAACAAAGATATGCCTATATTTTTAAGCTTCGTCAGCAGAATGTTCAGTATCAGACCTATGGAGCAACTTACGGATGGACGAAAGCTGCAATAGAGGCTTGTAAAAAAGCTTTAAAAAATGCAGGGAAAGTGGAGATTCCGATCCTTATCGCCCAGGCAGGGCAGGATACCATGGTATTGCCCAAGGCACAGGAGACTTTTGCAAAACGTGCAAAAAACGCGACGCTTTTGCGTTTCCCGGATTCCAAGCATGAGATATTCAATGCATTAGAGCCGGTACGAAGTTCTTTTTTTGATCGTGTTTTTTCTTTCTATGAGGAACACAAACTCGAAATGGGAGTAGAAGAGATAGAGAAATAGGGGGATGTATATGAAGAAAGTGTTGTTGAAACTGGGAAAATGGATCGGTATTCTCCTTGCGGCAGTGGTACTATTTGCGGTAGGTTTTATTCTTGTGCTTACGGTTACAGAATATAAACCGGAGGACACAGTTTCTCTTGCTATACAGGGGAATGCATCAAAGGAGCTTCACGAAGGAGACTCCTTAACGATTATGACCTGGAATATTGGTTTTGGCGCATTAGGAGATAATGCAGATTTCTTTATGGATGGTGGAACACATGTAATGCCTTCCACAAAGGAGCGGGTGAAGGAAAACCTAAACAGTATTCTTTTAACAATTGAAGAAGAAGCACCGGATGTACTGTTTGTTCAGGAAATGGATGAAAATTCAAAGAGAACCTATCATATCAACGAAATGAAGGTGTTCATGGGAGGATTGGAAGGATATCAAAGCAGCTTTGCGTATAATTTTAAGGTACCGTATGTACCATATCCAATTCCGCCAATCGGTAAGGTAAATAGCGGAATCGCAACCTTTTCTTCTTATCCCATAACTGATTCCACAAGAGTAAAGCTTCCCTGCCCGTTTTCATATCCGGTAAGGATTGCGAACCTAAAGAGATGTCTGATGGTGGACCGGGTTCCCATTGAAGGAAGCGACAAGGAGCTGGTATTGGTGAACCTGCATCTGGAAGCCTACGACTCCGGAGAAGGGAAAGCGGCCCAGACGAAAAGGCTAAGAGACATTCTGGAGGCGGAAGCTGCTGCCGGAAACTATGTCATTGCCGGAGGCGATTTTAATCAGGAATTTTCCGATGTGGATGTGAGTGCTTATCCGGTATATGAAGGCATGTGGCAGCCGGGAAGCATTGATGTGAGTGAATTTAAAGAGGGTCTTACGTTTGCGACGGACAATTCTGCTGCGACCTGCCGTTCTTTGGATTCCCCATATGAGGGTGCAGATAAAGAGAACTTTCAGTATTATCTGATTGATGGATTCATTGTGTCTTCCAATGTGACCATAGAGGAGGTCTCCACGTTAGATCTGGACTTTGCGGCGTCAGACCATAATCCGGTTAAAATGCGTGTAACTTTGCACTAGCCGATTTTGCCCTTTTCGTCAAGAGGGAATTTTTTACAAAGAATTTTTTCTATTTTGGGTATATTGCCTTATGGATTTCAACCACAACATCTAGTATAATCAATCTCGTTAGGAAACAAAACATTGTAAATATTTTATAAAAGCATTGTTAAGCTAAGGAGTAAGAAAATGTCAGACGAGATCTTAGATGAAGTAATGATTAAGGGAACCTGTAAGGGAAAGGCTGATGCAATCGTGAATTGCCAGTGCAATATTGAGACTGCACCAAATAGATGTGAGCAGGCGGAGAAGTGCATGTTCTATTCCTATTATAAATGTAGTAAACAGTGGAAGCGTTTGGCATAAGTGCTAATATGTATGAAGAGACTTCTGTTCGGCAATGGGGCCGGACAGGAGTTTTATTTTTGTGATAGAAAAAGCCGTATCACGTTTAAGGAGATCGGGCATGAAGCGAATATTGGTTTTAAGTGATTCACATGGAAATATGGAAAATATGGTGTATGCCGCAGAGCTGGTAAAGCCGGATATGATCATACATCTGGGAGACTGTATATCGGATGCAATAAGGCTTTCGGAGAATTTGAAAGACATTATGTTTGAATGTGTTCCGGGAAACTGCGACTGCACCATGGCCTCTGCGGAGAAGATACTTGATATTGAAGGGACCCGCATCCTCATTTGCCATGGACATACCTACAATGTGAAAAGGGGGCTCTTAAATATCGAACTTTCTGCGAGGGAAAAGGCGGTGGATCTGGCTCTTTTCGGACATACACACAAGGTGTTCTACGACTGGACAAACGGGGTAAGGCTGTTTAATCCGGGAAGCATCGGCGCCCCAGGGTATCAGATTCCACCCTCCTATGGAATCCTGACCATTGATAAGGGCACGGGAACCTTTGATATGGAAACCGCATATATTGAATAGGGAAATAGCGCAAAAAAAGAAATAAATTGACGTAGGTCGGGTTTGGCGCTATAATGTGCGCGTATGTGTTTTTATAGAAAGAGGAGCATGAAAAATGGTTAAGGTTGTAAAGTTTGGTGGCAGCTCTCTTGCGAGCGCTGAGCAGTTTATGAAGGTTGGAAGCATCATTCGTGCAGATGAGACCAGAAAATATGTCGTACCCAGTGCACCCGGAAAAAGAAATTCCAAGGACACAAAGGTTACGGATATGCTGTATGCATGTTATGCACTTGCTGAAGCCGGGGAAGATTTCCGCGTACAGTTAATGAAAATAAAGGAACGTTATGATTCTATTATCAATGGGTTACAGTTAAAAACCTCTCTGGATGAAGAATTTAAAACAATTTCCGCAAAATTTAAGGAAAAAGCAGGAAGCGATTATGCCGCTTCCCGTGGTGAATATTTAAATGGTATTATCATGGCAGATTATCTTGGATATGAATTTATCGATGCTGCAACGGTTATTTTCTTTGACGAGAATGGAAACTTTGATGCGGATAAGACCAATACGGTTCTTTCTGCCAGACTTGCAAAGTCAGAGAAAGCGGTTATTCCTGGATTCTATGGTGCCCTTCCGGACGGTACTGTGCATACATTTTCAAGAGGCGGATCAGATATTACAGGATCGATTGTTGCAAAAGCATGCAAGGCAAGCATTTACGAGAACTGGACCGATGTTTCCGGATGTCTCGTGGCAGATCCGAGAATTGTAAAGAATCCGGAGCCAATAAGGGTAATTACCTATACAGAGCTTCGAGAGCTTTCCTATATGGGAGCTTCTGTGCTTCATGAGGATGCAATCTTCCCGGTTCGCAAGGCCGGTATTCCGATTAATATTCGAAATACCAATGACCCGGAGGCAGAGGGAACGCTGATCGTGGAAAGCACCTGCCAGAAGCCTGACTTTACCATTACCGGAGTTGCGGGAAAGAAGGGATTTGTAGCGGTTAATATCGATAAGGATATGATGAATTCAGAAGTTGGATTCTGCCGGAAAGCCCTTCAGGCCTTTGAGGAAAATGGAATTTCCATTGAGCATATGCCTTCCGGAATCGATACCATGACTGTATTTGTGCATCAGGCAG
>CAMDYX010000008.1 GCA_945910395.1 uncultured Agathobacter sp. | reverse complement strand
ATTGAAAATATTAGGTATACAGCAAAATCAGCTCCTCAAAATAGTACAATTCGCAAAAAATCCGCAATTCAAAGCTGTTTTTCAAGAATTTTAGGTATACGACGATTCTAGCACCTCAATCTTGCCAAATTCCACAATTTTGATTCAAATACGCAAATTCATTCAGACACACAATTGTAAAAAGGGAAAAAATTTATAGAGAAAAAATCCATAACATTTATTTTGAAATGGAAGCAATTTATAATAAGGAGGTTCATGAAATGGTAAAGCATGTAATTTTATGGCAGTTAAAGGATTCTCTTACAGAGGAGGAGAAAAAGCAGGTAAAGCTTGAGATTAAGGAAGGGTTGGAAGGACTGGACGGGCAAATTCCGGGACTCCTTGAAATCAAAGTCAATATCTGTGGGCTTGCAAGCTCAAATGCAGACCTGATGCTGGATTCCACCTTTTCCGATGAAGCAGCATTAAAGGGTTACGCGGTTCATCCGGCCCACGTTGCGGTAGCAGACGGAAAGGTTCGCCCATATACCGCCAATAGAGTATGTCTCGATTACGAAATTTGAGAGAATTCGCCTGTATGATCTGATCCATACCTACAAGAAAAGAGGATGAAGATGATTCGTCTGTAGGTTTTTGGAGTCATACCTACAAGGAAAGATGATGAAGATGATTCGTCTGTACGCTTCTGGGACCATACCTACAAGAAAATATGATTGGAAAGATTTGTATGTATGTTTTTAGAGGCCGTACAGACAAGAAAAGAAAAAAATGAAAACTCGTATGTATGTTTTTAAAGGCCGTACATACGAGGAAAGAAAATACGAAAGACTCGTCTGTATAATTGGAGAGAGCATACATACGAGAAAAGAATAATATGTAAAATGGTAGGTATGCGCCTCCAAAAATATCCAAAAAATGCATACGAAAAAGCAACTTTTTCTAATGTGGTATGTATTGCGCAAAAAAGCATACATACCACATTTTCTTTACAGAGAATTTAGTAGGTATATAGGAATAAGAAGTACTTTTACAGATACAGCACACATTTCTCTTGTAAAATGGAAGAATTCGTCTATAATAGGAACTTGGTTTTTGAAATTGTGTCTAAAAAGGGCAAGGAGAATAGTTATGGCAAAAGAGAAATTGAAACCGAAGCTTTTTAGTGTCATGAAGACCTACACGAAAGAGCAATTTGTAAAAGACGTGGTATCCGGAGTGATTGTTGCAATTATTGCGCTTCCCCTTTCTATCGCACTGGCATTGGCATCCGGCGTTGGACCGGAACAGGGTATTTATACGGCAATTATCGCAGGATTTCTGATTTCCTTCTTTGGTGGAAGCCGAGTTCAGATTGCAGGGCCAACTGCAGCCTTCGCAACCATTGTAGCCGGTATTGTAGCAAAGAACGGAATGGACGGACTTATCGTAGCAACCATTATTGCAGGAATACTGCTGATTATCATGGGTATCGCAAGACTGGGTGGACTGATCAAGTTTATTCCTTATACCATTACCACCGGATTTACTGCTGGTATTGCAGTTACGATCGTAATCGGACAGATTAAGGACTTCCTCGGACTTACCTATCCACAGGGAACAGCAACCATTGAGACCATGGAAAAAATAGAAGCAATCATTAAAAACATTGCAACCTTCAACTGGCAGGCATTTGTGGTTGGAATGGTCAGCCTGGCAATTCTTATTATATGGCCATATATTAGCAAGACCATTCCGGGATCTTTGATTGCAGTTATTGTTGGAATTCTTATGGTAAAATTCCTGGGACTTTCTGCAAATACCATTGGAGATCTATATACCATAAGCAGCAGTCTTCCGACCTTCCACTTCCCACAGATTACCTTAGATGTCATCCGCAGTGAGCTATCCGATGGATTTACCATCGCCATTCTTGCTGCCATTGAATCTCTTCTGTCCTGCGTTGTTGCAGATAGTATGATCAACTCCAAGCACCGCTCAAACATGGAGCTTGTTGCACAGGGTATCGGTAACATCGGCTCTGCATTATTTGGTGGTATTCCGGCAACAGGAGCAATTGCAAGAACTGCCGCAAATATCAAAAACGGTGGACGCACGCCAATTGCAGGAATGGTGCATTCCATTGTGCTGGTACTGGTACTTGTTGTATTAATGCCATATGCGGCACTGATTCCAATGCCGACGATTGCAGCCATTCTTTTTATGGTTGCATACAATATGTGTGGATGGAGAACCTTTGTACATCTTTGCAAAACTGCGCCAAAGAGCGATATCATCGTTCTTGTTGCGACCTTCGTACTTACAGTAGTATTCGACCTTGTAGTGGCAATTGAGGTTGGTATGATCGCCGCGGCAGTACTCTTCATGAAGCGCATGAGCGAGGAATCCGAGGTCCGAGGCTGGAAATACTTCGATGACGAAGAAGATCCGGATGGCATCGAGCTTCGTACGGTTCCTCAGCAGGTTCGTGTGTATGAAATCAGCGGACCGATGTTCTTTGGTGCAGCTGACCTCATTTCAGCAATCACCTTGAAAAATTTCACCAAAGTCCTGGTTATTCGTATGCGTGGTGTGCCGGCTCTTGATGCAACGGCAATGCATTCCCTGGAGCTTCTGTATGAGCGCTGCAAGCGTCATGATGTACAGATGGTGTTCTCTCATGTAAATGAGCAGCCATATCACACCATGGAAAAGGATGGATTTATTGAACTGGTGGGTGCAGAAAACTTCTGTCCACATATCGATGATGCTTTAACCCGCGCAACGGAACTTTGCCGGTAAAGCATGGCACGAGAATAATACATAATAAGACAAAAGAAGTGACTCGGAATTCCCGGGTCACTTCTTTTGATGTGCGCAATTTACGTTCTGATTCAAATAGCAAAATTCATTCATAGACACACAAAAGTAAAATGGAAGTTCTTTAAAAAAGAAATTTACGGATAAACCTATCATTTCGGTCCTTGTTATCTGTATTTTTTATCCGTATTAAGTGGCATAGAAATAGAACTTACAGATAAACACATTATTTTTATATGATCTATATGTAAATTAGGTTTCAGAAAGCACACTTGAAAGGATAGTTTTACAGATAAATGCAACTGATTCTAGTGCTTTATATGTAATTGCAAGAAAATCTCGCTTGTCAAAGGGACAATTTTTACAGATAAATTAGTCTATTTCTCTGCGCTTATATGTAACTCTATCAATAAGGCTTCTCTTATTTAGGATTGCTAATGCAAATCTAGGATTGGTAATGCATAATTACTTCTCTTTCCCGCCAATACAAAAAGATACACTTTTCCAAACAAAAAATTCCCACACAAAAAAATAAAATTTCTGCTAAAGAAAAGGAAAAAACGTCCGATAGATAATGTAGAAAGCTTAAGAGTGTTTAGGAAAAACCTAGAGAACTCTCATTTCAAGGAAGAAAGGAGATGCTGTTTATGCGTATCGATGCATACAACCAGATCGCTCAGATCTACGGTGCACAGAATACCGTAAAGACTACCAAAACACAGGCTGCTGCTGGAAAAAGAGATCAGGTAACGATTTCCCAGGCAGGACGTGATTTTCAGGTAGCAAAAAACGCAGTATCAGAAGCTTCGGACATCAGGGAAAGCAAAGTTGCACAGCTTAAGAGCCGGATTGAGGCCGGAACTTATAAGGTGGACGAGGGTGACTTCGCAAGCAAGCTGCTTGAAAAGTACAACGCAATTTTGTAAAAGGTGAGGATTTGGTGTGGCCAGTTTAGTTGAAGAGCTTGTAAGCATTCTTGTAGAAGAGGAAAAACTTTATCAGGAGATACTCGAGTATGCCAGACAGAAGCGCGACATTTTAATTGCAGCGGATGTACCGGCGCTTGAGAAGCTTACCGGCTTGGAACAGGCCGTTAGTGACTCTCTGCTTAGCTATGGCAATAAGCAGACACAGACACTAAAAGACATCGCCAGCGTTTTAGGGAAAAACGATGAGCAGATGACAGTGACCAAACTAATTGGATATCTGGATACACAGCCGGATATTCAACAGAAGCTTCTGGTCGCACGCGACCGCCTGCTTGAGACTGCAACACAGGCAACAGCCCTCAACAAGCAGAATGAAGCCTTATTAAAACAGGCAATTGAACTAACCGAATTTGACCTTACTTTATTCCGAAGCTTAAGACAGGCCCCGGAGACTGCCAATTACAATAAGAATGCCTACAATACGGGCTCTTTGCTTGGCAGTAGTGGCTTTGATGCAAAGCAGTAACTAATTTAGGAGGAAGTAGGTATGGCAAACGGTTTTGGAAGCTTTTTTGTCGGCAGCTCAGGACTTATGAGTGCACAGAATGCATTAAACGTTACTGCCAACAATTTAGCAAATGTAGACACCAAAGGCTATGTGCGCCAGCAGGTGATCTTTTCAGATAAACATTATAATGCATTTCAAAGCGAAGCTATCGGCGTCAATGTTCAGCAGGCCGGACTAGGTGTGTCCATTGGCGACGTAGTACACGCAAGAGATATCTTCTTAGATAAAGCGTATCGTCAGGAAAACGGCCGTCAGAGCTTTTATGGAGCATGCTACGACACAGTTGCACAGGTGGAGGATCTGTTTCAGGAGCTTGACGGAGAAGAGTTTAAGCAGAGTATCAACGATCTGAATACGGCTTTTCAGGAGCTTGCAAAGGCTCCGGGAGACGCAGTAAATCAGAACCTGGTTATTCAAAAAAGCGAGCTCTTCGTTGCAAGGACGGTGGCGCTTTATTCTGATCTTCAGGATTACCAGGACAACATGAACGAACAAATTAAAGAGGCTGTCGAGCGGATCAATGAGATCGGTGACCGTGTCTATGAGCTGAATTTGGAAATTCAGAAAATAGAGGGCGCCGGTATTGAGACTGCTATGACCCTTCGGGATGAGAGAGATTCCCTGGTGGATGAGCTGTCAACCTATGGAACCGTATCCTTCCGGGAGGATGCAACGGGCTTCTTGTGGCTGGATTTTCAGGATGTAGAATTCATCACAGAATACAGATGCAACAATATCCAGCTAAAAGCAGATAACGGAACCGGCTTTTATACACCATATTGGCCGCAGCTTTCCGACGTCCCCCATGAACAGTACTATAAGGTATACAATCTGGAAGGGGAAATCTCCTCTGAAATGAATACAGACATTGGTTCGGTTAAGGCTCTTTTGTATATGAGAGGCTCTGAGTATGGAAGATACACCGATATGCTTACCACCGATTCCTATGCAAAGGTGGAGGATTCCACCATGATGGAGACGGAGGCACAGATCGATTTCTTATTCCACTCCGTAATTACTTCCATCAATGATTTGCTTTGCCCGAACACAGAGCTTACAGAGAGCATCTATGATGCGTCAGGTAAGCTGGTGGCAGCAGAGGGGACTCTTGTACTTGATGTGGAAAACTGTGACGTAGGAGCAGATGGAAAGCTTCCGCCTCAGGAAATCTTTTCAAGAATCGGGTGTGACCGGTATACAACGGTAAATTATAAAGACGAAAATGGAATGCAAAAAACCATATACGTTTTCAATCAGGAGGATCCAAAGGACAGCTCCACCATGTATCAGATCGGAAGCGTGAAGGTCAACGATGCACTTCTTCAGGAGGAATCCTTACTTCCGGTCATGAAACAGGATGGTGCCGTTAATTACGGCCTGGCAGAGGAGCTGGTAGCAATCTGGGAAAATCAGGGACTTACCATTACTCCAAAGGATAACTCCCTGTGCAGCTTTGAAAACTATTATGACAAGCTCATAGGTAATCTTGGAAATTTTGGAAATATCTATAATAACGAGAGTGAAACCCTTACAACAACCGTTACCTCCTTGGACAATAAGCGACTTCAGGTAACCGGAGTTTCCTCCGATGAGGAGCTGACACATATGATCAAATATCAGGCAGCCTACAATGCCGCCAGCAGATACATCAATGTCATCAGTGAGATGACCAACTTAATCGTAAGCGGATTAGTATAACGATACGCTAAGAAAGGAGGGTGCCATGCCTTCTACATTTTTCGGACTGAATATCGGGGCAAGTGCCCTTTCCACATTTCAGACCTCCATCAATACAACAGCAAATAATATTTCGAATGTGCAGACGCAGGGATATACACGCCAGACAACCAGCGTGGAATCTACAACAGCACTCCGGGTGACCGCGCGCTACGGAAGTATTGGAACCGGTGTGCAGGCAACAGAAATTACTCAGGAGCGGGATCTGTACTATGACATCAAATACAGAGGAAATAACTCCAGTCTCGGTCTGTATGAGCAGAAGCTGTATTACCAGAGCCAGATTGAGGACTTTTTCAAGGATGATTCCACACAGAATGGTTTTTCCACGATTTTCTCAAATATGTTCAACTCTCTGGATACACTTTCCAACAATAACGCAGATGAGAGCGTAAGAAACCAATTTATTAATCAGTCGCAGATACTCTGCACATATTTCAATTCCTTATCCACAAGCTTAAGCTCTCTGCAGGAGGATGTAAACGAAGAAATCAAAAGCCAGGTGCAGGATGTCAATGCCATCAGTGAAAAAATCGCATTGCTAAATAAAGAAATCAACTCCATTGAAGTCCGTGGGGGACATGCAAACGAGCTTCGGGATGAACGTGCAAACCTCTTGGATGACCTTTCAAAGATAGTCAGCGTGGAAACCACGGAGTATGAGGTGCAGAACACCAACGGAGATAATCTGGGAGGAACGGTATTTACGGTAATCATCAACGGACAGGTGTTGGTGGATGGAAACGATTACCGCACGCTGGAATGCGTTTCCCAGAATTATAACAATAACCAGAATGATATCGACGGACTGTACCATATCGTATGGTCGGACACGGGAATGAACTTTGCCGCAACAACAACCAGCGCAAGCGGAAGTCTCAAGGCACTTTTTGAAACCAGAGACGGAAACAACAACTTTGCTTTAGGCGGAACCATTACAAAGGTTACCAGCCAGACCGTCACCATCCAGAATCCCAATGTAACGAATATCAATGCACTGGACATCGCCCAGAGGGGACAGTTTACCGTTGGAAATGTATCCTACAAATACGATGGATGGACAGCAGAAGTGGATGCAGACGGGAACATTACATCCTACACCTTTAACCTGAAGGAAACCTTAGATGATGAATTTGTTATTAATGGAACCTTAAACGACAAATATCTGACCTGCGGCGAGGCTGTTACGGGAATGGGAATTCCATATTACCAGCAGCAGATGAATGAGTTTTTGCGCAATTTCATGCAGATGTTCAACGATATTGAGCGGACAGGAGAAGATCTGGATGGAAATCCCATGTCCTCCTTCTTTACCGCAATTACTGCCACCGGAATTGAGTACAATTTTGACGACTGGGCAAAGGACAAGGAAACCGGAAAGTTTGTACAGCAGACAATTGGAAATGCCGGAACCTATACTATCGGATCGAACTCCCATGCAGCAGCACACTACAATACCTATTACATGCTTACCGCAGCAACGGCAGCAGTAAACACGAAGTCCATTGGGAATCCAAGATATTTTGCAACTACGAAGGACACCGTAAACGGAACAGAAGCCGCTGACCTTATGGATCAGCTAAAGAAGCTGCAGAATGATGTCACTATGTTCCGCGGGGACGGAGCAAGTGCTTTTTTGGAAACCATGCTGTCCGATATCACGGTAGACACCCAGAAGTCCCAGATCTTTTTCTCCAATTACAGCAATTTAGAGGAAGCTGTCGGAAAACAGAGAATGTCCGTATCCGGTGTAGATGAAGATGAGGAAGCCCTCAATCTGATCAAATTCCAGAATGCATACAATATGGCATCCAAGGTCATTTCAGTCATGAGTGAAATGTATGACCGGCTGATCAATGAAACCGGCGTATAAAGATTTTTGATGTTTCTACCGAAATATAGGTATGTAGAGACAGGAGGTAAATGTCATGCGTATTACGAATAACATGATTACAGGCAACACAAAAAGCAATATCAATGGAAATAAGATTTTTGTTGATAAATATAATACACAGATGACTACCCAGAAAAAAATCTCCAAGGCATCGGAGGACCCGGTTATCGCCATTCGTGCACTTCGGTTGGGGACAAGTCTGTCCCATATCAATCAGTATGTGGATAACAATATCCCGGATGCGGAAGCCTGGCTGGATGTTACCTATACAGCGCTCAACAATATGTACACGCTGATCAGCGACATCCGAACCCAGTGTGTAAACGGATCTACGGATACACTTTCAACAGATGACCGTCAGACTATTTTAAAATCGCTTCAGTCACTTTCTGAGCAGGTCTATACAGAGGGAAATGCGGACTATTCCGGAAGAACCATTTTTACCGGATATCGTACCTCCTCAAACCTGACCTTTGACACCGATGAAGCAGATACCACTTACCAGATCGAGCAATCCTTTTCTTATCAGGATCTGGAAACAAAAAGATACTATACCGGAGATGTGGAAGTGCCGGTAACCTTAGGCGGCGCCTGCACTACTACCGTACAGGAAGATTCCTACGACCGTATTCGTCTAGGATATGATTCTGTAAGTAAAGTGGATGCTTTTTCATACTCTTATTATGATGAAAATGGTAAGGAGCAGGTGATAAAGCAGGATGTAATTACCTTTGAGACAGAAGCGGATTGGGAAGCAGACACAGGAGTGAAGCAGGTGAAGCCCGATCAGGTGGTATTCATTAAGGAAACCGGGGAGTTCATATTTGGAGAAAATGTGGCACAGATTATGAAAAGTAATCATGCCAGCGTAGATGTAACCTATACCAAGACCGGATTTGACGCAGGGGAGCTGCGTCCGGAATACTATTACAACTGCACCGACAAATCCGATCCCTACAATCAGGATAACTGGGTAACCTATACTAAGGAAGATCAGCAGATTTTCTATACCATTGCTGCAAGCACCACTCTGACCGTGAATACCCAGGCTAGTGATGTGTTCGACACCAGTATCCAGCGGGATACGAAGGAAATGATTAATATTGTTCAAAAATCCCTCAATGCAGAGGCAAAGGTCGAGCAGATCAAGCAGATGATGAAGGAAGAGAAGTATTCCAGCCCGGAGGATCAGGAAAAGCTTCAGACCTATCTCGATGCAGCGCAGAAGGAATTGGTTTACGCCAATGACAATCTGAAGAAGACATATGAGCAGTACATCACAAATTTTGACAACTATATGACCCAGATCAATACCGCCATTACCAATGTGGGAAGTATGCAGAACCGCTTATCAATGACCAAGAACCGTGTAGAGAATCAGCAGATGACCATCAAGGAGCTAAAATCCTCCAATGAAGACCGGGAGATTTCTGATATTTTGATTGATTATACTGCAGCCTACAACGCTTATCAGGCGAGTCTGACAGCGGCAGCAAAGATTGGGGACCAGACGTTGCTCAACTATCTATAGTATATGATCAGAATCATGAAGAAATATGAATTTGCATATTCCAATCCGAACCCACTTTCGTTTGTAAAAAGCGTAACGGTACTAAATTCGCAGTACCTGCTCATTAAGTGCCGACGCTTTTTAAACGTTCTGATTGGAATAGCAAAATTCATATTGTATCACGATTCTGATAAGTATAAATAAATCGTCGGAGACGAAAGGAGAAAAGACCATGAAGGCAGAAACAAGAATTTTTGGTACAATCGAAATTGAAGATGAGAAGATTGTTACCATGGAAAAGGGAATGATCGGATTCCCGGAACTGAAGCACTTTGCACTCATTTTTGATGAGGAGAAGGAGGAAAAGGATCGGACCATTATGTGGTTCCAGTCCATGGATGACGGAGATATTGCATTTCCGGTTATGGAACCCCACAAAGCACTTGACAATTATCAGCCAAAGATTAATCTTGAAGTGGCTTCCGTATTAGGGGATTTTCGTGACGAAGATATTTACACCCTTGTCACGGTAACTGTACCAAGGGATATCGAGAAGCTTACCTGCAATCTGCAGGCACCGATTCTTGTAAACACGAAAAACAATAAGGCCGTGCAGGTAATTGTAGAAAATGATTATCCAATCAAGTACTCTCTTGCGCACCTGATAAAAAATAAAACAGAGAAGGCAGGTGAATAGAGATGTTGGCATTAACAAGAAAAAAGGGCGAGGCTCTTGTAATCAATAATAATGTAGAAGTAACAATACTTGAGATTCGCGGAGACCAGGTTAAAATCGGTATCTCTGCACCGAAGGATGTACCAATCTATCGAAAAGAGGTATATCTGCAGATTCAGAAAGAAAATGAAGCATCCATAAACGCAAACAGCTTCGAAGTGCTGAAAAATCTGGTATAAGGATTAAGCTACTAAGAAAATTAAGAAAAAACCCGGAAGGTTATAAACTTTCCGGGTTTTTGTACCGATAAAGGAATTAGAAAAGTCGACAAATATCACATGGAGGTGCAAAAGTATGGCAGGAATTGAAGGAATCAGCGGAGCAGGAATGGTATATCAGGGAAGTGTATCAACTGCTGAAGTAAAGGTGGAAGCGCAGCCAAAACAGAATGATAGCGCAAATATTGAAGGATCGGCACAGCTTGCAGCAGACACGATCTCGTTAGATACCAAGCAGACAAGCGGAGACGGAGCCGGCTCCGGAGCAGAAGGCCAGGCTGCAGGACAGCAGGCATATGCAAAAAGCGCACAGATTAAAAAGGCTGTGGAAGAAATTAACAAAAATATGATAAATACCTCTGAGGCAATTTTTGGTATTCATGAGGAGACCAACCGCGTCACTATCAAGATCGTAGACAAGAACACGAAAGAAGTGGTCAAGGAATATCCACCGGAGAAAACACTTGATATGATTGCACGGGTATGGGAGATGGCAGGACTCATGGTGGATGAGAGAAGATAGGAGGGCTTGATATGGCAATTCGTATATCAGGAATGAATTCAGGACTGGACACTGACAGTATTGTTCAGGCCCTGGTAATGGATGTAAAGACAAAAAAAGAATCCTATGAAAAAAAGAAGACAACGTTAGAGTGGACACAGGAAAAGTGGAAGAGCCTGAATACCAATATTTACAGCTTGTACAATAAGGTAGGTAATCTGCGCTGGTCTACTTCCTACAATTTAAAAAAGACAACGGTATCCGATGCAACAAAGGCATCTGTATCTGCTTCCAATACAGCAGTAACAGGAACACAAAAGCTGAATATCTTAAGCATTGCGCAATCCGGATATCTTACAGGCGGTAAGCTCTCTACTACGGCAAGCACCTCAACAACTCTAGCGGAGCTTGGATATGCAGGAGGAGAGGGTACCATCAATGTGGATAAAGGAGACGGCACAAGTGCGTCCATCACAGTCAGTGCATCTACTACAATAGAGGAGCTTACCACAGAGCTGGGAAAGCAGGGATTAAATGCGTCCCTTGATACCACAAATAACCGGATTTTTGTCAGCTCAAAAGAAACCGGTGTGAAGAATGATTTTAACCTGATAGCAGGGGACTCTAAGGGACTAGAGGCATTAAAAACTCTTGGCCTTACCACCTCTTTGGGAGATAGTGCAACCCAGGCTACCTACAAAAAGTACGGAACCTATGCGATGACTGCCGAAGGAGCAATTATCACGGACGAAAGTAAGATTAAGGAAAATATCGAGAATGCCCTTAGCAGTTATAAGGCAGCTACTTCCGCTTACAATAGTGTAACTACGCAGATTAATAATATTAAGCTGGCAGCCCAGAGCTATGGAAGTGCCTATTCTGCGACACAGGACTTTTATTCCACTTATGGAATCTTATCCAGCGATAGCACTTTTAACAGTCTGGCTTTAATGTCATCTTCTGCACGGGCAAATACCGTCGTTGCAGATGATGGAACCGAATATACAAAGATCTCAAAGACTGATGCGGATGGAAATGCAATCTATTCGAAAAAGAATGCGGATGGAACGACTTCTTACATAAAGGCAATCGAGACTTATACCGATTCATCAGGTAACGTATATTCCAAGAAAGAGAATGGCTCCTATATTCGCAAAGACGAACAGGGTAACGAGATTAAATATGAAGGAGATACCGCTGGTCTTACAAAAAATGTAAACTACTATGCTGCAAATGAAGTCATTACCGGAAAGACTACCGAAAAGGACGAGAACGGAAATGAAATCAGCTATACGGTAAAGAGCAGAGAAGTCTCAGACGGTGAGAGCGGAACCAAGACACAGTACTATATAGAAAAAGATGGGAAGGAATATGTAAGCGACACACTAACCGGAGAATTCAAAAACGGTGAAGATGTTGTAAAGATCGGCGAAGTAAGCTACGACTATGGAACCGGTGCACAGGATAGCACAATCAAAAATGCAAATGACCGCTACGAAAAATATAAGGACCTCATTATCAAGAAACTAACAGATGATGGAAAGACAGAAGCAGAGGCAAAGGCTTCCGCAGAGTCTATTCTTTCCACATTTTCCGGAAACCTTGCTACCGTTACTTCTTTTGAGAAGCAGGCAAATGCAGAGTCTGCCGAAGAGGCGGCTGCAGATAACAGTAAAACAAAGCTGATGAATGCAATCAAGACCGCTTATGCAGATGCCTCCACAGATAAGGCTGCTGCGGTTAAGACACTTGCCGATGGCTATATCGGACAGCTGACGGATCTTGTAAAAACGCAGACAGAGCAGAAGGGCATCATGGATAAAAATGATGCGGTAGCATCTCTCGCAGATTTAGACGCAGGAAGTCAGGAATATGCAGATGCGCTCAACAAGATGATTCAGACCGCTAAGATTGGTGCAGAGGTGCTGAAGGACTCCACCTATGAAGCAACCGCGGTTAAAATTGATGGAAGCGATGCAAAAATCAAGCTGAATGGTGTGGAATACACCAGTGATACCAATAGTATCAGTGTCAACGGAATTACTGTATCAGCCATGGGCATTACGGGAGATGGAGATGAAAATGCTATCACCATCAACACCAAGACGGATACACAGGGAATCTATGATAAGATCAAGGAATTCCTCTCAGAGTACAACGCCGTCATCAACGAGTTATGCAAGGAATACAATGCAGAATATGTCAAGGACTTTGATCCTCTTACAGACGAAGAGAAAGAGGAGATGTCCGATAAAGAAATTGAGAAGTGGGAGGAGAAAATCAAAGGTTCTCTTCTCCGTCATGACAGTACGGTCTCAGGTGTTATGAATACCATGACAAATGCAATGTTTCAGACGATAGAATTGAATGGTAAAAGGTATTCATTGGCAAACTTTGGAATTCAGACCTTGGGATACTTAAATGCCCCAAAGAACGAACAATATGCCTATCACATCGATGGAGATGAGGATGATGATGTAACATCCGGAAAAGACGATAAGCTCATGGCAATGATTAACTCTGATCCGGATACAGTTGTAGATTTCTTCAAGCAACTCAGTACCAATCTATATGAAGCGCTGGATACCAAGATGAAATCAACTTCTTTAAGTTCTGCATATACGGTATACAGTGATAAGCAGATGACAAAGGACTTGGACAGTTATACTAAGCTGATTAAGACCTGGGAAGAAAAGCTTGCAGACAGAGAAGACTACTACTACAAGAAGTTCTCAGCGATGGAAAAGGCAATGGCCACACTTAACAGTACACAGTCATCGCTTTCCGGATATTTCCAGTAAAAGTAAAGTGACACGGAGGTTAAAAAATGACAGCAAACAAGGGATATCAGGCATATGCCAACAATAAAATTCAATATGCCTCACCGGCAGAACTTACGCTGATGCTCTATGAGGGCGCCATCAAATTTTGCAACAGGGCAATTGTGGCATGTGAGAAAAAGGATATCAAGGAAGCTCATACGAATATCATGAAGACAGAGCGTATCATAGGTGAGTTTCAGGCAACCCTTAATATGAAGTATTCGGTTGCACAGGATTTTGATCGGGTGTATAGTTATCTTATGGAACGGTTGATTAGGGCTAATGTAAAAAAAGACCCGGAAATCTTAGAAGAGGTATTAAAACACCTTCGAACCATGCGGGATACCTGGAAGGAAGTTATGCGACTTACGAACAATGGTATGAATACCAATGTGTCAAAGGTTGAGGTATCATAGGAGAGAACATGTCAGAACAGTATGTGGATATCATGCTCCAGAGCTTAAAGAAGAAGGAGCAGGTGCTAAAAGAGATTATAGATGAGAATCGCAGGCAGAGAGAAATCCTAGAGGATGTCAATGGAAAAGCAGAGGATTTTGATGCCACAGTGGAGGCAAAGGCAAATCTGATTGAGCAGCTGGAACAACTGGACAGCGGCTTTCAGAAGCTATTCGATAGGATGAAAGAGGAACTGGAAGGAAACAGGGAAACCTATGCAGACCAGATTCGGGAAATGAAGCAGTATATCCGCAGTGTGACAGATAAGAGCATGGAGATTCAGGCTCAGGAAGCAAGAAATAAGGATCTGATGACCTCGAAGTTTGCCAGTGTAAAAAAGCAGGTAAAGACTATGAGGAAAAGCAGTGTGGCGGTGAATGAGTATTATAAGACGATGTCGAAGCTTAACTATGTAGATCCCCAGTTTATGGATGGGAAGCACTAGGCAGAAAAATTTTGGTAATTTCCCCAAAGAAAAATTTTTCTTTGGGGGTTAAGTATCGGAAAAACTTTCCGATATATAAGTTACAAAGGGAAAGAGAAACAGAGTGTACGGCTGAATCTTAAGTACCTTACAACAAGTTCACATGTAGCAAGGAAGCTACAGTTTTTATTTCAAGGAGGAAAAAATTATGGTAGTACAACACAACATGCAGGCTATGAATGCTAGCCGAGTTCTTAACGTAACAGCTAATCAGCAGGCAAAGAGCACAGAGAAGTTATCTTCTGGCTACAGAATCAACCGTGCAGCAGATGATGCAGCAGGTCTTTCCATTTCTGAGAAGATGCGTAAGCAGATCAGAGGTCTTGATCGTGCATCTACAAACGCACAGGATGGTATCTCTGCAGTACAGACCGCTGAAGGTGCATTGAATGAAGTACATTCCATGCTTCAGCGTATCAATGAATTAGCAGTTCAGGCAGCCAACGGAACCAACTCATCCAAGGATATTAAGGCTATTAGTGACGAAGTTCAGCAGCTCAAGACTGAGATTAGCCGAATTGCATCAACTACAGACTTCAACGGAAAGAAGATGCTCGCAGAAGAGGATGCAGATATTTTTGTTGGATACAAGACGGGAGCATCAAATAAAATTACTATCGATGGTGTGAAATTATCTGATGTTGCCGATGCAATTGGTGGCTCATTTACAAATCAAACTGGTGCAGAAACTTTAATAACCAATGTTGCAACACAGATTGAGAATGTTTCAGAGATGCGTTCTACCTTTGGTGCTGTTCAGAATAGACTGGAGCATACGATTGATAATTTAGATAATATTGTTGAGAATGTAACCGCAGCAGAGTCTCGTATCCGTGATACTGATATGGCAGATGAGATGGTTAAGTACTCTAAGAATAATATACTTACACAGGCAGGTCAGTCAATGCTTGCTCAGGCAAATCAGTCAACACAGGGAGTTCTTTCATTACTTCAGTAGTATAGAGCTTACTGGAAAAAGTATTCGTACACAATACTTCAGAAGGGATCGCGCGAAAGCGCGGTCCTTTTTTGGAAAAACATATTGTATTCCCCAATATAAGATTAGGTAATCAAAGTTTTTGAGGATTCTTTGTGAGGGTCTGGTAGAAATACCAGACCTTTATTAGTATCTGCCTTGATTAATTCTTTATCATATTAAAAAAATCCGTCAAGGATGCGGTTTTGCACGGCATATGCAGCATGTCCTTGACGAATTTGTCTATTATGATATTTTGTTGGCCAAGAAGGGTAATAGGTGAAAACCCTCACAAAGAACCCTCGAAAACGTAGCCCCTCAAAAACTTTGATTACCCATAAGAAAATTTTTTTAAAAAATAGGTTAAAAACTTGTTAGGGGGGTTAAGGGATTGCAAATATTACCGATATATTGATTGTAAAGCAAAGGATATGCTTACGAAGGGGTGTAAGGAGACCGGTGCCTGGCCCTGAAAGATAAAAAAAGAAAATAAGATGGATATGTTTTTTATTCAAGGAGGAAATTATTATGGTAGTACAGCACAATATGCAGGCTATGAATGCTAGCCGAGTTCTTAACGTAACAGCTAATCAGCAGACAAAGAGTTCAGAGAAGTTATCTTCTGGCTACAGAATCAACCGTGCAGCAGATGACGCAGCAGGTCTTTCCATTTCTGAAAAGATGCGTAAGCAGATCAGAGGTCTTGACCGTGCATCTACAAACGCACAGGATGGTATCTCAGCAGTACAGACTGCTGAAGGCGCACTTAACGAAGTGCATTCCATGCTTCAGCGTATCAACGAATTGGCAGTTCAGGCAGCTAACGGAACAAACTCATCTAAAGATGTTAAAGCCATAAGTGATGAGGTTCAGCAGCTCAAGCAAGAAATTAGTCGAATTGCATCTACTACAGATTTCAACGGAAAGAAGATGCTTGCAGAAGAGGATGCAGATATTTTTGTTGGATACAAGACGGGAGCATCAAATAAAATTACTATCGATGGTGTGAAATTATCTGATGTTGCCGATGCAATTGGTGGCTCATTTACAAATCAAACTGGTGCAGAAACTTTAATAACCAATGTTGCAACACAGATTGAGAATGTTTCAGAGATGCGTTCTACCTTTGGTGCTGTTCAGAATAGACTGGAGCATACGATTGATAATTTAGATAATATTGTTGAGAATGTAACCGCAGCAGAGTCTCGTATCCGTGATACTGATATGGCAGATGAGATGGTTAAGTACTCTAAGAATAATATACTTACACAGGCAGGTCAGTCAATGCTTGCTCAGGCAAATCAGTCAACACAGGGAGTTCTTTCATTACTTCAGTAATTCACAGAGACATCGTTCGAGAACTTTTATAAGGGGATCACATATGTGATCCTCTTTCATAATTTTATGGAAACAATATATAAGACAATATAGGATACAATTCATTAAGACTTAGGATGGTATGCATAGCAGTTATGAGGAAAATATGGTAAACTTTAAAAAAGAATTTTTTGAGCAGGAAGAAAGAAATGGATTTGTTATTTCTGCTATGATGAAAAATGCATGGGCAGCACAGATAGAGCTTTTAAGTAAAATAGATATATTATGTATGCAGTATGATATTCCATATTTTGCGGATTGGGGAACTTTGCTGGGCGCAGTTCGACATCGTGGATTCATTCCATGGGATGATGATATGGATATTTGTATGCGTCGTCAAGACCTAGTGAGATTTATGCAGGTAATTGAGAACTGCCAGGATGAATTGATGTGTCTGAGTGTATATTCGGAACCTGAATGGGGGGCGCATGCAATTAAGGTGGTTAATGGAATATCGACGATTGCAGAAAGAAAGAGAATTAGAGAATACCATGGTTTTTCTCTTGTGACAGGGATTGATGTGTTCTCTCTTGACTATGTGCCAAGAGAAAAAGCTTTAGAAAAGGAACAAATAGATGCTACAGTAATAATTACGGAAGTTTGTCATTTAAAACAAGAAATTAAGGAATATGCTCCTACAAGTAAGGAGTATATTCAGGGGATTGCCATGATACGAGAACGAATAGACATGATAAAAAAGATTTGTCAAATTGAATTCTCACAGGAGAATCCTACAGAACAGGAATTGTATATATTGCTTGATGAAGTATATTCATTATACAGAGAGAACGATGCAGATTATTTGACGGAGATGCCATGTCTGGGAAGTGGAAGAGATTACTATATTCCGAAAGAAATATACGATAAGGCTATTCGAATTCCTTTTGAAAATATTACTGTACCAGTTCCAGAGAATTATGATTTGGTACTTCGTCTGAAATACGGTGATGATTATTTGGTTCCGAAGAATGTCCGTGCAGGACATGATTATCCATTTTATAATACATTGATTAAAGAAATAGCAAGTATTAAATATAACGGAAAAGTAGAAGCCGCAAGGGAGCATATAAAGGCCATATCGACTGATTACTATTGGAAATTTCTTAACCGAGACTGCAAGCCACGTATAGAATATAGTATAGATTTTTTTGCAACTTCATCTAAAGAAGACGAAGTTGCAAAACGAAGATTAGCGGCACAAATGGAAGTATTTGTAGAGATTAATCGGATATGTAAAAATCATAATTTGAAACTATTTGCGATAGGAGAAACGCTATCTAGTATTATTAAGGGGAGTTATTTCAGTTCTGGTAATCTTGAATTTGCGATGAAGAGAGAAGATTATATAACCTTTGTAAATTGCCTTCCAGAGGAATTGGGAGTGTGGTTTGATTTTTATAGTATATATATATCTGACAACATTGAAAAGTTAGAACTGGAAATTGTCACAGATGGATTAAGGGAAGATTGGGAAAAGTATGGCGCAAGATTTCATGGATTTAAGGAAGAAACTGGCATTACTATACAGGCACTGGATTCGGTATGTAATGATGCGAAACTGGAAGAAGCGCGTAATTCTATTATACTAGGATTACTAAAAACAGCAGGTAATGTTGGAGTAAAACCACCATATAGAGAAGAAGAACAAGCAATTGTTGAAGATTGGAAGCGAACGATAGGAATAGATTTTAATATAGATGGGAATCTGCGAAACGCGTTTTATAAAGCGGCTGATATAGTGGCAGGAAGGAACTGTGAATCAAGTGATTATCTGTACATTTTAGATGAGGTTCGTGAGGGCAAGAACATCTTTTATAGAAGTGAATGGTTTGAAGAAGTAGAAGACGTACTTTGGAATAACATATCAGTTCCGATACCAAAGGGGTATAAAGAGTTACTAGAGATGTATAATCTTATTTAGGAGAGATTAGGAATGATACATTTTGATGAGGATTTTTTTCTGGCGGAGGAACGAGAGGAATTTACTATTTCTTCAATGATGAAACGTGCATGGGCGGCACAGCTAGAAGTATTAGAAGAAATTCGAAGTGCATGTAATTTATTGAATCTACATTTTTACGCAGATTTCGGAACCTTGCTTGGTGCTGTTCGACATAAAGGATTTATTCCGTGGGATGATGATTTAGATATTTGTATGCTCAGACGAGACTATTTGGAGTTTCTCGAAAAAGCACCGAAAGTTCTTGGTAAGTGGTTTGAGATAAAAAGTGTGTATAGTGATCCGACAGATGATGTGGTTAAAGCAAGAGTTATAAATGGAAGACATATGTGTTTTGATGAGGTCTTTTTAAAAAAATTTCATAGGTGCCCATATGTTGTTGGAATTGATATATTCCCCATTGATAATGTGCCAGATGATGAAAGGCAATTTGATAATTTGGTAGATTCATTAGATTTTTTGCTAAGAGTTGAAGCTAGCATTCCAGAAAAGGAACCTTATGATAGGGATGTAATTTCTTTAATGAGGGAAATAGAAAGAACCTATGGAATTTCAATTGATTACAATAATAGACTCCAACATGAAGTGAAGAAAATATTTGATTTATTAAGTGCAAAATATGTAAACGATAGTACAACTCAGATTGGATGTATGATGGGATTTTGTATCGATAGAAAGAAATTTCGATATCCAAGAGAGTGTTATGAAAATTATATGGAGATGCCCTTTGAGAATACCGTAATACCTGTTCCTTCAGGGTATGATCGGATATTGAAAAACTATTATGGAGCGGATTATATGACACCAAAAAATGTTGGAAGCTCCCACGATTATCCGTTTTATAATGAACAAATGAAAAGTCTTAAGGAAGTGATGGAGCAAGAGTTTCAGACGAAGCTTTCAGATGAGATGATGGAACAGCTGATAGAAATGAAGATATTGGAGAATATCAAATGATAAAGATTACTGTTTTGGGAAGTTGTGTGTCTAGAATATCTCTTTTAGATGGGAAACAGAGTGAGCATGGAGTTTTAGATGAAAGGCTAGACATAGACTATTTTTTGGATAAGCAGAATATTGTATGTGCAATGTATCCCGCCCCCTTCCCAAAAGAGGAGGTAGAAAATCTAAAAGATATTTGTATTCGAGAAAAAGGAGCGATACGTTCACTCAAACAAAACCTAAACAAAGAAACTTTGTCGTTATTATTAGATTCTGATGCAGAATATGTTGTTATTGATTTTATGGATATGCATATGAATCAATGCAGATATCACGATACAATTTTTGCCCCCCAGGCAAATGAATTTTTTCGGACGAATCTGGATGAAAAATATGGGAGCGAGATAACGAAGTTTCGAATTTATGACCAACCATGGGACGAGTGGATTGGATATGTAGATGACTTTTTTAAAAAGATGATGGAAAAATATGATAGTAATCATGTCATTCTGAATTGTTTTCGCTGTAACTCCTACTATATGACAAAAGAGGGAACGGTAGAATATATACCAGAGAGATTTCGAGGTAGCTCTCATCCATTACCAAGATTTAACGAAGTCGGAAGAAAACTTGAACAGTATGTTATTGATAAATATAATCCATGGGTAATTGATTTATCAAAGTATTTTATGGGAGATTTTAATATATGGGATAACCTGCAGGGGGCACATTTTGAACGTGAGTTCTACAGAGAAACTTTTGATCAAATACGACGGATTATTTTTGGACAAACAGCCGAAAGAAATTTTTCGAAAACGCAATTTTTCAATCCAGATAGGAGAGGGTACAAAGAGGATTTGCTACTACCATTCGATATTGAAAAGGGATTGAAGAATGTGGATATGTTTTATAAGCAGAACGATTTATTGTGGGTAAACATTCTTGACAAATTACACATGCATGCACCCGACGATAAGCGTGTTATTAATATTATGAATCGAGAGAGAGATAAAATTGTAGAATACATTTAGGGGAAGCATATATGAAAAAAGTCATTACATATGGAACCTATGATTTGTTTCATGAAGGACATTATAAATTATTGGAGCGAGCAAAAGCATTAGGAGACTATCTGATAGTAGGTGTTACAACGGAGCATTTTGATGAAGCAAGAGGAAAAGTGAATGTTGTGGACCCGTTGTTAGAGCGTGTGGAGAATGTCCGAAAGACAGGATTTGCAGATGAAATTATAGTGGAAGACCATGAGGGACAAAAGGTAGAGGATATCCAAAAGTATGGGGTTGATGTTTTTGTTTTGGGATCTGATTGGAAAGGACACTATGATTATCTGAAGAAGTATTGTGAAGTGGTTTATTTAGAGAGAACAGCAAATATTTCTTCTACCATGATTCGAAAAGAAAAATTCCCAATTGTACGATTAGGAATTGTTGGAACAGGTCGCATAGCTCCACGCTTTATTTCAGAAGCAAAATACGTTAGTGGCCTTGAAATCGAATGTGCATATAATCCGGAAGAAGAGAGTTCAAAACGATTTCAGCAAGAAGAGGGAATAGAAGTTTATTCAGATGATATGGAAGAGTTTTGGAAGAGAACAGATGCCATTTATATTGGATCACCAAATGAGACCCACTATGCGTATGCAAAAGCGGCACTTGAACATGGAAAGCATGTATTAAGTGAGAAACCATTGGCCTTTACTCACAAGGAGACTATGGAACTGTATCATATGGCAAAAGAAAAAGGGCTTGTTTTGATGGAGGCTATCAAAACGGCATATTGTCCCGGATTTCAACAGTTGATCAATGTGGCAAAAAGCGGAAAGATTGGAGAAATAAGAGACATAGAGGCTTGCTATACGAGACTGGCTGCCATTGGATCCAGAGAGAGAACAGACGCAAAATATGGAGGAGCCTTTTTGGAATTTGCGCCATACACGCTGCTTCCGATTTTTAAATTATTTGGAACCAATTATTCAGATGTGCAAATAGACAGTATCTTGGGAGATGATGGCATTGATTTGTATACGAAAATTCAGTTGCGTTATGCAGACGGTATGGCAACTGCAAAAATGGGTGTAGGCGTGAAATCGGAAGGAGAACTGGTAATGGCAGGAACTGAGGGGTACATCCTTGCGCCATCTCCGTGGTGGCTGACGCATAAGTTTGAGGTGCGAAGAGAGGACCCAACGGATATTGAGCATTTTGAACCTTCCTTTCAAGGAGATGGTCTTCGATATGAGATCAGTGAATTTGTCGGGAAAATCAATGGTACCGGAAGAAAAGACTACAAGCTTACCGAGGAAGAATCAATTGCAATGTCAAGAATTGTGGAGCTGTTCATGAGTAAACGAAGCGGAGAGAGGATGAAATGATAAGATTCGGAATGATTGGTACAGGCCGAATAGCACAACGATTTGTGAAGGATATTTTGATGACACAGGATGCAATGCTGACCTGTGTTTATAATCCCCATGAGAATAGCGCAGAAAAATTTGTATCTGCATATTGCAAAGATTATGGTGTTGAAAAAAGTCCAATTGCAACAATGAATTTGAATGTATTATGGAATCAGTGCGACGCCGTATATATCGCAACCCCGCACGAGACACACTATGTGTATGCAAAGGCCGCTCTTGAAGCAGGAAAGCATGTATTGTGTGAAAAACCGATGACTCTTATACTAGAGGAGGCAGAGGAATTGTTTGCCCTAGCAAAGGAGAATGGGCTTGTGCTCCGGGAGGCACTAAAGACCTCTTATTGTCCGGGATTTCTCAAATTGCTTGAAGTAGCGCAAAGTGGTGTGATTGGGGAAATCTGTGATGTGGAGGCTGCTTTCACAAAGTTAGAAAGTACCTGCAATCGGGAATTCGTGGATGTCAAAACCGGTGGAAGCGTAGCAGAGTTGGGAGCATATTGCATGCTTCCGATTTTTAAATTAATGGGGTGTGATTATACAGGAGTGCAGGCACAATCTATTCATGCACCGAATGGCGTAGATAAATATACAAAGTTGATATTTACCTACGAAAATGGTATGGCAACTGCCAAGATGGGACTTGGTGTTAAGTCGGAAGGACAGTTGCTTATCTCAGGGACGAAGGGTTATATTCTGGCGGAATCCCCATGGTGGCTGACGAAAAAATTTGAAGTGCGCTATGAAGATCCGAACAGAAGAGAAAGGTATGAATTTGACTATCTGGGTGCTGGCCTAATCTATGAAATCATAGGATTTATTCGAGACTGTGAAGGAGAACCAATTGGAGCCGGTGTCACAGAAGAAGAGACACTTAGTGCAGTTCATGTAATTGAGCAGTTTCTTCAGGCGGATGTTCCGCTTAGAAAAGTTGCATCAGAGCAAGAGAAGGCGATGGTTGGTATTTGGGCGCATCGTGGTATGTGTATGAAGTACCCACAAAATACGCTACTTGCCTTTGAAGAAGCAGCAAAGATTCCGGGAGTAAAGGGAATCGAACTGGATGTACAGCTATCAAAAGATGGTCAGGTTGTGGTATTTCATGATGAGACATTGGGACGAATCACGACTACTGAAGGCAGACTATGCGATTATACCCTTAAGGAATTGCAGCAGATTCCAATGAGAGGGGTCAATGAAGATCTGTATCCGGATAAAAGCAGAGTTCGTATCCCGACACTGGAAGAAGTTTTTGAAGTGTTAAAGCCATATTGTGAACAGAAGAATTTGCTGATTAATATTGAACTAAAGACTAGTGCCATTCATTATGAGGGAATCGAAGAAAAAACGCTGGAATTGGTGAAAAAGTACAACTTGGAAGAGTATATCATTTATTCCTCCTTCTGGGCAGAATCCGTTAAGAAAATGAAAGAACTGGATGACTCCTGTAAGACGGGCATGCTTGCAGCAAACTTAAGTGACTGCATCAAATGGGGAGATTATGCAAATGCAGATGCACTTCATCCAAGTATTGGAGGACTAGATTGCGCGATACCCGAGCATTGGCAAGGAAAGCCGGTTCGTGCATGGAATGGGATAGAAGCCTTTTTCCCAGAACAGAAGCCACAGAAAATCGATTTGCGCGAATTTTCACTGTGGGGCGTGACGGATGTGTTTACTAATATGCCAGAGATTTATGAATGACACAAGAGCCATTTTCGGATATAATCATAATATAAATGCATGCAGAGAATAAAGGAAGGTGTTCTTCATGGGAATATATCTGAATCCTACCAATGAAAAATTCCAGAGATCATTGAATTCTGAAATCTATGTTGATAAATCAGAACTGATTGGGTATACCAACAGCGTATTGGGGACGAATCAGCAGTATTTGTGCGTAAGCAGACCACGTCGTTTTGGGAAGTCCATGGCACTTGATATGCTTGCCGCTTATTATGGCAGATTTAACGATTCAAATAGACAGTTCGAAAAGTTAAAAATATCAAAAAAAGAAGGATATAAAAAACACCTGAATCAATACAATGTCATCAGTATAAATATGCAGGAGTTTTTAAGTAACAGCGGAAATGTGGATGAGATGCTTACCATGCTAAAAAAACGACTGTTATTTGATATCAGGGCACAGTATCCGGACGTGGTCTTGTTTGATGAGAATAATCTGACCTTTACGCTACAGGATATTTTTAATCAGGAAAAGATTCCGTTCGTGATTCTCATCGATGAATGGGATTGCATTTTCAGGGAAAAAAAGGGAGCGGAGCAGGAACAGAAGCAGTATCTTGATTTCCTGAGAGATTGGTTAAAAGACAAATCCTATACAGCCCTTGTCTATATGACGGGAATTCTTCCCATCAAAAAGTATGGAAGTCATTCTGCATTGAACATGTTTTTAGAATTTTCCATGACCAATCCACGCGAGATGGAGGAGTATGTGGGCTTTACGGAGACGGAGGTTCGGCAGCTATGTGAAAAATATAATAGAAGCTTTGCGGACATGAAGGCGTGGTATGATGGCTATTCATTTTTGCAGGTAAAATCTGTTTATAATCCCAAAGCGGTTGTAGAGGCAACTCTCAGTGGGGTGTTTGACAGCTATTGGACAAAAACCGAGACTTATGAGGCTTTGCGTTCCTACATTGAAATGAATTATGCCGGACTTAAGGATATGGTGACTAGGATGCTTGCAGGCGACCGTCAACATATTAATACCGGACGATTTTGTAATGACATGACAACATTTGAAAATGCGGATGATGTGCTGACATTGCTGGTGCATTTAGGTTATCTGGCCTATGACTTTGAAAAAGAGGAGGTCTATATTCCAAACCGGGAGATCAGCAAAGAATTCTATAATGCAATCGAGGGTGCCGGATGGTCAGAGGTAGTTACCGCGATCCGCAGTTCAGAGGCTTATAAATGGTAATATTATTAAATAGAACTAAGTATTTGTAATGAAGTATCCGATAAACTATAATAGAAATAACAGTAAGATATAGTGAGCAAAATGGAATTTGCATTGTGCGAATGGAGTCGCCGGATACGAGAGAAAAAGAGTAGAAGGGATCTCGCATAGATGCGGGATCCTTTTTGAATGGGAGAAAAAAATGTTAGCAGGAGTACAGTATCATGCCCCATTAAGTTTGGAGGCAATTGCAGACGCAGGATTTTCCTATGCGGAAATTCCTTACGAAGTGATAGAAGGAGAGGGGCTTCCGACCTATGAGAAGAAGGAGGGGGAGAACCGCCTGTTGCGTGTATCGGGCTTTTTGTATCCGCTACACAAGCTGACACCGGAAAAGTTGTATGAGATACTTGAGGCATGCAAAGCATACCAGGGAAACTATATTGTTCTTGAAACAATGAACTGTGAACCGGGAATCTTCGAGGAAGTGGTAGAAGAATGCTATGGTATGATAGAAGATTTTGGAATACCAATTTTTTTGGAGAATGGATGTCAGGGAGACGATGCATCCGGGTATGTACATAATGAATATTCGGATGTAACAGGCTTGATTCGGATTGCTAATTTCTATAATCGCTTGTGTGACCGACCTATGGTTGGGATTTGTTATAATATCGGATATGGCAACCTCCTTGCCAAAAATATACGAAGTCAACTCTACCAGTGTCGCGAGTATCTGTGCATGGTTCATGCCAATGATAATGGCGGACGGTACAATGACAAGCAGATGCCCTATACATTTACAAAGGGTAGAGGCGATTTGGTAACCGACTGGTATCACATCATTGGAGAGCTTATCCGGATGGATTTTCAAGGGTGGATGATTTTTGACACCACAGGATTGTTCGCAAGATGCCCGAAGAAACTTCAGACATCGTTTATGCGCATCCAGAGTGCACTTGTAAGGGAGTGGGAAAGTCAGTATACCTTTGCAGAGCGCGTGCTGGGCAAGCCGGATAAGAAGCTGATTCTCTTTGGAGCAGGGCAGATGCTGGTGGATTATATGCAAGAATTTGGGAAAAAATATCCACCATATTTTGCGGTGGATAACGGACAGGCAAGATGGGGCACCGAATACATGGGAGTGCCAATCAAGAATCCAAAGGAAATTCTACAGGTTCCTGAAGAAGACCGGAATGTGGTCATTTGTTGTATGTACTACGATGCAATTGGTGCGCAGCTGCGAGAAATGGGTGTGGAATACGAAGAGTTTCACGATAGATATTATGTATAGGATAGGAAAATAAGTATGATAGATGTAGGAGTACAGACAAAGGGCATATTGCCGGAGATGGGGCTAGAAGAAGGCGTGGCATTCATTGCCGCTGCAGGATTTGAGAGAGTGGATTTTAACCTAGATACTTTCCTAAAAAATTCGGATATCTATACCGGCAGGATCAATTCCTTCTTTGACGCTGATCTAGATGTAATGCTTGCCTATTTTGGTGAGTATAAAAGGACATTTGAAGCATATGGAATCAAACCATCCCAGATGCATGCGCCCTATCCAATCTTTGTACCGAATAGACCGGATGTGACGGATTACATGCAGAAGGTTGTAATTCCAAAGAGTATCGCAATTGCAGGACAGATGGAGATTCCGTGGGTGGTAATGCATCCATTTAAGCTACAATACAAGTTTGGATTGGATGTGGAGCGTGCGATGAACCTGCAATATTTTCAATCGCTGATTCCTCTGCTCAAGGAGCATCATGTGGGTGTATGCGTAGAGAATCTGTATGAAGGTGTGGGCGGAAGAATTACAGAGGGCACATGTGCGGACCCAGAAGAGGCAATCTGGTATGTGGGTATGCTTAATGCGCTTGCCGGAGAGGAGCTGTTTGGAATATGTCTTGATACGGGACATATGGAACTGGTTCGCCGCGAACCATCAGAGTATGTTCGACAGGTAGGAAGCCGGCTTAAGATTATGCACCTTCATGAGAATGATGCACTTGGGGATCTGCATCAGATGCCTTATACGTTTGGAAGCAAGCCGGAGGATGGAGTGGATTGGGAGACATTCAGAACGGCGCTTGAAGAAATTGGATTTGATGGAACACTAAGCTTTGAAACGTTTCCTTGCATGAACAGCTTTCCTAGAGGGGCGCGGGGAGAAGTGCTGAGGACGATTAAAGCGATTGGGGAAGAGATGGTGGGTTAATGTGGTTATATCAAAAAGATATAATCTGATATGCAAAATAGTAAAGATTAGAGTATAGTTAACCGATATATATAACGGAAAAGAATAAGCCTATTTGGGATTTGGCGCGAATGGAGTCGCAAGAATAATGGAAAGGAGAGCCTTGCACTTAGTGCGGGGCTTTTTGTTATGATATGGTTCACTTAACGAATCAGCAATTAAGAGAAGTTCAGATGATACAGCTTGAGATGCTTATAGAAGTAGATCGAATCTGCAAAAAATGCGATATTCACTATAATATTATTGCAGGAACACTTTTAGGAGCTGTTCGGCATGGAGGATATATTCCATGGGACGATGATGCAGATGTGGCACTACTGCGTCCAGAATATGAACGGTTTCGGGAAGCTTGCAAGGCAGAACTTGATACAACGAGATTCTATTTTCAAGACCATAGAAATACCAAGGGATACCGATGGGGATATGGTAAGTTGAGAAGGAAAGATACGTTGTTTCTTCGTGAACATCAAGAACATATGCCATATGAGCAGGGAATCTTTATTGACGTTTTCCCATTAGATGGAGTCCCGGATAATTATATATTAAGAAGTCTTAAAAATTTTGAGTGTTTTTGTGTACGAAAGATTTTATGGTCAGAAGTTGGGAAAATAGCCGATAAGAATCCGATTAAGCGAGTGTGGTATCGCGTGCTTAGTCGCCTTCCTGAAAATGTAGTATTTTCATACTATCACCAAATGATTTCTCAGGCTAATAGAAAACAGACAAAAATGGTACGAATCCTAATGTTTCCGACCCCGAATAGAGAATGGGGATATTATAGAAAGTGGTATGAAGAGAGCGAAGATATCGTTTTTGAAGGAGAGATTTTTCAAGGAATTAGGGATTATCAGGGTTATTTGAGATTTAAATTTGGAGAGTATATGGAGCTGCCGCCAGAAGAACAGAGAAAAGTTCATCCGGTTAGCAAAATAAAAATATTTACATATAATTAAAAGATTTGAGAGGTATAACATTGGAAAAAATATCAGTAATTGTACCGGTTTATAATGTAGAAAAATATATTGCTCAATGTATTGAAAGTATTATTAATCAGACATATAAAGACTTGGAAATTCTTTTAATTGATGACGGATCCGTTGATAGCAGTTGGGAAATATGCAACTTATATGCGGCGAGAGAACCAAGAATCAAAGTTATACACAAGGAAAATGGTGGTGTGGTGTCAGCTCGAAAGGCAGGAATTGCGAAAGCAACAGGAAAGTATGTTGGATTTGTAGATGGAGATGATTGGATTGAACCGGAAATGTACCAGTATTTAGAAAATATTATGGAGAAATACAATGTATCCATAGTTGAGTCTGGAATATTGCATAATGAAAGGAAGAGTGTCATCGACTCAGTTCCAAAATATGATGAGGGATTATATTGTGGAAAGAAGTTTTTAGATATAGTTATGCCGACGATGATGTATACAGGAAAATTTTTTTCATCTGGGATTTCCCCATATTTATGGAATAAATTGTTTGTAAGAGAAAAAGTAATTAGCTATATAATGAAAATAAAGAATAGAGCTGATTTTATGGAAGATGGAGCTACGGTATATCCTTACTTAATACAAGAAAAGTCACTTTTTGTTTGCAAAAACTCTTTTTATCATTATAGAAAAAATGTTGAATCGTTAAAGAGAAATCCAGCATCAAATATACATGAAACGTTAAGAAATAATTTTGAAATAATACTTCGAGCAGCATCGAGTTCTATTTATCGAGAGAACTTTATTAATCAATGCAAGTATAGCATGATATATCATTATATATGGTGCATGCCATGGATATTTGACAAGGAAAAAATCCTTGCAGCGTTTGGAGGAATAGAAGAAGGGAGTAAGATAATATTATACGGAGCGGGAGCGGTAGGAATAAATTTTTACCGTTATTTATCTAGTTGTTCAAAAATAACAATTATAGATTGGGTGGATAGGGATTTCGAAGAGCTGGGGAAGAATATCCCTGTAAATAATCCTATACTTGCAGATTATGAATCCGCAGAAAAAATAGTAATTACAGTACTTAGATATGATGTAAAAGAAGAAATTGTTAACGAGCTTATTGGAGCAGGGATAAATAGAAAAAAGATTATGTGGATTGAGGAGAGATATATACAAGATCCTCAGATTCTACTAGATTTGATTGAAAAATGAGGTGGCGAATTGAAACTGATTGCAATGTATCTTCCACAATTTCATCGAGTAAAAGAAAATGATGAATGGTGGGGAGAAGGATATACTGAATGGACGGCTGTAAAGGATGCGGAGGTCTATTTTGAAGGACAAGATCAACCTAGGGTTCCCTTGAACCAAAACTATTATAATCTTTTAGATAAGAAAACAATGCAGTGGCAAGCGGATTTGATGCATCAATATAGTATATATGGAATGGCTATATATCACTATTGGTTTAAGGATGGAAAGAAAATTCTTGAGAAGCCTGCTGAAAATTTGCTGAAATGGAAGGACATAGATATGCCCTTTTGTTTTTCATGGGCGAATGAAACATGGGCACGCTCATGGAGCAATATTTATGATAAAAATACTTGGTCAACAAAGATAGATAGAAAATTAGATATTGATGAGGGAAAAAGCGTACTAATAGAACAAGAATATGGCGGTGAAACAGAGTGGAAACGTCATTTTGAATATCTGTTATCATTTTTCAGCGATAATAGGTATATTAAAGTTGATGGAAAACCTCTTTTTATTATTTATAAACCGATGTCAATTCCATGCTTGTATCAAATGATTACTTGTTGGAGAAAAATGGCACAAGAAAGTGGATTTAAAGATTTATATATACTGGGAGTGAACAGTAACGGGGGAGGATGTTTGGACGCAGTATTACGGCAAGAACCACAGAATTCTCTGCGGGCCACTTCGGAATGTGGTATTATTGATAGCCAACTGCTATGGGATTCTATTTTGGATGAACCGATTCAAAAAGATGATACTGTATATTATTGCGGATTTCCAGGGTACGATGATACTCCACGTCGAGGAGAGGGCGGACGAGTGTTGTCTACGATGGAACCAGATATCTTTGAGAATAACCTAAAGTACTTAATACAAAAAGGAATGACGGCAGGTAATGAATTTACTTTCATAAATGCTTGGAATGAGTGGGGGGAGGGAATGTATCTTGAACCAGATGAAACACGTGGGTATCGAATGCTAGAAGCAGTTAATAATGCTCTTTTTTATGCGACAAAGGAAAAATGTAATCGAACATTTGGAGAAGAAAATAATAAAACAAATAATCAGATTATTGTAGAGCGGTATCACGGCTTTTGGAAGACATTAGACTTGTGGATGCAAGTGATTGAAAAAGATAAAACAGTCGGAAGCTATTTTGTAAAACATGGATATAGGGATATTGCAATATACGGACTAGGAATGCTAGGCGGTCATCTGGTAACACAGCTCAATGATTCAACGATTAATATTCTTTATGGAATAGATAGAAGAGGCGAAGATGTGCGAAAACCTTTTCCTGTATATAGGGCTGAAGCGGCTTTGCCGAATGTGCAAGTAATTGTTGTTACAGTTCTATATGATATGGAAAAAATACATGCGCTACTTTCGGAAAAAACAAATGCAAAGATTATTTTCATTACGGAATTACTTGAAGAATTATTGATTGAATAAGAGGAATTAATTTATGGAAAACTATATAATTTATGGAATCAATCGAGTGGCAAAAGATTTTATCTATTTTTTTAATTCGTTGAATGTTATAGGTGTTTTTGATGATACGAAAGAAGTAGAAAGATGGAATGGCTTGCCTGTGATTAGTCTTGAAGATGTAATATGTAAACATGGTTCGGAAAAGATTATTATTTGTGATTTTGACAAGGATGCAAAGACAAAAAATCTAGAGTCATATGGAATGAAACATGGCAAAGATTTTTTGTTTGTGGATGATTTCTTATGCAAGTTAAGTAGTGGTGCTACGCAAATTCCTAAAGGACGAAAAGTGGTTTTATGGGGAATCGGAAGACAAGGAAAAAAATTCATAGAAAATTATTCTGAGGTTGATTTTCAGTTTTTTATTGATTCATCCCCAAAGAAAACTAGTTTTTGGGGAAAAGATGTTGTTAAACCGGATGAAATTTCGGATTGGAACAGTCTGTTTATTATAGTAACTCCAAGAAATAATACAGTAATAATTGAGTTTTTAAAGAAAAAACAATTATGCTATGGAACAGATTTTGTTCTTGCAGAAGAATTGTCATACAATTGTGGTGATTTGCTTAAGCAGACGATATTCGACAAAGCGTATTACGATTTCGAATGTGACACTATGCTTAATCATTTAGAAATTCTAGGCGGAGGTGAAACGCGGACCTGTTGTACGACATTTGTTGAACAGGGGATAGGAAATATTTCTGACAAATCAATTAATTCTGTTTGGGGAAACACCATACATAAAATATTAGCACTTTCTGTGGTAAATAGAACATACTCTTTTTGCAATAAAGAGATGTGTCCATATTTTGTAGGGAGAAGTGCAGAAACGTGTGGGGATATAAAAGGAGAATATAAACAGATTGAAGAATCGCCAAGCGTTGTGGCAATAGGTTATGATGCGTCATGTAATCTACGATGTGAAACATGTAGGAACGAAATATTTGTTGCCAAAGGCACAGATCTTGATGCTGCTTGTAAAATGAGTCGAAGAATAAGTGATGAAATTATTGATAAATGTAAGTTTTTTATTATGGCTGGAAATGGAGAAGTGTTTGCAAGTAGAGCTTATCGAGAAGTATACCGAAACAAAGCTTTAAACCATCCTAAATATATAAGAATTTTGTCTAATGGGACATTATTCAATCAAGACAATTGGATGGACTTTAAGGGAGAAAAAACAAGTAAAATAATGGCTACTTTTTCTATTGATGCGGCAACAAAGGAAACCTATGAGAAAATTCGTAGAGGGGGGAACTTCGAAATTGTAAAACGAAATATGGAATATGCGTCATATCTTCGGAAAAAGGGAGAGTTGGCTTATTTAAGATTGAATTTCGTCGTTCAAAAGGAAAACTATAAAGAAATGGAAAAATTTGTAGAATGGGGACTTGTACTAGGTGTAGACGAGGTCTTTTTTACAAAGATACTAAATTGGGGGACATTTACGGAAGAAGAATTTAAGGAGATTTCCATGATGAAGGAAGATGGAGTTACTCCAAAACCGGAACTGGAGGAAATTCTTAGAAGACCTATATTTGATGAACAGATAGTGGATATGGGAACTATACAATATGCAAATAAGAAGATAGATAGTCAATATTTTTACAATTATTATATGTGGGAGTTAGAAAGAAAAGTGCCAAACCTATTTGAAAAAGATGAAAGGTAGAATAATGGAGAATAAAAAAAAAGGTCCAGATACTTATGTGTTATCGACTGTTTTAAATAAGCAACGATATGAAAAAAAATGCGTCAAAAGCGTAGTTATTATCCACTTACATTATCTAGAAGATATTGAGTGGTACTTTAATTATCTGCGCTTAATTCCGTCTGATTTATGCGATATTTTGGTGACATTTTCGGATGAAAAAATTAAAGAGGCGTTGGAAAAAATAAATCAAAAATCCTTGTCTATTCAATTTATTCGGAAACAGAATAGAGGACGTGATATATCTTCTTTCCTAGTTGCAGCTAAATCAATGATAGAAAAATATGATTATGTCTGCTTTTTACATGATAAAAAAGAAAAATACGAAGAACGATACAATGACACACTTGAATGGAGAAAATCATTATGGGAAAATATGATTGGATCCAAAGAATACATATATAATATCATTGAGCTTTTTGAAGAAAAACCAGAATTAGGATTACTTGTACCGCCTATTTTTGTGAGTGATAGATTTTCGGCGGGATATTTAGATGCATGGTCGAATAATTTTGAAAATACGAAACAATTATGTCGCATGTTAGGAGTAGGCGAAGAACTCAATATTAATGAATCACCTATCGCAATAGGAACAGTTTTTTGGGCAAGAGTTAGTGCGCTGAAAAAAATGATGCGATATGAGTGGAAATATGAAGATTTTCCAGAGGAGCCCTTAGCAAACGATGGAACAATAAGTCATGCAATAGAGAGAGTTTTTCCCTATGTAGTCCAAGATGCTGGATATACTTCTGGTTGGGTAATGACGGATCTGTATGCGGCAGACTATATTCAAATATTGAGAAATGCATTATCTAAATCGTTTGGCGTATTAAAGGAACAGTATGGAATAAGTTACATATGTGAATTGGATAGTTTCAAAGTTACTCTCAAACAACTGCTTGAGTTTTCTAAAGGCTATAAGCACATTTATATCTATGGCGCAGGGGAGTATGGGAAAGATTGTTTGAAACTATTGACAAATTCGAATATTCATATTGAGAGTTTTTTAGTTACTGACAGTACAGAACAGAAAGAAATAAATGGAGTTGAAATAAAGTCTATTAATGAAGTTAATTTGGGCAAAAACGATGGGATTATCATTGCTGCAAATAAGGAGAATTGTAAGGCGATTGTTGGAAATATTAGGAAACTTGGAATAGAATCGCAATATACCATTTACAACAAAATAAAATTCTAATTATCATTGCGAATTTAGTAATGATGGTAAAAAATTTTCAATAATAGTTGTAGGTTTAACTATAAGAGGATAAACAATATGGACATACCATTGAGCGTGATTATAACTGTTTATAATTGTGAAAAATATATTCAAAGATGCTTGGATAGCGTTTTACACCAAACGTATAGTGATATTGAAATTATAGTAGTTGATGATGGTTCATCGGATAACTCATTTATCATATGCGATAAGATGTTGGAGCATCATAGAGAGGCTAGAATAGTCCGTAAAAAGAATGCAGGAACGGTGTCTGCGAGAAAAGCAGGACTTGATATAGCAAAGGGCGAGTTAGTTTGTTTTATTGATGGAGACGATTGGATAGAAGAAAAATATTGTGAAAATTTGGTGGTTCACTATGCCCGAAACAAAAAAATAGATATTATTTCTTCAGGGTTATTTTTTGATTATTTATCAAACTCTGTGGGAAGTTATGTGTTGTGTGATGGCGTTGTGGAAGGTTGCTATGGAAGAGAAGAAATTGAAGACCGTATCTTACCTAATTTTGTCTATGATTTAGAAAGAGAAACTAATGCCATAACGACATCTGTTTGTTGTAAGCTGATAAAGCGCGAAGTAGCGATACGGGCAATATCAAGAATAGATGAAAAATTGACATTTGGTGAAGATGGGGCTTTTGTTTTATCTTTACTGATGGAAGCAAACTATATTTACATAATTAATCAAGCTTTTTATCATTATGAGCAACATGCGGATTCTCAGAATCGCAAATTTGAAATGAAATCATTTGAGCAACTTCTGACACTAAAAAAATGTATGTATAGTATTGCAGAGGAAATGCAGAGAAACCCGAGAATTCAAGAGCAAATTGACTATTATGTAGAGGCATATTTAAAAGCTATTGAGAAAAACATTTTAGGAATAGAAGTATCAAGTCAAGTATTTTGTTTTCCAAATATGGAGATAGAAATTGGAAGCAATATTATTATTCATGGGGCCGGTAAAGTCGGAAAGCAATTTGTTAAATATGCAAAGAAAAGTGGACAATACAGATTGGTTGCATGGACGGATAAAAAAAGTTTGGAAAAGTTCAGGAGGAATGATGAACCCTGTTCTATAAATGAGATCAAATCTTTGCATTACGATGTTGTAATTCTTGCAGCTGTTGATGAAAAAGTACGAAAACAGATGAAAAAGGAACTTATGCAATATGGTGTGCCGGAACACAAAATCATTTCAAACAAACCTATATCCTATAGGATTTAGAGAATGTGATAGAGAAAGCAATAATCAACTTGAAAATTTGGAGATAACGGCATGAGACTATCGATTATATTACCTTCACTAAATGTTGCAAAATACATAGAGGAATGTCTTCAAAGTGTTATTACACAGGCAATGAAAGATATGGAGATAATATGCGTTGATGCCGGATCAACCGATGGGACTTTGGAGACTATTGAACAATTCGCGGCGAGAGGCGACCGGATAAGAGTGATTAAATCTGCCATAAAGAGTTATGGATATCAGATGAATCTTGGAATAAAGGCGGCGAAGGGTGAATATATCGGCATTGTTGAGACAGATGATTTCGTGACACCAGGTATGTTCACGGCTTTATGTAAGATTGCAGAAGAAACCAATGCTGATTTTATCAAATCCGGTTATGTAGAATTTTTTGAACATAAAAGTAAGAAAATGTGTTTGAAAGTAACGAAAAAGGTAACGGATTTTGTAAATGGTCAAGTTCTAGATCTCTCTAAACAAGTGGAATATCGCCTTGCTGACATTAATCATATATGGTCGGGAATTTATCGACGGGAGTTTTTATTATCTAAGGGACTTTGGTTTAATGAAACTCCGGGCGCGTCATTTCAAGATACTAGTTTTTCCATTCTAGTGGGCTTGACTGCTGCAACTTGCGTATATATATCAGATTGTTTTTATCATTATCGGACGGATAGAAGGGAATCGTCTGTTAAGTGCGATTCAAAATATAGATGTGTTATAGATGAATTTACATATATAGAGAATTATCTGAAAAAGAACCATTTGAGTACGGAAGAAAATGAGCGACTAGTCCGGACGACTAAATTAAGAATCTACCGGTGGAATATGCTTCGACTTTCCGACAGGAGCAGAAGGTTATTCCGACAGGAAATTGTTGGAGAAATGGAAGACGTTCTATCAAGTCCGGATTGTTCGGATGAAGACAAGGATAATGCACTATTTCTTTTATCTTCTGAAGCAATTAATACATATGAAAAACAACAAGAGGTAGACCAACAGCGTTTTTTAGAAGTAATTCGAAGGGCGAGAAAAAATAATGGATATGTTGTGGTTGGTGCAGGAAAATATTTTGAGAAGCTTTTAGTGGTACAATTAATGCGCCAAGAAAAGATTATTGAAGCAGTTTGCGATAATGATGGTTCGATTCAAAATACATATAAAGAACAATATCTCGTATTAAGCGTCGAAGAGGCTGCAAGGAACTACAAAAACAGTCAATGGTTGATTACCAATAAGCGTTACAGGGAAGAGATAAAAAAACAATTAATAGAGTTGGGAATAAGCGATGACCATATTGTTTCAATTGATGGAATACCGGATTTGATTACAATGTATGATGAGTTGTGTCAGTAGTTATGGAGTGAGAAATTAATGGTAGAACAAGATTTAGTCAATGGTCTTTTGAACTGGTATCCATGGACCCCTGGAGCAAGCATATTTTTTGCCGGGGATTGCCCGAAGGAATTGAAACAGGACATTTTGCGAAGGGGCGTTGTGGAGAAGGTAAATGCTCCGTATGATTACATCATCGCAGTTCGTGTGTTAGAGGAAGCAGATGACCCGAGTAATGTATTAGCAGATTTAAGAGGTGATTTGAAACCGGATGGTCACCTCTTTTTGGCATGTGAAAATCGTCTGGCACTGTGCTATTTTGCGGGGGATCATGATCCTTATACAGATAGAAATTTTGACGGAATTGAGAATTATTATAATCTGGCAGAACAGGACAAACAGGCATTGGCGGGGAGATGCTATGCTCGTTTTGAAATAGAACGCTTTTTGGATGAGGCAGGATTTTGCCGGAGGAGAGGATATTCCATCCTTCCGGGACTGGCTATGCCACAACAGATTTATGCGTGGGATTATCTTCCGAAAGAGAATCTTGCAATTCGATATACGCCATTGTATAACAACCCACAGTCCATTTTTCTGAATGTTCCGCAGATTTATGATAGCTTAATTCAAAATGGAATGTTTCATCAGATGGCGAATGCATATCTCATTGATTGTACAATGGATGGTACTTTTTACGAGGTAAATCATGTGACAGTTTCCATGGATCGGGGAGAGGAAAACGCTACCGCTACACTAATTCAAAAGAATGAAGTCGTAAAAAAAATGGCATTGTATCCAAGTGGAAATGCACGAATGGATGCGTTGCTCCGGCATACTTCGGAGCTGGCAGACAGAGGCATTTCTGTTGTCCCCATGGAGTATGGCCAGATGGGAGTATATGATGGAATTCCATTGACAGAAGTAGAAATGCCATATATGAAAGCACCTACCGCATTGGAATATTTGAGAGGGCTTGCATTTCAAAATAAGGATGAATTTATAAGGCAGACATGCACTTTTCTCGACATGATTCTGGCATCGTCTTGTGAAGTAGAGGAAAGCGAGAATGACAAGGCGGAGCTTGGCCCTTTTTTTGAAAAGGCATATATAGATCTTGTTCCGTTGAATTGTTTTTATAAAGATGGCCATTTCGTTGCTTTTGATCAAGAGTTTTGTGAGGAAAATTATCCCATTAAAGTTGTTCTTGCCAGAGCTTTGGACATCATTTATATGGGTGACAAGGCGATAGAGAGCATTGTGCCCATAGCTTTTTTTACTCAGAGATACGGCATGGAACAAAAATTGGGTGTATTTCGAACGATGGGTGACACGTATATAAAAAAGCTACGAAATAGAGCTGTATTGGTAGCATTTAACAGTCAGCATCTTGCGGACCCGGCTGTCATTAATATGAATCGGCAAAAAGCCAATTTTTCCGTTGAGGAGTACAACCGGATTTTTATTAATCTACTTTCTGATGTTGAAGGTAAAAAGGTATTTGTATTTGGCAGCGGAATGTGGGCGAAAAAATTTGTAGCAGAATATGGAGAGAAGGTCTCTGTTGTTTCCCTATTGGATAATAATAGGAGCAAGCAAGGGAATGTTGTCGATGGGATTGAAGTATGTTCACCAGATATTTTGGAAACACTTGAGCCGGACAGCTTTAAGGTAATTATTTGTATCAAACAGTATAGCTCTGTATTGCTTCAACTGAAACATATGGGGGTTCGCTATTATGGAGTGTATGATCCAAATATTGACAGACCGGTGTCTGATACTGTAATTGAGAAGGTGGAGCGTCAATGTAAGGATGCAGAAGTGAATGAGAATGTCAAAGCTGATAAAAAGTATCATCTTGGTTACATTGCAGGAGTTTTTGACTTGTTCCATATTGGCCATTTGAATCTGTTCCGAAGGGCAAAAGAGCAGTGCGATATTTTACTTGTTGGAGTGGTCTCCGACCAGCAGGCAAGCATTGGAAAGGCGAGAGGTCCTTATGTGAACGAAAATGAACGTCTGGAAATTGTTGAATCCTGCAAGTATGTGGATAAGGCCTTCATTCTGCCAATTGTGTCATCAGGGACTCGTGATGTTTACAGAAAATATCATTTTGATGCGCAGTTCTCCGGCAGTGATTATGAGCATGATCCAACATGGTTGGCGGAGCAGGCATGGCTTAGGGAAAGAGGTTCAGACTTGGTATTTTTTCCATACACTGAGTCAACTAGTTCTACAAAACTCAAAGCAGTTATTGAGAAGGAGAAAAAGTAGTGAATATTGTATGTGCCACAGGTGGAATTGTGAAAATCGAATTCCCAAATCAGGGATTGATGGATATTGCAGGCTCAGGATTTGAGTATGCGATGTTAGACATGAGTAAGTATATTTCCGGGGCTACTCTGAGGCAATGGGAAAAGAAATTAGATAAAGAGCTGATTAAAAAGGACATTGCCAATCTGAAATCAGGAATAGTTGTAAGAGGAGTACATCCAAGATATGCTATGCTACCTTTTCTCGCAGGAGACACAAAGCGTACGGACTTGAATGGGATGCTGACGGATTTGTGTGTGGATTGTATCAGAGAAACGGAAAGCCTTGGCGTTACAAGATTTATTGCACAACCGCTTTCTATTGGGGTGCCGATGGATTGTGAGTGGGACATCAATCTGGAATATTTTTTTCAACTTGCGAGGGCCCTAACGAATGCTGAATCAAAAATTCTTTTGATTAATCATTGCAATAATGTGGAAGGCCATTACATCAGAGGTCTTTGTTCAGATGCTTCGGAAGCGGCGAATTGGGTTGATCATTTGAACGAACTCGCCAAGAAGCAAGGACTTGGTGAGGAACGATTTGGTTTCTGTATGGATATAGGAGCCTATAACTTATGTGGAATCAACATGCAGGACGTTGCCAATACGTTAAGAGGACGTGTACTGGCAGCTATTGTGAGAGCGAATGATGGACATCAGGATATAGCTGCAATACCTTTTACCTGTGTAAATGAAAATGGAATAGCGACGGATTGGATGGGGTTCATTCGTGGCATGCGCGAGATAGAATTTAATGGAGATTTGATCATGGATATGACAAATACCTTGCGTTCTACTCCATCTTTGATTCGCCCTTCGGTGCTTGCCATGGGAAAAACAATTGCAGAATATTTCAGAAGCCAGATTCAAATAGAAGAGCCTTTAAAAAAATATAAGCATATCGTCCTTTTTGGATCCGGCGATTTGGGACGAGGTTTTATTCGGTCCTTTGGTGAAAAATATAGGCCGCTATTTACCTGTGATAATAATTCGGCAAGATGGGGCACATTTATTGATGGGATTGAAGTGAAAAGTCCGGAGTGTTTATTGGATTTGCCGGAGGATACGGGAGTGTTTATTTGTAACATGTACCATCGGGAAATCGAAGAACAGTTAAAAAACATGGGCGTTTTGAATGTGGAGTCATTTGATTGTGAGTTTTTGCCGGCTTATAATCAGAACCGAGTTGGACGTCAAGAGGTGAACTAGCCATGTTACGAGTTGGAGTACAAACGAAAAATGCAATTGATTACACAAACCCTCTTCCGGGATTTCAGTACTTGAAGGAAAATGGGTTTTCCTGCGTAGATTTTAGCTTGAATTCTTTTCTTACGAATAAGCAGTTATATCAGAAGGAATTGAATACATTTTTTAATCAAAGTGAAGAGCAGTTATTTGAGTATTTCCGCCCTATGAAAGAGGCAGCAGCAAAAACCGGAATTGAGATTTTTCAGATGCATATGCCATATCCGAATTATGTGCCAATGGCGTCAGAAGAATTGAATTCATATCTTCGGGATGTGATGTCTGTCAAGAGCATGAAACTGTGCCACTATCTCGGTTGCAAATACATTGTGAGTCATGGATTCAAACTTGCGTATTTTCTTGGAAGTGAAGAAGCCGAGTGGGCGAAAACCCAGGAGTTTGTTGAGTTCCTTGCACCGCTTGCGAAGGAGTATGGAATTACAATTTGCATAGAGAATATATATACAAGTATCGGAAAGCATATTGTCGAAGGCCCTTGCTGTAATGCGCATAAAGCCGCGGAGCGTATTGACCGCATAAATGAGAAATATGGAGCAGAGGTATTAGGCTTTTGTTTCGATACTGGTCATGCAAATTTGGTCGGTATTGATTTTGAGCGTTTTATCACAACGCTTGGTCAACGACTTAAGGTACTTCATATTCACGACAATGATGGGATGGTAGATCTACATCAGGTGCCTTTTACCTTTACAAAGACGCGTGAAAATAGGCCGAGTACAGATTGGGATGGATTTATTAATGGTTTGAAGAAGATTGATTATCACGGAGTGTTGAATTTTGAAACTGCGCCAGTATTGGAGTCTTTTCCGGCTGAGCTAAAGGAGGAAGCGCTTCGAATGATTGGAACTATTGGAAGGTATTTTGGTGAAAAGATAGAAGGAGAATGATTTGAAAATACTTTATGTTGAATGGAAATGCTTTTGTGCAGAGGATGTAAAGCTTGCATTTCAAAATCTTGGGAATGAAGTGAAGACTATTGCAACGCCCGAGAAGCTTCCGTTTGAGTTTCATCAGGATTATGTAGAAGGGGTGGAATTTGCAATCAAAGCATATAATCCGGATGTGGTTTTTAGCATGAATTTTCTGCCAAGCGTTTCTGCCGCTTGCAATGAGACTCATAAAAAGTATGTATCCTGGATATATGATAATCCACATACGGCAGTCTATGATAAGGAAGTTAAGAACGAGTGCAACTATGTGTTTACCTTTGATTCATATATGGTAACGCAGCTGCAGTCAAGAGGTGTGGAACATATCTATTATGCACCTCTTGCAGTAAATGCTTCACGCTTGAAGAAAATTCAGATAAATGCGTCGGATAAAGAAAAATATAGATGTGATGTGGCTTTCGTTGGGTCGTTGTATAATGAGAAATCAAATTACTATAGTTATTTTTTGGAAAAAGCGAAGGATGAACATTTTCGTGGCTATTTAGAAGGCTTACTAAATTCACAGAAGAAAGTCTTTGGTTATAACTTTATGGCGGAGGCATTGACGCCGGATATTTTGGATGTGTTTGAGAGAATCGGTGCAAACATGTTGAATGAGGGCTCCCTTTTGACTCCGGAAGAGATGTATGCTGATGTTTTTTTATCAAAGCGTCTTGCGACTTTGAACCGCATCGATTTGTTGTATATTCTAGGAAGTTTTTTCGATGTGAATTTCTATACTTACGGGGAGTCCGGTATTCCAAATGTGCATCATAAAGGTACGGTTTCCTACTATACGGAGATGCCGAAGGCTTTTAAGGTAGCGAAGATTAATCTAAATGATACACGAAGAAGCATTAAGAATGGTATTCCGTTACGTGCGCTTGATATCATGGGATGCGGTGGATTTTTGCTATCGAATTATCAGGAGGACTTTTTCAGACACTTTGAGCCGGATGTTCATATGGTGCTGTATGGAAGCATAGAGGAGGCATTGGATAAGTGCCGATTTTACCTGCAACATGATGCAGAACGCGAGAAGATTCGAGAGAATGCTTTTAACATTATGGAACGTGAGCATACATATGAAATAAGATTGAATGAGATTTTTAAAGTGGCTGGGCTCTTATAGTTTGTAATCATACCTTGTAAATCCCATTTTCCCATGCTACAATGACCTCAAAGGAGGGCACTTATATGAGCGGAATTTCAGGTGTAAGCAGTATAAATTATTCAAGCTATGGCAATTTTGCAAGCGGTAAGAAGATTAATTCAGCGGCTGATGGTGCAGCTGAGCTTTCTATCATCGAGAATGAAAACAGACAAGTGGGCGGACTGGACGCCGGTGCGAACAACATGAAGTCTGCAAAGGAAGCCCTCAATATTTCGGATGGTGCGCTTGGACAGATGACGGATTATTTGCAACGTATGAGAGAACTGGCAGTGCAGGCAAAGAATGGAATCTATTCGGATTCTGACAAGCAGATGATTCAGGATGAGATTAATCAGTTAAAGCAAGGTATCAGCGATATTGCAGGTCAGACGGATTACAATACCAAGAAGCTTTTAGATGGAACCAATACCCAGTTCGATCTTGCGATAGATGCAGATGGCAATTCGAAATCTTTTACAACGGCAAATGCGACGCTTCAGGCACTAGGCATTGAAGATTTTGATGTCACGAAGGATTTTAATCTTCAAACGATAGATGATGCTTTGGACAAGGTGACACAAGCAAGAGGAAGCATGGGAGCACAGAGCAATGCATTTGACTATGCTTTGAATTACAATGCGAATGCTTCTTATAATTTGACCGGAGCAAAGAGTAAGCTGGAGGATTTGGATTTCCCTAAAGCGATTTCTGAGAAGAAAAAGCAGCAGACGATTCAGGAATACGCTCTTATGATGCAGAAGAAGCGCCAGGAGCAGGAAGCAAAAAACATCAATAATTTGTTTGGATAACGTTTTGAGCTATGTCGTCAGTAGTAAGCTGCGCGGCATGGCTCTTTTTTCGCTTGCACATTCCATTTTTCTGTGCTATGTTTAGTTCAAAGCAGAAGAACATTTGCAGACAAACCGGGAAAGAGCTTATGCTTTTTCCTGAGGCAGAGTTGTCAGATCATTTCATATAGTTTATTTCTATTTCAAATCGCCGAAAGGCAAAAATTTCCTGCTTTTAAATTCCATTTTACAATTTATGATGAAGCAGGGAGTGTTGTACCAAGGAAGGCGTTTGGAGCTTCTTTTATCGTTTTTCCCTGCAGACAGGGGGAACGATTATGAATACGCGAGAGTACAAGAGCAGCGTGTTTACGATGCTCGAGGAGGAACCAAAGTATGCGCTGGACACCTACAATGCGCTGAACGGAACAGACTATGTGGATGAGGATGCCATCACGATCCAGAAGCTGGACGGAAGGGTGTTGCTGTCGATGCGAAACGATGCATCTTTTCTGCTGGACAGCTTTTTGAATTTGTATGAGCATCAGTCGACTTATAATCCGAATATGCCTCTCCGGCAGTTGCTGTATTTTTCGGATCTGATGTGGGAAATGATTAAAGAAAAAAATTTGAATATGTATGGAAGGCACAAGGTGTGCATTCCTACACCGAAGTTTGTGGTGTTCTACAACGGACTTACAAAGTGTCCGGAGAAAGAAGTCATGAAGCTGTCGGATTTGTACGAGCACAAGTGCGAGGAGTATGATCTGGACCTGTCTTGTGTGATTTATAATATTAATCCGGGATACAATGAGGATATCAAGAAAAAGAGTAAGGTTATAAGCGGATACACGACATTTGTGGAGAAGGTGCGGCGCTACAGCGTGGAAGCGGCTTCGCTGGAGGATGCCATTAACCGTGCGATGGATGAGTGCATCGAGGAGGATGTGCTGGCAGAGTTTTTTTCAAGGAGACGAGAGGAGGTTCTGAGGATGGAAGTATTGGATTTTACATTTGAGAGAAGGTTGCAGCTAGAGGCGAGGGACAGTCGCGAAGAGGGAAGGGAAGAAGGGCGAGAAGAGGGACGTGAAGAAGAACGTAAACGTGTATTTTTTACGCTTGTTTCAGAGGGGGATATATCTGTGGCAAGAGGAGCAGAAAAACTTCAATTACCCGTGGAAGAGTTCGTAAAGAAAATGACAGAGGCGGGTTATCAGGTGCCGGTGTAAGAGATTTTTTGAGCCATGCCGAAAGCAATGAGCTGTGAGACATGGCGCTTTTGCTTTCATATGCGGCCGACGTTGACCGTGTCCTCCTTTGGGGAAGGAAAGCCAAATAATGATTATGGACCGGGGTATAGTATCTTGGAAGTTGACAGATATACCAATAAAGACAATTCAACAGTACGAGCAGAGACAGAAAAATATTAACAAGGCACAAGCCGAATACGTGATTCGGTTGAGCAATGTGTTAAACTGTAAACCACAGGATTTGTTAGAATAATATGCGCAAAGAGTTAGGCATAGTTTCACAAACAATCTGTGAGGAGTTTGGCCTTTTTATTGCTTCTTTTTAGAAAATGAGGTAATATATAGGTGACAATAATGTTTGTTTTTGGAGGGCTTTTATATGGGACGTTTACAAGGAAAAGTTGCAATTGTTACAGGTGGTAATTCAGGTGTAGGTGCAGCTACCGCGCTTCTGTTTGCAAAAGAAGGCGCAAAAGTAGTAATCAGTGCTCGCCGCCAGCCACAGCTTGAGGATGTGGCACTAAAGATCCGAGAGGCAGGGGGAGAGGTTCTTCCGGTAGTCTGCGATATTTCAAAGCGCGAGGATGCGGATCGTCTGGTTCAGACAACCGTGGAGACATTTGGAAAAGTCGATGTTCTGATTAACTGCGCAGGTGTGCTGGAAGAGGGACTAAAGCCGATTGACCGCGTGAAGGATGAGGACATGGATCGTATCCTTGACATCAATACGAAGGGAACCATGTATTGCATGCGTGCTGCAAGCACGGAAATGGCGAAGGCAAATGCCGGTTCCATTGTGAATGTGGCATCTGCTGCCGGAGTGTTTGGATGCGGTGGCGCCGCTTATGTTGCTTCAAAATCAGCAATTATTGGTGTTACCAAGCATACGGCGTTGCGTTTTGCCGGAACAGGACTTCGCTGTAATGCGATTTGTCCGGGAACAATCGTGACACCGATGGTGGCAGGAATGAATGCGTCCAACATGGACATGGATATGTTTACACAGATGTCAAAACATGGGGATCTCAAGGTTCCGCCATGTATGCCGGAGGATGTTGCCAATATTTTACTGTTTCTGGCCTCTGATGAGTCAAGGGCAATTACAGGACAGATTATTGTGTCAGATTTCGGAAGTACATTATAGAAGAGCTGTTAAAAAACAGAGTTTATAAATGTGATTGGACAGGGTTTGCCGGATGGTAAACCCTGTTTTCACTTTATGGACACTTTAGGGAAAAATAAGTTTCGAATGGTTGACGAAAAGGTTTCATATATGATACAATTGATGGTATCAAAAAAGATGCAAGATAAATAGTATTTTTCCATTTCTATTTTTGTGTGCAAATTCATTCAGACGCACATTTGTAAAATGGGAGTAGCATTTTTATGAGGAATTTTGTATGTATTTGGATTTGCACACGCATAGCAGCGCATCGGATGGTCAGTATACACCATCTGTATTAATGGAGTTGGCAAAACAATTGAATCTGGAAGTGATTGCACTTACGGACCACGATACGGTAGCCGGAATCAGGGAAGCAAGACAAAGGGCTACAGAGATTGGACAGGACTTTATTGCCGGAATTGAAATCAGCACGAGAGAAAGTGAAGAAATCCACATCCTTGGATTGGGGATTGATGAGGAGAATGAAGTCTTGCTTTCTGCTACCGGAAAATGGATGAGGGAGCGTACAGACCGTGGCATTGTGATTACGGACTATCTGAAAAGTATAGGGGTTGAGGTGGACTATGAGGAAGTAAAAGAGCTTGCGGGATTTGGAAGTGTGGGACGTCCGCATTTTGCGGAATATCTTCAGAAGCATGGATACGTCAGATCCAGACAGGAGGCCTTTGACCGCTATATTGACACCCCATCTTTTCATAAAGCGACGGACCGTGTTCTGCCTTCTCCTCGGGAAGCAATCTCTTTGATTCATCAGGCGGGAGGAAAGGCGGTACTTGCTCATCCGGGGCTCCTTAAGATGGGAAAAAGATGGCAGGAAAGTCTGATAAAGGATTTAAAAGTGGCCGGACTGGATGCATTAGAGGTATATTATAGCAAGCACTGCAAAGCGCAGGAGCGATGTTATCTGTCACTTGCGAAACGGCTCGGCTTGGGGATATCTGCAGGATCAGATTTTCATGGAGAGAAAGTGAAGCCGGATGTCAAGCTGGGAATGAAAGTGGAAGACTTAAGAAAAGAGGTTTTGATATGAGAATGGATTATGCGATACATACAGAATTTGGAGATTTATTAATTGAAACAAATTATGGCTTGCATGGCCAGATTGTGGATATGCTTGTTGCGGAACGCAAGGCACAGAACAAGACACAGCAGGAAATTGCCGACTTCACCGGAATTAAGAGGGCTAATATTGCGAGGATTGAAGGAAAAAAGCATAGTACATCCATTGATGTGTTAGAAAAGTACGCAGAATGTCTGGGTAAGAGGCTGGATGTGAAGCTGGTGGGATAATCATAACTAACACTAAATTGAATAGGACATATTGAGAAGGAGTTTTTATGGAACAAGACGAGAAATTTGATTTAATATTAGGAAAGTTAGATGTGATGCAGACTGATATCACAGAACTTAAAACAGATGTAGGAGTTTTGAAAACAGACGTAGAAGTCTTAAAAACAGATGTAAGCGGCCTGAAGGAAGATGTAAGCAGCCTGAAGGAAGATGTAAGTGGCCTGAAGGAAGATGTAAAAGTTCTAAAGACAGATGTAAGTACTTTACAGGTTGATATGAAGAAGTTAAATAGAAAAGTAGACAAAATTGATAAGAAGCTGGATAAGAGAATTGAAGAGACGAATTGGTATTTTGAAAATGAAATTCATAAATTAAATGATTTATATGTTGCCAAGGGATGAGTATTTTCTTAAATTTTGCACATACTACCTCAAAAAGGAAAAGAGGTAGCATATGGGGGAAGTATTATTAAATCCGGATACGCTGGCATTATTAAAAGAATGTGATTCCGGCTGCAAGATGGGAACAGAGAGCATGGAACAGATTATGGGCTTTGTAAACAATTCGGACCTAGCAGCGACAATCATGAAGTACAATGAGGACCATATCAAATTGGGAGAAGAAATTCATGAGATCTTAAATTCGGCAGGAGAACAATCCGCGGAACCAAATCTTATGGCAAAAGCAGCCTCCTGGATTCAGTCTCAGGTTAAGATGATGATTAATGGAGACTCACATCAGGCGGCCAGTATTCTGATTGATGGGTGCAATATGGGCATAAAGTCATTAAATGAATACAAGAACAAATATAAAGATGCCGATGATAAGACTGTTCGTATTTGTGACAAGCTAATTAAAACGGAGCAGGATTTTATGGATGCGCTGCAGGCGTTCCTGTAATCAAAAAACAAAACCACTTTCTACTATTAAGATAAATAGTAAAAAGTGGTTTTTAAATATAGTTATCCATCATCATTCCGGAATAGATGGAGGATACATATGGGGCTGCAAAATTTTGCCCCGGATTTTTGTATTCAACCACGACCTTGTCGACGTATTTCATTGGATCGATTGCTGCGGCATTGGCCTTGCTTCCTATGCTGTCCTTGAATTCCGTCAATGTCTGGAAGGTTGAGGGGGCACGTTCCGGCGTCAGGGCATCTGCTAATATCTCCCGATCAATACGGAGTGTCCCGTCGGATTCTGTGTTTATGCCAATCGCAGCAAGAGATTCGCTTCGTTCTTTTACGGAAGAGCTCAATTCTGCCAAAAGCCGATGACCGTGTCCAACACTTTCTTCTGAGTAATGTGCAGCAGTTTTTAATGCTTTATTATAGACATCCAGAAGCGTCTGGACGTTGTCGGCAATAGCTTCTGTGTTTGCTTTGAAGCTGATGATGGTTGGATTGCCATCTTCGCTTGGCTTTTTCAAAGTCAATTCAAACGCATTGTTGATGGTAAAGGCGTTGGAAAGAGAACTCTGGGGAGTTCCGTTCAATAGAAAGTCCGAGTTTTCTGCCTGCTTTGTTATGTGATGGATTCCGAGAAGGTCCATTGCATTTATGGATGCAGAATCTGCACCGGGTTCGATGGAGAAAAGATACGATTCCTCCGGGGAAAGCCCAGTCTGCTTTGAAGTTAAGGATAAAGCACTTGAGCCTGTTCCGTCACCGATTACTTTCGCCTGAATTCCAAGATTGGATCCATTCATCAGATTCGCAAGCTTTGTTAGAACCATGCTGTTGGTATCGCCGGAATTTACATTAAATTGAAATTCATAGGCTGAGGCATTTGTGGTCAGGTCAAAAGAATAGGAGCCCGGGATGAAAGAAAGGGCGTTATCCCTCAAATAGTTGCCGGTGTTGACCTGTGGGGTCGCCAGCTTATTGACCTGGATTTCAAAGCGGTCTGTCTTGTTTGATTCTTTTCCGTCTCCGATATATTCTACTTCCACCGCATCTTCGTCAGAAGAAACAGCAACTTTCTTCTGGAAGGAATTCGAGAATTCCCCGTAGTTATCCGACAGGGATGCAACAACATTTTGAATTGCCTTTGCATTTTCTTTAATGTCGATGGCATATTTCTTGGCACTATCCGCATTCGTGATCTTGTACAGAGGGGATTCCTTATTCGATTTTACAATGGAATTGTAGACCTTGCGCAGATCGCTTTTTTTGTGAGCATCATAACGCGAGGTGGCCTGGTTGCCGTAGACGGAGACATAGTAGTCATAGGCACTATCGATCTTAGCCATTATAGAACCCCTCCTTTCTTCCTTGAAATATGCAGACTGCACGGGGCATAATAAATCCATTTACTCATATATATTCTAGCACGCAGAAAAAAAAGATGCAATCACTATATAATAGGAAATAAGTGTTGCAGAACTCTAGATTTTGTGCTAGCATAGTTTTCGAACTACTAATTTCAAAAAAGTGGTTGACGAAAAAATAGGATTATGATATAGTGTTGAGGCTTGGAAATAGGTCTTTTTTTTATGCCCTTTTTTAAGGGGCTAGCAAACAAGAATTTAAACGGAGGTGGAAGTTGTGCGTACAAGAATTACATTAGCTTGCACAGAGTGCCAGCGTCGTAATTACAACATGACAAAGGACAAGAAAACTCATCCGGACAGAATGGAAACCAAGAAGTACTGTAGATTCTGCAAGACTCATACAGTACACAAGGAAACCAAATAGTCCAAGTTCGAGTGAAGGAGTGAAAAGATGGGACAAACCGAGAACAAAGAAAAAGCTCAAAAAGTGAGCTGGTTTACCGGTCTTAAGGCCGAATTTCATAAGATAATCTGGCCTGATCAGAAATCACTTGTAAGACAGACAGTTGCTGTTGTTGTCGCATCAGTTGTTGTCGGACTTATTATTGCAATGCTTGACTGGATCATCCAGTACGGCGTGAATTTCCTTGTTGGATTGAGTTTTTAATGGAGGCAAAGTGATTATGGCAGAGGCAAACTGGTATGTAGTTCATACCTATTCAGGTTATGAAAACAAAGTCAAGGCGAACATTGATAAGACAATTGAAAACAGACATCTTGAAGACCAGATCTTAGAGGTGCGTGTTCCGATGGAAGACGTAACTGAGTTAAAGAACGGAGTTCGCAAACAGGTTTCCAAGAAGATGTTTCCGGGCTATGTTCTTATTCATATGATTATGAATGATGAAACATGGTACGTTGTCAGAAATACCAGAGGTGTTACCGGATTTGTTGGTCCGGGAAGCAAGCCTGTTCCCCTGACAGATGCCGAGATGAGACCATTAGGTATCAAGTCCGCAAATGTTGTAGTTGATTTTGAAGAAGGCGATATGATCGTCGTAATCGGCGGTGTATGGAAAGATACCGCAGGTGTGATTACCGCAATGAATCAAAACAAACAGACAGTTACTATTAACGTAGAGCTGTTCGGTCGCGAAACACCGGTTGAAGTAAGTTTCGCAGATGTTAAGAAAATGAATTAAGGAGGCAATTCCAAATGGCAAAGAAAGTAGAAGGATACATTAAATTACAGATCCCTGCTGGAAAGGCAACACCTGCTCCTCCAGTTGGACCGGCTCTTGGTCAGCATGGTGTAAACATCGTAGAGTTTACAAAGCAGTTCAATGCAAAGACAGCAGACATGGGCGATACAATTATCCCTGTAGTTATTACTGTATATGCAGACAGAAGTTTTAGTTTCGTAACTAAGACACCACCTGCTCCAGTATTAATTAAGAAAGCTTGCAACATTAAGTCTGGTTCCGGAAAGCCAAACAAGGACAAGGTTGCAAAGATTACAAAGGCTCAGCTTCAGGAAATCGCAGAGCTTAAGATGCCTGACTTAAATGCAGCTTCTGTAGAAGCAGCTATGAGTATGATCGCAGGAACCTGCAGATCTATGGGCGTTGAAGTAGTTGATTAATTAACAATTAGTGGGAGGGACCTCTCCCGATAATACCACCAGGAGGTTATTTTTCATGAAAAGAGGAAAGAAATATCAAGACGCTGTGAAAGCATTCGATAAGACAGCTCAGTACGATGTTGCTGAAGCAATCGCGATCGTAAAGAAGAATGCAACAGCTAAATTTGACGAGACAATCGAACTTCATCTTAGAACCGGTTGTGATGGTCGTCATGCAGAGCAGCAGATCCGTGGTGCAGTTGTACTTCCGCACGGAACTGGTAAGACAGTTAAGGTTTTAGTTTTCGCTAAGGGAGCTAAATTAGATGAAGCATTAGCAGCTGGAGCTGACTATGCTGGTGGCGAGGAGTTAATTCCTAAGATCCAGAACGAAGGATGGTTAGACTTCGACGTTGTTGTTGCTACACCTGATATGATGGGTGTTGTTGGTCGTTTGGGACGTGTACTTGGACCAAAGGGCTTAATGCCAAACCCAAAGGCTGGAACCGTAACTATGGATGTTACCAAGGCTGTTAACGACATCAAAGCTGGTAAGATTGAGTACAGATTGGACAAAACAAACATTATCCATGTGCCAGTTGGAAAAGCATCTTTCACAGACGAGCAGTTAAGCGACAACTTCCAGTCTCTTATGGGTGCAATTAATAAAGCAAAACCTGCTAGCTTAAAGGGTCAGTACATTAAGAGTGCAGTATTAACCTCTACAATGGGACCTGGCGTTAAGTTGAACGTAATTAAGATTACACAGTAAAAGACATTATGAAGTAAAAGACCTTAAGACCTATCAAACGCCAAGCAAAAGTTTTTGCGGAAAGTAATTGACATCCGTAATATCGTTTGATATAATTGCAAAGCATATTGCCGAAGACAGTAGGTGCCGTAAGGCGTAACCGTAGTACCTACCGAGGGAATTTTTGAGATGACTATCATCTTTAAAATGACTAATACCTCTCTGTCGATGGCAGAGAGGTTTCTTTGTTTATAAAACCTCACGTCTATATGCGAAAATATTAAAGGAGGTAAAAATCGTGGCAAAAGTTGAATTAAAACAGCCAATCGTCGAGGAGATTTCTGCATCACTCAAAGACGCTCAGTCACTTGTAGTAGTTGACTATCGTGGACTTACCGTTGCTGAAGATACTCAGTTACGTAAGACCTTAAGAGAGAATGGTATTTCTTATAAGGTTTACAAGAACACATATGTTAGCCGTGCAGTTGAAGGTACTGAGTTCGAGAGCATCAGAGAAGTCCTTGAAGGACCAAGCGCTTTCGCTGTTTCTACTGAGGATGCTACAGCACCGGCTAGAGTATTAGCTGAGTTTGCTAAGAAGGCTCCTAAGTTAGAAATCAAGGCAGGTATTGTTGAAGGAACATATTATGATGCAGCAGGAATGCAGCAGATTGCTACTATTCCAAGCAGAGATGTTCTTCTTTCCAAGTTACTTGGAAGCTTACAGTCACCTGTTACCAATCTTGCTCGCGTTCTTAATCAGATCGCAGAGAAGGGTGGCGCAGCAGATGCAGCTGTAGAAGCAGCACCTGCAGCAGAGGAGGCTCCTGTAGAGGAGGCTGCTCCGGTTGAGGCTGAGGCTCCGGCAGAGGAAGCACCAGCAACAGAGGAATAAAAAATCGCCGTAAGGCAACACAATCAAATTTTTAAAATGGAGGATAATAAGAATGGCAAAGTTAACAACAGCTGAGTTTATCGAAGCTATCAAAGAGTTAAGCGTATTAGAGTTAAACGACCTTGTAAAGGCATGTGAAGAAGAGTTTGGTGTATCTGCAGCAGCAGGCGTTGTAGTTGCAGCAGCAGGTCCTGCAGCAGCAGCTGAGGAAGAGAAGACTGAGTTCGACGTAGAGCTTACCGCTGGTTCTGGTGTTCCAGTTATCAAGGCAGTTCGTGAGATCACCGGTCTTGGACTTAAGGAAGCTAAGGATCTTGTTACCGCAGCTCCTAAGATGGTTAAGGAAGGCGTTTCTAAGGATGAAGCTGAGTCTATTAAGAAGCAGCTTGAGGAAGCTGGAGCAACCGTTACAATCAAATAGTTTTGATTACAACTATGCTACGAAATCCCGAAGAGAAATCTTCGGGATTTTTTGTTTTGTATACAAAATTCAAAAATTTCCCTTGCATAATTTTAAAAATTGTTGTATAGTATACGTTGCACTATTGTGGTGCAGTAGGCAATTCTATGCTCTTTTTTAAGGAGAAACCCTTGAAAATAGCGGATTTTGACCGAAATTGCACTTCACAAATTCTGCGGTTGGAAAATTCCACAAGATATAGATTTTTTTAGGAAGGATTCAACATAATCTAGATTTTTTGCTAGATTCCAAATAAAAACGAGAGGTGAAACGTCGATGGAGAAAAACAGAATACGTCCAGTCAAGGCTGGAAAAGGCATGCGTATGAGTTACTCAAGACAAAAAGAGGTTCTTCAAATGCCAAACCTTATCGAAGTTCAGAAGGACTCCTATAAGTGGTTTTTGGACGAAGGTTTGAAAGAAGCATTTGCGGATATCTCTCCAATCGCTGATTACAGCGGTCATTTGAGTCTGGAATTCGTTGATTTTACATTATGCGAAGATGATGTAAAATACACAATTCCTGAGTGCAAAGAAAGAGATGCGACATATGCTGCTCCTTTGAAGGTTAAGGTTAGACTTCACAACAAAGAGACAGATGAAATCAATGAGCATGAGATTTTCATGGGTGATCTGCCTTTGATGACAGAGACCGGTACATTTGTAATCAATGGTGCAGAGCGAGTAATCGTCAGCCAGTTGGTTCGTTCACCGGGTATCTATTACGGTATTGCACATGATAAGGTTGGTAAGACCTTGTATTCATGTACTGTTATTCCTAACCGTGGTGCATGGTTAGAGTACGAGACAGACTCCAATGACGTATTTTCCGTTAGAGTAGATCGTACACGTAAGGTGCCGATTACAGTATTGCTTCGTGCCCTTGGTGTAGGAACAAACCAGGAAATTATTGAAATGTTTGGTGAGGAACCAAAGATTTTAGCTTCTATTGCAAAGGACCCTTCTGTAACAGAAAAGGAGCCAAACGGAAGTTTTGAGGCTGGTTTGCTTGAGTTGTATAAGAAGATTCGTCCGGGCGAGCCGCTTTCTGTAGAGAGCGCAGAGAGCCTTATCACAGCAATGTTCTTCGATCCAAGAAGATATGATCTTGCTAAGGTCGGACGCTACAAGTTTAATAAGAAGTTAGCGCTGAAAAACCGTATCAACGGACATGTTCTTGCAAAAGATGTTTTAGATCCTTCTACCGGTGAGGTCCTTGCTGCTGCAGGAACAACGGTAAGCAGAGAGCTTGCTGAGGACATTCAGAATGCTGCAGTCCCATATGTATGGATTCAGACCGAGTCAAGAGACGTTAAGGTTCTTTCTTCTATGATGGTTGACATCAGGACCTGGATGCCGGAAATTGAAAATCCAAGAGAGCTTGGAGTCAATGAACTGGTGTATTATCCGGTACTTGCTCAGATTCTTGAGGAGAATGCTTCCTATGAGGAGCGCATCGAGGCTATTAAGAGAGAGATTGCCGATCTTATTCCAAAGCATATTACAAAAGAGGATATCTTCGCATCCATTAACTATAATATGCATCTTGAGTGGGGTATCGGACATGATGACGATATCGACCATTTGGGTAACAGACGTATTCGTGCGGTTGGTGAGTTATTACAGAACCAGTACCGTATTGGACTTTCCCGTCTTGAAAGAGTTGTTCGCGAGAGAATGACTACTCAGGATCTGGAGGGAATTTCACCTCAGAGCTTAATAAATATCAAACCTGTAACAGCTGCTGTTAAGGAGTTCTTTGGATCTTCCCAGCTGTCACAGTTCATGGATCAGAATAACCCGCTTGGTGAGCTGACACACAAGAGACGTTTATCTGCACTTGGACCGGGTGGTCTTTCCAGAGATCGTGCCGGATTCGAGGTTCGAGACGTACACTACTCTCATTATGGACGTATGTGCCCGATTGAGACCCCGGAAGGTCCGAACATCGGTTTGATCAACTCCCTGGCCTGCTACGCAAGAATCAACGAGTACGGTTTTGTTGAGGCTCCGTATCGTAAGATTGATCACAGTGATCCTGAGAACCCGGTTGTTACCGAGGAAGTTGTATATATGACAGCAGACGAGGAAGATAACTTCCATGTTGCACAGGCAAACGAAAAGTTAGATGCAGAGGGGCACTTTGTTCGTAATTCTGTATCCGGACGTTATCGTGAAGAGACCCAGGAGTACGATAAGACCATGTTTGATTACATGGATGTATCTCCAAAGATGGTATTTTCTGTTGCAACTGCATTGATTCCGTTCCTTCAGAACGATGATGCAAACCGTGCATTAATGGGATCTAACATGCAGCGTCAGGCCGTTCCGCTTCTTACCACTGAGGCACCTGTTGTTGGTACCGGTATGGAGACAAAGGCAGCTGTTGACTCCGGTGTCTGCGTTGTTGCTAAGGCAGCAGGTACTGTTCTTAGCTCCGAGTCAAACCGTATCGTTGTAAAAGAAGATGATGGAAACAGAAGAGAGTATGTTCTTACAAAGTTCTCTCGCAGTAACCAGTCTAACTGCTACAATCAGAGACCAATCGTATTTAAGGGACAGCGTGTCGAGGCGGGAGAGGTTATCGCAGATGGCCCTTCTACTTCACAGGGAGAGCTTGCTCTTGGTAAAAACCCATTGATCGGATTTATGACCTGGGAAGGATATAACTACGAGGATGCGGTTCTTCTTTCAGAACGTTTGGTTGAGTATGATGTTTATACATCTGTTCATATTGAAGAGTACGAAGTAGAATCCCGTGATACCAAGCTTGGACCGGAAGAAATCACCCGTGATGTTCCCGGTGTCGGCGATGATGCCCTTAAGGATCTCGATGAGAGAGGTATCATCCGCGTTGGTGCCGAGGTCCGTGCCGGAGATATTCTTGTTGGTAAGGTTACTCCAAAGGGAGAGACAGAGCTTACTGCAGAAGAGAGACTCTTACGCGCAATCTTTGGTGAGAAGGCAAGAGAGGTTCGTGATACTTCCCTTAAGGTACCTCACGGCGCATATGGTATCGTAGTTGCCGCAAAAGTATTTACCCGTGAAGCTGGAGATGAGCTTTCACCGGGAGTAAATCAGGCAGTTCGCATCTACATTGCACAGAAGAGAAAGATCTCTGTCGGTGATAAGATGGCAGGACGTCATGGTAACAAGGGTGTAGTTTCCCGCGTACTTCCTGTTGAGGATATGCCATTCCTTCCAAACGGACGTCCGCTGGATATTGTATTAAATCCACTTGGTGTACCTTCCCGAATGAATATCGGTCAGGTCCTTGAGATTCACTTAAGTCTGGCTGCCAAAGCCCTTGGCTTTAATATTGAGACTCCTGTATTTGACGGAGCAAGGGAAATTGATATTCAGGATACACTGGAGCTTGCAAATGATTATGTAAATCTTCCTTTTGATAAGGAAGAGGCAAAGGATCCTGAGTGGGCAGAAGGAACCGAAATCTTCTATGAAAAGTATAAGGATACGCTAAGAGAGGATGTTATGGAGTATCTTTCTACAAACAGAGCTCACAGAAGCGTATGGAAGGGTGTTCCGATTTCCCGCGATGGAAAAGTTCAGCTTCGTGATGGTAGAACCGGTGAGTGCTTCGACGGAAAAGTTACCATCGGTCACATGCACTACCTGAAGCTTCATCATCTGGTTGATGATAAGATCCATGCTCGTTCCACAGGTCCTTACTCACTGGTAACACAGCAGCCGTTGGGTGGTAAAGCCCAGTTCGGTGGACAGCGTTTCGGAGAGATGGAAGTATGGGCACTGGAGGCTTACGGTGCAGCTTACACCTTGCAGGAAATCCTTACTGTGAAGTCCGATGATGTTGTTGGTCGTGTTAAGACCTACGAAGCAATTATCAAGGGTGACAATATCCCTGAGCCGGGTATTCCGGAGTCCTTCAAGGTACTTTTAAAAGAGCTTCAGTCTCTCGGTCTTGATGTCAAGGTTCTTGATGAAGACAGAAATGAAGTGGAACTTATCGAAACCAGTGAATATGGCAACACCGATTTAAATGCGATCATTGGAAATGACAAGGACTATGCATTCGAAGATAGTGAGTCCTTCGAACAGCATGGATTTACCAAGCAGGAATTTGACGCAGAGAACGAAGAGCTTGTTGATATCGAAGAAGAGGAATACGCCGATGGCGATGACGATTTTTACGATGATGCAGACGAAGCAGACTTCGATGAAGAATAATTAGGAAGGGAGTGCCATAAATGCCAGAAAATAATAATACAGAGATCAATCAGGCAATGACATTTGATGCGATTCAGATTGGACTTGCATCACCTGAGAAGATCCGTGAATGGTCATACGGAGAAGTAAAAAAGCCGGAGACAATCAACTACAGAACATTAAAGCCTGAGAAGGATGGTCTGTTCTGTGAAAAGATCTTTGGACCTACCAAGGATTGGGAATGTCACTGTGGTAAATATAAGAAGATCCGTTATAAGGGCGTTGTCTGCGATCGCTGTGGTGTTGAAATCACAAAGTCAAGTGTTCGTAGAGAGCGTATGGGACATATCGAGCTGGCAGCTCCTGTTTCCCATATCTGGTATTTCAAGGGGATTCCATCTCGTATGGGATTGCTCCTTGACTTATCTCCACGTGTGCTGGAGAGAGTATTGTATTTTGCAGCTTACATCGTACTCGATGCGGGCGATACCTCTCTTGGATATAAGCAGGTGCTTTCTGAGGCTGAATATCAGGAAGCAAGAGAGCAGTACGGTAGTGCCTTTCGTGTAGGAATGGGTGCTGAAGCAATCCGTGAGCTCTTAGAGGCTATTGATCTTGAGAAGGATTCTGTAGAGCTTAAGACAGAGCTTGAAAATGCTTCCGGACAGAAGCGCGCAAGAATCATCAAGAGACTTGAAGTTGTAGAAGCATTCCGTGAATCAGGAAACAAGCCGGAGTGGATGATCATGAATGTTATTCCGGTTATCCCACCGGATCTTCGCCCAATGGTTCAGCTGGATGGCGGACGTTTTGCAACTTCCGATTTAAATGATTTATATAGAAGAATTATCAACCGCAACAATCGTTTGAGAAGACTTCTTGAGTTAGGAGCACCGGATATCATTGTTCGTAACGAGAAGCGTATGCTGCAGGAAGCGGTTGACGCACTTATCGACAATGGACGCCGTGGACGCCCGGTAACCGGACCTGGTAACAGAGCGCTGAAGTCCTTGTCTGATATGTTAAAGGGTAAGGGAGGACGTTTCCGTCAGAACTTACTTGGAAAGCGAGTTGACTACTCAGGACGTTCCGTTATCTGTGTAGAGCCAAAGCTTAAAATTTATCAGTGTGGTCTGCCAAAGGAAATGGCAATCGAATTGTTCAAGCCTTTCGTTATGAAGGAGCTTGCTGCAAATGGAACTGCGCACAATATTAAGAGTGCAAAGAAGATGGTAGAGAGACTTCAGCCGGAGGTTTGGGATGTCCTTGAGGACGTCATCAAAGAGCATCCGGTAATGCTGAACCGTGCCCCCACACTTCACAGACTGGGAATTCAGGCTTTCGAGCCAATCCTCGTTGAAGGAAAGGCAATTAAGCTTCATCCATTGGTATGTACCGCATTCAATGCCGACTTCGACGGAGACCAGATGGCTGTCCATCTTCCGCTTTCTGTTGAGGCACAGGCAGAGTGCAGATTCATGCTTCTTTCACCAAACAACCTGTTAAAGCCATCTGATGGTGGACTCGTAGCGGTTCCTTCACAGGATATGATCCTTGGAGTTTACTACCTTACTATGAGAAAGCTTGCAGATTACAAGGATGATCCAAAGAAGGTTGCTTTGGCAGTGTCTGACAAGGTGTATAATGATCTTGAAGAACTGAAGAAGCTTACCACTCCGGATGAAAAGACCGGAAAGAGTGAGCTTGGATTATACGATTACATCTGGTTTGAGGATGTGGAGGATGGTAACCGCCGTATTCTCTGTAAGCCAATAGATTTGTTTGGATACCGTTTCGGTAGTGCAAATCTTGCAATGCTTGCATATGAGAATAAAGAGATTACACTCCACCAGACGATTTACGTATATCGTACAGCAACCTTGGAAGACGGAACCGAGGTTTCAGGATTTATTCCTGTAACCGTAGGACTTTTGATCTTCAATGAGAACATTCCGCAGGATCTTGGCTTTGTAGACAGAACAAATCCTGAGAATGCCTTAAAGCTTGAGGTTGATTTCCACGTTGGAAAGAAGCAGATCAAGAAGATCCTTGAAAAAGTAATCAATGTTCATGGCGCTACAACCACCGCTGAGGTTCTTGATAACGTAAAAGCAATGGGTTATAAGTATTCTACCCAGGCTGCCATGACCGTATCAATTTCTGATATGACCGTGCCTCCTCAGAAGCCACAGATGATTGAGGATGCCCAGAATACGGTAGACCGCATCACGAAGCAGTATAAGCGTGGTCTTATTACAGACGAAGAGCGTTATAAAGAAGTTGTTGAGACCTGGAAAGAGACAGATGATGAACTTACGCATGCACTTCTTTCCGGATTGGATAAGTATAACAACATCTTTATGATGGCTGATTCCGGAGCCCGTGGTTCTGACAAGCAGATCAAGCAGCTTGCCGGTATGCGTGGTTTGATGGCTGATACAACCGGTAGAACCATCGAGTTGCCAATCAAGTCAAACTTCCGTGAAGGTCTTGACGTATTGGAGTACTTCATGTCCGCACATGGAGCTCGTAAGGGTCTTTCTGATACCGCTCTTCGTACCGCAGACTCCGGATACCTGACCAGACGTCTGGTAGACGTTTCTCAGCACATTATTGTTCGCGAATCAGATTGCTGTGCGGGAACAAACCGTGAGATTCCGGGAATGGTTGTAAAAGCCTTCATGGAAGGAAAAGAAGAGATTGAGAGCTTACAGGAAAGAATTACAGGACGATTCTCCTGCAATTCCATCTATGATAAAGACGGAAACATGATTGTGAAAGCAAACCATATGATCACACCGAAGCGTGCTGCAGCAATTGTAAGCAAGGGTGTTGATGAGAATGGCAATCCGATTGAGTCCGTAAAGATCCGTACAGTTCTTACCTGCCGTTCACACATGGGTGTATGTGCAAAGTGCTACGGAGCAAACATGGCAACCGGTCAGGCCGTTCAGGTTGGTGAAGCAATCGGTATTATCGCAGCACAGTCCATCGGTGAGCCTGGTACACAGCTTACCATGAGAACCTTCCATACAGGTGGTGTTGCCGGTAACGATATTACACAAGGTCTTCCTCGTGTAGAGGAAATCTTTGAGGCTCGTAAGCCAAAGGGACTTGCAATCATTACCGAGTTCGGTGGTGTGGCAACCATTAAGGATACCAAGAAAAAGCGTGAGGTTATCGTTACCAACAATGAGACCGGAGAGACAAAGACATACTTGATTCCTTATGGCTCACGTATCAAGATCATGGATGGAGCAGTACTTGAGGCAGGTGATGAACTTACCGAAGGTTCTGTAAATCCACATGATATTTTAAAGATCAAGGGTGTGCGTGCCGTTCAGGATTACATGCTTCGTGAAGTACAGCGTGTATATCGTCTGCAGGGTGTAGAAATCAATGATAAGCATATTGAAGTCATTGTTCGTCAGTGCTTGCAGAAGGTACGTGTTGAAGAGGCTGGTGATTCAGGACTTCTTCCCGGAAGCATGGTAGATGCACTTGACCTTCTTGAGATGAATGAGAAGCTAGAAGAAGAAGGAAAGAGCTTGGCAGAGTCCTCACAGGTACTTCTTGGTATTACAAAGGCCTCCCTTGCTACAAATTCCTTCCTTTCAGCTGCTTCCTTCCAGGAGACAACGAAGGTTCTTACCGAAGCTGCAATCAAGGGCAAGATTGATCCACTCATCGGTATGAAGGAAAACGTAATTATCGGAAAACTGATTCCGGCTGGAACCGGTATGAGAAGATATCGCAACATCAAGTTAGACAGTGATATCAATGCAGATGATGAGATTTCTTTTGATGAATTGGATGAGCTTGATTTTGAGGATATGGAAGCAGAGGTATCCGAGGAATCCGTAGAAGAATAAGCCGGAGAATTTTTCAGACATACGAAAGAAAAAGATTAAAAAAGGAAAAGCTGTTAGAGGCTTTTCCTTTTTCATTTTTTGCTTGACAAGGGACAGAGAAATACTTATAATAATTTAGCGTGCATTAGAGCGCGCAGTTTTAAACTATACTTACAGGAGGTGAAAATAATGCCAACATTCAACCAGTTAGTAAGAAAGGGACGTCAGACTACAGTAAAGAAATCTACTGCACCTGCACTTCAGAGAAGCTATAACTCTCTTCAGAAGAGACCGATCAATAACTCTTCTCCACAGAAGCGTGGTGTATGTACAGCTGTTAAGACTGCTACACCTAAGAAACCTAACTCAGCTCTTAGAAAGATCGCCAGAGTTCGTCTTTCAAACGGAATCGAAGTAACATCTTACATTCCAGGAGAAGGACACAATCTTCAGGAGCATAGCGTTGTTCTGATCCGTGGTGGCCGTGTTAAGGATTTACCAGGTACACGTTACCACATCATCCGTGGTACCTTAGATACCGCTGGTGTTGCAAACAGAAAGCAGGCTCGTTCAAAGTACGGCGCTAAGAGACCAAAGGCTGGTAAGTAATTACTGCCAAAAAAAGTTATTCACAAACAGAACTTATGGTTAGTGTTGGGATTATTTTTGAATGATAAACCTGCACGAAACACATTTGAAAGACACATGTGAGTACCGATGATTTAACCAAACAAATTTAGTTAAGGAGGGAAGTAACGTGCCACGTAAAGGACATACTCAGAAAAGAGACGTATTAGCAGATCCAATGTACAACAGCAAAGTAGTTACCAAGCTTGTCAACAGCATCATGTTAGATGGCAAGAAGGGCGTAGCTCAGAAGATTGTATACGGCGCATTTGCTAGTGTAGAAGAAAAGACAGGAAGACCAGCTCTTGAAGTATTCGAAGAGGCTATGAACAATATCATGCCAGCTCTCGAAGTAAAAGCAAGACGTATCGGTGGAGCTACCTATCAGGTACCTATCGAGGTTCGCTCTGATCGTCGTCAGGCTTTGGCTCTTCGCTGGTTAACCACCTATTCTCGTGCGAGAGGTGAGAAGACTCAGGCAGAGAGACTTGCAAACGAAATTATGGACGCTGCAAACAACACGGGTGCAGCTGTAAAGAGAAAAGAAGACATGCACAAGATGGCAGAAGCAAACAAGGCGTTTGCTCACTATCGTTTCTAATTTTCAGTGTAAGCTGGAAATTTTGTGCCGACTAAATATAGGAGGAAAAAACCTTGGCTGGAAGAGAATATCCATTAGAGAGAACCAGAAACA
>CAMDYX010000007.1 GCA_945910395.1 uncultured Agathobacter sp. | reverse complement strand
CCATCTCCGGCCAATCCTTGAAGGTCTTTCCTGCTCCGGAAATTGCCTGATAGGTAGTAACTACTACTTCGTATGGTTCAAATTCCTTCCATGCGGTAAGAACAGGCGCATAGGACTGGATAGAACAGTTTGGCTTTACAGCCACAAATCCTCTTGTAGTGCCAAGACGCTCCTTCTGATACTTGATTACCTCCATATGCTGTGGATTGATTTCCGGAACTACCATCGGAACATCCGGTGTCCAACGGTGTGCACTGTTGTTAGACACTACCGGTGTCTCTGCCTTTGCATAATCCTCTTCGATCTTTTTAATTTCTTCCTTTGTCATATCAACCGCAGAAAATACGAAATCTACCTGGGAAGCAACCTTTTCCACTTCATTAACATTCATAACCACAAGCTTCTTTACTGCTTCCGGCATGGGAGTATCCATCTTCCAGCGATCTCCCACTGCCTCTTCATAGGTCTTTCCGGCACTTCTTGGGCTGGCGGCAATCGTAGTTACCTCAAACCATGGATGATTCTCAAGGAGAGAGATAAATCTCTGTCCTACCATTCCTGTACCGCCTAAAATACCAACCTTTAATTTCTCACTCATTTTTGCAAACGCTCCTCTTCTTTTTGTCCGCTTCTCGCGTACATCTGTCTTTGTTAGACAATATAATACTTGAATTTCTTATGAATTACAAGCAAAAAACCTTATTAAATTACCTTTTACTTTGTAAAAAAGTTGTTCAACTTGCACAATTGCTCTTCTTCCTGCGCAATTACGGCTTCCATGGCCTGTTTTCCGGGAGCTCCGATGGTCAGCCTCTTGTTCACACAGGTCTCCATGGAAATCGCATCGTAGATATCCTGCTCAAATACCGGAGAAAAGCTCTTGAGCTCCTCTAAGCTCATATCATCAATGGCTATGTTCTTATCAATGCAGTAAAGCACGATCTGTCCGATGATTCCATGGGCATCCCGGAAGGGCACTCCATGGTTTACCAGATAGTCAGCAGCATCTGTCGCATTGGTAAAGCCATTGTTGGCACTTTTTCTCATAACCTCTTTATTAAACCGGATGGTTCTTAACATGCCGGTAAACAGGGCAATGCATCCCTTTACGGTATCGAAGGCATCAAAGGAAAGCTCCTTATCCTCCTGCATGTCCTTGTTGTATGCAAGGGGGATTCCCTTCATGGTAGTAAGGAGCGAGGTCAGCGCCCCATAGACACGTCCTGTCTTACCGCGCACAAGCTCTGCAATATCCGGGTTCTTTTTCTGCGGCATAATACTGCTTCCGGTGCTATAGGCATCGTCGATTTCCACGAACTGATACTCATTGGAATTCCAGATGATTACCTCCTCCGAAAAACGGGAAAGATGCATCATAATGATGGAAAGTGCAGAAAGGAACTCGATCAGATAATCCCTGTCGGACACGCCGTCCATACTGTTTAGGCATGGCCCGTAAAAGCCTAAAAGTTCTGCCGTATATTCACGGTCCAAGGGATAGGTGGTTCCCGCAAGGGCACCGGATCCCAGCGGACAATAATTCATACGGTCATAGATATCATGAAGACGCAGGCGGTCCCGCTTGAACATCTCAAAATATGCCCCCATATGGTGAGCCAGGGTGATGGGCTGTGCCTTCTGAAGATGGGTAAAGCCCGGCATGATGGTCTTAGTGTGTTCCTTCATAATGGATAGAAGAACCTCTAACAGCTTTCCGAGGAGTTCATCGGTTTCCTTCACCTGCTCCCTGGTATAAAGTCTCATATCCAAAGCCACCTGATCGTTTCTGCTTCTTCCGGTATGAAGCTTCTTTCCGGTATCTCCAAGGTGCTCAATAAGCTTTGCCTCCACAAAGCTGTGAATATCCTCATAGGTATCCGTAATTTCCAGCCGGTTATTTTCCACATCCTGTAAGATATCCTGCAGGCAGGAAACAATATCCTCCATCTCCTTCTCGGTCAGAATGCCCTGTTTTCCAAGCATCTTCACATGAGCAATGCTTCCCTCGATATCCTGCTTATAGAATTTCTGGTCAAAAGATATCGACGCATTAAAATTGTAAACCAGCTTATCGGTTTCCTTGGTAAAGCGTCCTCCCCATAATTGTGCCATAATCTATTCCTCTCTTTCTTCCTTTGCCGCGATCTGCCTGTCACGCTCATTTTTTGAAAACACACATCCACAATAATACTGCCGGTACATATCATACTGCTTTGAAATCTCTGTAGACTGCTTATAGCCATCCTTTTTCTTAAAATCGGAATACAGATATTTTACATTATATTCCTCTTCCAGCCGTTTGCCAATCTCATTTAATTTCTCTGCGTTTTTTAATGGACTGATGGAAAGCGTCGTTGTAAAAAAGTCAAACTTCTGCTCCTTTGCAATCCTCGCTGTCTCCCGAAGCCGGAGCTCATAGCACAAAAAGCAGCGCTCTCCTGCCTCTGGGACATCCTCATAGCCTTTTACGGCATCGTAAAATTCCTTCGGTTCAAATCGTCCTTCCAGAAAGACCACCGGATTTTTTGTAGGGAACGCCTCAATAAAGCGCTTCTGTTCTTCTGCCCGATGCGCATACTCCTCCGGCGGGAAAATATTTGGATTATAGTACAAAACCGTTACCAAAAAGTGCTCCGACAAAAGCTTTATACAGTAAGAGCTACAGGGACCGCAGCAGCTGTGTAACAAAAGACGCGGGATTTCTCCCACGTCACAATGTTCCTTTATCAAAGACTCCATCATGGTCTGATAATTGATCTTATTCATACTTCCTCCGCATATCCGTACATTTCACAGAAGAGTCGTTTTCCGGTCTCGGTTTTAAAAATGCGTTCATATACACTCTGGATTTCACGGTCGCTTAAGTCATCTTCGAAGAGATTTACCAAGAAATCCGCTTCGATCAGTATTTGATAATCCATTCCTTCAACATTTGTGTATGTATGATGGTGTCCGATGAGATAACAGATTCTCTCGATCATGTAGTTCTCAAATCCCAGCTCCGATAATATCTGCTGGGCATAAATCGGTCCCTCCTGCTCCTGAAGCTTTCCATCGCATTTTCCATACTTTTCTTCTGCCGGTCGTATCCCGATGTCATGGATATAGGCTGCTGCCTCAAGGATAAACAAGGTGGTATCATCCAGCTCTTCCTCGATTCCGATAATTCTGGAAAAACTGTGAACCTTTGTAAAATGCTGAATTCTTTTTGGATCTCCTTCATAGAAGGAAATCATCCGTAAAAACAAATCATCAAGCTGCTTCTGACTGTAACTGTCACTATCCATATTTTATTCCTTTCCTTTATAAAGTACTCTAAGTGCTAAAATCGTTACCACATAGACAACTGCACATAAGATGATAAGCGGCACCCTTGAGATAAGGATTCCCGCAATAATTTCAATAACCAACACAATCCCGTGAATCCAGATTTCCACATTATGCATAAGAGCGGCAATTGCAGCCTCTATAACAACTACAATACATACTGCAGCTGCAGCCTGAGTCAATCCGAAAATTCCCGTAAGAATTGCCGCAAGCATCACAACAGCATATAAACCAATCGTAACCAGCTGCTTATTCTTTTTTATCAAATCCCAGATCTTTGAGAACTTTTCCTTCATCGTTTGTCTCCTTATTATTAAGAAAGAGCCGCAAATATACGACTCTGAAAGCCGATAAGGGGATTCGAACCCCTGACCTTCTCATTACGAGTGAGACGCTCTACCTACTGAGCCATATCGGCATGCTTTTTCAAGCAAAAACAATCATATCAAATCCGTATGTTAAAATCAAGTGTTTCGTCTTCATAATTTTTTATTTCTTATTTAAAATATATTGACATTTTGCACTTTTTTTCAGACAATGAAAAAAGCACATTTTAATGGTTTAAAGCGAAAAACAAACGAGAAAGGTTCCTATAAAAAAATGAAAAAAAATCTGATCGAGTTTATTGATATTTCCAAAAGCTACAATGGCAGTCTGGTACTGGATGAATTTAATCTCTATGTCCGTGAAAACGAGTTCGTCACCCTATTAGGGCCCTCCGGTTGCGGAAAGACAACCACGCTTCGTCTGCTTGGCGGCTTTGAGAAACCGGATTCCGGCAAAATCCTCTTTGATTCCAAGGATATCACCAATCTTCCTGCCAATGAAAGAAAGCTGAATACGGTTTTCCAGAAGTATTCTCTTTTCCCTCACATGACGATTGCGGAAAACATAGCCTTTGGTCTGAAGATCAGCAAAAAAAGTAAGGCTTACATTGATGACAAAATCAAATACGCCCTGAAGCTTGTGAATCTGGAGGGTTTTGAAAACCGTTCTGTGGATTCCTTAAGCGGCGGTCAGCAGCAGCGTATCGCCATTGCCCGGGCGATTGTAAACGAGCCAAAGGTTCTTCTTCTCGATGAACCTCTTGGAGCACTGGATTTAAAGCTACGTCAGAACATGCAGTACGAGCTGATGCGCCTAAAGGAAGAGCTGGGGATTACCTTCGTATATGTAACCCACGATCAGGAGGAGGCGCTTACCATGTCCGATACCATTGTGGTTATGAATCAGGGCTATATCCAGCAGATCGGTACCCCGGAGGATATCTACAATGAACCGAAAAACGCCTTTGTTGCTGACTTTATCGGTCACAGTAATATCCTGGACGGCATCATGATTGAAGATCGTCTGGTAGAAATTCTCGGAGTAAAAATGCCCTGTGTCGATGAAGGCTTTGGACAGAACTGTCCGGTAGATGTGGTTATCCGGCCAGAGGATGTAAAGCTGGTGGAACCCGGCGAGGGCCAGATGGAGGGTGATATTACCTCCATTATCTTCAAGGGAGTTCACTATGAATATGACGTTATGGCCAACGGATACGAATGGCTTGTCCACACTACCAAATATGTTCCGGTAAATACCCATGTAGGAATCAATGTTACTCCCTTTAACATTCAGATCATGCACAAACCGGAATCATCGGATGAGGAGGTCGTGGAAATTGATGAATAAATCAAAAAAACAACTGCTGGCAGGTCCATATCTTATCTGGATCATCGGCTTTATTCTTCTGCCTCTTCTGATGATTGTCTACTATGCCTTCACGGAAAGTGACGGAAGCTTTACACTGGAAAACATTACTGCCATTACTTCCCATGCCAATTTTAGTGCGCTTTTGCTGTCCTTAGAGCTTGGTGTTCTGTGCACTGTTATCTGCCTGGTTCTTGCTTATCCCCTTGCCATGATTTTAAACGGGATGCAGATCAAGAATCAGAGCTTTGTGGTTTTTATTTTTATGCTTCCCATGTGGATGAATTTCATGCTGCGCCTTATGGCCTGGAAACAGCTTCTTGCAAAAAATGGAGTCCTCAATGTGTTTTTGTCAACCTTAGGACTTCCGAATCTTTCCATTATGAACACTACCATGGCCGTGGTTTTGGGTATGGTATATGATTTTTTACCCTTCATGATTCTTCCAATCTACAATTCCATGGGTAGGATCAGAAAGGACTGGATTGAAGCCGCTAAGGATCTTGGCGCAAACAATATAACCATTTTTATTAAAATCATTCTTCCCCTGACTTTATCCGGTGTGATCAGCGGTATCGTAATGGTGTTTGTTCCATCCCTGACCTCCTTTGCGATCTCCCAGATTTTAGGAGGCGGAAAGGTTCTTTTGATTGGAAATGTCATTGAACAGGACTTCATACATGGCTCCCAGTGGCATGCAGGTTCCGGACTTTCCATTGTTCTTATGATATTTGTTCTGATCAGTATGGCACTTACCGGTCTCTTTGGAAAGGATGAGGAAGGAGGTACCGCTTTATGGTAAAAAAACATGCCTCCCGTTTATACTTAGGACTTATTTTTCTTTTTTTATACTTACCGATTATCGTTCTTATCGTACTTTCCTTCAACAATTCCAGATCCCGAGTGAATTGGGGAGGTTTTACCTTAGAGTGGTATCGGAAATGCTTTGAAAGTCAGAGCATCATGTCTGCCTTTGCAACAACTCTTCAGATTACCCTTCTTGCAGCGGTAATCTCCACCATTATCGGAACCCTCGCTGCCATCGGAATCAGCGCCATGAAGAGAAAAAGTCAGACCTTCTATCTCGGTGCTACCAATATTCCACTTTTAAATGCGGACATCGTCACAGGAATTTCCATGATGCTTTTGTTTGTAAAGTTCATGGATCTTGGTTTTGTGACAGTTTTGATTGCCCATATTACCTTTAATATTCCCTACGTGATTTTGAATGTGCTGCCGAAGCTGAAGCAGACGAATCCGTATACCTACGAAGCGGCTTTGGACCTGGGTGCTTCCCCGCTTTATGCCTTTTTTAAAGTAACCTGGCCGGAAATCAGCTCCGGAGTTTTTTCCGGCTTTCTCATGGCAGTTACCATGTCACTGGATGATTTCAGCATCACCTACTTTACCCGTGGTGCCGGAGTAAACACACTTTCCACCATGCTCTACGCGGAATTGAAAAAAGGAGTAAAACCTGAACTGTACGCACTTTCTACTATCCTTTTCTTTACTGTATTACTGCTTCTTATCGCAGCCAATCTCCACCCGGAGAAGACCATTGCGGTTCCTGTCAAGGATGAGAAGGCAGCAAAGAAGGCACATACCACCTATCTGTGCAGGCGTGTTGCAAGCATCAGCATCGTTGCAATTTTGCTGCTCGGTACCACAGGTGTATTTCTGTCCAGTCAGCATACCAAGGGTGGGGTTCGTTCCATAACCGTATTAAACTACGGAAAATACTATGACGAAGATAAGCTTGCCCAGTTTACGGAGGAAACCGGAATTCTTGTTAATTATGAGGAATATGAAGACCCCGAAGAAATGTATACCAAATACAAGACCGGAGCCATTGATTATGATGTCATCTGCACCTCCGACTACATCATTGAGAAATTAGTTTCAGAGGATGAGCTTCTTCCCATGGATTATGCTTCCATTCCAAATTATGCGGGAATTGACCCGGATATCATTGATATATCCGCTTCCTTTGATCCGGATCATTGTTACACGGTACCTTATTTTTACGGAACCCTTGGTATCCTTTACAATACCAATCTGGTGGATGCTGCTGACGTGGAAAGCTGGGATGTGCTTTGGAACGGAAAGTACGCAAATGACATGATCATGATTGCCTCCGTCCGTGACTGCTTCACTCCTGCCCTTCGCACCCTCGGTTACTCCATCAATGAAACAGATCCCGAAAAATTGGATGAAGCATTGAACATTCTGTTAAAGCAAAGTCCGGATGTATCTGCATTTTTTGAATCGGAAACCTGTGATGAAATGGCTGCTGAAAACTATGCACTGGCCCTGTGCTATTCCGGAGAAGCCGCTTCCGCCATGGATTTAAATGAAAATCTGGCCTACTCGGTTCCAATAGAGGGTTCTAATTTCTGGATTGACTCCTGGTTCATTCCACAGACCTGTCAGGATATTGATGCAGTTTACGAATTTTTGAACTATACCTGCCGTGATGATGTTGCAATGGCAAACTTTGAGTATGTGTACTACGCCTCCCCTGTAATATCTGTGGATGAGAACATGGATGAAGAATTAAAGGAAAATGAATCTCTCTACAGAGCGGTTCATCCAACGGAAGCAGATGTGGCAAACTGTGAAGTATACCGTCTCTTAGACGATGAAATGACGGAGCTTTACAATGATCTATGGGCAAGATTAAAGGCAAATTAGTACTTGTACTTCTCATAAAAAAATGATAAAGTATAACCACGATAAGTTTTATCGTGGTTTTCTTTTATCCCGCACACCTCGTGCACATTTTCCCGTGATTGTAATATGTTCCGATAAGAAGGAGAATTATGAATTATCAGGAATTTATTACATTAATAGAAAAAGAATTTTCAGCCAAACTTGGTAAACAGCATTTCAAGTTTCACCAAATCACAAAAAATAATGGTGTCACATATGACGGAATCATCATTATGAAATCAGATATCAATATATCACCGCTGATTTACCTTGTACCATACTATGAGCGCTTTTCAAAAGGGGAATCCCTTGAAAAAATATGTGATGATATACTGGATTGCTATGAAATGTATCAGCCAAAACAGGACTTCGATGCCACCCTTTATACCGATTACAAGAAGGCAAAGAAACGAATTGTATACCGTCTTGTAAACTATGAGAGAAACTGTGAGTTGCTCAAGGAAGTCCCACATATCAGATATCTGGATTTTGCAATTATCTTTTACTGCTTACTTAGCGTATCGTCCAAGGAGCAGGCAGGCATTCTGATCCACAATCATCATCTTTCCTTTTGGAACATTGACACCGATACCCTCTTTTCCCATGCAAAAGATAATACGCCTCTGCTTTTGCCCGTCCATATAGAAGATATGGCAGGGGTCATTCTTTCCCTGATGGGGCCTAGCGGCCTTTCTCTTGCGGATCTGAATTGTCCAATGTACATTTTGACCAATAAATACCGGACAAATGGTGCAACCGTTCTGTTATATGATTCTCTTTTGCCTGAGCTGTCCAATCATTTCCACTCAGACCTGATTATCATCCCCAGCAGTATCCATGAGGTTTTAATTCTGCCCATTGACCAGCCCTGTGAACCGGAGGTCTTTCGAAGTATGATTGCGCAGGTCAATGAAACTGAGCTGTCAGGCGAAGAAATCCTGTCCGACAATGCGTATATATATAAAAAGGATGAGGGCACATTGATGATTTATTGACAAAAAGAAAAGGACTGTGTGAAAACACAGTCCCTTTTTGTTATTCAATATTCAACAATTTATCATAAAGTTTCTCATATTCCCGTGCGGATGCTCTCCAGGAGTAATCCTGATTCATGGCACGCTTCATCATATCCTGCCAGCCTGCTTTGTCGTTATCGAATACATCCTTTGCATACTTTATGACATGAAGCATATCATGAGCATTATAATTGGCAAAGGAGAAGCCGGTTCCGGTATGCTCATATTCGTTGTAGGCTTCTACAGTATCCTTAAGGCCTCCTGTCTCCCTTACAATCGGAATAGTTCCGTATCGCATGGACATCATTTGGGAAAGGCCGCAGGGCTCAAAAAGAGATGGCATCAGAAATGCGTCACAGGATGCATATATCTGGTGTGCCCGTTCCTCCGAATAGCCGATATGGGCAGACAGCTTATCCGGGTATTTATTTTGGAAATGGCGAAACATGTTTTCATATCTCTCTTCACCGGTTCCAAGAATTGCAAACTGTACATTCATCGTCGAAAGCATCTCGTCCATCATATAGGCCACAAGATCAAAGCCCTTTTGATCTGTCATACGGGAGACCATACCAATCAAGAAGGCCTCTTCTTTTACCGGAAGACCTGCCCCCTCCTGCAATAACCGTTTATTCCTTGCCTTTCCTTCAAAGGGATCCGCAGCGCTAAAATGAGCTTTGATATATGGGTCATTCTGCGGATTATATTCTTCAAAGTCAAGGCCGTTTAATATGCCGTAGAGATCATTTCGCCTTGCATACATCAGTCCATTCAAGCCCTCTCCGCCTTCCGGTGTGGTAATATCAAAGGCATAGGAAGGACTTACGGTTGACACCGCGTTGGAATATACAATTCCACCCTTCAGATAATTGGACTCCCCATAAGACTCCAATTCTTTGGAATTGAACAAGGAGGCCGGAAGTCCGGTGATATCCATGATTTCCTTAATCCTCCATCTTCCCTGGAACTTCATGTTGTGAATGGAAAAAACGGTCTTTATTTTTGCATAATACGGGTCACTGCCGAAGGTGGTTCGAAGAAACACCGGGAGCAGTCCGGTCTGCCAATCGTTACAGTGAATTACATCCGCTGCAAAATCAATATATGGCAGTGCCAAAAGAACTGCCTTTGAGAAGAATGCAAACTTCTCCACATCCTCATAAATATTATGATATGGGCTTGGCCCGCCAAAATAAAATTCATTATCTACAAAATAGTAGGTTATTCCTTTATACTCTGCAGATAAGATTCCGGCATATTGTTTGCGCCAGTTCAGGTCCACATAAAAATGACAAAGAAACTTTAGCTCCGGCAAAAAGGAGCTGTCCATACATGCGTACTTTGGAAGAATCACCCGAACATCATAGTTTTCCTTGTCAAAGTACCTTGGCAGAGAACCCACTACATCCGCAAGTCCTCCCGTCTTTATATATGGGACCGCTTCCGAAGAAACAAATAATATTTTTTTCATAAAAACCTCCTAAAGATTACCCCTAATCCTTCTTCCATTATAATCTCTTTCAGAGGAAAAATAAAGAAAAATCCTTTCTTATCAATTTGTCTTCGACAAGAGAGGATTTTTCCTTTATTTCATTTTCATTTGAAGTCGAATCCGGTCTGTTATCAGCGCGACGAATTCGGAATTTGTAGGTTTTCCCTTACCATTCGAGATGGTATATCCAAACATTTCATCAATGGTATCCATCTTTCCTCTGCTCCAGGCCACTTCAATAGCATGCCTGATTGCACGTTCCACTCTGCTGGGCGTAGTATCGAATTTCTTTGCAATACTCGGATACAAAATCTTTGTGATGGAATTAAGCATTTCCATATCATTTACAGACATGATAATTGCTTCTCTTAAATATTGGTATCCCTTAATGTGTGCCGGTACCCCAACCTCATGAATAATATCCGTCACCACATTTTCTAAGGTTTCTTCTGAGGCCGGCTCAAGCTTTTCATAGGCGCTGACCTTCTTATTACCCACACCATTCTGCTTATCGCGAATCTTCTTGATTCGACTGATTACCATTTCATTGTCAAAGGGCTTCATTATATAGTAATCCGCACCATGATTGAAAGCATCCTCCGTAATCTGCTCCTGTCCAATGGCGCTAATCATGATAAATGCCGGTCTCTTCTTTAAACTGTTATCATTTGAGACCTTTTCAAGCACTCCTATTCCGTCTAATTTTGGCATAACAACATCAAGAAGCATAACATCCGGCTGCTTGTCCCGAATAAGTGCAAATGCTTCTTCACCATCCTTTGCTGTTCCGATAACCTCCATCTCATCGTCACTTGAAACAATGGCACAAAGTAGCTTTGCCATACGCTCATTATCATCTGCAATCGCACATCTAATTTTCTCCATGTCTGCCTCCCACTTGTCTTACTACCTTATAACTATATATAAACAAACGGAACGGAATTTGTCAAAATATGTCGACAAATTTATACTGCCTCGGCAAGAAAAATTTCCGTATATTTTTTCCCTTATCTGGAAACCTTATCCTTATGTGGGGAGGAAACATACGATGACTTTCAAGAACTTTTTAAAAGCAGGCTTAACCGGATGGTGTATCGAGATTACCTTTACATCCTTAAAATCACTCATAGACGGAAACTTTGATTTAAGCGGTCGCACATCCCTGTGGATGTTTCCGATTTACGGAATGGCCGTCTTTTTTGTTCCCATTTACTCGCACATCAAAGAATGGCCCATGTTCCTTCGAAGTATACTATACGGTGCCCTCATCATGGCAACCGAATTCGTTACCGGCACAATTCTTACCGCCCTGGGTGTCTGCCCCTGGTGCTACAAGGATGCGAAATACTCCTTTCATGGTGTCATACGCTTCGACTATTTTCCACTTTGGATGGCAGCCGGTCTATTGTTTGAATATCTGCTCTGCAAGGATCCCGCCCAAAAAAAGCTTCCGCTATCGTAAAGCACCACTATTATTTAAAAGCATTGTACTGTATAAGAACAATACATCACAATCTGCAAAGTCTACAAACTCCCCAACAGAGCTGCTCTGCACATATCGGATATCCACCAGGGTAATTTTTTCGTAGCCGCTTACCAAAAGCGGAGCCAGGCTGCTTCCAAAGGAATCCCGGAAAATAATAAGCTCTTTGGAGGTTAATGCCTCCGGATTCTCAATAGACACAATAGGGGCAGACCCTGACAAAAAGATCTCATAGGCATCATTTCCTGCAGCCTTCTTTAAATTGTACAAATCTCCTTCTTTCGGGGTCCCATAGTCATAATAGGTCACAATACACTTGTCTAACACATCGCTGGTAAGATAGATCAGTTCATCCGGCGAGCTTCCTAAGGCTGACTGATAAAAATACACTCCGTAAAAGGGCTCCTTTAGTTTATTTTCTACATAAGAATCGCAAAGCTTTGTTCCCATCTGTTCCGCAATCCGCTCTGCCACATCTATAATTTTTTCCTGCCTCCAATGGGTATCCGTAAGATAGTAATCCTCCGCTGACAGCAGATCCTCTATCTTAATATTCTTCATATATGGGGCAGCCTCTGTTACATAGGAAAAAAGCTCCCCATAATCCATGGACAGATATCCGTTGTTCTCTGCCAGATAATAGTTTTTATCCGGCACCATCACAAGATAGGGTTTGATATTCTCCGGCAAAAGATAAGTCTCATACAGATAATCAAATTTATTTACCGCATTGTTAAGCATCTGGGTGTTCATGGGATATTCCAGCTTTGAGATGGATTCCTCCACAGCATAATATCCGTTTACCGTTTTCTTCCCAAACAAGGAAAGCTCGGCAGATGCCTTTATGCTCCGGAAGGTTTCCCGCAGAGGAAACTGATCCATGGTATAGCTTTCAAAATCTTTCATAAAGCTTCCATTCATAAGAGTTTCCACCGAAAGCTCCGGCATCTCTGCAAGCCTTCTTCTTTCCGCATTGCTATACTCCTTGTCCGGCGTAAAAACAGATACCAGACACATTCCCCCGATGAACAATGCCATAACAAGGGGGAGAATTCTATTCTTCATTTTTTCCGACATATGCTCTCCTAGAATCGAAAATACAAAAATGGGTTAAAGGAGCCATCCACCAGATATGCCGTCACCAGAACAAAAAGAACAAGAAGGCCGGATATCTCCAAAAGATTTACTCCTTTTTCAAGGGAAGCCCTCCCCTTCATCCATCCCATAAGGCGCGCAGGAAGAGGTGTTGCTCCAATGGTTCCCACCAACAATAGCATACCAAAATTTTTAAGATAAAATACAAATTCGTCACTGATAAGCGGATATGCACCAAAGCCAAACATTGCCGCAATATAGTCTGCCGCCTCCCTCAAATCTGTTGCATTAAAAATCACAAAGCTAAGCAGAACCATAAGAAGTACATAAGCGTGACTGAACACCTTTGATTTTTTCAGCCACTCACCATATACCAGTTTTTCCAGTAACAGAAGCACTGCAAACATCATGCCCCATACTATGAAATTCCAGGCGGCGCCATGCCAGAAGCCGGTCAAAAACCACACCACTGCAATATTAAAAATCCATCTGGCTTTGGAAACCCGGTTTCCTCCAAGAGGGATATACACATAATCCCGAAACCAGCTTCCTAAAGAGATATGCCATCTTCTCCAGAATTCGGCAATGCTCCTTGAAATATAGGGATAATTGAAATTCTCCAGAAAGTCAAATCCCAGCATTTTTCCAAGTCCGATGGCCATGTCGCTGTATCCGGAAAAATCAAAATAAATATGAAGCATAAAGGAAACCGCATAGAGCCAGAAAAAGGCAACGGATTTCTCATTTGATGCCCGGAAGATCTCACACAGCTCCCCTAACGCATTTGCAATCAATACCTTTTTGCCAAGTCCCAGGACAAATCGCCGGATTCCCTCCGAGATATTGGAAAAATGCAGCTTTCGTGAAAAAAGCTGCATTTCAATGTCCTGATATCGCACAATAGGTCCTGCTATGAGCTGGGGAAACATGGAAACATAGGTAGCCAAAATCACAAAATTTTTTTGTGGTTTTACTTCTTTTCGATACACATCGATGGTATAGCTTAAAAGCTGGAAGGTATAAAAGCTTACCCCGATGGGGAAAAAGGTTCCCAGCTTAAAATACAACAGCAATCCGACACTGGATGATACCGATAAAAGCAGAAAAACCAGTGACCACTTTGTTCCTTCAAATTTTCCAATCAAAAGTCCAAACAGAAAGCCAAGAATTGTTGCGCCAAGCAGCGCGAAGACAAAACGAGGCTCTCCCCATCCATAAAAGATGAGGCTTGCGATAAGCAGTATAAAATTTTTACATTTTTCCGGTGCCAGATAATACACAAGAAGTGTAACCGGCAAAAAATAAAATAAAAATGGTATGCTTGAAAATAGCATAAATTACATATCCTCTTGCATGCTTGATGGACACATTACAAAGAACACTTTATTTCCGGCGCTCTCAACAACCATCTCATCGGCTTCTGTACAGATATTCCATCTTAAGTCACCGTTTGTCTTTAAGTTTTCCTTAAAGGCTTCTACATCTGTTCCATCCTCTAAGGTAAAAATGTAACCAATAAACGGGATGGTGCCAATCATTGGTCCAAACATGGCTCCCTCAGAAAAACCGGTAATCTCTGCATTTCCAAATCCATTTAAAAGCCCCGGCTCCACTTCCATCGTTGCACCGGCAAAAGCAATGTTTTCATTTGTCAGAACCGCCTCTGCGATTTCCAAGGCAGTTGCATTTTCATTTGCAGTTACCTGTGTCACAAAATCTGCTGCAAGAGTTGTACCAAGTGTCTCTCCATTTGCTGCAGCATTATTTTCCGTTGTTTCCGGAACCTGAGTTTCCGGCACCTGAGTCTCCGGTGTCTGGGTTTCCGCAACGGCACCGTTTGTATTGTTATTTGCGTTGTTATTTGTATCATTGTCTGCATTGTTGTTACCACATGCAACAAGAGATACACTCAGTACTGCTATCAGCAATGTACTTACCAATTTTTTCATTTCAAAGATCCTCCCTTAGTTCCTTAATTGTATTGTTCTGCAATAGTATAACCGATTTCAGCAGAAAATAAAACTTTCTTTTTCGAATGTGTTTTCAGGAATGAATTTGCATATTCGATTGCAGACACGCTCTCGCTCTGACGAAACGCAGCGGTACTAAATTCGTAAAAAAGCACTCATTAAGTACCGGCGTTTCTTTAAGGTCTGCAATTCGAATAGCAAAATTCATTCTCAGAAACACATTTCCGAAATGAGAGTAAAATAAAAAAGAAAGAGTGTTGAGCCTGCTTCATGCTTGATCGGTAAATTGTATAATTTTGCCGGTTGCTTTTCTTCCAGTACCTAAAATCTATGAAAAAAGCGGCATTTTAAGCGTTTTTTGAGGTCAATTGTATGTTTTCACCGGATTAATTTTAACCTGTACCTAAGAAATTGCAAATATTAGGTACACCGCAAATTCCACGCCTCAAAATAATACAATTCGCATGAAAAATCTGCAATATGAAGTTGTTTTTCAAGGATTTTAGGTATATGACAGTTCTAGCACCTCAAATCTTGCCAAATTCCACAATTCTGATTTATAAATGCCTCGAATCCAGCTTATATCCCACTTTTCCAAAAACGAATTCGAATTTCTGAAAAACCATTATATTCATTCAAACTGTGATGCATACAAATTGTAATAAAATTTCTTTTTTTCCATGAGTTCTTCATGGGTTCCCTGCTCCACTACATCACCGTGGTTCAATACCAATATGGCATCTGCATTTTCAATGGTGGATAGGCGGTGGGCAATCACAAAGCAGGTCTTATCCTTCATTAGCTCCCGCATGGCTTTTTGGATTTTCCGTTCGGTCTTGGTATCCACATTTGAGGTTGCCTCATCCAAAATCAGCATTTTGGCATCATACAGCATGGCCCGGGCAATGGTAAGGAGCTGCTTTTGCCCTTTTGAAATATTTCCCCCATCCTCTGTGATCACCGTGTCATAGCCTTTTGGAAGGCGCATGATAAAGGAATGAATGCTTGCTGCCTTCGCCGCTTCTACTACCTCCTCCATGGTGGCATCTTCTTTTCCGTATGCAATGTTCTCGAAAATCGTTCCCTTAAAAACCCAGGTATCCTGCAGAACCATGGCATAGGCACTCCTTAAGCTCCTTCTGGTGTAATCTCTGATATCTCCCTCATCCACCAGAACTGCTCCGGCATTTACATCATAAAACCGCATCAAAAGATTGATGATGGTTGTTTTTCCCGCACCTGTGGGTCCTACAATTGCAATCAGCTTTCCTGCGTCTGCCTTCAGGCTCAAATCATGGATAATCGTTTTCCCTTCCTCATATCCAAAATACACGTGGGAAAGCTCTACATTTCCGTTTACATCGGTAAGCTCAGTAGCAGCCTCCCGATCTGCCAGCTCCTCCTCTTCATCTAACAGGTTAAATACCCGTTCTGCCGCAGATAATGCAGAGTACAGTTCATTCAGAATATTTGCAATTTCATTGATTGGCCCGGAGAATTTTCTGGAATAAAGAACAAAGGCAGAAATCTGTCCTAAGACGATCACATCCTTCATATAAAGAATGGAGCCAAACATGGCAATCAGACATAAGCTTAGGTTGTTGATTGCGTTCACAGATGGTCCCATGGTGCAGCCATAATATTCTGCTTCATTGAAGGAGTCTGCCACCTCTCGGTTAATCCCCTTAAACCGCTTTTGCATCCGCTCCTCGTAGGCATAGGCCAGAATCGTTTTCTGTCCGGACAGCATTTCCTCTGCAAATCCATTCATTTTTCCATAGTTTTTCGAACGCTTGGAAAAAAGCGGCTGGGTGATTTTCCTCATTTTTGTGGTATAAACTACGGAAAGCGGTATCGTAACCAGCACAGTAAGGGCTAAAATCGGGGAAATGGAAACCATCATAATAAAGGCTCCCATGACCGTTACGAAGCTCGTCATAATCTGTACCACATCCGTTGCCAGGCAGGTACTGATAACATCAATGTCATAGGAGACACGGCTGATGATATCTCCTGCCTGGTTTCGGTCAAAAAAGCCCACCGGAAGACGCATCAGTTTTTCAAAAACATCCTTTCGCATCTTGTGGGCAATTCCCTTACTGACACGAACCATGATAATATCAATTGCAATGGTAAGAAGCGACGATACCAGATAACAAAGTAACATCCGGCCTGCATAATAATAGACATTGGAAAAATTCACCTTTCCTTTTCCTGCCGCCGCCTCATTGATGGCATTTCCTGCCAGTGATGGTCCGAGCAAAGCAAAAGCATTGCTGATAAGACATAGAAAGAGTACCAGCGCAATCACATACCGGTACTGGCCAATATAGGAAAGTACTCTTCGAAGGGTTCCCTTTGTATCCTTTGGTTTCACACGGATGGAATCCATTTTTGCCATACCTTAAGCACCTCCCATCTGTGTTTTATATATATCCTGATACACACTACAGTTCTCCATCAGCTCTTCATGGGTTCCGTGGCCAATCATTACTCCATCATCCAGTACCAGGATGTCATCTAAGGTCATGATGGAGCTGATGCGCTGTGCTACGACAATGGTTGTTGTCGTATTGTGATTCTTACGGATGGCTTTTCTAAGCATAGAATCCGTCTTGTAATCCAGCGCACTGGAAGAATCATCCAATATCAGAATATCCGGGTTTGCAGCAAGGGCCCTTGCAATGAGGATCCGCTGCTTCTGCCCGCCGCTTAAATTTGCACCATGAATGACAGCCTCATGCATCAGTCCGTCATCATAGTTTTCTATAAACTCCTTGGCTCTTGCTTCCTCCACCGCTTTTAGAATCTGTTCCTCCTCCACATCTCTTCCGAAAGCAATGTTTTCCTTTAGGGTATCTGCAAAAATCGCATCGTTTTGAAACACAACACCAAACATTTGATGGAGCGCTTTCTTTTCGTAGGATTTTACATTTTTCCCTGCGATATAGATTTCACCCTCTGTCGTATCATAAAAACGCATCAACAGATTGATGATAGTGGTTTTTCCGGCTCCCGTTGCGCCGATGATGCCAAGGGAATGACCCTTTGGTATTTGAAAATCAATATCCGTCAGACAATTCTGTCTTGTATGTCCTGCCAGAGGATCATCCTTTCCGTATTTAAAGGTAACATGGTCAAAACGGATATAGGCCTCGTCCCCATCTGTACTTTCCTCATATGTTGGTATCGGTACCAGTTCATCCTGCAGCTTCACCACATGCTCAATACGTATGGCTGAGGCATTGGCTTTTGACATCATCACAAAAATTCTGCTTAAGCCCATAACTCCCATAAGCATCATGTTAAAATATGTAAGAAAAGCCAGAATTACTCCGGGTTTTGTCACCCCACTGTTTACCAGATAGGCTCCCACAACCACAACCACGGTAAGCCCCACATTAAGGAGCAGGGTCACAAGGGGAACCGGAAGCGACATAACGGTACCTGCATAGGCATCCTTTTTTTCCATGTCATCATTGGCCTTCCCATAGCGTCCCCGCTCGTAATCCTCCTTAGACAAGGCTTTTACCACACGGATTCCGGTAATATTCTCCCGCATGATCCGCACAATTTCATCCAGACTGTTTTGCACCATATCGTAAAAAGGAATACCCTTTAGAGAAATGCAGACCATGATTGCAATCATAATCGGTGCAAGGATACACAAAATCAGCGCTAATCTCCACTCCATAACAAGAGTTACAAAAATCCCTCCAAAAAGCAGCATGGGCGCACGGACCCCCATAGTCTGCATGGCGCGAATGAAATTCTGAATATTGTAGGAATCGGAAGTAAGTCTTGAGGTCAGGGAAGGAAGTCCGATCTCATCCACCTGATTTCCGGAAAGATTTAGGGACTTTTCAAACAAATCATTTCGAATCTCAAAGCTGCTTTCCGCCGCAACCTTAACTGCCCTTCGGTTCGCAGCAATGTTAAACTGCCTTACCAATATCGCAAGTCCAATCATTACCCCTCCCCACAGCAGAGACATCCATACCATTTTAGTAGGCACCACCTCGTCAATGATGTGTTCGAGAACATATGGAATCAGAAGCTCTCCGATACTTGCTAAAAGCTTGATTCCCAGTCCAATCGTCATGACCTTTATATACTTTTTCAAATAGGAAAAAATAAAACGCATTTCTGAAATAACCTTCTGTCTAACGATCCCATTTATCGCACAATGCATTAATCTGATCTGCGAATTTTCCAAGATCCTTGTTAGCCATTCCTTTGCACTTTTGAATTACAGCCACAAGTCTTGCCCCGGCTGCAACAAGACGATCAAATACCATGTTGGAGGCAGATTTTGTCTTAGCAGGCTTCTTTTCTACTTTTTTTCTATCACCTACCGCAACACAGGTATTGGTAATCAGGTCATAAGCATCCCCGGAAAAAGGCGCAACCGCACTGATTTTTGTTACCTCATTGACATGCTCCGCAAAGGAAACCGCGGTACTTTCCTCACCGTGGACAATAAAAACTCTTTTGGGCGTATTTCCGAAGGCTTTGATCCATTCGGTCAGATGATCCTTGTCCGCATGTCCGCTGATTCCGGGAAGATTAACGATTTTTGCCTTAACGTCAATTTCTTCACCAAAGAGCTTCACCGTCTTTGCTCCATTTAGAAGTGTGTTTCCGAGAGTTCCCTCCACCTGGTATCCTACAAAAAGGATGGTGGAATCGGCTCTCCAGAGATTATGCTTCAAATGATGCCGGATACGACCGGCTTCACACATTCCCGATGCGGAGATAATAACCTTGGGTTTTTCGATAAAGTTGATCATCCGGGATTCGTCACTGGTAACCGCAACCTTTAATCCATCAAAACGGATCGGATTAATTCCGGCTTCAACCAAAGCCAATGCCTCCTCTGAGAAGCACTCGGACACATTTTTATGAAAAATATTGGTTGCCTCAACCGCCAAGGGGCTATCGATATACACATCAAACTGAGGATATTCCGGCAGCAGATTTTCCGTCTTTATTCTTCGTATATGATAAAGCATTTCCTGGGTTCTTCCTACTGCAAATGCCGGAATCACAAGATTTCCGCCCCGTTCAAAGGTATCCTTTATCACCTCAGCAAGAAGCTTCGCATAATCCGGCGGTGTATCATGATTGCGATTTCCGTAGGTGGACTCCATAACGACATAATCTGCCTCATGGATATACTTCGGGTTTTTAATGAGTGGTCTGTTCCCATTTCCAATGTCACCGGAAAAGACAATCTTTTTCGTAATATCATCCTCTGTCACCCAAAGCTCAATGGAGGCAGAGCCAAGCAAATGTCCGGCATCCACAAAGCGCACCTTTAAATCTTCGCAGATCTCAGAGATTGTGTCATAATCCATGGCATGAAAATGCTCTAAAACCCCAACTGCATCATTTAAATCGTAGAGTGGTGTAACCTCCGGCGCCCCGGCTCTTTTTGCCTTTCGGTTTCTCCACTCTGCTTCAAACTCCTGAATATGTGCAGAATCCTTTAGCATAATGTTACACAGCTCGCAGGTTGCTTTTGTGGCATAGATTTCGCCCCGGAAGCCATGATTATACAAAAGCGGCAAAAGACCGGAGTGGTCAATATGTGCATGGGTAAGAAATACATAATCAATGATTGCCGGATTTACCGGAATTTCCTGATTCACATACAGATCCGGTCCCTGTTCCATGCCGCAGTCAATGAGAATGCGCTTCTCCCCAAAGGATAGAAAATGACAGCTTCCGGTAACCTCCCGATCCGCTCCTAAGAATTCAATGAACATTATAAAAACCTCCCTTATGTCATATGCTTTGTAATATACATATGATATCACAAAGCAGAGGGTTTTACAAAAGGTGGAAAACATTTATGTTTTTCTTATTTCTGCCGGGCAGCACCCGACAGACTTACGTCCAAGCCACTTCGAAAAAGCTTCGCTACATTCGCAGTCCGCTTCTGCCGGGCAGCACCCGACAGACTTACGTCCAAGCCACTTCGAAAAAGCTTCGCTTTTCCTCAGTGTTTGGCTTTCGCCAAATTGTCCACTCGTAAAAATGAGGCTCATACAAGCAAGCTTGCATCGCCTCATTTTACTCCTGTACAGCTTGGACTCTAGTGTTCGATCATGTTTTCAATGAATATCCCATATCCTCTTGCGGGATCGTTCACCAGCACATGTGTCACCGCTCCGATGATCTTCTCATTTTGAATGATCGGACTGCCACTCATCCCCTGCACAATTCCACCGGTCTTTTCTAACAGTTCTTCATCCGTCACCGTAAAATGAATCCCTTTATTGCTGTCCTTCGCCTGATAGTCAATTTCCGAAATTTCTATTTCATACGGTTTTACTTCTCCATCCACATCCGATAGGATATACGCTTTACCGGTTTGAAAATCCTGCTTATATCCGATTTCCAGCAGCGCATCTGCCTGTGAAAACTCCAGATAATCTTCCTCGTCCAGAATTCCGTAAATCCCCAGGCTGTCGTTTCCTATTAAACGACCCAGCTGGTTCTGCTTTCCATAGTAGATCAGTCCTTCCAATTCACCGGGTTCCCCCTTCTTTCCCTTGGTTACATCCAAAACCTTCGTATAGTAGATACTTCCATCTGACATGGAAAGAAGCTCACCGGTCTCGCCATCTCCGATTCCATGTCCAAGGGCTCCAAAAGATCCATTTTCGGAATAATAGGTCATGGTTCCGATTCCTGCCATATCATCCTTTACCCAGATTCCAAGCATATAGCTTCCATCTTTGACCTCTACCGCTGATACTAAGACCTTTACATACTCTCCTTTTCTGCTTACTGTAACCACCATATCCTCCATTTGGCACGAATTGATCATGGAAATCAGATCTTCCTTCTCGTTGATTTCCATATCATTCACGGCGAGAATATAATCCCCGGGCATAATTCGATTTTCAGCCGGCGCGCATTTGATTCCATTTTTGTCTTCAATGGTTGTTGTATCAAGCACCAATACCCCGGAGGTATGTCCGTATATTCCGATCACCCGGCCGGATACAAATACCGACTGTGGCTGAATGACAGAAACCTCCATATGTTTGATCGGAATCACTCCGCACAATTTGCACACAACGGTATAGTTCTCCTTCGTTGCTGCATTCCTTTTTTTGGCAAAGACCTCCTGCTCATCCTCCACCTTTTCAAACTCCACCGGCACAGAAAAATGCGAGTGAATTTCTTCACCCTCTTTTATATAGATATGGTCCGGAATAGAATTCATCAGTGTTGTATAAGCAAAACAGACAAATACCGTCAGATACAGCCATATCACATTTTTATATATTTTTGCAGAAAAAAACCGCATACTACCACTCCAAACGTTTTTTGATAGTATGCGGAAAAATCATTTTTTCATGTAAGCCATTTGCTTCATTTCACGGGCATTCTGATATACCGTATCTGTAATCTCGACTCCGCCGAGCATTCTTGCAAGCTCACTTACACTTTCCTCAATGTTCAATTTTTTTATTTCAGAAACCGTAGACTGATTCATCACCGATTTTTCAATCAGGAAATGAGAATCCGCCATAGCTGCAATCTGCGGCAAATGTGTAATACAAATAATCTGATGGTTTCTTCCGAGAAGATTCATCTTTTCCGATACCATCTGCGCAGTCCTGCCGCTGATTCCATTATCGATCTCATCGAAAATCAGAGTGGAAATTTCGTCACTCTCTGCCATCACCGTCTTGATGGCAAGCATGATTCTTGACAATTCTCCTCCGGATGCAACCCGCTCCAAAGGCTTTAGCGGCTCACCCGGATTGGTAGAAATCAGAAACTGCGCATCATCCACACCATTTGCCGTATAATCCTCAAGCCGTTTAAAATCCATGGTAAAGGAGACATCTAAGAAATTCAGTTCATCCAGCGCCTCTGCAATGGAAGCCGTCAGTTTTTGGGCTTCCTCCTGCCGGATGGATGAAATTTCCTCCGATAGCGCTTTCACCTGTTTTTCCTGCTTCTCAATAGAGGCAGATAACCCGTTCAAATAGGTATCATAATCCTGCAGCTTTTCTATGCGCTCCTGCTTCCTACTGCAGGCTTCTAAAACCTCCTCAATGGAGCTTCCGTATTTTGACTTTAAGTGGTTGAGAAGATCCAGTCGTTTTTCAATCTCATAAAAACGCTCCCCGTCAAAATCAGCCGAATCCATATACCCTGAAATGTCATGATTAAAATCACTTAACAGGTTATCAATCTCTGCCAGCTGCTCCTGCAAAGCTTCCACTTCTTTGTCATAGCTCATTACAGCTGACAACTCCCGGACAGCTCTTCCCAAAAGCTCCGATGCGCTTTCCATCTCTCCGCCGGTGGCAGCATAGGCAAGGCTTACGCTCTCCATGATTTTCTTTCCGTTGGAGAACCGTTTGAACTGTTCTTCCAGTTCCTCGTCTTCTCCGGGTACAAGCTTTGCTTCTTCAATCTCTTTTACTTCATACTCCAGCAGGGATAACTCTCTTTGCTGCTCGTTGGTATCTATTTTTGCAGCTTCATATTCTTCCTTTAATCTGCGATAGGCATGATACTGCTCAAAGAGCTTTCGCTTTTTCTCCTCCAGCCTTTCTTTTGCATACTCATCCAATATTTCCAAATGCTTTTTCTTGGATAACAATAGCTGGTTTTCGTGCTGTCCGCAGATGTCAATGAGCAGGTCTGCCACTTCCTTCATTCTCGATGCCGGAACGGTCTCCCCATTGATTCTTCCAACGCTTCTTTGCTGCGTGATCTTTCGGCTTAACACCACAAGTCCGTCTTCCGGCTCCACCTCAAGGTCTCTCAATTTTTGAATGGTCTTTTCATTTTCCACGGAAAAAACAAGCTCTACAAGGGCTGGGTCATCGTTCCCACGAAGCATCTCCTTTGGCACCTTCTCTCCTAGGGCCAAATTCATGGAACCGATAATAATAGACTTTCCTGCACCGGTCTCGCCGGTTAAGATATTCAGTCCCTCATCGAATTCCACATCTGCTTCCTGAATCAGAGCAAGATTTTTCACATGCAGATTCTGTAACATAGGTTCTCCTTCTACTCTCTTTTAAGCACGCATCTATTTTATACCATGTTATGGTCCAACAATTTTTCGAAGCTTTTTCATAATGGAAACCGTATCATCCACCGTCCTTACTGCACACATGATGGTATCATCTCCGGCAATAGAGCCGATGATTCCGCCAATCTGCATGGCATCTAATGCAGCAGCAACGGCGCTGGCCATTCCCGAGACCGTTTTGATCACAAGAATATTCTGGGCCATGTCCATGGAAAGGAAGCCTTCCTTAAAAACCCGGACATATTTCTCGGACATCTGATCGTTTGCTTCCGACAGGACACTGTATTTCTGCCTTCCGTTACTCATGACGACCTTGGTAAGCTTTAATTCCCGGATGTCCCTGGATACCGTTGCCTGAGTGACCTCAAAGCCCTCTCTCATCAGATAGGCAGACAGCTCCTCCTGTGTCTCGATGTCATACCGCTGAATTAATTCAAGAATTTTTGACTGGCGTTTTGCTTTCATACCCTGCTGTCTCCTCTATGTGTAGCTTTCCATTTTTTTACGCAAAATCTCTAAAAAGCTCTTCTTACTCAATTTACAAATTTTCGTGGTGCTGTTTGCACGGGCAATGACAAACCGTTCACCGACCCCCAGTTCTGTGATTGCATCGCCGTCAAAGCTTACCGTTGCATGCTCGTCCTTTTCTGCTCGACGTGTGGCGATTTCGATTTCGATTTCCGAATCCGGTGCTAAAACAATACTCTTCGAATTCAGATTGTGGGCATTTATTGGGGTGAGAAGAATCATGTTGGCCTTTGGGTCCACAATCGGTCCGCCGGCAGACATATTATATCCCGTTGAACCTGTAGGGGTTGCCACAATGATTCCGTCCGCATGATATGTACTCAAAAACTCCCCATTTACATATACATGAAGACTTAAAATGGACAGCTCCTTTGTCCGATGAATGACAATATCATTCAGCGCCACCCTTGCTTTTGCCTTCTTTTCCTGAAAGCCTGTTAGCATCATGCGTTCTTCTGCCAGATAGTCATCCTTCATGAGGCAGTCAATTGCCGGAAAAACCGTATTCTCCTCCAGCTCACAAAGGTAACCTAGGGTTCCTAAGTTTACACCAATCAGAGGCACCCCTAATTCTTTCACTTTTGTTGCAGCCCGAATCAAAGTACCATCCCCGCCAAGAACAAAGATGCATTCCGTATTCTTGGGGATCCCTTCAATCGGCACATCCTGATTAGACTCCTTTTGGGAATTGCTAAGAAGCGCCTTTGCGGTTCCACCCTTTTCTTCGATGTACGCAATCATTTCTTTTGTTAGTTTTAAATCTTCATCCTTAAAGGTATTTGTAATAATCAGAAAATGACGCATCCTTATTTGTCCAATTCTCCATGCGCTGCGCAAACCACAGCAGGGATATCAACGGACTCCTCCTTTACGGGCTCTGTTGCTTTTTCAATATGTACCAGATACTCTATATTTCCTTCCGGTCCCTTTATTGGGGAATACTCCAGATGGTGAACCGAAAAGCCATTGGAAAGGGCAAAGGAAATGACATGTTCAATCACTTCGATATGCACATTTTTATCCCGGACCACTCCCTTTTTCCCCACCTTTTCCCGGCCGGCCTCAAACTGTGGTTTAATCAGGCAAACCATCTGTCCGTGTTCCTTTAACAGCTCATGGGCTGCCGGAAGCACCTTTGTAAGAGAAATAAAGGACACGTCCACAGACGCAAAATCCAATACATCATCAATATCCTGGGGCGTTACATAGCGGATATTCGTCTTTTCCATACAGACAACTCTCGGATCCTGACGAAGCTTCCATGCAAATTGTCCGTATCCTACATCCACCGAATATACTTTTTTGGCTCCATTCTGAAGCATACAGTCGGTAAAGCCACCGGTGGATGCACCGATATCCATACAGATGCAGTCCTCTAAATTAATATGAAAATGTGTCATTGCCTTTTCTAACTTCAATCCACCGCGGCTGACATATTTTAAGGTATTTCCATGGATTTCAATCACGCAGTCCTCCGGAAACATGGAGCCTGCCTTATCCTCACGATTGTTATTTACAAACACATTTCCTTCCATGATCATGCTTTTTGCTTTCTCTCTGGAAGGAGCCAAGCCTTTTTGAACCAAAAGTACGTCTAAGCGTTCCTTCATAATACCTCCATGATACGCTGTGTTACAGAATCTGCATCCATACGCAGAGCCTGTTTTAATAGTTCAACATTTCCATGCTCCACAAACTGATTCGGAATCGCAATCGAAAGAATTCCCATATCAATTCGTTCCGTTGCAAGGAACATTGCGATATGTTCTCCCATTCCACCGCTTTGCACATTTTCTTCCAGGGTTACCAGAAGCTCATGCTCCCCCGCAAGCTCCTTTATTGCCTCACTATCAAAGGGTACTGCAAAACGGGCATTGACTACCGTTGCATGTATTCCTTCTTTTTTTAATTGTTCTGCCACATCCATTGCGGTTTTTACCATACTTCCCAGTGCAAAAAGAGCAACCCTTGAACCCTTTATAAGGAGCTCGCTCTGACCAAGCTCTATAGGAGCCCGAAGCTCCTTTAGTCCGTCATAGGCTTCGCCCCTTGGATAACGGACAGCGATCGGTCCCTCGAATCCAACAGCAAACTTCATCATATCGGAAAGCTCCCACTTGTTCTTCGGAGCTAAAACCGTCATATTCGGAATCGATGACAGATAGGAAATATCAAAAATCCCCTGGTGTGTTTCTCCGTCGCTTCCAACCAATCCGGCACGATCGATGGCAAAAACCACATGGAGCTTCTGGATGCATACATCATGAAGAATCTGATCATAGCCTCTCTGTAAAAAGGAGGAATACACCACAAACACCGGGATGAGTCCAGCTTTTGCAAGACCTGCCGCAAAGGTTACTGCATGCCCCTCTGCGATTCCCACATCGAAAAAGCGGTCTTTGTAGACATTACTAAAGCGTTTTAATCCCGTACCATCTGCCATGGCAGCCGTAATTGCCACCACATTGGGATTCCGCTGTCCCATTTTCATCATCACCGTTGCAAACACATCGGTATAATTGGCTTTTACCCTTGGATTTTTGGGAATACCGGTTTCGATTTCAAAGGGATCCGTTCCGTGGAATCTTGCAGGGTGACGTTCTGCCGGAGGATACCCGCAGCCCTTTTTCGTAAGAACATGAACCAGTACCGGGCCGTCTACTCTTTTTGCTTCCTCCAGAACCTTCCTCAGGGCATTTAAATCATTTCCGTCTACCGGTCCTAAGTAGATAATCCCCATCTCCTCAAAAAGCATTCCCGGTACGAAAAGCTGCTTGATACTGCTCTTTGCGTTGCGGATACTCTTGACTACCTTTTCGCCATACTTTGGAATCTGATTTAAGGAATTCATGACATTTAATTTCAAATCCCGATAGGCATCTGCGGTTCGAAAATTGGAAAGATAGCGGTTCAGACCTCCCACATTTTCGGAAATGGACATATTATTATCATTTAACACAATAATAAAATTGCTCTTCATCCGGGATGCGTTGTTGAGTGCCTCAAAGGCTTCACCGCCGGTCAGGGCTCCATCTCCGATAATGGAAACCACATAATAGTCCTCCCCGATCAGTTCTCTCGCCTGGGCATATCCAAGTCCCGCTGAGATAGAGGTAGAGCTGTGTCCCGTGTCAAAGCTATCACAGGAGCTCTCCTTCGCCTTCGGAAATCCGCTCATTCCACCATATTTTCTAAGATTTTCAAAGCCTTCCAGCCTTCCGGTCAAAAGCTTATGGGTGTAGGACTGGTGTCCGACATCCCAGATCAGCTTATCCTTTGGCAGATCAAAGCACAAATGAAGTGCCATGGTAAGCTTGATGACACCAAGATTTGATGCCAGATGCCCTCCCGTTTTTGAAATACTCTCTACCAGAAAATCCCGTATTTCATCAGAAAGCTCTAAGAGCTCATTGGGTGTTAGTTTTTTAATATCATTTTCATGCTTTATTTTATCTAATACCATGTAACAAATCTCCGGTTACACCTATTGGTGCTCTTAGTTTATTTCATGCGGTCAATCAGAAAAAGTATCAGTTCCTTCAAAAAAGTGCATTCCTTACCGATACCCTCCAGTTCTGCTACTGCTTCTTCCGAGAGACGTTTCTCGTCCTCTTTTGCCTTTTCTAGTCCTTCAAAGCTTACGTAAGTTGCCTTGTTGTTCTTCGTGTCACTTCCGATTGGTTTTCCTAGAACCTCCAGAGTGCTGGTGACATCTAAGATATCATCCTGTATCTGAAACGCAAGGCCAACCTTTTTCGCAACCTTAAGAATGATATCAATTTCTTTCTGGGAAGCGCCGCCCAAAATCGCGCCTATTCCCATGGAAGCACATAAAAGCGCTCCGGTTTTTTTATCGTAAATAAAATCCAGCTTTTCCTTTGTGATTTCCGGTGCATCTTCGCCATCAGACTCCACATCAACCACCTGTCCGCCCACCATTCCATAGACTCCGGCACATTCTGCCAGCAAGGTATAAGCCCTTATGACACGATCATAAACCGCAAATCCTAACTCTTCCTCTGCCGCCAATTTAGCCTGCTCTGCGGCAAGGGCAAATGCCTTTCCTGCAGTTTCGTAAGCATAGTTTAAAAGGGCATCTCCTGCAAGAATTCCCATTGCCTCGCCGTATACTGCGTGGGTGGTAAGCTTTCCTCTTCTGTACATGTCGTTGTCCATGGCTGGCAGGTCGTCATGTACCAGGGAATAGGTATGAATCATCTCGATGGCAGCCATAAAGGGTTCGATGATTTTCCCCTCTCCGCCAAACATCTGATAAGTAGCTTCCATAAGCATGGGGCGAAGTCTTTTTCCCCCGACACGGATACTGTAATTCATTGCCTCAAAAATCGTCTTCTGAAAACCCTCTTCTTTTGGAAGATACTCCTCCAGCATTTCATTGATCCGCTGGGCCTTCTTTTCAATTTCCTGTTCGATTGCCATTAGAATTCCTCCAAATCTCCATTTGCAGTAAGTACAAGCATTTCCTTCTCCACGGTATCTAAAAGCTCATTGGCAGCCTTAATCTCTCCCAATCCTTTTTTGTACAGTTCAAAGGATTGATCAAGGGAAATATCCCCCTTTTCCATCTGATCTAAGATGTTTTCAATATTTAAAAAACGCTCTTCCAGCGTAATCTTTTCTTCACTCACGTTTTATAACCTCCGAAACCTTTGCAAGGATCTTTCCATCTGTCAGATGAACGGTAAGCTCATCCTCTATATGGACATTCTCAATACTTTTTACGGTTTTCTTATTCCTGTCTTCAAGGAAGGCAAAGCCCTGGCTTAGCTTTTTCATGGGGGAATTGGCCTCCAACGAATTAGAAAGAAGTAGAAATTGATGCCGTTTATCCTTGATGATCCATTCCATCCGATCCTGCAGTTTTTCTTCCATATCCATTAAGCGTTTACGCTTTTCGTTCAACTGATTTTGTGGACTAAGAAAGAAAAGCCTTGTTTGAAAATGCGAAAGCCGTTCTCTTTCCAGCCTGCACTTTTCCTGCAGTATACGGTCCATGCGTGCCTTCTTTAAGGCCAACTGCTCTACCACCGCAGAATATTCATATACTGCAAGCTCTGCTGCCGCCGAAGGTGTAGGTGCTCTCATATCGGAAACGTAATCAGCAATAGTCCAGTCCGTCTCATGTCCCACCGCAGATATGATGGGTGTCCGACACTCAAAAATGGCTCTTGCCACAATTTCCTCATTAAAGGCCCACAAATCCTCGATGGAGCCTCCTCCCCGGCCTACAATAATGGTGTCCACACCGAGCTGTTCTAGGGCGTGTATGCCATTTACAATGCTCTCGGCGGCGCCCTCTCCCTGTACCAGGGCAGGATATAAAATCAACTGCACAAAGGGATTTCTTCTTGTTGCAATATTGCGGATATCCTGTACCGCGGCGCCTGTGGAAGCAGTTACGATTCCAAGCCGTTTTATGTATTTTGGAATTGGCTGCTTGTAGCCCGCATCAAACATGCCCATTTCTTCCAGCTCTTTTTTCAGGGCTTCGAACTTTAGATACAGGTTTCCTGCGCCGTCCAACTCAATGCTCTTTGCATACATCTGATAGGTTCCGGTCTTTTCATAGACCTCGATGGAACCGGTCACCAGCACCTTGTCGCCTTCCTTCATCTGAAAGCTAAGACCGCTTCTTCGGTTGCCAGAAAACATCACCGCGCTCATTGCCCCCTGCTCATCCTTGATCGTAAAGTAGACATGCCCACTGGTATGATATTTACAGTTGGACACCTCACCCTTTACGCAAATTGAACGAAGCATAAAATCCTGGGAAAACATATTTTTGATATATTGATTTACCTGTCCGACGGAATATACATTTTTTGTCATACGAATTTCGCTAATACTCCATTAATAAATGCCGGTGACTCATCTGTTCCGAACTTTTTTGCAAGCTCAACAGCCTCATTGATTGCAACCTTCTCCGGAACCTCCTCATCAAACCGGATTTCATATACCGCAAGGCGGATAATGCTTAAATCCACCTTTCCCATTCTGCTGGTTTTCCAGCCGGTAGATTTTTCATTGATCTCGACATCGATTTCCTTCAGATGCCCGATGATTTCCTTTGTTTTTTCCTTTATGTATGATAAATCTGTTTCCTTCAGCCCCTCAAGCTGTTCTTCGAACAAGGTCAGCTGATCGTTCATTTCATCTTCTTCATGAAATTCTACACGAAATAACATTTTAAAAATGTTTTCTCTCAATTCTCTTCTTGTCATCATCTATACTCCTTTTTATTCAGTAACGGCCTTTACCGGCGCTTTCTAAGAAAGTCTTGTATAAAAATTAAGGATGCCCATAAGGCATCCTTAATTATACTACATTTCATTCATTTACAAAAGCATTATTTACTGATTCTGTGTGTCTACACTGGCAATTTTCACATTCACAACAGCCACCTTAAGACCGGTCATGTTCTCCACTGTAGTGCTGACCTTTTCCTGTACCTTTTCAGATACCTCAGGAATGCTGTATCCAAATGCGATATTGATAGCAACATCTACCTTTACTTCGCCTTCAATCAACTCAACCTGAATGCCCTTAGAAAGGTTCTTCATTCCAAGCTTGCTTACGATTTCATTCGTAATATTACCAGCCATTGAGCTGACACCCTCAACCTCTGTTGCAGCGAGTCCTGCAATGATTGCCACTACATCATCGGATACCTGAACATCCCCCAATGCATCTGATTTTATTTGAATTGTTTTTCTATTTTCAGCCATGATTTTAGCCTCCTTAGGTTTTGCTTTCCTAAAGATTATAGCAGACCTGCTATTCTTTGAAAACCTTTTCGTCAATTTATTTATACTGTCTGATGTTTTGCAACAAATACCTGATATGCATCATTTCCGGAAAGTGTCTTTCCAGAAGTGATCTTTACATTCTTATCCGTGATGACATAGGAAACCTCGGCTCCCTCTCCAACGGATGTGTCCTGCATCAGGATACAGTTCTTTACCTTCGCGCCCTTTCCAATCTTTACGCCTCGGAAAAGAATACTGTTCTCCACCTCACCTTCAATCACGCAGCCGTCGGCAACGAGAACATTCTTAGCCTTTGCTCCGCGGATGTATCTGGTAGGGTTATCGTCACGAATCTTGGTATAGATCTGATTTCCGGAGAAAAGAGCATCCAGATTTTCTTCTTCCAGAAGCTTCATATTCTCTCTGAAGTAATCCTTCATATCAAAAATCTTTGCAACATAACCTTCATAGTTATATGCATGAACCTTCAGACTGGAAACCTGTGGGGAAATAACATCCCGAAGGAAATAGGTATGACCATGAATATAGGCCTCATCAATCAGATTAATGAGAAGATTTCTCTCCAACACGTAAATATTCAGTCCCAGATTTACAATGCCGCTTTCCTTTGAATTGATGTTTACCTTTGTAACACGATTCTCTTCATCAATCTGGAAATTGTAGATAAATTCACGATTTGCCGTGTTATACCCTTTGAAGGAATCCGGAATCTCGCTCTTATGATATACAACCGTAACATCTGCCTGAGACTTTATATGATCCTCAATCAGGGCAGTAAAATCGAAATTAATCGCCATGTTTGAGTCCGTTAATACAACGTACTTTTCGGTCTGTGTCTCCAGAAATCCTTTGATACTCTCCAGCGCCTCGATCCAGCCATTGTAAACCTTTACCGACTTCTGAGCATACGGAGGGAAAATATTGAGTCCACCCTTTTTTCTTGCAAGATCCCACTCCCGACCGGAACCAAGATGATCCATAAGGGAATGATAATTCTGGCGTACCAAAAGTGAAATATTGCTTATGCCGCAGTGTACCATACTGGAAATCATAAAGTCACAAAGACGATATCTGCTGGCAAAAGGAATGGAAGCCATTGCTCGCTCAGAAACAAGCTCAGGTACCAATGTATCATAACTGTTTGGGAAAATAATGCCCAAAGCTTCATTCTTAGAATCTGCCATTATTGTTTCCCTCCTTCTTCCACATCATCATAAATCATTGCGTTCGGTCCGATAACTGCATTTGCGCCGATCTTAACATGTGATGCAATGGTAGCCACATTGCTGTTATCCGAAGAATCCTCAGGGCATTCTCCAACAACTGCATTTTCTCCAATCTCGACCTTTTCAGCTATAATGGCATGACGCACCTTAGCGCCGGACCGGATGGTAGTCTTACCCATGACAACGGAATCTACCACCTCAGCCCCCGGTTCTACAGTTACACCGGAGAACAAAATGGAATGCTTTACATTTCCCATAATGTTACAACCATCGGTAATCATGGAATCCTCCACTACTGCATCACCGCTGATACGATGTCCTGTCAAGCCACTGTTTCGGCTATAGACCTTCCACTTTTCATCAAACAGGTTAATTCCGCTGTGTTCCGGATCAAGAACCTCCATATTTGCTTCCCAGAGAGAAGAAATTGTTCCTACATCCTTCCAGTATCCATCAAAACGGAAGGCGTACATATTGCGGTTATCACGAAGGAGATTCGGAATGATATTATTTCCAAAATCGTTTTCTGAATTCGGGTCTGCCTCATCTTCAATTAAGTACTTTTTAAGGATATCCCAATTAAAGATATAAATACCCATGGAGGCAAGATTTGATTTCGGATTCTTTGGTTTTTCCTGGAATTCCGTAATCTTATCATTTTCATCTGTTACCATTAATCCGAAACGAGATGCCTCCTCCCATGGAACCTCCATAACTGCAACAGAAAATTCTGCTCCCTTTTCCTTATGGAAACGCAAGAACTCACTGTAATCCTGTTTACAGATCTGGTCACCGGAAAGAATAATCACATACTTCGGATCATATTTCTCAATAAACGAAATATTCTGATATATCGCATTTGCGGTTCCTTTATACCAGTCAGATCCGGATGCCTTCTGATAAGGTGGCAGAACATGCACTCCACCATACAGACGGTCCAAGTCCCAAGGCTGTCCGTTTCCTATGTACTCATTCAAAACGAATGGCTGGTACTGTGTCAAAATACCAACCGTATCAATTCCGGAATTCACACAATTGGAAAGCGGGAAATCAATGATACGATATTTTCCGCCAAAAGGAACTGCCGGTTTTGCGAGTTTCTGTGTCAATGCATAAAGTCTGGACCCCTGTCCTCCGGCCAAAAGCATTGCAACAATCTCTTTTGCCATAAATATAAGCCCCCTTTATTATAAAACGTTTTAGTACTTTTTACTTATATCTTCATCCTACCATACATTCAATTTGTTGTAAAATACTAATTTGTAATTTCCAGATTTTTTCTTTTATTCTGCAGATTACTTTCCTTTTTTTACAATTTATCTTTTTCTAATTTGTGCCTATGAATAAATTTGCATATTCAAATCAGAACACGTTTTCACTTAGTAAAAAGCGTAACGGTACTAAATTCGCAATAAATTGCTCATTAAGTGCCGACGCTTTTTAAAAGTTCTGATTTGAATAGCAAAATTTATTCAAAATCACAAATGTGAAATAGTAACTGTAAATATTATTTGGAATAAATTTCATCGGTGTTAATGAACTCGAATGGTGTCTGCTGGTATACGTAGTAATTCAGCCAGTTTGCATATAAAATATTGCCGTGGCTTCTCCACTGCAAAAGCGGTTTCTCATTGATGTTGTCATTCGGATAGTAATTTATCGGAATTTCGATGGGAAGGTTCTTGGATAAATCCCTCTTGTATTCCTTATCTAGGGTAAGTCTGTCATACTCAGGATGTCCCATCACAAAAATCTGGCGCCCTTCCTTTTCAATCACAAGAAAGACCCCTGCCTCTTTGGATTCCGCTAAAATAGTAAGCTCCGGATGCTTTAAAATATCTTCCTTCCGAACCTCGGTATGGCGGGAATGAGGTGCATAGAAATAGTCATCAAAGCCCCTTACAAGCGGCACCTTCCGGTTCATCACCCGATGTCCGTACACGCCAAACATTTTCTTGGGAAGATCATATTTTTGAATACCATAATGATAATATAAGCCTGCCTGAGCACCCCAGCACAAATGAAGGGTTGACGTAACATGTGTCTTGGTCCACTCCATGATTTGTGTTATTTCCTCCCAGTAGTCCACCTCCTCGTATTCCATCTGCTCTACCGGTGCCCCTGTAATAATAAAGCCATCGAAATTTCGATTTTTCACTTCCTCAAAGGTCTGATAAAATTTGTTCAAATGACTTAAAGAAGTATGGGTGGATTCATGGGTTGTGGTGGTAACAAAAGTCACATTCACCTGTAGGGGGGTATTGGACAGCGAGCGCAGAATCTGAAGCTCGGTATCCTCTTTTAGTGGCATGAGGTTTAATATTGCAATATCCAGCATACGGATATCCTGATGTATTGCACGATTCTCATCCATTACAAATATGTTTTCCTGCTCTAATATCTCCTTTGCCGGCAGTTCGTTCTGTGTCTTAATTGGCATAGCTTATTGTTCTCCTCCAATCATCTGAAGTAATTCTTCTTCGGTAATTATTTTTATTCCAAGCTCCTGTGCCTTGGTAAGCTTTGATCCCGCAGCCTCTCCCGCCACGAGAAGGCTGGTTTTTTTGCTTACGCTTCCGGTACATTTTCCTCCGTTGTTTGAAATCAGCTCTTCCACTTCTTTTCTGCCAAGTGTAGGAAGTGTTCCGGTCACAACAATAGTAAGTCCTGCAAGCTTATCTGAAGCTCCTTCTGCTTTTTGTGCATGGACGTTCACACCAAGCGCTTCCAGATCCTTTAATATTCTCCGGTTGTTCTCATCCTGATAAAAATCCTTGATGGCCTTTGCCGTGATTTCACCCACATCCGGCAGATTTTTCAGTTCCTCCAGATTGGCATCTGCAAGCTGCCATAAGCTCTCATAATGCTTCATGATCTCCTTTGCGGAAACCTTGCCCACATTTCGAATTGCAAGTCCTGTCAGAAGCTTGTAGGCATCATTCTCTTTCGAAGCTTCAATTGCAGCCAGAATCTTATCGGTATTCTTTTCTTTTCCCATGATGCCCTGTTCTACCAGCTCATCCCGGTACTCATGAAGCCGGTAAATATCGGAAACATCTTTAATGTATCCCAGTTCCACCAGACCTTCCACATATTTTTCACCGAAATTCTTGATGTCCATTGCATCCTTTCCTGCAAAATAGGATATGGTTCTCTTAAGCTGGGCCGGACAGGATGGATTATAGCAGTAGATGTCACAGGTGTCCTCATCCTTGTACAAATGCTGCCCGCATACCGGACAGACCGTTGGAGCAACATACTCTTTTGGGGCTTTCTGCGTCACCCGCACAATTGCAGGAATGATTTCTCCCTGTTTTCTGCAGATTGCTTTACAGCCCTCCGAAACACCTAATTTCTGGATAAAATCTGCATTGTGAAGCGTCGCCTTCTGCACACTGGTACCGCAGAGACGAACCGGTTCCTTAAAGATTGCCCGAAAGGTCATTTTCCCGGTTCGACCGACATTTACTTCGATTTCATCAATCACAACTTCCTTTTCTTCCGGCGGATATTTATATGCAATATGACCTGCGGAATACTTGCTTCCTGCAGGAAAATCATTCCGGTATTCGATGTTGTCAATTTTTATAACAGCACCATCGATATCATAGGGGAGCTCTCCTCTGGATTCTCCGATTGCATCGATTTCCGCCAAAATTTTCTCTGCATTTTCACAGAGCTTATGGGGAACAATTGCAATTCCCTTCTCTTTTAAATAATCCAGGCCTTTGACATGGGACTTCATCAGATCAACGCCGTTTCCGTTGGCATCCTGGACATTGAAGACAAACATCATCAGTCCGCGTTCCTTCACCACAGAAGAGTCCAGCTGTCTTAAGGTTCCCGCAGCAAGATTTCTCGGATTTGCAGCGGTCTTTTTCCCTGCATTCTCCTGCATTTCATTGAAGCGGTCGAAATCCTCATGGGACATATACACCTCACCCCTAAGCTCCACATATCCCGGCACGTCAATTGTTTTTTGCACATCCGGGATCACAAGGGCATTGGCTGTTACATCCTCCCCCACAAGCCCGTTTCCACGGGTCTCTGCCAGAATCAGTCTGCCATCCTGATAGCGGAGGCTCATGCTAAGTCCATCGATTTTTTTCTCAACAGAGAACCTTGCATCCGGATGAAGCGCTTTCACCTCGTTCACCCAGTTTACCACATCCTCCTTGGTAAAAACATCCTGAATACTAAGCATCGGAACGTTGTGCGCAACCTCGACCCCGGCCTCACGCTTGGTTGTTCCGCCTATTTTCTGTGTAGGGGAATCCAGCGATATCCAATCCGGGTGTACTTTTTCCATCTCCTTCAATTGAAGCATCAACTGGTCATATTCAAAATCCGTAATTTCCGGCTCGTCTTGATTATAGTAACGATCCATATGATAATTGATTTTCTCCACTAATGCTTCATACTGACTTTTTTCTCTATCCTGCATTTCAATTTACATCCTTTCTCCCGGCAACCGGAGCATTAGAGGAATTCTTGATAAGGGCAAGCAGCCTCTTGTATTCTTCCTTCGTAACTTCCCTATATTCTCCGGTCTTTAGCTCTCCAAGCTCAATATTCATGATACGTACCCGCACCAGTTTTTCCACCCGATATCCGAAGTATTCACACATTCGTCGAATCTGCCGGTTCAAGCCCTGGGTAAGAATAATCTTAAAGGTCCGGTTCGACAGCTTTTTCACATGGCATTTCCGGGTTGTCGCACCAAGCTCAACCAGCGGTACTCCTCCCGCCATACCCCGGATAAAGGAATCGGATATCGGTTTATTTACCGTGACAATATACTCCTTCTCATGCATATTCCCTGCACGCATCATCTTGTTGACAATATCGCCATTATTCGTCAGAAGAATCAGTCCTTCCGAATCCTTATCCAGCCTTCCGATGGGATAAACACGCTTTGGATAATCCAGATAATCTATGATATTATTCTTTTCCCGTTTTTCTGCCGTACATACAATCCCCACCGGTTTATTCATCGCAAGAAGGATCATCTCCTCCTCCTTTTTTATTTCCTTACCATTGACAAGAACCCTCTGTCCTGGGGCAACCTTATCTCCGCTTACTGCAATCCGCCCATCAATAGTCACTTCCCCGGCCTCAATTTTGCGGTCAGCCTCTCTTCTGGAACACACACCTGCTTCACTCAGGAATTTATTGATACGAACTAAATCTTCCATTCTACTTTACCCATTCCTTTTCCTAATATGAGAAAAACGGAGACTTAAACAAGTCTCCGTACCTTTCATTCCGGGAAATGGATTATTCTACGACATCCTCCACATACTCAGCAGTTACGTAACCCATAACGCCATTGAAGTCTATCTGTACCCAATCTCCTTCTTCGCCAACCTTTGTATAAACAGATCCACCGGAAGCTTTTCCAAGTCTTGTTGATTCCGCAGATGGCTCTTGTCTGACATTTACGGAACCTTCCGCAGTAATTCTAACTTTAGAAGTCACATTTTCCTGCGAATGGTCCTCCTCGACAGGAGCCTGTTCCTCTGTTGCAGCTTCCGTCTCCTGTGTAGTTTGCTCTGTGCTCTCAGCCGCCGGCGCCTCTCCTGCAGCCTCTGCCTGCTCAATTGCAAGAATGGAATTCTTCCAATCCTCTACGGCCAATGGGAAGGTGGAGCTTAACATATTCACAAGATCTGCATCTGATGACAGCGCAGCCTGATATCTTTCCTGCACATCCAGACGAATTGCCTGCACATCCTCCTGCTGACCATATAATACATAAACAGAATAAATGTCAGGATCCATTTCCTCTTCCATTCGTTCCCTATTATATGCACTATATAAGTTGTTCACATACAGATTACCGTTCTCATCGGTCTCAACGTAGAAGAATTCAAGACCCGGAGCAACCGTTTCAACCTCATAGAATTTCAGTTCATAATATGCAGACACAAAATAGGAGCCTTCCGTCAGACCATGCTTTGTATAGCATACGACGTTCTGATAGTTCTCGAAATACTGACTGCATACCCCGATATAGCTCTTTTCCTTATCAGAAATCGGATATGCATATTTCTCCAGTTCTTCAATATTTCCGGCTGCATAAGCAGAAAAATAGTTGTTAATCAATGTATTCAACTGCTCGTATGCGTCCTGTTCGAACTGTGAATCAAGGACAAAGGTTGCAGCGGATGGCTGCTCTGTTTCGGTTTCAGCCTCTGTACTCTCAACAGCTCCCATCTCTTGTCCCGTACATTTGTATAGAACAAGAATCAGCAGGATCATAAGACCGGCAACGGCAAAGTATCTCCAGTATTTCGAAAAAAACTGTTTTACCTTTTCCATATCAATTTTTGAGCTGATGCTCTTTCCTATATTTATAAAAAATGTCTTTATCTTATTCAGAATTTCCTTCATATCATCCTCCGGTAATACGCGCATCCACAAAAACGCACACTCTAATTTACCATAAAAGAGTTCTTACGTCAATGGTTTATCCCTTGACCGCCTGTGTGCATACCATATCCTCTAAAGAGTGGACCGGAAGCGGCTTCGCATAATAATATCCCTGAAACCATGTGGCATTATAGTCCCTCAGATAATTCTGCAGTTCTTCATTTTCGACACCTTCCAGGCAGGTTGCCATATTCGATTTCTGGGCAAAATACAGTATAGAACGGACCATCTCCTGATTTTTGAAATTATCCATAATGTTGCGTATGAAGCTCATATCTATTTTAATTTCATCCATCGGAACATTCATAACAATACTAGAGGAAGCGCTTCCCGTTCCGTAATCATCCATCGCGACTCTGATACCCAGGCTTTGGAAAAACAAAACCTCTTCTCTTAATTGTTCAATTGGAAAATCCTTGCATCGCTCCGTCAATTCCATGCACAGATGATCTGCCGGAAAACCTGTTTCAGCAAGGATGCTTTGCAGTTTTTTTCGAAATTTTGGTCTCTCCAGCTGTCGTACCGAAACATTGACATTCACAAAAAAATCCGGGTTGATTTTTAGAATCTTCAAGGTTTCTGTAAGTGCCCTGCGAAGCACAAAATTTCCCAGATCATACATGCTCGGATCTGTCTCCATCCACTCGATAAACATTCCCGGTGGTACGACTCCATATGGCTTGCGGCTCCATCGAACCAGGGCCTCTGCTCCCACAACTTCTCCGGTTTTTGCAGCTACAATCGGCTGGTATTCCAGATAAAAGTCCTCACAGTTATTCTGAACAGACTGATGAATCACCTTCATAAGGGCAAGGTCTGTCCCATTTTTCGTATGTACCTCATCATTAAATATGACAAGCTGTCCCTGATGCTTATGTATGGAATGATCCAAGGCATAGGCGACCTGTCCCCGGACAGAAGAAGAATCCCCCACGAAATCTTCAAGCAGAATTGCTCCTGCACTCATTTTCAAGGATAAGTTTTTTCCTGAAATTAAGATTCTATCAGAAAGAGTCCTGCGAACCTGCTGCTCAAATTGCAGTAATTCTTCCCTGCCCGCCTTCTTTAATATGAAAACAAAGCGTTCGCTTTCCAGACGATAGACCGCTTTGTCCATATCCATCATATAGATAAAGGTCAACGCAATCTGACGTAAAAGAGCAGCGGAATAATCCAAGCCATACACCAGGTTGAAGGTGTTAAATCCCTCCACCTGAATCTGTAAAATCGCAAGCCTTTCCCCACCAGCAATTCCACTATCCAGATCCTTTACATACCTTGCATAGGAGTATAAATCTGTCATAGGATCAAACTCAGAAAAAATGGCCTCATTTCGTATGGTAACCACCAGATACTGTGGATTCTTCTTTTCATCCAAAAGGATTTTCGGGTGAAGGCTGTACATGCAACAGCTTCCGTCCTTTTCACACATTCTGGAGCATAATTCCATATCCAGGTTATCTCCCAGGAGCCACTCATTCATGGCAGAAATATATTCATCCTGATCATCCGAATATACGTATTCTTTAAAAAACAATTCAAAATTGTTTATTACCGGGGCAGATATTCCAAATAAATCCTGCATTCTTTTTGAGCACCAGGACACCTGGTTCTTAAGATCTGTTACCCAGATACACACATTCTCCAGGCTCTGATCCACCGTATTAAGGAATGCCGCAGCCTTCTCCTTTGCAGTTTCCCAAAAATCATTCTCATTCATTTTCTATACTCCACGAATCACCAAATGCCACCATCTTTGGGGATGGTGGCATTAAAATCAACTACTCATCTAATTTAGCATAGCGTGAAAAAACTTTATCCTCACCACATACATGCTTTGTTCCGTCTTCCTCGATAATAATATAGTCGCCCTCCTTAATAAAGGTACGACCTCTTCGATTGGTAATGTAAGGGCAGACAATCACGCCCTCCTTATCTACCTGAATCAAATTGGTACAATCCACATTGTTCTTTGTGATCACCTCGGAATACAACTCGAAACCGTCTTCTAAAGAAGCATGCAGTTCATACTTAATCACGTCTGCTTTAATTGGTGTTCTAACGCATTTCATCCAATGGTCCCCCTCTCCATTACATCCAAAATACATTGAAAAACACGATTACAGCTTGAAGAACTTCATTGCTTCCTCAAGAATTTCAGCCTGTTCCTTAACCTCAACCGCCTGCTGTGCAACAAGATTGATTGTTGCAGTAAGCTCCTGAATAGAAGCCGTTGTCTCTTCTGTACTAGCTGCATTCTGCTCAGAAATCGCACTTAAGCTGGAAATAATATCAATTACACTGGCTCTGGATACATCACAATCCTTTGCCTGTCCGTCCACAAGTCCACTCTGATTTCTGGTATTCTGAATACCAGTCGTAACATTTGCAAATTCATTCTGGGTATTCTTTAAATTCTCCTGCTGCTCCCTCAGATGCTTATTCACCTCTTCCATCTTCTCAATGGAACGTTTGGAATCAGAAACCAGATTCTCAAGAATTTCTTCAATCTTCTTCGCAGATTCACTGGACTGATCAGCAAGGGAAGAAATCTCATTTGCAACAACCGCGAATCCTCTACCTGCCTCACCGGCTCTTGCCGCTTCAATAGAAGCATTCAAAGATAAAAGGTTTGTCTGATCCGCAATCTCCGTAATCAAATTGACCGCACTGGAAATCTCCGCTACAGAGCGATCGGTGGCTTCCACATTCTGTGCAACAACCTGAATGGCCTCAACCGTTTTTGTATTGGATTCATCCAGGGCCTGAATGATGCTCATGGCCTTGCGTCCTGCATTATCCATTCCGCTTGCCACATTATCAAGATCATTGATACCACCGACGATACCTTCAATCTTTCCACCCATGTCAACAACCTTTTCCGTAGCATGCTCGATATCCGTTGCCATGGAAACAGCACCCTTTGACATCTCTTCCACCGCATTGGAGATGTCCTCTGCATTGACAGAGGTATTAGAAGCAACCGTCTGTAACTCATTTCCGTTCTTAAGAAGATCATTGGAAGCCTTCTGTACCTTCTCTACGATATCCTGAAGGGTTGCTGACAATACCTTACGAGACTGAATTATAGAATCAATTTCTGTAATGCTGCTCTTTGCAGTCTTATATGGTTTTAATTCGCCACCGGATAAAAGCTGCAGGTTCTTCGCAATAATTTCAAGAGGCTCCTTAATATTTCTTGCAATAAAGATAACAACTATGCTGCAGATAACCACAATAATCAAAGCAGAAATCAACAATTTAGTAATCGCAGAGGATATCTGACTGCTTACAAGTTCCTCCTCTTTACCGGCAAATGCCATACCGATTATACTACCTGCCGAATCCTTGACCGGTACGTATGTTACATAATATTCTTCTCCATTAATCACAACATTTTTTGCGTCATATTCATTTCCCGCAGACACCGTTGCCCAAACTGCAGGATCTGCCTTCGTACCTTCGTTTCTTCCTGTCGGGTTGCTTTCATCAACAATGGAAGTCATATATCGCACATCACCTAAGAAAAAGGTAAGCTGAATATCATCCTCTAATAAGCAATCCACGTAATCATGCTCATAAACCGGTGCATGTTCTTCCGTGTTATTGATATCCCACTCATAATACTTCATTAAACCTTCTGCTGCTACGCGAAGCTCATGATACACATCCTTCACCAATGCATCGCTCATTGCTTTGCACCCAACAACAGCCACAACAACCGCTGCGATAAGCGTTGGAAGAATTGCTGTAATCAATAAGGATACCATCATTGAAATCGTCTTTTTTTTCTTTTGTGCCATAGTGTTATCCCCCACCTTTTCTTTATCCAATACCCAATACTCTTCTCTCTCCGTAAAAAGTACTTTTCTTTGGACTTTACTAGTTAAATTTTAACATAACATCTATAGAAAAAGCAATACATAAGTACCATAAGGTCATTTTAATTTACATTGATTTCCAAATGGAACCTTTTCTCCATTTCTTTTAAATACTTTTCTTGATGGCTTGCCGCCACAAGCATCGGCGCATACGCATCCCTTCCCAAAATCCAAAGCATATATGGGAAATTTTTAAAATGTGTCACATATTCCTTTACAAAATCAAAAATTCCCCGCTGTATTTCCCGGATTCCCTCCTGATTTGCATCATAGCTTCCGAAGGAAGGTCCCTCCGGATAAAAGCCTTTAAACTGAGGAGTGGGAGACGACAGCAAAAGCTCCCAGAATACATTATAATCCTTATTGGGATCATGCTTTTTTTGCAAATCCCGGTTATGGCTCTGGGAATACAAATATGCCACCAGCTTTCCACTCTGCAAAAAGCTTTCCGAAGCATTCGGTTCTGCATTATATACCGTATTTGTTCCCGCAACGATTCCAATAATCTCACACGGAATGTTCCATTCATAAGACACAAGATGCCTAAGCACCATTGCACCGCTGCCGGCCCATCCGATATCCACCGCTGCAACCTTCTTGCAGCCGGAAAGAACAGATTCATAGTAGGCCTTCGCCATAAGATTCTGGCTGCTATAAGCAGCCAGCACCTGATCCCATTTTGCATCCAAAAATTGTTTTAGTGCCTCTGCATTCTTATCCGTCAGCTTGTCTTCTGCCTTTAGTTCAATAAATCTCTTCTGGTTCTTCTCTTCCCATATGTTTTTCCAATCTCCAAGCTCGTCGAGAAGAAAAGAAAGCTCCATCGAATCCAGAATCTCTTTGATTGTGTAATCCTGATTGATTTTGTGAAAAAGGAATCTCCGAAAATAATCCTGCTTATCAAAGGATGCTTCCAGCTTCGTTGCCGCCTTTCTGGACCAATAAACATAGGCAGTCGGCTCCTGCGGGTATAAATAATCATATACCTGCTTTAATATATCTCCATCCCTTGACAGAAAAAGTACTTTATCGATACCGTTCTTCTGGCAGTACTCATGTATAAAGCAGCAATACCCAAGAACAAACAAGCCTCCGTAAATAAATCCATACTCATATTCCATTGTATATGGATATGTACTCGTTCCATTTCCAACTCCACAATACAAATGGTTATTCACAACACCGCGGTAAGCCCCGCCAATCATAACTGACATATCATAGGGACGATAGGACAAAGACATCCGGTTTACGTTTGGATAATGAAGCACCGCAAAACCGGTCTTCTTTGCCATCTTAACATCCGAGATTTCATTGTCACCCACATGAATCATACTCAGATTCGGATTGAATTGTGATTTCACAAGGTCAAAAAGCGAACCATCTGCCTTGCTTTTTCCATACTCACAGGAAACATACAAATGCTCAAAACCCTCATACCCATTCTTATGTAACAGCCGAGTAAGCAGTTCTTTCGACAAGTACATATCCGAAACAATCACAATGGGTTTTCCCATCTGTTTCAGTTGCAAAAAAACTTCCATCATAAAAGGATTCGCATAGCACAAGGAAAGCTCCAGTTCTTCTTCCAGCGCTAATCCTTTTTCTGCACAAATACCTGCCTCCTGCTCAATTCGCTTCCAGATATCCGAAAGGGTTACCTCGTAGCTTTTCGTTTCTTTGTGCTTTTCCTGCCGGCACTCCCACTCCTTTGCAACACGCATTTCCTTAAAATTCATATATTCCAGTTCTGTTCCAAGCAGATAGAACAAATCTGTCGGCTCTGAAAAAGGTCGGAAAATCAAAGTATCAAAAATGTCAAAGGAAATCACATCATATTCTTTTAATACCTTTATATAATCTTCCACAGACAGCTTACCGCTTCTAGAAGATTCGGAAGCAGATATATCAAGCCGCTTCTGCTCATAGATTTCGATTTCCTTTTTCTCTCCCAAGAAATGGCAAAACAAAATGTAGTATGCAAAATTCAGCCATGCAAGATAACACCAGGAAAGGATTTTCTTTATCCCGCCCACCCCGTCATGCACTTTATGATATCGCTGTGAAATTCCGATATGCCTATTTACGAAAAAATGATAGAGTTTCTGTCTAGAAAGCATTTTGTGCCTTTTCCTTCCTATTTTGTATGTAGTACTATATGGAAAGTATTATAGCATAAATTTTCTCCTATTGGCATGATATGTTTGAAAAACTTGAGGCTTGAAAAAATCAGAAGTTGCACAGCTTATACATAGTATTTAGCAAACCATATCCTATTTCAGAAAAGTATTCCCGAAGGAATTTGCAAAACAAATCAAAAGTATAATTTTGGCATAAGAATTTTTACAATTCGCCTCTCAAAAGGCCAAAAACACCTCATTTTAATAAATTTTAGGTACCAGCAAAAATTTTTTCTTCAAAAACATACAAAAAGAAAAATGAACATAAAAAGCTGAGGCTTCCGCCAGCCTGGGGGAAGCCTCTTTCCTTTACTAGCTATTTGAAATTTTCTGTTCAAAATCCTCTATGGATTCTGCTCTTGCTGCAAGCTTTATCCATCGTGTTAATGTAACCTCATCCTCCTGGCTTCGTATCTGTTCCTCCAGCTTTGATGGAACTTTACCCACATCTTCAAGGAGCATAATTATATCCTTTGTTCTACCTCGAGCTTCTCCTTCTAACCCTGCATCCCGCCTCTCAAGCTCTATTCTTCTTTCAAATGTAAAATCCAGTACCTCCACTCTTTTCACCTCATTCCCGCGCTCCCGGAAGAATTCTTCCAGTACATGCTCATCGATACATTCCTTTACTGCTTCATCTAAGGCATCTTTTAGGGACATGCCCTCCTGCCCACATTTTCGCACCTTTTCTACAAAAGTACAATAGCCCTCTAAAACATAACTCTTTTTCTTTAGCATTGTGTTTTTGTTCGGGTTGATATTAATTGCCTCGCAGATCAATTCGATCTGCGGCTCGTCTTCGCCTTCTTCAAACAGGTCTGACAAACGAAATATTTCTCTTTCCGGGCGTTCTTCCAGCCCATTATAAAACACCACGAACTGCGGTCTTGGAAGCCTGACTTTCTTTCTCCCATACACGTCGATCTTCTTTTCTTTAATTAATCTCGTAATAAGACTCACAAAGTAGATTAATTCCCGAACTGCCATGTTGAGATTGTAGCTTCCCTGATGCTCGTAAACACATAAATGATTATAGATAATGAATGATGCATCGTTTCGTATGGAGAGGGATATTCCACCCTCCAGCAGATAAATTTCTAGGTCCTTCGGATTGCTGTAATCCGAACCATTCATCGCATTATAGACATCCAGCGCATACTTCGGATTCTGCAGCAGCATGCTAAAGACGTCACTTTTGTATTCTAAATTTTTCCCCATGTAACTCCTTTGCAATGATATATCACGGGAAAAAAAGAAAAATGCATAGCACTCATGTTGCTATTTTAGCATCATAAAAGCACTTGCTCAACACCTGAAAAATTCAGTGGCAGTACTGTTTATCCGGTTTTTGTACAAATTCTGTTAGCAAACCTTCTTATATGGAAAAATTTTCTCACTTTTCATGTAATTCTGTATAAAAAAGCGCCTATCAAAACTGTCATTTTCCCAACTTGCTTTTCCGCTTGCCTACATGCTATGTTGTTTATAGAAAAATCAGACGCGCGCATAGCTGGTTTCTGCTTGGTATTTTCTTCCGGCGAATCGCCAAAATCTCCAAGTACTTCAACAACTTTATACGACACAAAAGGAGACTTACTATGCCAGATATATCAAACTTATCCGGTCCGATTGGAATTAAGCTCGTCAATGACTATTTTTTTCGTGCTCTTCTTCAAAAGAACAACAACGTGCTGAAAGCCTTGATTGCCTCCCTTCTTCACATGGATGAGGCAGATATTTCTTCTGTTAGAATCGAGAACGAAATCATATTAGGTCAAGACCTTGATGAAAAAGAATTTATCTTAGATATTCTTGTCCGAATGAATAACAGTACTATTCTTAACATTGAAATGCAGGTTATTAATCTGCATAACTGGGTGGAACGTTCCATGAGCTATCTATGCCGCACCTTTGACAACCTTGATCACGGAGAGGACTATACCAATGTCAGGCCTGCCATTCAAATTGGCTTACTGGATTACACCCTCTTTCGTGAAGCGCCTGAATTCTATGCCACCTACTATCTTATGAATGAAAAAACTCATCAAAAATATAGTGACAAACTTCGCTTATCCGTGCTAGACTTAACCAGAATAGATTTGGCGACCGAAGAAGACAAGCTCTACGGAATTGATCACTGGGCTTCCCTCTTTAAGGCGCAGACATGGGAGGAACTCAAAATGCTCGCTCAAGATGACAAAATAATGACAGATGCCGTATCCACCATATATGATATCACACACGACTCTATTTTACGTCAGGAGATTCGTGCCCGTGATGAACGAATTGCTGTAGAAAACCGATTAAAAAAGGAAGCGGCTGATGCCAAAGCCGAGACTTCTGAAATGAAAAAGGAAATCGCAAGAACAAAAAAGCTGCTTGCAAAAAGTGAACAGCGTATTGCTGAACTTGAGGAAGCCCTTCGTCAGGCACAGGAAAAATGAACATAAGAAAAAGCTGAGGCTTCCGCTGAATTGGTGGAAGCCTCCTTATTTACTGTAATTTGTATTTCTTCACAAATATGCGTTGTACATATCTCCACACATAAGCACTTTTATCATATTTCCCCTTTTTGAATAAACTAATATTGTGATTAGTAGAGCAATTCTAAGAAATAGCATTATTTTTATTCTCGGATTGCCCCAATAAGCCATTCCATGCTTCTCTCTTTCTCCTTCGCCAGAATAGCATTTACTTTTTCATAATCAATTTTCCTGCTCCTGTCAAAATCTCTTATAAAATCCCCCGCCGTTTCAAAAATCCGATCTGTTAGATTCAATTTTTCCAGTAATGCCATAAATCTTGTTGAGCCCCTGTTCTTGTTATTAATCACAGCAAACTGTTTTTCAAAAATAATAGCAAAACACATACCATGAAAAGAGTCTGTAAAAACAAATTCACTGTCCATAATCATTTTAAGCCATACTTCATTTTTCTGTGCTAACTGTGTCGGTATATCCCAGTGTGACTCCACATATTCTTTTCCCATCCATCGATCAACAAGTGCCACTATCTCTTTTTCCAAATCTAAAGACAGTTTCTTCAATGCGTTTGCCTTCTCCATATCCGGATCTAAAATATATGCAAAAATCTTTCCATACATATTTTCCAATTCATCACACATTTCTGTATAGTGAGAAACATCACATAAAAAAACAGGATCTAAGACCTGCTTCGCATCTATTTTGAAGTTATTACGAAACAGTTCAACACCAGATTCTTCTCTTACTGAAATATTTGAAAATCTTGACAAGCTCTTTTTAAATTCAATACTTTCTTCTAACGTTCCAAGAATTCTATCCTGTCCGAAAGACGTAGCATAGGATATTTTTTTATGTTCATCATCTACCCAATCCAATTTGATAAACCCGTCTATTTTCCGATAGATTTCATAATTAAAAAGCTGATCGGAGCCAACAAGAAACACGGAACAGAAATTATTTAATTCCTGCATTTCCTCCTTGGTAACATAATGCTTCGCATTCTCGTATTCTTTATATGGTGTCCTCCTAAAATTGTCATTTTGAACTGGTTTAATATCGGAAGATAGCGGTTGGGTAATAATAAGAACACTATATTTCAAATCTTTTAAAACACAATAGAGTGCATAGTTTGTAAATGCACTTCCATAATTTTGATAAGATTGTACGCATACCAAACCAATGTCATATTTATGTTCCAGTGCTTTCTCAACCGCTTCATCAAAACACTTATATGTAACCAATTCATCAAAATATGCTTTCCCCGGATGGGCTTTTTTACAATTATTCTGTCCCTCCCGAATCCATTCCATCGGAACTCTTTCACTGCGTTCAAAATCTGTTTTCATTTTTTCAAAGTACCTCAATGCCCCTCTTGTCCGAATGATAACCATACTGGTTCCTTTTCCATCATTCCAGCTTGCATCATGAGATTCAATTTTCCAGAAATCCCCAATTGTCATATCGGAATGATGATTTCCACCGGAAAATGTACATTTTGTACATGCTTCTCTGGCATATAAAGCATTAAAATATCCTTGAAAAAAAGAATCCATCGTCTTATCCGTTACCACTGTTCCATTCTTTAGAACAGCCTTAGTCGGATGAGATACCCAACCATAGGTTTTATCACGAAATGTAAATTCTTCCAACTGTTCCAAACCATATTTTTCATTCAGATATTTTCTCACATAAGAAATCGGGGGATTATAATAACAAATAAAATCTATCATCAACAGATTTCCCCGATTCGTTTGTCCCAAAAAAGCATCCAGACCTGCAACCTGACATGGGGTACCAACAAACAAAACTTTTCGTCCATTATTTAAGAATTCTTTTACCTGTTGATAAGAATCCCCCAAATCACTCTGTGCATATTTCGAACGACATAACAAATCTAATTCACTAACAGACTCAATAAAAATATGTTTTACAAAAAAATCCTTCGTCCATGCAGCGCCAAACACAACACCATTTTCTTTCAGTATTCTTTCTGCAATCACAGAAAAAAAACCACCTGATGAGCTTTTCAAACGCGTTTCTTCCTTTGCCCATACCGCATAGCATTGTGGTAAAACCCGGTCTTCCTGATGAAGAACGGGACATACCTGATCACACTTACCACACTCTATACATTGAGTACCCTCTATCTGTGGAACCAAAAAACCGGTTTCATTCAGATGCATTTCTATCGCTGATACCGGGCAGATATTTTTACAAGCACTACATCCCGTACACAGATGATCTCGAATGCTTACAATTTTCTCCATAGATGTTTTCTCCTGCTTTATTTATATCGTATCTATATGACTTTTCCTTAATGTATCAATACACCTGCAATACGCTTTACAAAATTCCGGCGTCTGCTACCTATCGGTAATAATTTATTCAAAGACCTAAATAATTTTACGTAGATTCCTTCACTGTAAATTGATTCACCAGCCTGTAATCTTTCGTTGTTTATGATTTCTGCTCTAATTTCCTCTCTTATCTCCTGTTCATTTACAGGTTCCCGCTGTACCACCACTTTTTCAACAACTTTAGGCTCTTGACTCAACAAATATGTCTTGCTTTCTTTTATCCAATAATCCTGCATCGACATCACTGCGTTAGTTCCAAATTCATCCTCAAAAGCAATTGCTGATAATACCTTCCGGTCAAATTTCTTTGCATAATGAAGATAATATTCCAATGGAATACATGCATCAAAACGATTAAAATCAAGCATTTTAAGATCTGTTCCAAATATCTGAAGCATATCTTCTATAAAGCGGATACTGCTATTTTGTATAATATCAAGGATAAATTCTTCTTTAAATGCCGCATGATAAGTTCCAAAAACAGGCTGCACACTTCCTTCTTTCTCTTCAAATCCGATACAGGATGCCTGACTAGGAGTAAATAACTGTTCTCTAAGTACGAATGCAGAGCATGGTTTAAAAGAATAGAATGATTCAATATGAAAATTCATACTTCTTTTTCTCATCAATGCCCATGGTTCATGTTCATGAAAATAATAAGAAGAAACAGGAAATCCTAAAAGTTTTGTTAATGCTGTTTCCATTCTTCCACTATATCCAACATCACAAATTACGTCACCTTCTTGAATAATTCTTTTAAAATGCCGGTATAACATATCAGAATATTTTTTTGCTGCTTTTTCATCATAGAGTTTTTCTTCAAACACCTTTGCAAAAATATAAAACTCATGCATACTTCTGAATTTCTTTTCTGGTGCAATACCCGCCTCTTTTAAAATTCTTTTACAATCTTTGTCTTTTATTACAACATGCTCCAGAAGCTTTACTACACTTTCCGGTGTCTGGCTCAAAACATGCGGTGGAAGAAACAATTCATAAATTCCTTCTTTATGTCCAAGAAAAAGCGGTGCAACTGCCTTTCTTGAGAAATAAAGATAATTTGACGCTGCCCCTTCTTTAAAAATTGTGTGAAGTTTATCATATGCCTTTTTTATATAGAAGCCATCTCTCGATACAAAATGAATCGTTTTGATTTCCCGTTCACAGCTTTGCAAAATCAGCCATTTTGCCTCCGCAAATAAAAACATTCCGGCACAATAATAACCAATAAATTCCGGATCCGCATTAAAATCACTTTCTTTATTAAAATTCACAAATGGGTTGCCATAAATCTGATTTGCAACCACTGCCATCATACAACGGATTCCAATAAATTTCATAACAGTTCCCTGATCAATAATTCCACCATTGGGCTGATATATTTTTTCAAAAAATTTGCCAGAATAAATAGCACCATTCATTCCCTGAAACAACTCCGTTGCTTTTGGCACATGAAAAGGAATCATTCCCCTCTTTTGTGAATTTACAAAATCAACCCCATAATTATCGCCTATAAAACACACGGAAGAAAAATCCTCTATACCTAAATCTTTTATAATATAATCAAATAAACTTCCTGAATATTTAGATATTCCAATGTCATTTGAAAGATATAGTTTCTGGTAACCATTTAACCCGTTCTGCTCCAGAATTTTTCTAATTATCTCTATCGGTAGATACATATCAGAAGCAATAAAAATTATCTTTCCACAATAGCCAGCCCAATCGAATAATTCTTTTCCTATTTTTCTTTCTCTACAATATTTTAATTCTAACTGAATTTCATACTTCTCCAACTCATCTGTGATTTTCCTGTCAATTCCGTAAAAATCAGAAATATAGCAATAGATTTCATCCAACGTCACATCTTCATTTGATGGCCTGACGTTGCTATAATAGCCTCTGCAGGCAGACTCCCCATTTTTACGCATGAGAGAAAAATCAATACAGGTTTCCTCTCCAAGCAATTCATTAAATTTATCATTCAATAAATAAAATAAATCTGTAGGTTCCCAGAATGGGCGCTGGATTAAAGTATCAAAAATATCAAATCCAACATATTCACATTCTTCACTAGCAATAAATTCCTTCATCTGTTCATAGTACTGATAACTTTCACCCAATACAGTACTTGCAGATTCAAAAAAGGATGTTTCATGTGTAACTGATATCTTTTCTCCTGCTTTTTCATTCATTCGCTTACTAATTTCATTTTGCTTATCAGGGAAAATATCTGTGAGCCTTTTATAAAGTTCTTTATACCATTCACGCTTCCATGCCTGATCCACTTTCTCTTTACTTTCCGTATATAGTTGACTTTCAATATCTGAAAGAAACTGTTCCAAGTCATCAATACATTTTTCGTATCCACAGAAATATCTCTGCCATTCTTTTTTTATATTATATATATAGTTAGTTTCTTTTTCGTTCCAAATTTCCTTTGCTTGGCAAAAAAGGCAAAACACAAGATATTCTATAGCATAAATATTATTTATTTCTATAAAATTTATATTTTTTAAAATCTCTGATAATAAAGTTGTTTTTATTACTTTGTTATTTAGAGATAGTAATGCCCGATTCTCTCCTCCGTGCATCAGATAAATATTCAGAAATTTATTTTTTTCTATTCTTCCCTGTTTCAGGTATCTATTAATAGAAAAATTGAAATAGAATAATTCACTTTCATTCCTAATATAATTTTGACTTCCAATGATTAAATCCGTACTTTTTTCTATATGCCGCATGATCTGATACAACCAGTCAACTTGCAAGTAGTCTCCAGAATCCATAAACTGCAGATAATCTCCTGCTGCCTTTTCCCTTGAAAAAAGAATCTGCTCCATTTCTGTTGCATCATTTTGACATGCATAATAGGATACTTTCTGATTCTTGGGAAAGAACCCTCTAATACTTTCTCTACTGTCATACTTACAATCTATTATGATTACTTCATATTCTTTACAAGGTTGCTTAATTATACTATTAAGACTTCTTATAATATCCTTTGTGTCATCCTCTTTCCAAAAAACGATTAATGATATTAACATCACAATTTCTCCTCAGTATTCCTCTTTGCCTATACTTTTTTCATAATAAACCTATATAAGAGCAATCATTCTTTTTCTATTCTCATTTCATCATTTGATATTCCTCGCACACCACCTTCGGCTCCCCAATCATCCTCAGTTCACCCTTCTCAATCCATACACACTTCGTGCAGTTATCAAGAATGGTTCCCATGCCATGGCTTACCATAAGTACCGTGCTGCCACCATGTATCATTTCCTTTACGCGCTTTAAGCTCTTCTTTCGGAAGAACTCATCTCCGACACTTAACACCTCATCCAGAATCAGAATCTCCGCCGCATCCCCTGCGGTTGCGATTGCAAATCCAAGTCGACTGACCATACCGCTGGAGAAGTTCTTGACCTTTTCTTCCATGAAATCCTGTAACTCCGCGAACTCCACAATTTCATCATAATGAGATTCTAAGAATTCTCTGCTGTATCCGATAATGGAGCCATTCAAAAACACATTCTCTCTTGCGGTCAGCTCCATATCGAATCCGGTTCCCAGTGTAAGAAGCTGGATTTTTCTTCGATCCACCTCCACATGACCACTTGTAGGTTTTAATGCTCCCGATACAATTTTTAGGAGTGTGGATTTTCCGGAGCCATTGGTTCCGATGATTCCAACAATTTCACCTTTAAACACATCAAAGCTCACGTGATACAATGCGAAAAGTCTTCGGTAGGACACCTCTCTTTTAAGCACCTGAATTAAGTATTCTTTTAACCCGGAAGGATTTACGGAAGAGAGATGAAATTCCATCGTGACATCACAGATTCGAATCACCGGTTCTCCAAGTTCTTGCTTCTTCTGCTCATTTTCGAGAAGGGTCTGCACGGACATTCTCAAATCATCCTGCAAAGCTTCCTCATTTACAAAATCAATGATGTCTACATCCAAATTTTCCGGTTCATTGAATTTCCTTTTTCCCTTATTGGTTTTATTTATCTTATTTCTGCTTTGACTGTTTCCGTTGCTTTCCTTTTTTCTTCTTCTCACTTTAAGAAGATTCCAGATTACAACTTCAACAAGGATAATCAAAAGCACAATTGCCGCAAAAATAACGAAGAAGATATTAAAAAAGATGGATTGATGCTTTTCTTTCCCATCTTCTACGCCTGCCTCGCTGTTTTGTGCTGCAAGTGCAGCCTGACGTTCTGCCTCTATGCGCTCCGCTTCCAGCCGCTCGGCTTCTTCTCTTTCCAACCGTTCCGATTCTTCCTGGGCTGCAAGCTGTTCTTGCAGAAGCCGTTCCTCTTCCTGACGCTCCAGCTCCATCTGCTCATAGATGGCTGCTGCGGTGTCTTCTCCTTCAATATGGATTTCCACCACTCCATTGTTGGTTATGTCAAAAGCGGTGAACTCATCGTTTGCCGGATACGCTTCTGCACTTATCACCTCAAATTGAGTGTCTCCTCCGCTGATTGCGGTAAATTGAAGCCAGAGCTTTACTTCTCTTCCATTTCCGTTTCCATCAAATGTCAGGATACCGTTTTCTTCATCCACTTCATCTGCACCACTTACATAGTTCATACGAAGCTGGTCATATTTCAGTTCAATGTGGTAAGTACCAATTGTTTCATTGCTGTCGATATACAATCCGATTGGAAAGGTCTGCCCATTCCTCTTGTTGTACCAGTTTGAACCATAATGTACCGTTGCTTCTGCGGCATATACCGGTTCCAGATTCCATGCCAAGAGGATGGATAATACAACTGCCAGGAAAGCCCTCACAAAGGGGCTACAAGTAGCGTATTTTTTCTTTCTATTTTTTTGAAAATATTTTGCTTTAAACAATCTCATAACTACAAAAACTTATACCTTTTGCATGACTTTATTTTCCTTGGCTTTGAATACCGCAAGTCCCAGAGCAAGACTTCCTACACTCCAGGCAATCAGCTTGATCCACAGCATCGGTTCCGGAACATTTCCATACATCATGCATTCTCTGGTGAATGCAATGGATACATATACCGGATTACAGCCGATAAAGGTCTGCATTGCTTCCGGAAGCTGCGATATAGGATAAAAGAGTGCAGACAAATACATAAGTAGCGTCAATAAGACGGAATACAGATATTTTATATCTGCGAAGAATACATATGTTACAGACAACAGGTATCCGATTCCCATAGAAAAGATTAATGTAAAACTAATAGCAACCGGAAATAGTAACATACTCCAAGAAAACCTGATTCTAAAAACAAATAACATAATCACATATGGAATACATGTATATCCAAGATTAACCAGCGAGGTATATATTCTTGACAATATAAACACCTGTTTGGGCAGCTTTGCTTTAATGAGCAGACTCTTATTATCTACTAATGATGTCATAGAAGCATTTGTTGCCTGACTAAACAAATCCCATATAATATGCCCGGTCAGATAATAGATTGGGAAATTCTCGATGGATCTTCGAAACATAGTTGAGAAGATTAATGACATTACAATCATATGTAAAAGCGGATTCAGTACACTCCATATGATTCCCAGCGAGCTCCTTGCATACTTCCTTTTGATTTCCCTGGAGGTAAGTTCCTGTATGACAAACGCATACTGTTTCAAATCGTTTTTCCTTTTAATTGCAGATTTGATTTTCTTTCTTCGATTAACACGTTTTTTGGAATTTACAGCATTGCTATGCTCTTGATTTTGATGCATTTTACTGTTTTTCTTTTCTTCTAGTTCTCTTATTTCCATGTTTTTATTGGAGTTTTTCCCTTGAATATCTTTTACTCCCATAGCCTTCCGCATATACATAAAGCGCTTGTACATCCGTTCCTGACGAAGGCTTTTTCGTACCCTTTCCCCCAGCAGAACAATGGAGCCTTCCGGCCATGCGCTGTCATGCAATTGTTCTTTGATTTTATTTAAGCGAATCAGGGTTTTCCGTAAAAATCTCTGATTTCTTAATTCCTCTTTGTCCCATTCTGCTGCTACGTTTTGCATTTGAAGCTCTAACACATCATCGCAAAACTGTAATCTTCCATAGCTTTTTGCTTCCTCATAAGTCGGAGTACCCATAAAAAGCTTCAGCAATTCTGGTACAACCTGTTTTCCTTCCTGCTCCCACAGGATATCCGATACGTGTTCATAGCTTAAATAGCTGTCTCCAAAATCAAGCAGCAGCCTTTTGAAGCGTTGGATTTCTTTTCCGTTTGGATTTTTCTTTTCACTATATACAGGCAAGTAAGCCTGTTCCTTCCATTCATACCCCATGGTCATTCCCTGCAAAGCGGAGAAAACGGTTTCGAAAAAACAGTTTGAAAAATAGATTTTCCGTTTTACAGCTTTGGGGCCAAAATAATAGCTTTGATACTGTCCTTCCTCTGCTTCTTTTGGAATTTCATAGAGTCCAAAATAGTATCCGCAAACCTTTTGGTCTGTTTTTGTTTCATGAGCGATTACGTTTTGTATGCTCATCTGAAGCGTCCCGATCCATCCGCTGTCCACCAGTGCATAGGGGATGCTTTCAAACAGTCCTTCCTGCTTCAGATAGCCGCATACATTCTGATAGCATTCCTTTGAATGCCGCCCTATATATTGAAACAATTCCGGAAGCTTGCGCAGTATCTCTTTTAAACTTTGAATCTGCCTGTAATTTAATCCTTCCTTATAGCGTTCTTCATATCCTGCCAGCCTTGCGATTTCTTTTGCTTCTTCGTCTGTAAGAAGCGCCCGTTTCATGATTTTTTCGAAGGTGATATCAATTCCTCCGACACAGATTGTTTCTAAGGACTTGGGGCCCAAAAAGTAATATTCCGCGGATCGTATGGCATATCTGGAAACCTCCAAATATCGGATTTCGATATCCAGCTTCCGGTCCTCTGCCATTCTTTTTGCCAGCTGATACATCAGATATCCATCTCTTGCTAAAAAGTACAGTCGCTTTTTCCCTTGTGAAATTGCTGTCTTTAATACCCAGTTGACATATTCGATTATGGTGGGTGCCAGAACATATAGAAAACTTAGCTCCAATACCGATAAGTTTTCATCGTGCTGATTCCGGCACTCCTCGATAGGAAGCAAAAGATCCTGTCTCTGGGATAGAATTCTCCGATACTTCTCTATTCTTTTCTGATAAGCCATGCTTTCCTTGTGTCCTTTTCAAGATTTCCACCAGTTTTGCCGGTACAAAAATTGCAATTATAGGGCGGAGCACATAAATCCACCCAAACGGAAACAATATTCCCAGCTTCTTATAATTGCGATATCTGGTTTTAGCCTCATTGATACGGAAATGCGGTTTTCTTTTCCTATAGGATTCTCTGGTTTCCCGATAACAGAATAGTTCTTCCTGTAGGTTGTAACCCTTCTGCCCACGCTCCACGAGATTCATAAAAATCTCATAATCCTCGCATCGTAAGGTTTCTTCTGTTGCCAGATACCCCTGATCTTCATCGAAAAGCTCTGCCCGAAACATGACAGAAGGATGAACATAGGGTGAATAGTGAAAATAATCCATCATGCTTGGCACTTCCGGCATCGGTCGCATTCCCCAGACTCCGTTCTCATCAAAAAGCTTTGTATTTGTACCGCACCAGCCATACTCCGGATGATTTTCCAAAAACATCACCTGCTTTTCCAATCTCTCCGGCATAGAGATGTCATCCCCATCCATTCTTGCGATATACCTTCCTTTTGCTAAACGAATGCATTCATTGAGGCTATAGGCAAGACCTCTGTTTTCCTCTTTTCCTGCCAGAATAATTCGCCCATCCTGCCCCGGCAGCTTCTGTAAAAGCTTTGCGGCATCCGGATGAGAGCCATCATCCCAGATGATAAACTCAAAGTCCGAAAAGGTCTGATTCAATATGGAATTTACTGCTTCCTGTAAGATTTCCTCGTCCCATAGGTTATAGACACCCATGATGACGGATACGGTTGGTGTTTTCATATTCTCTCCGTGGCGAAAGAAGCATCCCTGTACACAATTCGCATGGTTTTTTCTACTTCTTCTATGGTAAATTTCATTGCCGATCTGCGGCATTGTGCTCTAAGGCTTTCGCGAAAGCTTTCCTTGTTGTACAAAGTCAATATTGCGTTTGCAAATTCGCCTGCATTCGATGCCTGACAGATCAATGCGTTTACATGTTCGATGGCGTATTCTCGCGTTCCTCTGTTGTCAGCTGCAATCAGAGGCACTTCACACAGAAGTGCTTCCACCGCGGCTACTCCAAGTCCCTCCCGGTAAGACGGGAATGCGAAGCAGTCTGCGGTCTGCAGAATTTCCTCCATATCGGTTCGAAATCCAAGCATCTGTACGCGTTCTGTCAGGTTCTTCTCCCGGATTAATTTCTTCAAAGCTTCCTCCCCCGGGCCTTTTCCACAGATGCTGTAATAGATATTTTTGATTGGTAACCGGCTGATTGCTTCAATGATTACCCTTTGATTTTTGTTTTCGTTCAGTTCCGCTGCTGTTACAATGTGGAATGCGCCCTCCGGAATTCCAAGGGCTTTTCGTTTTGCTTCCCTGATTTCCTTTTGCGGTCGGAATTTGTTCTTATCTACCCCGACGCTATGTATCTGGAACACTTTTCCATTCTTTTTTAAATGGAATTTTTGTGCCCGGTTGTAATCCTCCTGATTGATTGTGATTATCGTATCCGTAAAATGTGCCAGAAAACGTTCTACGGTATAAAAAAACAGCCAGTTGAACAGGGAGGCTCCTTTGTAAAAATGAAATCCATGTGCGGTATAGATGACATATGGTTTCCGTTTGCTTATCTGTGCGGCGATTCTTGCGTCCACGCCTCCCATGGGATTGTGGCAGTGGACCATATCGATCTGCTCTTCGTCTATGACTTTTCGGATCTGACGAATTGCTTTGTAATTTGCTCCAATTTTCATTGGATTCTTTGCGATGTCGATCTGATGCAGAATGATCTGCTGTTCTCTCAGCGCATTTTCATCAAAGGTATAGACCGGGTTTTTGAAATTCGATGCATAGTGAATCTCGCACCCCTGCTCCTGCAAAATCTTTACATCATTCTTTTCAAATTGTGGTAAAAAACCGCTTATGGTTGTTACAAACAACACCTTTTTCATATGTAAAACTTTTGCATCCCTTCCAACAGAATCTCTGTATGGGCAATTGCCGTGCAACCGCTCCTACACAAACCCCGTTTGTAATAACAGTCACCGGGGCAGAGCTTTTGGCTCCACCCGGCTCCTGTATTCCTTTATCCACCACATGATATTCGGAAAATAAATAAGATCTTATTTTTATAGCTTTTCTAAAAACTGATTATGCGAAAAATCTTTTTCCGCATACAGCAGCTCCTGCAAGACCAAGAACTACTACTGCAGCTGCCATTGGCATGGTAGAGCCGGTCTTTGGTGAAGTTGCTACGCTTGCGACCTCAAGCTTTACAATAGAAATTGGTGAAAGGCTTGTGGTTGCGAATGTTACAGATCCTGCTGCAACGGATGTAGGTACGATGGTCTCCCATGCGCTTCCGTTGTAGTGAAGAACTGCGATGGCATCTCCTGCTGCGATGGTTGGAACACTAAGTGTAACTACATAGTTTCCTGTTGTATCCTTTACAGCAGTTGTTGGATCTACTTCTACTACGGAAAGAACAGATGCTGTTACCTTCTTTGCAGAATCAGTTGCTGCAGAAGCAAGCTCGCTGTTTCCAAGCTTTGCTCCGATAGAAGCAACGTCATTTAATAATTCATTCTGTACTGCAACAGCTGCTGCCTGAACAGTTGTTGTTGATACAGCTTCTACCGTAAATCCTGCTGATACCGTTGTAGTTGCTGCATACTCTGCCGGAGCTGCTACAGCTTCTACGGTTGTTGTTGTTTTCTGTGTAGCTACAGGAGCTTCAGTGGTTTCTACTGTTGGGCTTGCTGCCATAACAGATACTGATCCCATAGCCATAACAGTGATTGCTGTTAAAACTGCTAAAACTTTTTTCTTCATTTTTGATACTCCTCCTTTCCTAATATTCATGTGGCTATATCAAACCGGAAATGTGGTTTTCCGGAAGATACCTAATCAATTTTTGGGATTTCACTTACTCCACCGGCTCGTAAAACAATTCCACGATCAGATCCGTAAGTGCCTCCTCATCCAGATAAAATTCTTCAAAATTATTTCCCTGGACTGCCTCGCCCTCCAGGGTATAGATGTTGTCCATATTGAAGTTGTAGCCAAGATACTCGGTGGCCATATAGGTAAATGTGGTCAGATCAATATCTGTACACATATATTTCTTAACCGTCTGATACAGCTCCACTGCCACACGGATATCCGACATGGACTGGTCTCTTGCCTTAAGCGCAAAGGCTGACAGATATTGCTTTTGTCTTGCCAGACGAAGCTGGTTGGAATTGAACACATTCTCATTTCGAAGCCGGACATACCAGTATGCCTTTTCTCCCATAAGAGTCACAGTATCCCCCTGATGAAGGTCCATATCATATTCCGGATAAATGATGTCGTCTAACACCTCTACGGTAATCCCTCCGACGGTATCATTTAAATCCGGGATGGCATCCATGCTGATGGATGCATAGGCGTTAATGGGGATTCCGTGAAACATGCGGGATACCGCTTTAACCTGTCTTTTGCAGCATTCCTCTTCATCGTTTCCATATCCGTGCTGAAGGGCCACCTGTTTTGTATAAAGTCCCTTATATTTACCGTTTTCATCAAACACATCCACATCCACCATTGCATTCCGGTTGACTGCGATGATATATACGTTCTTGTCATGGGGATTGATAACCATAAGAAACAGCGCATCGGCCTGTCCTCCGCCGTATTCGCTTTCCTCTTCCTTGGTCCAGCTCTGTCCTCCTACGACATGGTCTGTTTCCTTATCAATACCCATGATCAGGATTGTGATCAGATCTTCATTGAGGGCATAGGTTTTTCCATTGTACAGAATCTGGTTTTCCTTTAGCTCCTCACTCTCTGTTCCGATGTCTAACGCGATTTCTTCCGCGCCCTCCACTTCTACAGCCTTATACAATTCGTTTTTTCCAACCAATCGAAGGACAAGAACAATTCCAAGTATTACCAGAACAATAGAGAGGATTGTAACTACCGTCAGGGCACCAATTCCAAATTTTTTCTTTTCAACGGTTGTTTCCTTTTCTAACAAATTTGTAAATCTCCTATCATCATTGCTTACGTTCTTCCTGGCGCGGATTGAGCAGTACTCCGGTGACAAGATACCGGTACTTTTCATTACTATCCTTCGTGCAGGTAGAAAGTGTCACGATCTGGTCTTCTGTTGTGACTTCGATATCTGTTTTTACATTCGCAACTCTTCCCTTTGCCTCATAGATGGAATCTAAGAAATCCTGATACACATACTCATTGTCAAAATCAAAGTTGATAAGCAAATGGAGATTGCTGTACTCATATGCCGCAAAGATTTCATAGACATAGACGTAATCCTCGGTATAGATGAAAATGTAATGATCTTTGGAAAAAAGCTCCTTATCCTCAAAATTATGTAAAGAGGTAAACATCAGACCGCTTTTTAAGTTATGACCATAAATCACGGTATGAACATCGGAAAAATCCTTACTTGTTATCTTTTCTGTATAAATGCAACCGGGAAACCCTTTTGTTCCATCCATGTTATAATTAAGGTAATAACTGTCATCGGTGGGATGCTGCAAAATGGGATAATCCACCTCGGTGTCCGGCACATAAATCCAGGCATAAATATCTTCACATTCCTCACGAAGCTCCTCCCAGTCCAGCTGCTTCTTCGGTATTTCGATTCCGTTTGCCAGAAGCATGTCCTCTGCTGTATCTGCTACATCTGCTGCTTCTGTTGTATCTTCCTGCGTTTCTTCCTGCTGGAATACCTCTGTATTAACCTGATTTTGAAGTTCTTCAAAAGCCAGATCCGCCGCTTGCTCATCCCTCATCTCAGAAAGAAGTACGATGCTTCCTGCAATGACAAGTGCCATACATGCCAAAAATAAAACGAACCAGATCCATTTCTTTTCTGTTTTTTTATCTGACTTAGCCATTTTCATCCTTACATTTCACATATTTTTTGCGTATTTGGCGCAAACTAATATCATAGTGCCCATTTCTTAGATTTTTTTAATCTGTGAAATGTGGACGTTTTTCCTCTATTTGCAGTATTTAGGAACATTTCTGACCAACATAATGACCATAAATAGCATACAGATGATTCATGTGATTCCGTTTTGTCTCTATGGTCGAATGCACATACCGATTCAACGTGATAGTTACACTTGCATGTCCAAGAATTTCGCTCAAGCTCTTTACGTCCACTCCGGCATTGATGCAATTTGTGGCAAAGGTATGACGTAAAACATGAAAATTTCTCTCTGTTAGTTTTGCTTCCTTTAGACATTTTTTGAAATGATTCTGTAAGGTCTTTGGTTCTGTTGGCTTGTCAGGAGTAATGACATACTCCCCGTCATTTTTCAAAAGAAGAAGTAAATGAATCAGGTTATCCGGGATTGGAATTTCTCGCTTAGAATGGACGCTTTTTGGTATTCCCACAAATAACATGGTTTTCGTATTTTGTCCTTTTACAGACAATCTTTGAACGGTACGATTTACATAAAGTAATTTTCCCTGAAAATCGATATCGCTCCATTTAAGCCCACAAACCTCTCCAATTCGAAGCCCCGTTGACAGACAGATCAAAATCGCTAATTTGTAAGAATCCATTTCGTGATACAGTTTTTTTATGAGCACAATCTGATCCGCCCGCGATAACACTTCAACTACACTTTGCTTTTTTTGCAGCTTCGGCCGAGGAACTTTTTCCATTTCAATCTGATAGTTTTCAAAAGCAAAAGATGATATTTGGTTATATACGCAATAAATGCTCTTTCTCATGCTATCCGACTTACAGGACCCGTAGATTTCTTTTAAAGAATCCGCACGAATTTCAGAAATTTTTTTCCTGCCAAGTACTTTGCGTAAATGCGTTTCATAAATATTGGTATATTTGATATAGGTACTGTATTTCTTTACATTTTTCACGCTATCAAGCCATGTAGTTGCAAGCTCCTCAAAGCTCCACATCTCGTAATACAGTGAATGGCTGACCACTTTGGAATCTTTGACTTCTTCTGATTTTGCCAGTAATAATTTTCTTTTTACTTCCGAATAGGATCTTGCGTATACTGACTTGTACCTTTTTTCCCCTGATCTGGGTTCCTCCTTAAGATAGCGTCCTTCCCATCTTCCATCCTTTCTTTTGTGAATGTTCTCTCCTTTTCTGGCCATATATTTTCCCTCCTTCGACCATAAAATTGACCACTAATGACTATTCTTCTTGTCACAAAAATTACATATGTGACAAAATATGACGAAATCCGTCATAATTTTTCCCAAATACATTGACTCACTCCCTCAATTTGCGTATAATTTACAATGTTTATTAGGTGAATTCGTGCATAAATACCAATAAACAGGAAAAAGTAGCACTGAATTTTCCTTCTCAGATTAAAAAAATCTAAGAAATAAACGACGTTGGTTTTTTGCTCCATCGTCGTTTTTTATTTTGACAAAGAGAAAGGAGACTACAACGGTAGTCTCCTTAACGCAAAAATAGCGTGTTCCGAAACCTCACAACACGCTACTTTCTATATTTACTTTAAAAGTAAAACCACTATTTAAAGAACTGCAATACATTGGTAAGCTCTTTGGACTGATCCTGCATTTGCGATGCCATTTCGGCAACACCATGCATCATTGCATTCAATTCTTCTATGTTTGCATTCATCTGCTGGGTTGCAGCCGCATTCGCTGCACTCACATCCGTAAGACCGTCGCTGCTTGTTGTAATACTACTGTTCAGTCTTACCATTTCATTGATCAGATTCTTGATTTCCTCCGCCTTTTCTGCGGTAAGCACAATCTGCTCATCCAATTTCTGGAATTCATCTAAGACACTATCCAGCTCTTTCTGTTGTTCAAGGCTATCCTTCACAACAGTTTCGGAAGCTCTTACACACTCCTGCCCTTCCTGTACAAGCTCGGCAATAATTGTCTTAATATTGTTCAGCTCACCACTTGTATTATCGGATAAGACTCTGATTTCCTCTGCAACAACCGCAAATCCTCTACCGGCTTCTCCTGCTCTGGCAGCCTCAATGGATGCGTTTAAGGATAACAGATTTGTCTGTCCGGAAATGGATTCAATAACAGATACAATGTCGCTAACCTTCTCCACAACAGAATTTACATTCTGGATACGCTGTGAAATCGTAGCAATTCCTTGCTCCATCTTCAAGTTGCTTTCCTTCATATTGCGCATCTTCTCATTCATAGAAACGCTGCTGTCCTGTACCGTCATGGTCTGCTGCTTGATATCTGCTACGGACATATCAATTGTATTTGTCTCGGAAGACATATCTCCAAGGTTCTCATTAATGTCGGAAATCGACGTTGCCATCTGGGTAGAACCTTCTGCGACGTCTTCTACCGCCTTTGAAATCTCATCGTTGGCTGCTAAGGTCTGCTCACTTGTCACATTAAGCTCTGAGCTGTTATTTGACATGGAGATGCCCACCTGACGGATTTTATCAACAATTCCACTTAAGGTCTCCGTCATCGTCTCAATTCTTCTTGCAATGAGTCCTACTTCGTCATTTGTAAGCCTAATCTTGGAGTAGTCCACATTCATATTTCCGTCAGCAACCTCTTCAACAATCTTACTTAAATCAACAAGTGGCTTTGCCAGTTTTTTTCCAAAGATATATGCTACGATAACGGAAATCAGCAAAATAACAATTAAGATAGCAATTGCCATGCTTGTTGTCCGGTTAATGGTTGCAAAGGCATCATCCTCATCCGCTGTAATAACTAAGATATTATTGTTGGACAGGACATCATATCCTGCATATTTCATGACTCCTTTAAATTCATAGGTTGTAGTAGCCATTTCCGGATGCTTTCCGGCCTGAATATCTGCCACCAGGCCTTTTACAACCACATTCTCTACCGGATTGCCAACCTTATCCTGCGTCGGATGGTATAGCATGGTTCCGTTCTCATCAACAACATACACATAGGAGCTGTCCATTCCTTCAATCTTTACATCTGATAAGATCATGGAAAACTGATCATAAGAAAGCTCATCGGTCTGATACACCGCCAAAGCATTCTCCGTCATGGTGGAATAGCTTTTTACCATATCATACATACTGTCTTGAACAATAGTTGCAATTGCATTACGGGAATTCATTACAACCAGTAACAAACAGATTACATTCGAAAAAACGACCATTGCAAGTACCAGTGAACAAATTTTTCTTGCAATGCTCCCTCTTTTTTTTGACATTATATGTACCTCCTTTAGGAAACCATTCGTATGGTACAATTTTACCATATTTTTGAAAATCTACAATAATAATTTGTGAATTTTATGTAAAAAATGTCAAAATAATTGGATAGTAAAGCTGAATTTCTCAGCATCTTAATGAAACTCATAAGCGTTTTATGCATATCATAAATAAAAAAGGAGATTGCTATGCCTGATAATTTTGAAAATCGCCGAAGCTGGTGGTGTCCGCCTTGCCCGCCATGCCGTGACCGTAGAGACGATAGACGGGATGATCGTAGAGATGATCGCAGAGACGACCGTAGGGACAGACGTGATTGGGATGACCGTATGGGCGATCCCATGAACAGACGTGATTGGGACGACCGTATGGACGATCGCATGAACGGACGTGATTGGGACGACCGCCGTGGTTATTGATATATATTGTATGGAGCTGCTTTTGCAGTTCCATTTGCAAGCATTTTATCACCCTCCGCAAATGCTGCGATTGTCTCTGCGTTCGGTTCACCTTCTCCAGCTGTCACTCCCTGCAAATATGCAACAACATAGCCAATTTTATAGTCTGGTACAGCATCTAATAACTGCATTGCTCTCTCTCTATCGCTCATAGAAATATACCTCTCTTTCTACTTATATTCTTTTTTAAATACTATCAATAAATACATATTTATGCAATACGTTTGTCAATTACAAAATACCAAAAAAACAAATAGAAATCCTCTACAAAACTATTGAAAACCTGCATGCATTTTAAGTCAAAAAAAATAAACCGGCTGGCGGCCGATTTATCAAAAAATTATAAAATGCAATCGGCGGGAATCGAACCCGCATTTCCAGAGTCGGAGTCTAGCGTTCTATCCATTATACTACGACTGCATCTTCTTTAATTTAGCACAAACGAATTTCCACGTCAATGACTAAAAATTTCTTACGCATATCTTATTTACACATATCGGCGATGTCATAGATTAGTCTCTTGGAATCCTCCCAGCCAAGACACGGATCTGTAATGGATTTTCCATACACATGCTCGCCAATTTTCTGCGCACCTTCTTCAATATAGCTTTCAATCATAAGTCCCTTTACCAACGTATGGATTTCCTGAGAAAGCTCTCTGTTATGCATAACTTCCTTTGCAATTCGAATCTGCTCCTTGAATTGTTTTCCGGAATTTGAATGATTTGTATCAATAACAGCCGCCGGATTTTTAAGATCCATCTTTTCATACATCTCGTGAAGCCGGATCAGATCCTCATAATGATAGTTCGTTGTCGTATTTCCGTGCTTACTTACAGCACCGCGAAGGACAACGTGGGCATACGGATTTCCGCTGGTTTCCACCTCATAACCACGGTATACAAAATGGTGTGGATGCTGAGCCGCGTAAACAGAATTCAGCATAACGGAAAAATCGCCACTGGTAGGATTCTTCATTCCGCTCGCCACATCAAATCCGCTTACAGTCAGTCGATGCTGCTGGTCTTCTACTGAACGGGCTCCAATCGCTACATAGGAAAGAAGATCCTCAACATATCCCCAGTTTTCCGGATAAAGCATCTCGTCAGCTGCGGTAAGACCGCTCTCCATAATTGCACGGATATGCATCTTACGAACGGCAATCAGTCCCTCTACCATATCCGGTGCCTTTTCCGGATCCGGCTGGGAAGCGATTCCCTTATATCCCTCTCCTGTTGTTCTTGGCTTATTGGTATAAATTCGAGGTATAATAATCAACCGATCCTTTACCTCCTCCTGAATCGGAGCAAGGCGGTTCACATAATCACATACAGCCTCTTCATTATCCGCAGAACATGGTCCTATGATTACAAGGAAACGATCGTCCTTTCCTGTCAGCACGTCTGAGATTTCTCTATCCCTTTTTGCTTTTAATTGTATAATCTCTTCGGAAAGTGGATACTGTTCCTTAATTTCCTGTGGAGTTGGCAATTGTTTTAAAAATGTAAAGCTCATCTTTTCGTTCTCCTTCATCTTTCGAAAAATGCACAAATCTTATCTTAATCGAAAAAAGAAAAGATGTCAATTTTTCTTAGGATTCATTGCATTCTGAATTTCGAAACTATATAATGATTATGCATTAATTCGGAAAGGTTTATAAACTTATGCTCAAACAAAAGGAACTTGTTATCAAAGGAAAAACCATCGGAAAGGGGAAACCGCTGATCTGTATCCCGGTTATGAAGCCTCATAAGGAACAGATCATCGAAGAATTCCAAAAGCTTACCGCATTAAAAACGGATATGATCGAATGGCGTGTAGATGCTTTCGAAAACGCAGATGATCTGAATGCAATTCGTGAAGTACTGGATGCGCTTGCCCCAATCGTAAATAATACACTGTTTGTGTTTACTTTCCGCTCAAAAAATCAGGGCGGATTGCTTGCTTATTCCAAGGAGCAAATCGAAGATATTCATGAAATTGCCGCCGAGAGTCACATTGTGGACTTTATCGACATTGAGTTTTTTGAATCCTCCCACGCAACAAGAGAGATCAAAAAGCTTCAAAAAATGGGCACACATACCATCTCTTCCCATCACGATTTTGAAGAGACTCCATCAGCCTCGGTAATCGAAATGCTTTTGGAGCAGATGAACACCAGCGGCACAGACATCGTTAAGCTTGCTGTAATGCCGAATTCGCCGGAGGATGTTCTAACGCTCTTGCAGGAGACTTTAAATTTCCACAATAAATTTCCAGACAGACCACTCATCACAATGTCCATGGATGCCCTAGGAGGAATCTCCCGGATATCCGGTGAGGTCTTTGGTTCCTGTGTTACCTTTGCTACAGCCGGACAGGCAAGTGCCCCCGGTCAGCTACCTGCAGAAAACATTGATAGCATCCTTTCCATATTACACAATGGTCTTTCAAAGGAGGTATAGCATATGATTCAGCAAATGCTCCTTCTCTCATCCGAATCAGACAATTATATCATGTGGATTTCCATGCTGTTATGCAGCATTGGTGGAATTGTTATTTTAAAAAACCGAAAGAAATAATTTCTGAAGGACACTGCTTGAGGTCCATACTTCAAGTAGTGTTCCCACAAAAAACAATGTCAGCATTATGATAATCACTAGGATTCTGGACAGCAGCTCGCCTTTTCTGTAATAATTTCTATTCTTGCTCATCAAAAACAATAGGGCAACTACCATTCCGTAAAATATTCCATGTGGCAATAAGGAAATAAAAAATATGAGAATTCCTTTTAACCCAAACTGAATCATACATATTTTTATGTACACTCCTGCCATAAAGGATATACTCGCAGCCGTGCAAAAAGGAACCCATTTTCTTACCGGTGTTGCCAAAAACACCATTAGCATCAAAAACAGCTTCCCTCTATTCCACAAAACCTCACAGAGCAATCCCATTTTATCCAATTCTGCAACTCCAAAGTTTTGCACGTGATATTCATTTCCAAATATTTCGGCATCCCCATTTCCAATAAGCGATGCAATACCAATTCCAATCAAAAATAATAAAATACACAAGCAGTTTTTTCGTCTCATACTCTTTCCGGAAGTTTCCCTCCATAAAGAATATGTCCACCTATTTGATTTTATTACTGTATGCCATAATTGCAGAAACGGTCTTTGAATCCTGGATTTTACCCTGATAAATCATTTCGCAAAGTTCATCCAGGGAATATATTTCAACTTCAATGGATTCCGCCGCATCTAAGTGCTGTTCTCCCGGCGTTAAATCTTCCGCCAGATATACATCAATAAATTCATCGCAAAAAGCCACCGTAGTACGAAGTGATAACAAATAGCTTACTTTGTTGCTGTGGTATCCGGTTTCTTCCTCCAGTTCACGAATCGCACTTACTTTTGTATCTTCGGTGAGGGAATCCCTGCAGCCTGCAGGAATTTCAAGGGTCTCCCGTTCCAATGCATTTCGATACTGCCGGATCATAAGGATTTTTCCATCCGGAAGTACCGGAAGAATTGCAGCCGCTCCCATTCGATGTGAAACAAAATCCCACTCCTCTGTTTTTCCGTTTGCAAACCGCATGGTGTCCTTATATATATCAAGAATTGCTCCCTTATACACAAGTTCACGGTTCAAACGTTCCATTTTATCAATCATATTTGTTCCTCCTGCTTCTTTTCAACACTTCAACTATTTCTAACATTTCCATTTGTATGGTTGGTACGATTTGGAACGGTTTCTTCCTCATCGATAAGTACAGTTTCATCTAGTCCCAAATCACCGATGAGACGTAGGTAAATATCCACGTTGCCATCCTTGTCTACTTCGATTTTCTGAATCAGACGCTTCAGCTGCGAGTTGGTCATTTCATGAACATCTGTAATATCCTCCATCTGCTTAAAGGTACTGTTAAGAATCGCCTCCAACTGCTCTCCCTTTGTCAGATGATAAGATACCATTTTCAGTTCATTTTCCAATCGATCAATCTCTTTTCTCATTCCACCGATTTTCTCATTTAGTTCCTCTCTGGAAATCAAATCATCGGTATACATATCCATATATTTCTCACGGGACTTACGCAGCTTGTTCAGTTCTGCGTTCAGTTCCTTTTCGTACTCGATATTTTCGTCTTTGGCTTTATACACTCGTTGAAATTCTCTGATTACATGGTCGATTACTTTTTTCTTTTTGCTGAGCGCATCCTGAAAATACTCCTGCAATACCTGAATCAATTCTTCCTCATCCATCGTCACTGCATTTGGGCAGCTATCCGCACCTCGCCCATTGTGACCGGAACATACCCAACGCACATAGGTATTTTTATACTGACGGACAGTTCTTCGGAAAGACCATCCACAATCCTTGCACTTAATCAATGTGGAAAATAAATACTTGTTGCTTTGACGTTCATGAGTCAGTTTAAAAGAATCATGACGACCTCTCAAAATCTCCTGTGCCTTATCAAATGTTTCATCATCAATAATACGAAGTTCCGGCCTGACTGTTACTAGCCATTCCGATTCATCCTTTTCCTTTCTCTGCCCGGTCAGGAAATCTGCAATTTCTTCTTTGCCGTTAATAATCTTACCAGTGTATATTTCATTGGACAAAATACGACATACCGAATTCTGGCTCCAGTTATTTCCTCGTTTTGTTTTGATG
>CAMDYX010000006.1 GCA_945910395.1 uncultured Agathobacter sp. | reverse complement strand
GTTGTCAGCAGCCCGTTTCACGGTCTGCGTGTAGTTCCTTGTAAACTGACCTAATAAGAGTGATATTAACGAAAAGAAGGATACACAGATTGATGTAGAACTTTTATCAAAAAAGCTTGGATGCCCGGTTATCAAGACGATTTCCACATCATCCGGTCATATTGGATTAAAGGATGTGGTAACAAAAGCTGCTTCTTTAAAGGGGTGCAATCAGAAGGCTCCTTATGTTCAGGATGATATTGATTTACATAATAAAAGTGAGGTGGAGGCTGCAGACAGAAAGCGTTTTGATTTTGTAAAATCCATTGTTTCTTCTGTTGAAAAGCGTAAGGTTTTGACGAAAGAGAAAAACGGTCAGGACAAAATTGATGCAGTCCTTACAAATCCATGGCTTGGTATTCCGATTTTTGCATTGGTTATGTTTGGTGTATTTTACATTTCACAGTCCACGGTGGGAACTTGGATTGCAGACTGGTTGGTTGGATGGATTGAAACCTTTCAGGAATGGGTTGCTGGTCTTGTAGAAAATGCGAATCCATTTTTACAGTCACTTCTTGTTGACGGAATCATTGGAGGTGTGGGGGCAGTTGTAGGTTTCCTACCGCTTGTTATGGTAATGTACTTCCTGATTGCTCTTTTGGAAGATTGCGGATATATGGCAAGAGCAACTGTAGTGCTGGACCCTATCTTTAAAAGAGTAGGTCTTTCGGGAAAGTCAGTAATTCCTATGGTAATTGGTACTGGATGTGCCATTCCGGGCATTATGGCTTGCCGTACAATACGTAACGAGAGAGAAAGAAGAGCGACAGCTATGCTGACACCATTTATGCCTTGTGGCGCTAAGCTTCCTGTTATTGCTTTATTTGTTGGTGCGTTTTTTCCTGACACGCCGTGGGTGGGAACGTTGATGTATTTTGTTGGTATTGCATTAATACTGTTGGGAGCATTATTGGTGAAAGCCATTACAGGATATAAATACAGAAAATCCTTCTTCATTATTGAGTTACCAGAATATAAAGTTCCAAGTCTTAAAAGAGCTACAATCTCCATGCTTGGACGAGGAAAAGCATATATTATTAAAGCGGGTACCATAATTCTTGTATGTAATACTATTGTTCAGATTATGCAGTTGTTTGACTGGCATCTGCAGGTGGTGGAGGAAGGAATGGAAAGCACTTCAATCCTTGCCTCAATTGCTTCTCCAATTGCGGTTATCTTAGTACCAATTGTTGGTATCGCAGCATGGCAGCTTGCAGCAGCGGCTGTGACCGGCTTTATTGCAAAAGAAAATGTAGTAGGAACCCTGGCTGTCTGCTATGGCTTAAGTGCTTTTATCGATACGGAAGAGCTTGCCCTTGTTGATGATGGCAACGTGGTTGCTTCTGCAATGGCAATTACGAAAGTGGCAGCCCTTGCATATCTGATGTTTAATTTGTATACACCTCCTTGCTTTGCCGCATTAGGAGCCATGAACTCAGAAATGCAAAGCAAGAAGTGGCTGTGGGGAGGCATTGCTCTTCAGTTAGGAACAGGTTATACGATCGCTTTCCTTGTATATCAGATTGGTACGTTAGTTACAACAGGAAGACTTGGAAACGGATTTGTGACCGGACTTATTGCAGTGCTTGCAATGGTAGCGGTTGTAGTATTTATGATTCAAAAAACAAACAGACAGTTTAAGGCTGAATATGAATTAAAAAAAGCAGTTTAATTCTGCGTGATAGGAAGCGTTAAGCGGAAAGGAGCAGCAGTGGAAAGTTTAGTCGTCGCAGGAATCCTTGTGGCTTTGGTAGGAATGGCAGTTCTGTATATATGGAAAGAAAAAAAGAAGGGTACAAGATGTATCGGATGCCCCGCTGCCGGAAATTGCTCCGGTTGCAGATGCAACAATGAAAACGAGAGCTGCGGATGCAAATCAGATAAAGAATAAAATTAGGCCTGCACGAAAATGTGCAGGCTCTATTTAGATGGAGCGAAAATGAAAAAAGATTCTTCTGGATATTATTCTGGAGGAAGACTGCGCAAGCTGCAAAGAAATTTATTACAAAGCGTCAGCGATAGACGATTCGATTGGAGCGGCAACCGTATATCGTATGATCAATCTGTTGGAGGAAATTGGGGTAATCAGCCGAAAAAATATGTTTCGTGTAGATTTTGAAAAGGGATGTGATGTATAATTATAATTGATATTTTCTCTTTATCTGGACATGCTTACATCAGGAATTGAAAAAAATCTTTTTAGGAGGTACGAATATGGCAGAACTAAAAATTACAGGCGAAAATTTTGAGGAAGAGGTATTAAAATCCGACAAACCGGTGCTTATCGATTTCTGGGCGACCTGGTGCGGACCATGCAAAATGATGGGACCGGTTGTGGAACAGCTTGCAACAGAGTATGAGGGCAGGGTAAAGGTCGGAAAAGTCAATGTGGATGAAGAGATGGAATTAGCACAGAAGTATCAGGTCATGAGTATTCCAACGTTCCTTCTGTTTAAGGATGGAAAGGTGGAAAAACAGGTTATGGGTGCAAGACCAAAGGAGGATTTGGAGGCAATGCTGCAATAAGGTGTGATTTACACACCTCCCGTTTTCATTTTGGGAAAAAAGAACGAATTCTCATTTAAATTCTTGCATATTGTCTCAAAATGTCTATACTAGAAAAAGACGAAAAAAAGTATATGGCAAAAAGAAAGCGGGAAATAAAAATGAAGAAATGGAAAGATGCACTAAGTACATTCGCTCTGGCAATTTTAGCCGGTAATATGATCGGCATCGGCGGTGCAGTTTACCTTGCGGCAGAAAATAAAGTCGTTGGGGCCCTCATGTTTACGGTGGGGTTATATACCATCTGTATACAGCAGATGAATCTATTTACCGGAAAAGTGGGATATCTTCCGGAAAAGAAGCCTGGATATCTCATTGATTTACTGATCATATGGTTCGGGAATCTGGTGGGAACCTTTGTGGATGCACTGTTACTTTCTGTTACCCGGTTCCAATGGGTTAAGGAGACCGCAAAGACTTTATGTGAAGTAAAGCTCTCCGATGGAATGGGAAGTCTTCTGATCCTTGGCATATTCTGTGGTATTCTGATGTTTATTGCGGTGGATGGCTATGCGAAAACGAAGAATCCCATCATTCTGTTTTTAGGTGTGGCTGCATTTATTCTGTGTGGATTTGAGCACTGTGTTGCAGATATGTTCTATTTTTCCATGGCGGGAATGTGGTCCGTTTCGGCCCTTGTCCGGGTGCTTGTAATCACGCTTGGAAATGCTCTGGGAGGAATGCTGATTCCCCTTGTAAAAAAGTTGAATGAAGCTTCAAAAATTAAATAGCGAAAAATGGCGAAAAACACAAGAAAACTGTGGACTTGTACGAATAAGTGGAATATAATTTAGTACAAAAGTGCCACAGTTTTTTGTATACAAAAGGGAATAATATTTGGGAGGGAAAAACATGCAGTTTTTCAAAAATTTAAGCGTCAGAATTAAAATTATGGTTCCGGTAGTTTTGCTGGGAATTGAGCTTTTCTTAACCGGATTGATTGGAGTTGTCGGCATAAATAAAGTGATGGACTCCAGTCAGTCAATTGCAGATAATTATGCAGCAATTATCGAACAAATTGAGGCGTTGTCACCTGATTCAGCAGATTATTCTTCTGAATTGGAGCATTTAATGGAATCCAATACGGTGGAGATGGATGAGGCAATTGCCGCACAGCAGGCAGAATATAAGAGCTCTTTAAATGCTATGATTGGTGTGAGCATCTTAAGCTTCTTTATTCTGTTATTTGTTTTATGGATATCCTGGAAATGGGTATGTAAGAGACTGATCAACATCAATAAGCAGCTTCATGAAGTGATTGATACCATTGAGGCCGGACAGGGAGATCTTACGAAGAGAGTGCAGTGCTTCTGCACCGATGAGATTGGAACCCTTGCCGCCGGAATCAATATTTTCATCGAAACCTTACACAAGATTATGGGACAAATCAATGTGAGTTCAAGTCAGCTGGGCTCCATCGTTGCAACAGTATCCGATAAGGTGACAACAGCCAATAGCAATTCCGTAGATATTTCTGCTGTTATGGAGGAATTATCCGCATCCATGGAGGAGGTTGCATCAACAGTTACGAATATTAAGGAAAATGTGGTTACCGTTGACGATAATATTGTTGCACTTGCGGATGCTTCACAGGGCTTGTACAGCTATGCAAACGATATGCACAAGCGTGCGGAGCATTTGGAGAAGAGCGCGGTTGATAATAAACAGAATACCAGCAATGTGGTAAATGAGATCATTGTAGAATTAAAGAAAGCCATTGAGGACAGTAAGAGCGTTGAGCAGGTAAACAGTCTTACCAATGAAATCTTAGGTATTTCCAGTCAGACGAATCTTTTGGCACTGAATGCGTCCATTGAGGCTGCAAGAGCAGGTGAGGCGGGAAGAGGATTTGCAGTTGTTGCAGATGAAATCAGCCAGCTTGCAGATTCCAGCCGTGTTGCAGCAAGCAATATTCAGGCCATCAATCAGATGGTTGTTTTGACCGTCAATAAGCTGATTGAAAATTCGAATACGATGATTAAGTATATTTCCGATAACATTCTTCCAGATTATGATGGATTTGTACAGGCCGGAAAGCAGTATAATGAGGATGCGGTACATATCAATGAGACTGTAGAGAACTTTAATCAGATGGCATCGGATCTGAAAGAATTGATTGACAATATCACCGAAGCTATCGAGGGAATTAATCAGGCTGTTGATGAGAGCGCAAACGGCGTTACGACTGTGGCAATGAATACCTCTGATCTGGTAAAGGATATCAGCGATATTGAAACTGCCATGGAGGACAACAGAAACGTTGCAGGAGAGCTAAGCAGCGAGGCTGACCGCTTTATTAATTTGTAAAAAATGCACGAATATATACAGGAAAAACATCCGAATCTGTTCGATTCGGATGTTTTTTCGGGTATATAGTTGTGAAACTTTACTTTTTATATGAGATTGGGTATAATTCAAAATATGTGTTTTAGAAGAATATGTATTTTAGATAAGAAAGGATAGGATAACATTATGGACGAATTATTGGAGATTTTATCAGATTTACACCCGGACATTGATTTTACAACACAGGAGAATTTGATCGATGATATGATTCTTGATTCTTTTGATATTGTAACTTTAATTTCAGAAATTAGTGAGAACTTTGATGTTACGATTACTGCTGAGCATATTATCCCGGAGAACTTCAATTCTGCTGAGGCTTTATATGCATTGATTCAGAAGTTAGAGGATGAGGAGTAAGAGAGAAATCGCTCTCGTAAAAAATTATGCTATTTACATCGTATGAATTTATTGGATTTTTGATCCTTGTGCTTTTGGCATATTATGTGATCCCAAGAAAATTTCAATGGATGCTGTTGCTTGTGGCAAGCTACATTTTTTATGCTGCTGCAAGTCCAAAATATTTATTATATATACTTGCAACGACATTAACCACTTATGGGACAGCCCGCTTGATGGATACAAACCTCAAGAAACAGAATGCGTATCTGAAGCAAAGGAAAGAGGAGCTGTCTAAGGACGAAAAGAAGGCCTATAAGAGCAGACTAAAGAAGATTCGTTGCCGCTATATGATTGCCTGCATTTGCCTAAATGTAGGCATTTTGGTCGTTGTGAAGTATACCAATTTCTTAATTGGTAATATCAATGCAGTAGCACAGGCCTTTGGCGGTGCGGGAAATCTTTCCTTTGTATCCATTGCGCTACCGTTGGGAATCTCTTTTTATACCTTTATGGCACTTGGATATCTGATTGATGTGTACAGGGGAACGATACCGGCGGAAAAAAATCCGTTTAAGCTGGCACTTTTTGTATCCTTTTTCCCACATATTATCCAGGGACCCATCAGCCGTTTTGGAGATTTGGGAGCTACCTTATTTGAAGAGCATGCTTTTAACTGGAAGCAGTTTTCCTTTGGACTTCAGAGAGTGGCATGGGGATTTTTTAAAAAGCTGGTGGTGGCAGATCGTATTCTGACCGCGGTTTCTACAATCATCGGAGATATTGACACCTATCACGGCGCATATGCCTTTGCGGGTATGATTTTCTATACAATTGAATTGTATGCAGACTTCACCGGTGGAATTGATGTGACCATTGGTATTGCACAGATGCTTGGAATCAAGGTGACAGAGAACTTTGAGAGACCATATTTCTCAAAATCCTTAAAAGAATACTGGAGAAGATGGCATATCACCATGTGCAGCTGGTTCAGGGATTACATTTTTTATCCGGTTTCAACCAGTAAAGCCATTCAGAAGTTTTCGAAGTTCTCACGCAAGACCTTCGGAGACCGTGTGGGAAAGAGACTGCCCGTATATGTATCTTCCTTTATTGTATGGTTTACCACCGGTATCTGGCATGGCGCCAGCTGGAATTTTATTGTATGGGGACTGTTAAACTTTGCGGTTCTTATGATATCGGAAGAATTGGAGCCATTGTATGACAGATTTCATCATCGGTTTGCGGTGGAGGGCAAGCTGTGGTACAAGCTGTTTCAGGTGGGAAGAACCTTCCTCCTTGTCTGTGTACTCAACATGTTTGACTGCTATGCCTCTGTTTCGGATACCTTCCGTGCCTTTGGAACGATGCTTACGGCATCAAACTGGCAGATTGTAGTAAATGGAGAGCTTTTAAATCTCGGTCTTACCCTTTTGGATTACGGAATCGTCCTTTTTGGCGTTCTTGTTATGTTAGGAGTAAGTCTGGTGCAAAGAAGCGGCTCCGTCCGGGAGAAAATCTGGAAAAAACCTTATCCGGTTCAGTTTATTGTATGGTTCGGATTATTCCTTGTCATATTACTCCTTGGAGCATACGGAGTAGGATACGATGCAAGCCAGTTTATATATAATAGATTCTAGGTGTTAGGATATAAAAATGGAGAAAACTAGTAGAAGCAAACTTTTTATAAAAATAGTGGCAAGCGTACTGATCGTCTGTACAGTCCTTTTCCTCTTACAACGACTTCTTGTGCCGAAGTATGCAAGTGGTGTCGTGGAGGGTGCGCTGGTTTCTGAATACTATGAACAGGAAAATAAGGATTTTGATGTACTGTTTGTTGGAGACTGTGAAGTCTATGAGAATTTTTCTCCGGCAGAACTCTGGAAAGAATATGGAATCAACAGCTATATCCGGGGAAGCGCCGAGCAGTATATCTGGCAGTCCTATTATCTGTTAGAGGATTCCCTTCGCTATCATACGCCGAAGGTTGTGGTGTTTAATATTCAGTCTCTGCAGTTTAATGAGTCCCAGTCAGAGGCATACAACCGTATGTCCCTTGAGGGAATGAAATGGTCAAAGAGCAAGGTGGATGCAATCCATGCTTCCATGAAAGAGGAAGAAAATTTTATCGACTATGTGTTTCCGATTTTGAGATATCACAGCAGATGGAGTGAGCTTTCTTTAGATGACGTAAAATATATGTTTCAGAGTCCGAAGGTGTCTTTTAACGGATATTTTATGCGTGTGGACACAAAAGCGGCAGAGAATGTTCCGTCCGGACGTCCCCTTGCCGATTACAGCTTTGGGGAAAATGCATGGAAGTATCTGGATATGATGCGACAGCTCTGTGAAGAAAATGGGATTCAGCTTGTCTTAATCAAAGCACCAAGCCTATACCCGTATTGGTATCCGGAGTACGAGGAGCAGGTAGAAGAGTATGCAAGCGAGTATGGTTTGCCTTATATTAACTTTATCGAGCTTGCCGATGAGATTGGAATTGATTATACGACAGATACCTACGATGCCGGACTTCATATGAATTTGTCCGGAGCCATTAAGCTTTCTGACTATCTGGGCAAGGTATTAGTAGAAGAATACAATGTGCCGGATCGAAGAAACGATAAAGAAATCAGTCAGATCTGGGAGAAGAACCTCATCGAATACGAAGCGGAAATCGACCGCCAAATAGAGTATTATAAAGATAACGTTATCGAAGAATTGTATGACAGATAAAAACATGGGAGTGTGACAGTAAATGTGTGGAATTTGCGGAATCTATAATCTGCATGATATGAAAAAAATCGATGGTTCTATTGTGGATCAAATGCTCCGTGCCATCAAGCACAGAGGACCGGATGGAGAAAATAAAATCGTAAACGATCAGGTCGCTTTGGGATTCAACCGTCTGAGCTTTCTTGACCTTCAAGGCGGTATGCAGCCGATTTCCAATGAGGACAGTAAAATTACCATGATCTGCAATGGCGAAATCTTTAATTATCAGGAATTAAAGGAGATGCTTCTTGCCAAGGGACATCAGTTTAAGACCGGAACAGATGTGGAAGTGGTTCTTCACTTGTACGAGGAATACGGAACAGAATTTCCAAAACATTTAAACGGTCAGTTTGCCATTGCACTCTATGATGAGAGAAACAGGCAGCTTCTTCTGATTCGTGATCAGATCGGCATCTGCCCGTTATTCTATACTGTAGCGGATAACCGTGTGATTTTCGGATCAGAGATTAAGGCTATTTTAGAGTACCCGGGAATTGAGCGAAAGCTGAATATGAAGGCAGTAGATCAGCTTATGAATTATCCGGGAGTGGTATCGCCGAATACCTTTTTTAAGAATATTTATTCTCTTCGTGCCGGTCATATGCTCATCATCCGTCCGAATTGTGAGATCAAGGATGAGGAATTCTGGGATCTTAAGTACAGCGCGGAGGAAGAAGAGGATAAGGGAGAGGAATATTACGTTGAGAATCTGCGAGAGCTTTTGAAAAAGGCAATTTCAAGACGTCTGATCGCAGATGTACCGATCGGATTCTATATTTCCGGAGGTCTGGACAGCTCCGTGGTTGCCTGCTACATCGGAAAGTTCCTGCTTAACAGCTATTATTCCTTCTCAGCAGAGGTTGGTTCCGGAGATCTGGATGAGAGTGAATACCAGAAAATTGTTAAGAACTGTGTGAAATCCACACATTACAGCACAAAGGTTACGGAAGAGGAAATCTGGAAATATCTGCCGGATGTGATCTATCATGCAGAGAGCGCAGTAAAGGAAAGCTATGATGTTGCTGCATTTTTACTTTCGGAGCTTGTCAGCAAATCACCGGCTAAGGCTGTTCTTACCGGACAGGGATCGGATGAGTTTTTCTGTGGCTATGTGGGATACATGGTAGATATGTTCCGTAATATGCAAAAGGATAAGATGAGCAGGGAGGAACAGGCGGTCAATGAGCGCCTCTGGGGAGATCCGTATTTTCGATTTGAGCGAAATCATCCGGAAATCCGAAAGATTCACGAGCAACTGTACAGTGCAGATGTAAGGAGTGATATCGCAAACTTTTCCGCTTTTGCAGAAAGTCCGGTAAATGTGGAGCGCCTAAAGGGACTGAGCTCTCAAAAGAGACGTTCCTATATTGATTATAAGCTTCGTTTGTCCGACCATCTGCTGGGAGAGCATGGAGACCGTATGATTTTCTCCCATTCCGTAGAGGGACGTCATCCGTTTTTGGATGCGGAGCTTTTGGACTTTGTAGTTACCATTCCGGACAAGTATAAGCTTAAGGGAGTAAATGAGAAGTACATCTTAAAGAAGGCCGGAGAGGGAATCGTTCCGGATGAAATCTTAAAGCGTAAGAAGTTTCCATTCCAGGCACCGGGCATGTCTGCCATGATTAAGAAACCGGCGGACATTGATTTCTTAAATGAAGATTTGATAAAGAAATATGGAATTTTTGATGTGAATTATGTGAATGAGTTAAAGCGCATGTATGCCCAGGAGGATTTTAAGCTGATGGGGGCATACGAGATTGATTATCTGCTGATTGTTATGACAGTAACTATGCTGTGTGAGAGATATTCCCTTTCTTTATAAAAGTAGTGCCAAGAGAAGCAGGGTGAGAAAACGGAGGGTGTTGTTTTGAAAAAGAAGAACAACAAAAAAAGACAATCGAATAGTGCTGTGGATGCTTTGATCGATTTTTCGGAGGTGTCCGAGGAGGCACTTGTGGAGAATGCCAAGGAGACCCTTGTGGAAGAATCCGAGGATGCCCTTGCTAAGGAGCTGCAGGAATCTCTCGCAAAGGAAGTGCAAAGTACCCTTGTTGAGCAGGAAAACAATGAGGAATCGGTAAACACCGACACAGTAGATACCGACACAGTAAATTCCGATGCGGTAAATACCGACACAGATGCTGCGGAGGAATCCGGCCCGACCTTCATCGAGATTCCAAATGAAGGAAATTCCGACATTGTGGTGGGAACCTTTCTTTACACTCCGTCGGAAGAAATAAAAAAGGAACTGAAAAAGGATAGAAAAAGAAAGCAAAGAGTAAAGAGAAAACAGGAAAAGGGGAAAACCGGGGAGAAAAGACCAAGGAATGTGATTCTTCCGGTGGTTTTCATACTGCTTGCGGTTCTTATGGTGGGCGGTATCCTTGGCTTGTGGATATATGAGAAGGGTCTTGTGTACTCTGTAGTTCATGTAGAAGCCGGCATACCGGTCAGTGTTGCGGACCTTCTTGTTAAACCGGATGAGACTGCTTATTTTACTGAGGATAGCGAAGAGTTTGATATGGCAATTCCGGGCGAGTATCATCTGAAAATTCACACAGGTGGATTTGATCATAAGTGTACCCTGTTTGTTGAGGATACAACGGCACCGGTGGTTGCGGCAAAAGAGCTTTTGGACGTGGAATATGGGGCAACCTGTGAGCCGGAGGATTTTATACAGAGCATTGATGATGCTACTGCTACAACGGTTTCCTTTGTAAATCAGCCGGATTATGATAATATGGAAGAACAGGAAATCGAGCTTACCGTTACGGATCTTGGAAACAATGCTGTGACCGTACAGTCAAAGCTTCGGGTATCACGGGTAGTTACTTATCTGGAATTGGAGGCCGGAGCTGCGGCACCGACGGCAAAGGATTTTATGATATCGGAATCAGATTCCATGGGAACCATCCAGACGGATCTGGAGGAAATTGATTTTAAGAAGGTTGGAGAGTATCCGGTTGTCATTGAGGCAGAAGGTGTAGAATACAATTCTGTAATTGCAGTTGTGGATACGATTGCTCCTGTGTTTTCCACAAAGGATATGGAAGGCTATGCGTTAGTAAAACGAAGTGCCGCTGATTTTGTGGTGGAGGATGAGAATATTGATGTCACGGAAGTGACCTATACCTTTGAGACGGAGCCGGATGTTACAAAAATCGGCACACAAACCCTCACCATCATTGGAACCGATGAAGGCGGAAATACCTGTACGAGAACCGCAAAGCTGACCTTAAAAGAAGATACGGAGGATCCGACGATTACCGGCGGTGATTTTACCGTGTATCTGGGAGATAGCATTTCCTATAAATCCAAGGTGTCCGTCAAGGATAACTGTATGGAGGATCTGGAAGTAAAGGTGGATTCCAGCAAGGTCAATACCAAGGCAGAGGGAACCTATCCGGTTACCTATACAGCAACGGATGCAGCAGGGCATACCGCAACCCTTACGGTGAATATGACCATCAAGAAGCATACCTATGATGTCAACGAACTGAATGAAATCGCGGACGGCATACTTGCAAAAATCATTACCGCGGATATGACACAGTACGATAAAGCCTGGGCAATCTTTAGCTATATCAGAGGTCATGTCTCCTACATCAGTGAATCCGAAAAGGGAGACTGGGTCAAGGCGGCCTATGAAGGATTAAATACCGGAAAAGGTGATTGTTATGTATATGCCAGCGTATCAAAGCTGCTTTTGACAAGAGCCGGAATTACCAATATGGATATTGAGCGAATTCCTTCCGGAAATAGTATGCATTATTGGAATCTGGTAGACATTGGGGATGGACATGGCTGGTATCATTTTGATACGACGCCAAGAAAGGATCATCCAACCATTTTCCTTTGGGATGATGCGACAATCAAGGAGTATTCAGACAGTCATAATAATTGTCACAATTATGATCGCACAAAATATCCGACCATCAACTAGAATGAGGACATGCTATGAAACGATTAGGAATCATTGGCGGCTTAGGACCAATGGCAACTGCATATTTTTTGCGGCTTATTGTTGAGATGACAGATGCCAAAACTGACCAGGAGCATATTGAGGTACTGCTTCACAGCAAGCCTCAGATACCGGATCGAACCAGATATATATTGGGGCTGTCGGAGGAAAACCCGATGCCGGAGCTTCTGGCTGTTGGGAAATCCTTAACGGCACAGGGGGTAGAGGTGATTGCGATTCCGTGCATTACGGCACATTTTTTCCAGAAACAGTTAGAGGAAGAAATCGGATGCCAGATTATACACGCAATCGAGGAAACCGGGAAATATCTAAAGCAGGAGCAGATTTCCCATGTCGGCATCATGGCCACGGCGGGAACCATAGAGAGCAGATTGTTTCAGGAGATCCTGGGAAAATATCAGATTGAGTGTTCTATCCCGGATCAAAAGGGACAGGATAAGGTCATGCATATTATCTATGAGGATGTCAAGGCAGGAAAGCCCATCGAGATGGAGCTGTTTACAGAGGTATCGAAAGCGCTTTTTGATGATGGCGCACAGGTCATTCTGTTAGGGTGCACGGAGCTTTCCATGGCAAAAAGAGATCATGTGCTTTTGGCAGGCTATCTGGATGTCATGGAGGTTTTGGCAAGAGCTGCGGTCCTAGAATGCGGAACCTTAAAAGAGGAATATGAACATTTAATTACAAAGTGAGGCTGTTATGAGAAACCACGTATTAGATTATTTGAATGAAATTGTTACGGTAAAGCCGGACAAGCTTGCATTTGCAAATGAGACGGAGGGATTAACCTTTCAGGAGGTATACGATCAAAGCAGAGCGGTTGGTACGTATCTTTTTCAGAAAGGAATTTATAAAAAGCCGGTTGTCATTTTTATGAACAAGCATCCAAAGGAGGTTACCGCATTCTTTGGAACAATTACGGCCGGAAACTTTTATGTCCCCATTGATGAGGAAATGCCTGCCAGCAGAATCCAGTTGATTTTGGATAATGTAAAGTCTCCTATGATTATCTGCGATGAAAAGACAAAGGAAGTCGCAAAGAATTTTGATTTTGACGGAGAAATCGTCTGCTATGACGAGATTTCCTCCACGCCTGTAGACGAACAGGCACTGAAGGAAATCCACGACAAGGCATTGGATACCGATCCGATTTACATTGTGTTTACCTCCGGCTCCACAGGAGTTCCGAAGGGTGTCTGCGCATGCCACAGATCCGTACTGGATTACATTGAGCAGTTGTCCGAGACCCTGGAATTTGATGAGAATACCATATTCGGAAATCAGACACCACTTTATTTTGATGCCTGTTTAAAGGAGCTGTATCCAACCTTAAAGTTTGGGGCAACCACATACCTGATTCCGCGAAGCCTGTTTATGCTTCCAATCAAGCTGGTTGAGTTTTTAAATGAGCATCAGATTAACACCGTGTGCTGGGTAGTTTCTGCCCTTACCATGATTTCCGCCTTCGGAACCTTTAAGACAGTAACGCCAAAATATCTTCGCACCGTAGCCTTTGGCAGCGAGGTATTTCCCATCAAGCAGTTTCGCGCCTGGAGGGAAGTGCTTCCGGAAGCAAGGTTTACCAATCTTTACGGACCCACAGAGGGAACGGGAATGTGCTGCTTCTATAAGGTAGACCGTGACTTTGAACTGGATGAAGTCATTCCTATCGGCCGCCCGTTTAAGAATACAGAGATTATTCTGTTAAATGAGGAGAATAAGAGGGCAGGAGAAGGAGAAGTAGGCGAGATTTGTATTCGCGGAACCTCACTTACCCTTGGCTATTACAATAACTGGGAAAAGACCAATGAAGTATTTGTTCAGAATCCATTAAATACAGCTTATCCGGAGCTGATTTACCGCACCGGAGATCTTGGAAAATACAACGAACGGGGAGAGCTTGTTTTTGTGTCCAGAAAAGATTACCAGATTAAGCATATGGGACACAGGATTGAGCTCGGAGAAATCGAGGCCAATGTAAATATGTTGGAGGGAATTGATCTTTCCGGTTGCATTTATGATGAGATTAAGGGTAAAATTGTATTATACTATGTGGGAAGCATCACTGAGAAGGAGCTGACAGCAACGCTAAAAGAGAAGCTTCCCCGCTATATGATTCCAAATCGTATTTTACAGTTGGAGAGCATGCCACTTACTGCAAATGGAAAAATTGACAGAGTGACGCTGAAAAAGACATATCAGAATAAGGAGAAATAAGAGTATGAAAAAGAGAGTAATCGGAGCCATCCTTGTAGCAGCACTGATGCTGGCAGGATGCGGAGCAAGCAATGAGAAAACAATTTCCAACCAGTCACAGACAGCAGGAGCTTCTGGGGAGAATTCCAAGGAAAACACCTCATCCTATGAGGGCTATGTTTTCGAATCAAACGGAGTATCCGTTGAAGTGGATGGAGATTTCAGTAAATTTGAAGCAGGTCTTGGGGAGCCGGCAAATTATTACGAGGCGCCAAGCTGTGCCTTCGGTGATCTGGATAAGGTCTATACCTACAGCGGATTTGAAATTGACACCTATCAGACAGAGGGTGTGGACCATGTTTCCGCGGTCATCTTTTTGGATGATTCCGTAGCCACACCGGAGGGGCTTTGCATTGGAGATTCAGTGGACAAAGTGACAGAGCTGTACGGAGAGGCAACTACTGCTGATGATACACAGATGATCTTTGAAAAGGGTGGAATGAAGCTTGTGATTCTTCTTAAGGATGGAACTGTTTCCACCATCGAATATCTTTCAAAGGTGCTTGACTAAAGGTTTTTAAAGGGCCGTAATGCGGCCCTTTTTGCAGTTTCTTAACGGAGGATGAAGGCAATCAGAAGTAAATATGTAAACCAGCTTGACGGGCTGTTTCACCCGAAAGGAAATATTGCCTTTTTCGACGCCGAGTTTAATGCTGGAATGGATAACAGATCCGGGGAAAAGATATGTGAGATTATCTCTGTGGGCATGGTGATTTGCGATGCAGAGTATCATGGAATAAAAAAATACTATACGCTGGTAAGCCCCATCAGTAAGGTGCCGGTTTTTCCACTGATTCGTGAAATGACAGGAATTACCACCGAGATGCTGGAGGGACAGCCCTCCTTTGCCGAAATGTCTGCAAAAGTCATGGAGCTTTTGAGCAAATATGAGGTGAAGAAAATTTATGCATGGGGAGCCGCAGATAAGCATAGTCTGCTAAGTGAAAAGGCAGAGTATCGGAAAAAAAGAAGAAGCGGTTATCAGCAGGCCAACAAATGGACTTATATGGACATGTGTACGGATATTTCCGGGGAGGTATCCTCCAAAATGCTGGGAATCCGGGGCGGCTTAGCAATCAACATGGAAAATCTCATGTTTTTGTGCAGCATAGACAAAAAACAGGAGCATAATGCATTGTCCGATGCAAATGATCTGTACAGATGCTGCAAATTTTTGAGAAAGCATTATCCTCTGGATGATCAGGATGTGGATTTTTCAAAGAAAAGAGAGCTGGTAAACCGGTATTATCAGGAGCGCTCCACCTACAATTCCTTCCGTAGGTTTAAGGCAACCTCGAAGGGCGCCGATCTGTACGGAAAATTGGGGAAAAAGTCAAGGGAAGAGGACATCCGGCTTAGGGCTTTCGAGGATGACATCCGTTTCCTAAAGGGAGAAATTCCCTTTGATACCGAATTTGACAGCATTCAGGAGTATTTCCGAAAAAGAACAGAGGATAAGGATATATAGTATTTTGCAGGAAAAGGAGAAAACAAATATGGCAGAGTATATTTTAAGCTGTTGTTCCACAGCAGATTTAACAAAGGAGCATTTTTTAAGCAGAGATATCCATTATGTGTGCTTCCACTATGAATTGGATGGAAAACAGTACATGGATGATCTTGGAGAGTCCATGGCCTTTAAGGATTTCTATCAGGCAATGGTAGACGGAGCAGATACGAAAACCTCCCAGGTCAATGTGGAAGAATATGCCGAATATTTTGAGCCGTTTTTAAAAGAAGGAAAGGATATTTTACATCTTACTCTTTCCTCCGGAATTTCCGGAAGCATCAATTCCGCAAGAATTGCAGCAGAAGAACTGTCCGAAAAATATCCGGACCGTAAGCTTTATATTGTGGATTCCCTTGCTGCATCTTCCGGTTACGGACTCCTGATGGATAAGCTTGCGGATTTAAGAGATGGAGGAATGGGAATCGATGAGCTTCGTGACTGGGCAGAGGCTCACAAAAGAGAATGCAATCATTGGTTCTTCACCAGTGACCTTACCTTCTTTATCAAAGGAGGAAGAGTTTCAAAGGCAGCGGGATTTATTGGCGGAGTTATGAATATTTGCCCACTTCTTAACGTAGACTTTGAAGGAAAGCTGATTCCAAGAGCAAAGATCCGCACAAAGAAAAAGGTGATTCTTGAGATCGTAAAGAAGATGGAAGAGCTGGCAGAGGGCGGACTGGATTATTCAGGAAAGTGCTATATATCAAATTCGGCATGCTATGAGGATGCAAGAGCAGTGGCAGATCTGATTGAAGAGCGTTTTCCGAGGTTAAATGGCAAGGTGGTCATCAATGACATCGGAACTACCATCGGAAGTCATACCGGCCCGGGGACTGTTGCATTATTCTTCTGGGGAAAAGAACGCGAAGACTAAGGAATATTGCGGGAAAAAAGAGGTAGAGATTCATGATAATTGAGATTTTAAAGGCAATACTTTTTGGTATTGTAGAAGGAATTACCGAATGGCTCCCTGTCAGCAGTACAGGGCATATGATTTTGCTGAATGAGCTTGTTTCCTTAAACGTATCGGATGATTTTTACAGCATGTTTGAGGTTGTCATTCAATTTGGAGCAATTTTGGCCGTAGTAATTCTGTTTTGGAAAAAAATATGGCCTTTTGGAAAGAAGGATAATGAGCACCCCTTTGAGCATATGGGAAAGGCCGGTCAATGGATTAAGACAGATATTTTTCAGCTGTGGTTTCATATTCTGGTATCCTGTGTTCCGGCAGCGATTATAGGGTTGCTCTTTGATGAGCTTTTTGAAGAACTGTTCTACAATTACCAGACGGTAGCAACCATGCTGATTTTGTTTGGTATCGCCTTTATTGTAATCGAGAACTTACATAAGGGAAAAAAAGCAAAGATCAATTCTTTAGTGGACATCAGCTACACTACCGCATTATTAATCGGACTTTTCCAGCTGATTGCAGCGATTTTTCCGGGAACCTCAAGATCCGGAGCGACCATTGTGGGAGCTTTACTGATTGGGGTTTCACGTACCGTGGCTGCTGAGTATACCTTTTATCTGGCTATCCCTGTTATGTTTGGCGCAAGTCTGCTTAAGATGGTTGGATTTGTACAAAAGGTGAATGAGGGACTGGAATTTACCAGTGGCGAGGCAATGATTCTTGCAGTAGGCATGGTGGTGGCATTCGTAGTCTCCCTTGCAGTCATCAATTTTTTGATGGGATACATTAAAAAGCACGACTTTAAAGTGTTTGGATGGTATCGGATCGTGCTGGGAATTGTTGTGCTTCTCTGTGGATTTGTCGGATTTTTCTAAGAGTAAGCATTTATGTGGAAGATATATTATGCAGACGTAACGCCTTTTTGTGATTTACAGCTTTTTACGGAAAAATTAAAGCTGATAGATGCGGTGAGGCAGAAAAAGGTGTTAAGCTGCAAAAATGAATCTGACAAAATGCGCTCCTTAGGAGCCGGGTTATTGTTAAAGCAGGCGCAAAGAGAAGCCGGTTTGTTAACCTGTGATGGAAAAACTCTTAAAAAACCATCACAGACCGGTCCGTATGGGAAGACCATCTATGATGACGTTCTTGATTTTAATCTGTCCCATTCCGGGGATTTTGCAGCGGCGGTGGTAGCGGACTGCAAGGTTGGAATCGACGTCGAAGAGCAAAAGAGCCGGTTTAGCTCTGAAAACGGGACAAGACATATGGAGCAGGTTATGAAGCGCGCTTTTTCGGAAGATGAGATTGGCTATGTGAGTGCCCCGGAAGACGACATGGAAAAAAAGGATCGTTTTATTTATATATGGACGAGGAAGGAAGCCTATGCAAAAGCCTATGGCAAAGGGCTTGCGATGGATTTTAAATCCATAGATACCCTGCAGGAAAAGGGATTCTATTCGATCCGTCTGAGGGAGGGCTGCTGGTTGAGCGCTTATTCGGTGGGACAACAGGAGCAGCTGCCTGAGCTTGTGGAGGAAGAGATATGCATGATGAATTAACAGAAAAAGACATACAGAAGATGGAAGAAGAGATTGAGCATAGAAAGCTTGTCATCCGAAAGCAGGCCCTCGAGGATGTAAAGACCGCAAGAGCCCAGGGGGACTTAAGTGAAAATTTTGAGTATAAGGCAGCAAAGCAGTTCAAGAATGAAAACGAAAGAAGAATTCGTTATCTGGAAAAAATGATTAAGACAGCTGTCATTATTTCGGAGGAATCTGCGGAAGACGAAGTCGGAATGAACAATACGGTGGATGTCTATTTTGAAGAGGATGATGAGACAGAGACCTATAAGGTTGTCACGACGGTTCGAAGCAACTCCCTCAAGAACTTGATCAGCCGGGAATCTCCCCTTGGTGCGGCAATTTTCGGACATAAAGTCGGAGACCGGTGCGAGGTAGTGGTAAACGAAAATTACTCCTATTTTGTGCAGATTAAGAGAATTAAAAATACTATTGATGATGGAACGGATGAACTTAGAAAATTTTAAACTGGATTTAAGTTTCTTGTTTTCAGATTTGTGTTCTTAAATGAATTTGCATATTTGAATCAGAACCCACTCTCGTTTGTAAAAAGCGTAACGGTACTAAATTCGCAATAAATTGCTCATTAAGTGCCGACGCTTTTTAAACGTTCTGATTCAAATAGCAAAATTCATTCTTAGAATCACAAATCTGAAAATGGATGACATAAATGGAAGATAAAAAGAGAAGGAACTAATCAAATGAAAGTATCAGAAATTTTAAAGACAGATAAGGTTACGATATCCTGCGAGATGTTTCCTCCAAAGATGGGAACACAGCTTGAAAATTATAAGGAAATTGCAGCGAAGATGGCAGCACTGAAGCCGTCTTATCTCAGCTGTACCTATGGGGCGACCGGTGGAACCAGTGACTATACCGTAGAGATTGCCGACACAATCAATAAGTGCGGCGTGACAAGCGTTGCTCATCTTACCTGTGTTTCTTCTACAAAGGAAAAGGTTTCTTCTGTGATTGAAGAACTGAAAGCTCACAATATAGAGAATATATTGGCACTTCGGGGCGATATTCCGGTGGATGCAAATTTCCCGCTTCCGAATCAGTATCATCATGCCATTGAGCTGGTACAGGACATCAAAGCTGCGGGGGATTTCTGCATTGGAGGTGCATGTTATCCGGAGGGACATCCCGAGGCACCAACCATTGAGGCTGATCTGGATTTCTTAAAGGAAAAGGTGGATGCAGGTGTAGATTATCTGACCACTCAGCTTTTTTATGATAACAATACCTATTACAGCTTCATGTACAAGGCTTTAAAGAAGGGAATCAATGTGCCTGTAGTTCCGGGAATCATGCCAATCACCCGTGCAACGCAGATTAAGAAGGCCGGTGCGCTTTCCGGAAATATGATTCCGCAGAAGTTCATCCGCATCGTTGAGCGGTTTGGAGATGATCCGAATGCCATGAAGCAGGCGGGAATTGCATATGCAACGGATCAGATTATTGACCTTGTGGCAAATGGGGTGAATCATATACATATTTATTCCATGAATAAGCCGGATGTGCTTGCGGCTATTTTTCAGAATCTTTCAGATATTTATGTCAGGGAGTAAGGTTTTATGGCAAAGAGGGGACTGTCCGGACAACTGAATCTGTTTGACTTCTGGGGCGATACAAATCCGGAGGATAGTATTGTGGAGATGGTCTCTTTGATTCCGGAGGAGACAATCGAACCGGAAGAGGCAAAAGAGCCGGAGGAAGCAGTTGTGCCGGAGGAGACAATCGAACCGGAAGAGGCAAAAGAGCCGGAGGAGGAGTCCAAAGAGGGGGCACCGGAGAGGTCAGAAGAAGTGCCGGAGATTACAAAAACGCAGGCTCCGGTCATGCATAAAGAAAAAAAGGATAAGAACGGAAATGTTCTTTCTGAAATTTCGTATTTGAATTACAACAAGGTATTTCTTCGGAACAGCAAATATCAGCAGGGGAAGCTGTTTGAGTTTGAGAATTCAAAAGAAGCTGTAGATTTTTACATAACCGAAATGATGAAGCTTACAGGGGAAGATTCATGGGATCAGGAATAAAGATTAAGTATGATGCTCTCGTTCAGGACCTTCGAGTGGCAATGTTAAACGGTGATATCAAGGCAGGGGATAAGCTTCCGTCTGAAAATGAGCTGGCGAACAAGTACAGTATCAGCCGGCAGACCGTAAGAAAAGCACTTCAGGTTCTCCATGACGAGGGCTATATTTATGCGGAGCATGGACGGGGAACCTTCTGCTCCGGCATGGTGAAGACAAGGAAAAATTCAAAAAATATTGCGGTTATCACCACCTATCTTTCGGATTACATTTTTCCAAGAGTCATCAATGGGATTGATGAGGTGATGACGGAAAAAGGGTATAGCATTATTTTGAAGAATACCAATAATTCCAGAAGCCGGGAGGCAAAATGCCTGGAGGAACTGCTCCAAAAGGATATAGACGGACTGATTATCGAGCCAAGCAAGAGCCAGATTCTATGCAGCCATTTGAATTTGTATGAGATATTGGACCAGTACAAGATTCCATATGTATTCATTCAGGGCTGCTATAGCAGCTTGGAGGATAAACCCCGCATCCTGATGGATGACCGAAAAGGAGGTTTTCTTGTAACGGAATATCTGATTAAGCAGGGACACAGGGATATTGTCGGCGTGTTCAAGGCGGATGATATTCAGGGACAGGAGCGACACAAGGGATATATCCAGGCGCTGCAGCAGGCAGGAATTGCATATGATCCGGATAAGGTCATCTGGTTCTACACAGAGGATCGAAAACGCCATCCAAAGGAGCAGATTGCCCAGATGGCCAAAAATCGTAAGAAGCTTTTTTTCGATGCGGTTGTAGCCTATAACGATCAGGTTGCAGTTTGGATCATGGAGGGCTTAGAGCAGGAAGGCTTAACCTGCCCGACGGATGTTTCAGTGACAGGGTACGATAATTCATATCTTGCAGAAGCCTGCAAGGTCCCGCTTACGACGGTAACACATCCGCAGGAACAGCTCGGAAGAATGGCGGCAGAGCTTTTGATACGCTTTATCAATAATGAACAGGTAGAAAAGGAAGAAGCGCAGCTTCTCATTGAACCGAAGCTGGTAATCCGGGAATCCACAAGAGCACTTTAAAAATAGGATTAAAAGAATATGGATTCTTCTTGTTAGCTCTTTAGGGGAGTTTTCGTCTTGTTTTCCGGTATTCTCTTGGAGTCATACCTACCTTTTGACGAAAGGTACTGGTCATGTTACCGGGATATTGAAAACCGGTTTCAAGTGCAATATCGGTTATGGATTTATCTGTGCTAAGAAGCAGGCTTTCCACATGCCGCAGGCGGATGCTGCAGAGGTATTCGGAGAAGGAATGTCCCATCTGCTCCTGAAACAGCCTTGAAAAGTAGGAAACGGCATAACCGGAAACCTCTGCAACAGTTTCAATATGGAGATTTTGGGCATAATTTTTTTCCATATAAAAAATCGCTTCCAGGATCGGTGGGGATAAAGGCGTTTTTCGCAAATTGGCTTTTTCGTCGGGGCGGCTTTCCTCTAAAAGCAGGATGAGCAGTCGAAAAAGAAGACTTTGCAGAGTAATTTCCCGATAGGCAGACTCCTTCTGGCTGACCTCCAGCAAGTCACAGAAGAGAGAATACACCTTTTGACGGGAAGCTTCCGCAAAATGCATGGAAAAGCGACTGAAAATTTGATCCAGAAACTGGCTTCCCAGCTGATCGGTATAGGGCTTCATAAATTGAGGAGAAAATTTAATAAATATACTCTCATAGTCAAGGTCTGAAGCCGGAACCGTCTGATGGTAGATATAGGGAGCCATCGCATTGACATATCCGGCGTGTATGGTATAGGTCATGGTCGGAGTGATAATGGTACGATCCCCCTGTATGAGATAGGAAAGAGAATAATGGTCCAAAGCTGCTTCAAGGGAAGGCATGGAGTAGCTTCCGGATCTTTTTTTTCGTGTAATTTGAAATAATGTTCCTTCCGGTAATGGTAGTGCCATATTAGGATGTCCTTTCATTTTTTAATACAAATACAAAAATGTCATGAAATCATAAATTTCCTGCAAAAAATTTAAATATAGAATAAGAAAAATATGATTCTTTGAAATAATATATAACAGAACCAAGAAATATTTGCAAGGAGCAGAAAAGTGGCACAGTCAAAAAAAATAGATATGACAACCGGGCCGATTATGAAGAATGTGCTTTTGTTCGCATTTCCGATTGTAATTGGGAATATCCTGCAACAGCTCTATACCACAGTAGATACACTTGTGGTTGGAAATTTTTGCGGAGATGAGTCACTTGCAGCTGTGGGAACCAGCTCTCAGCCGGTGGAGGTACTGCTTTGTATTTTTCTTGGAATAGGAACGGGAGTGTCCATTCTGATTTCGCAGTATATTGGAGCAAATGATGAAGAAAAGGTTAGGAATACCGCGCAGACAGCAATCTTTTTTGTATATGTAAGCGGTATTGCAATCGGAGTGCTTGGATTTTTTGCAACCCCCTGGATATTAAATGCCATGGGAGTTCCGCAGGATGCACTTGGCTCAGCTATTACCTATACCAGAATCGTATTCTGCGGAACCCTTGGCAATTTAGGATACAATATGAACGCCGGTATACTCCGAGGAATAGGAGACAGCAAGGCTTCGCTTTGGTTTCTTGTTGTTTCCTGTGTGGCGAATATTGTTTTTGATGTTTTCTTTGTAGCGGTTATGGGGATGGGCGTCGGCGGAGCGGCGCTGTCTACCATGATAGCAATGTACATCTCATGGGGTGTGAGTATCTGGTACATAAAGAGCAGATTCAAAGAGATCGGTTTTTCTATATTTCCGAAAGGCTTTTCCGGCGAAGAATTGAAAAACATGCTTCTGCTTGGTGTTCCCATTGGTCTTAACAATTCCTTGTTTTCCTTTGGACATATGGTGATGCAGACGTTAGTAAATGCACAGGGAACCACTTTTATGGCAGGAGCGTCGGTGGCCGGAAGAATTACGGGATGTACGAATGTGGCAATTACGGCGGTATCCTCAGCGGCCACCACATTTTCAGGGCAAAATTATGGAGCAAAAAACATCGCACGGTTAAAGCAAGGCTACATAAAAATCCCGGCAGTAAATGGGTTGATAACACTTGCACTGGGGTTGGCAATGATTTCGTTTCGTATGCCGCTTCTTCGTTTCTTCTCAAAGAATGAGATGGTGCTTTTGTATGCCAGCCGATACGTTGTGGCAATGCTGTTATCGCAATGGGCATATGCAGTATTCAACAGTATCAGCTGTATTGTAAATGGTGTAGGGCAATTACGATATACAACAATTGTAAATCTGCTTATGCTTTGGGCGGTTCGAATTCCCTGCGCCTATTCTATCAGTTCCCATTTCGATGGAACCTACATCATGATCTGCTTTCCCATCAGCTTCTTTTTCGGAATGTTCTGCATGATTGCATATTACCTTTTCTCGAAAAAATGGAAGGCTGTATTGGCGGGAGAATAAATATCATACAAAAAATTTTTAATTTTATAAGGCAAAGAAGTCTGATTTGTTGTACAATAATATGGTATAATAAATTGGACTTTTTTTATAACAGGAATTTCTGTGGGAGAACGAGACATCTCTATTCTGCAGTTTGTCGAACATGCATCCATAGACATTTTATGTGCTGCAATCATTCTTTTTAAAGGACTTAGAGATGGCCTGCAGGGAAAATAACATAGCTTTTGTGAGGGATTATCACAACGCGTGGATGAATCAATATCAACATTTGTTAGGGGAAATAACAAAAATCAAAAAAGGAAATTTGTAAAAAATGCGATTTGTCGAAACAGATAAGCTAGAGCCGGGAATGATTGTCGGAAGGGATATTGTAAGTACAAAAAATGCTTCTGTCCTTCGTAAAGGAATTCAATTAACCGCCAGGTATATTGAATATCTTCAGGAAAAGGGGTATGTGGGAGTTTACATTACAGATAGCCTTTCGGAAGAAATACAAATACAGGAGCCTATTGAGCCGAAGCTTTTCTATGAAGGAATGATGGCTGTCTCAGAAGAAAACGTAGACGCTATGGAAAAGACTGCCACGGAAATCGTCTCTTTCATAACGAAGCGGGATGAGGTTGGCCTGGATTTAATTGATCTGCGATCCTATGATGATTATACCTATCATCACTCGGTAAATGTAGCCGTTTACTGCGTAGTAGTGGGAAAGAAGCTTGGATTATCGGAAAATGATTTAAGGCTTCTCTGTCAGGCAGGAATTGCCCACGATCTTGGGAAAATGAAAATTCCCCAGGCTATTTTAAACAAAGAGGGAAAGCTTTCCGACGAAGAATATGCTTGCATCAAGCAACATCCCAAAGGCTCTTTTGATATTTTGTCAAAAAATTATGGGATTTCCGCAGTTGTAAAACAGGCAGTACTTTTTCATCATGAAAATGAAAACGGAACCGGATATCCCCTTGGAAAAGAAGGAAATGAAATACCATACCTTGCAAAAATCATCCATGTGGTGGATGTATATGATGCCCTCACCAGCAAGAGACCATACAAAAAGCCCTATTCTCCAATAGCAGCTTTTGAGTACTTAAATGGTGGAAAAGGTATTTTGTTTGATGAAAAAGTAGTGGAGGCTCTGATTTCTGTAATTCCGGCCTATCCTGCCGGAATAGACATTATGCTATCCAATGGGGAGGAAGCAATTGTCGTCAATCAGAGCGCTGATTCGCTTCGACCGATCATAAAGATAAAAAGTGATGGACGAAATGTAAATCTGTATTGTGATGCGGAATACGCGAGTGTGTACATCACAGAATCCGGAACTACGCAGAAGGACTATGCCGGAAAAATTGAGACCTTAAATGAGAACCGCCAGGCGGTAAAACAGTTAAAGAAGAAGGTTATGGTCGTCGATGACACAAGGATGACACTTATGGTCATTAAAGAAGCATTGCAGCAGGAATATGATGTGATTGCATTAAACAGTGGAATAGAGGCAATTAACTATATTAAAGAAAGGGGGATACCGGATCTTATTCTTATGGATATTGAAATGCCAATCACGAATGGAATTACTGCGGTAAGAACGATTCGGGAGAATGGATATACAAAGGTTCCGGTGATGTTTATGTCTGCAGCAAAGGACCGGGAAACAATTTTAAAATGCCGTGAGCTTGGTGCCATTGATTACATATTAAAGCCGGTAAAACCGGTATACATTTATGAACGTATAAGTGAAGCATTTCATATGAACCGCGAGTAATGGGGATGCCCGCGTAGATGATTGGTTACTTGGGAAGGAGTGATCGTATGAACTTGGAGTTTAATAGGTGGCTGGATGAAATACTGTCAAGCGAAAGGTTTGATTCGTCAGCTGGAATGGATTTTAACATTCGAAAAGCCGGAACAAATTATTGGAGCGTAGAGGTAAAAATATCCGGTAAAGATGGGGGAAAACGAGGAACCGGGGAATGGCCGTGTTTCAAGTTTGAAAAATGTGCACAGGAGTATGAAGTGCAGATGGAAGTTATGAAATGGCTGCAGGGGTATATGAAAAATGGAAAAAACGCGGAAATCTTAAAAAAACAAAAAGGATTCGGCGTAGGGATTGTTTAGAAAAATACAACTTGTCACGACATGTGTACAAGTTGTATTCTTTTTTATATAAAGAAAAATTATACGGGGGTAATTATATGAGCAACGCAAAAGCAGTAATCGAAAGCGGAAAAGCCGTACTTGGAATCGAGTTCGGTTCCACCAGAATCAAGGCGGTACTTATTGACGAGACACATGCTCCAATCGCATCCGGTTCCCATGATTGGGAAAACCAGCTGGAAAACGGCGTTTGGACCTACAGTCTGGATGCCATCTGGGGCGGACTTTCCGATTGTTATGCAAAGCTTCGTGAGGATGTTAAGAGTAAGTACGGAATCGAGATTAAAAAGCTTGGCGCCATCGGTATTTCAGGAATGATGCATGGATATCTTGCATTTGATAAGAATGGAGAGTTACTTGTGCCATTTAGAACCTGGAGAAACACCATTACCGGTCCGGCGGCAGCAGAGCTTACAGGTGTTTTCAATTTCAATATCCCACAGAGATGGAGCATTGCCCATTTGTATCAGGCAATCCTAAATCAGGAGGAGCACATTGATAAAATCGATTTCTTTACCACTCTGGCCGGATATATTCATTGGAAGCTGACGGGAGAAAAGGTGCTTGGAATCGGAGAAGCATCCGGAATGTTCCCGATTGATTCAAAAACAAGAAATTATGACGCAAAGATGATGAAACAGTTTGATGCACTTCCAAAGGTTGCAGCACTTCCCTGGACCTTAGAGCAAATTATTCCTAAGGTGCTTGTAGCAGGAGAGTCTGCGGGAACACTGACCGAAGAGGGAGCAAGGCTTCTCGATGTCAGCGGAAACTTAGAGGCAGGTATTCCTCTTGCTCCGCCGGAAGGCGATGCGGGCACCGGAATGACTGCCACCAATTCCGTAGCTGTCCGTACCGGAAACGTGTCTGCAGGAACCTCTGTTTTTGCAATGGTTGTGTTGGAAGAGGCGCTGAAAAAGGTTCATGAGGAGCTTGACCTTGTAACGACTCCGGTGGGAGATACCGTAGCAATGGTACATTGCAACAACTGTACCTCGGATCTGAATGCATGGGTAGGTCTATTTAAAGAATTTTCCGATATGTTTGGAATGAATCTTGACATGAACGACATTTACGGAAAACTTTACACCAACGCAATGACAGGAGATAAGGACTGCGGAGGACTGGTCGCTTTCAATACATTTTCTGGTGAACCTGTAATCGGGCTGAACGAGGGACGTCCATTGTTCGTAAGAAAGCCGGATGCAAGGATGAATCTGGCAAACTTTATGAGAACGCATTTATATGCATCCCTTGCAACACTTAAGATTGGATGCGACATTCTTTTTAAAGAAGAGAAGGTAAAAGTGGATACCATTTATGGACATGGAGGCCTGTTCAAGACCAAGGGCGTGGGACAGAGCGTTCTTGCGGCAGCAATGAATGCCCCGGTTGCTGTAATGGAGACTGCCGGAGAAGGCGGACCATGGGGAATGGCAATCCTGGCCTCCTATATGGTAAATAAAGCAGATGGCGAAAGCTTTGCAGATTTCTTGAACAAAAAAGTATTTGCAGGAGAGAGCGGAACCGTCATGGAGCCGGATGCTGCAGACGTAGCCGGATTTGACGCATACATAGAAAGCTATAAGGCATGCATCGCAGCAGAGCAGGAAGCTGTGAATGCGTTACCGTTATAAAAAGTATTTCTAATTTATATTTCCAGAAATGAATTTTGCTATTCGAATCAGAACGTTTAAAAAGCGTCGGCACTTAATGAGCAATTTATTGCGAATTTAGTACCGCTACGCTTTTTACGAACGAGAGTGGGTTCTGATTCGAATATGCAAATTCGTTTGGAAATATAAACTTAAAATTAATTTTAAATTTAATTATTGGAGGTAAGCATATGTTAGCAGTAAAAAATTACAAGTTCTGGTTTTGTACCGGATCACAGGATCTGTATGGGGATGAGTGTCTTTCACATGTTGCAGCTCACTCAAAGGAAATTGTGGAAGCACTCAATCAGTCCGGAGTTCTTCCCTATGAAGTCGTATGGAAGCCGACTCTTATTACAAACGAACTGATTCGAAAGACCTTTAATGAGGCGAACAATGATGAAGAATGTGCAGGTGTCATTACCTGGATGCATACCTTCTCACCGGCAAAAAGCTGGATTTTAGGACTTCAGGAATATCGTAAGCCACTTCTTCATTTACATACACAGTACAACGAAGAGATTCCTTATGAGACCATGGATATGGATTTCATGAATGAGAATCAGGCAGCTCACGGAGACAGAGAGTATGCCCATATCGTAACAAGAATGGGAATCGAGAGAAAGATTGTTGTAGGATTCTGGAAGGATGCAGCGGTTCAGGAAAAAATTGCTTCCTGGATGCGCACCGCAGTTGGTATCGTAGAGAGCAGCCATATTCGTGTCATGAGAGTGGCAGACAACATGCGAAATGTTGCGGTAACGGAGGGTGATAAGGTAGAAGCTCAGCTTAAGTTTGGCTGGGAGATTGATGCTTACCCGGTAAACGAAATCGCAGAAGCGGTTGCCGCTGTATCTGCTTCCGATACAAACGCACTGGTAGATGAGTACTATTCAAAGTATGATATTTGTCTAGAAGGAAGAGATCCGGAAGAGTTTAAAAAGCATGTTGCTGTTCAGGCACAGATTGAGCTGGGATTCGAGAGATTCCTTGAGGAAAAGAATTATCAGGCAATCGTTACTCACTTTGGAGATCTTGGCGCATTACAGCAGCTTCCGGGACTTGCAATTCAAAGACTGATGGAAAAGGGATATGGATTTGGAGCAGAAGGAGACTGGAAGGTTGCAGCAATGGTACGTCTCATGAAAATCATGACTGCCGGAATGAAGGATGCAAAGGGAACCTCCATGCTCGAGGATTATACCTATAATCTTGTAAAGGGTAAGGAGGGAATCATTCAGGCTCATATGCTTGAGATTTGTCCTACCATTGCAGAAGGACCGATTCAGATTAAGTGTCAGCCTCTTTCCATGGGTAACAGGGAAGATCCTGCCCGTCTGGTATTCCAGTCAAAGGAAGGAAAGGGTATCGCAACATCCCTGATTGACCTTGGAAATCGCTTCCGTTTGATCATTCAGGATGTGGACTGCAAGAAGGTTGAGAAGCCACTTCCAAAGCTTCCTACAGCAATCAACTTCTGGACACCACAGCCGGATTTCTATACAGGAACAGAAGCATGGTTACTTGCAGGTGGAGCTCACCACACCGCATTTTCTTATGATCTTACTGCAGAGCAGATGGGTGACTGGGCAGCGGCTATGGGTATTGAAGCGGTATTTATCGATAAGGATACCACCATCCGCAACTTCAAGAAGGATTTGATGCTTGGAAATGTATTTTACAAATAAAGCTTATTTCATTTATTTGTAAGTGGAAAATATTTGATAGAATGAAATTCTGGGAAATAGGAGGATATACATATAAGCGTCGGAATTATGAGGATTTATATGTAGTAATTGACCTCGGAAAGATAGATTTTGCTTGCAATTACATATAAGGCGAGAGAAAAAAGTGTATTTATATGTAACATTTGTCCTCTCTGGTTTGTATTTTGAATTGCAATTACATATAAGTAGAGTGAAAAAGATACATTTATATGTAATATCTCTCTTTTGCAGAAGGCATATTTGCTTAACATTACGTATAAATTGAGAAGAAACTAATAGATTTATATGTAATCTTCCTTTTTCAGATGCTCTATTCAAGCCACAAACTACATATAAAATGTGTGAAAAGAGCAAGGTTATACGTAAAGAGTGAAAATCTCAACGAATAGATAAGAACTAGTATTGAAAAAAATTAAAAATAAAGGAGATTACTATCATGAAAATTTTTGTTGATACCGGAAAAATTGAGGAAATCAAGAAGGCAAACGATATGGGTGTTATCTGTGGTGTAACCACAAACCCTTCCCTTATTGCAAAAGAGGGTGGAAGACCACAGGAGGAAATCTTAAAGGAAATCGCATCCATCGTTGACGGACCAATCAGTGGAGAAGTAAAGGCTACAACCGTTGATGCAGAGGGAATGATCAAGGAAGGACGTGAGATTGCAGCATTACATCCAAACATGGTTGTAAAGATTCCAATGACCATCGAAGGACTCAAGGCTGTTAAGGTTCTTTCCGCAGAAGGAATAAAAACAAATGTAACTTTAATTTTTACCGCAAACCAGGCAATTTTAGCAGCAAATGCAGGAGCAACCTATGTTTCACCATTCCTTGGCAGATTAGACGATATCAGCCAGCCGGGCATAGATCTGATTCGTGACATTGCAGAAATTTTTGATATCTATGGATATGAGACAGAGATTATTGCAGCATCTATCCGTAATCCGATTCATGTAACGGATTGTGCCCTTGCAGGTGCAGATATTGCAACAATTCCATACAAGGTAATTGAGCAGATGACCAAGCATCCGCTTACAGATCAGGGAATTGAGAAATTCCAGGCTGATTATAAGGCTGTTTTTGGAGAATAAGAGGAAACAAACATGTTAGAAGAATTAAAGCAAAAAGTATATGAAGCCAATATGGAGCTTCCCAAAAGAGGGCTTATCACATATACCTGGGGAAACGTAAGCGGGATTGACCGTGAAACGGGATATTTTGTAATCAAACCAAGCGGTGTAGATTATGATGAGTTAAAACCGGAAGACATGGTAGTAATGGATCTGGAAGGAAATAAAATCGAAGGAAGATATAAGCCTTCCTCCGATACCGCAACCCATCTGGAGCTTTACAAGAAGTATCCGGAGATTGGAGGAATCGTACATACCCATTCGCCGGAGGCCGTAGCCTGGGCACAGGCAGGACGGGATATTCCGCTTTATGGAACCACACATGCAGATTATTTTCTTGGCCCGATTCCTTGTGCAAGAAATCTTACACAGGAAGAGATTGATGAGGCTTATGAGAAAAATACCGGTGTTGTGATTATTGAGACCTTTGAGACAAGAGGAATAAATCCGACCTACACACCTGCAGTTCTCTGCAAGAACCATGGACCCTTTACCTGGGGAAAGGACGCTGCAGAAGCAGTTCACAATGCGGTAGTACTTGAAGAGGTTGCAAAGATGGCAAGAAATACGGAAGCTATCAATCCGAATGTGCAGCCTGCGCCGGACAGTATTAAGAATAAGCATTTTTACCGTAAGCATGGTGCAAATGCTTATTATGGACAGAATTAGTAGCTGTTTTTGTGCGATTTTTCCTATTTTAATATGTAGTAGAACTATGATATACTTTGAATGTTTATGTAGAAGACTCTTTGAAAAAGGAGAAAAGACATGTTAACAGTAAATACGCTTGGAAAATTTCAGATGACCGACGGATTGACGGTTGCAGATGACGAACAGCTTCGTTCTCCTATGTTGTCAAAGCTTTTAATGTATATGCTTTTATACAGGGAGAAGACACTTACTACAGATGATATTTCAACTGCAATCTGGCAGGATGAAGAAATCGATAATCCGGCAGGGGCATTAAAAAATCTGATGTACCGTTTGCGTAAGACTCTTACAAGCTTTTTCGGAGAGGAAGATTTCATTGTTACAAATCGTGGTTCTTATCGTTGGAATCCGGATGTAAAGGTGATCCTTGATATTGAGAAGTTTGAAAAGCTGATCAACGAAGCAAAAGTCGAAAATGTCTATGAGGATGCAATTATCAAATATGAACAGGCAATTGCAATCTATCAGGGCGATTTCCTTCCACAGATTTTGGACATGCATTGGATTCTTACATTAAATACCTATTATCATTCGCTTTTCTTATCCTGTGCCAAGGGCTTGGCAGAACTGTATGTAAAAACAGAGCAATATGAAAAGCTGGATAAGTTATGTAATAATGCACTAAAATATGAGAATGGAGATGAACAGCTTTTCTGCTATCAGATTGAAGCACGTATGCGCTGTGGCAAGATATCTCTTGCGTTGGAATCATACGAAAAAGCGAGAGAAATCATGGAAAAAGAATTAGGAATCCGGAAAACAACAATATTAAATAAGGTATACGAAGAGCTTCTTGCAATGAGTAAGGGGCAGAGTGCATACAGCATGAATGAAGTTCGTGAGGATATTGTTGAGGAAGAGCCGGAAGGGGTGTTCTTTTGCGGATATCCGATTTTCAAAGAGATTTATCATCTGGAAGCAAGAAAGAGTACCAGAGCAAAGGAAAGCGAATACTTACTGCTTCTTACGATTACAGGAAAAAAGGAAGATACCCCAGAGCTTGCACAGTTTCGAACGAAACAGGCGATGAACGGAATGGAGAAAACCATTAAAGATTCTCTTCGAGTAGGAGATGTGGCCGCAAAGTACAGCGATACACAGTTTATTATCCTACTTCCGAGCACTACTGAGGAATTGGCGCTTCTTGTTGCAAACCGATTAATTTCAAAATTATTTGATCTTGATTCCAAGTACAAGAATGTCAATGTTCGTGTAAATATCGAACAGGTATCCATGAATGGACAATTTGTTCAATAGCAATAAGTAAAAATTCAAATCTCATTTCGGAAATGTGTTTCTGAATGAATTTGCATATTCGAATCCAGCCTTGCGAGGCTGGATTTTTCTTTGTCGGAAAATCTTGTGAAAAAAGAGGGGTTACAAAAAAGAGGCGTGTTTTGTCTTGAGATTGGAGTGATTTTAAAAGAATTATTCTTAAAACAATACAAAATATTGGTACATCTGACGGTTTTTCTGTACCTTCTTGAATTCCGAAATCGTAGATGCTAGCATATCGATGTAGAGACCGCACAATTAATCAATTCATGCTTGAATTTGAATTTTCAAATAAATCAGACGAAGGGAAAAACAAATATGATGTGCAAAGGAATGGAAGACTGGAAACAGGAACTTTTAGGTGAAGGAAAAAAAGAGGGGATAAAAGAAGGAATAAAAGAGGGGCGCCTTAAGGGAAGGTCCGAAGGGAAAGCAGAGTCCACAATAGAATTACTGGAAGAAGTAGGAACAGTTTCCATAGACCTAAAGGAAAAAATCATGAGCCAGAAGGATATGGATGTACTTACAAGATGGCTGAAGCTCTCTGCGAAAGTAAGCAGTGTAGAAGAATTTGAAAAAGCGATGTAAAGAATAGACGGATAAATAAGTAGTAATAAAACCATAGAACACCAAATATAGTTAAATGATACACGGTAAAACTATATTTGGTGTTTTTTATTAACAGAAAAAAAGGGAAAAAAGTACCAAACACACAAGAAAATTGTTCCGTGTGACCGCGGTGTGACTATTTATGTATATAGTAATTGTGGTTCAAATGGAAAAAGATACAAAAAAGTAGAAAATTTCGTGGTGTGACCGCCATGTGACTTTTTTAATCTAAAATGCATATAGATAAATTTTAATGCATATAATGAATTGTTACAGATATAAATAGGAGGAAAGGCATAAATGAGAAAGTTTCCTTTCGTAAAAAGAACAATTGTATCAGTACTTTGCGTAGCATTACTTCTGACAGGTAATCTGTCAACTATGGCTACTGAAGTTGGAGAAATGGTAACAGAGTCTACTGAAACGGTTGAAACAACAGAGACAATGGTGGAGGAGACAACTGAGGTTGTTGAAACTGAGACAACAGATAAAAATGATAAGACGAGTGGTTCATATAGCCTTTCCAGTACACCGGCAAATGATGAGTCAACAAGTGATGTGCCTACAACTTTTACAGCAAATGAGGCAAGTAATTTGGTATGTACATTTACATGGAAGTATGAATATTGGTATTGGGGCGATAAAACTAATTACTACTATGCAAACGTATATGCCGTTGACACCTCAGGAAATGAAATAGCTATAAGTGGGAAGAATGTATCCGTATATGAAATGAGCAATACTCAGAATTTAAATGTGGGTGTTGCTAACGATGGAAGCGCTAGTGAAAATGTAGATTATTTTGAAATACTTGCAGAAAGACTCAATCTCGAAGGATATAAATATCGAAAAACATGTGTAGATAGATACCAGGGCGAAGAGAGCGCTGGGGCAAGTGTAAAAAATATTAGCTTTAACAGAGCATGGGATGCTAGTAGAGATGATTATGTTTGGCATTATGTTGATAGTTCTACAGAAAATTGGACCAGATGGAAAACAAAAGGTGATAATGCAGGCACAGTAAACGTATATATGGTGTTTGAGCCAAAAGCTACACATACTATTACGTACAAAGAAGATTGGCAGACAGAGCTTGGAACGGAAACTGTATATGAAGGAAATACCATAACACTTCCTTCAGCAGAAGAATATGCAACGGATTCAAATGTAGTTGTTGAATGGAAGGAAGACGCAACTCAGACCATATATAAGCCGGGTGACCAATACACTGTAAATGGAGACGCTGCATTTAGTGCTGTATGGGGAAGCAAGGTTTCCTTTGTTGACGAGGATGGAACAACGGAATTAGCTGATCCGGCATATGTTTCCATGTGGGGTTCTACAATACTTCCGGGAAAAACTGATGTTCCGGAAAAAGAAGGCTATGAATTATCTGGATGGGAAGATAGCGAAAAGACTATCTGGGCTCCTGCCACTACCTATTATAATGTAACAAAAAATGAAACTTTAAAAGCGGTATGGAAAAATAAATGTACCATTACATTTGATGCAGGAAAAGGAAGCTTTGTTGAAAATGCGAATTTTGAAACAGTTCAAACCAAATTAGAAGGAGAAAGTCTATACCTTCCAGGCTCATATGTTGTGACAAGGACCGGATACACGTTTGACGGATGGAGTGACGGAACAGTTACATATAAAGCGGGCGAAAAGTACGATGTAAAAGGAAATGTTATATTTACTGCGGTTTGGAAGAATAATTCAAATGTAATTGAAACCGTTGACACAACAAGCAAGGGTGTCACGATTACTCTTTTTGATTATAAAGCGAATGCAGCTGGTAACGGAAGCGAGGAAGTTGGAAAAGTAGGAATCAATAGTGGCTCTGGAATTAATAGCGGACATAAGCTGAAGTTTATGAATAATGCATCGGGTAATACACCTCTTGCCAATTGCTATACCGACGGTTCCGGAGTTAGAAAGAATATTGTTGCAACGACTCTTGGCAGTGATGGATTCCCGAAGTTGTCCGGAAATACATCTGTATGGGGAAGCAATTATACAGAGTCTTTGAGTTATCTTTTTGATGAATCAGATATTGCAAATGCTAAAAAGGTATATCCTAACGCTAATTATTTATTCACCTTAGATAGTGAAGGTTACTATTCATATGATAGCGACCAAAACTTTGCCACAATTGCAGATGAAGAGGGAAATGATTTTATTGTATATGCAGATAAAGGTAGTGGATTTTTCCCATTTACTGCAAAAGCCAATGATTTAAGTTCTGGATGCAATAATACCGATGGCGACGTTCTTGGTTCAAACAAAATAAACCATTATTTTGGTATGACAATTGAAACCGAATTCCTTCAGCCGGCAGCGGGAAAAATCAACGGAGAGGATATGATTTTCGAATTTTCCGGGGATGACGATGTATGGGTATTTATTGACGGAATATTGGCTTTAGACTTGGGTGGAATTCATGGTGCAGCAAGCGGTTCCATCAATTTTGCAACAGGCGATGTTAAGATTGGAAATAGTATCGATACAACGCTTTCTGCACTTGGAATTAAGTTAGAGGATTATTCGGTTCACACCATGAAATTCTTCTATCTGGAAAGAGGAAATCAGGAATCCAATTGCAAGATTAAATTTAATCTGCAGACGGTTCCAAAGGGAAGCCTTTCTGTTTCTAAGAATGCAATAGATGTTGCAGAGGGTGATACATCTGATTATGAATTTGTATTAAAGGATTCAACAAATGGTGTTGGAGTAAAAAATGCTTCCTATACGATAGGAACATCATCAACAGTATATAGCACAGATGAAAATGGTGTATTTACTTTAAAGAATGGCCAGAGTGCTGTTTTCGCGAATTTAGAGTCTGGAGATTATACTGTAACAGAAACAGAGGTAAAGAATTCAAACAATGCTTATAAGTTATCCGACTTCAGCACAAGAGTATCGGTAAATGGTGGAGAACTTACTACAATTACCGCGGCGTCTGAAAAACCAAGAATGGCAACCGTTACTGTTAGTGATGCGCATACTTCAAGTGTTGATTTTAGAAACCTTCTAATTAAAGAAGAGGTAAATGAAACAAATAGTGTTCTTTCAAAAGTGATTCGTCATGATGACGTAGACAATGATTATGATCTTACATTAAGCTTTAAAGGTCCGAAGCAGGAATTAACCAAAACGGAATATGAAGATATTACAACTATTACAAAAGCAAAGGTTGACATTGTTCTTGTGATGGATGTTTCAGGGTCTATGGATGGAGACAATCTTTCAAATTCAAAAAACGCTGTATCAAACATGGTGGGCGCAATAAAGGCAAAGGAACAAACCGTTGATGCCCGGTGGAAATTGGTAACTTTTTCTTCCGGTGCAAACATTGTTACCTCAGATTGGGGAAATAGTGACACCTTATTATCAAACGTAAAGAGTATTAATAATCCGACTGGTGGAACAAATTACCAAGATGGACTTGTAAAGGCACAAACCGCAGTTTCTACGAATGCTCGTGAAGATGCAACACAGATTGTAATTTTCATTACGGATGGAGCACCAACTTATCATTTGTGCTCTAAGCATAATAATTGTTATTATTACGGTGATGATTATTGGAGGCAGAACTCATTATGTAATCATTATGATAAGTTAAGCAATGCTGGAAATATATATTGTGGTGGTTCCAATGAGACATATCGCGCTGATTATGAAGGCTCTATCATGGGAGCTCAAGCATTATCTTGTGACACATTCTATGCAGTTGGAATCGGACTTCAAGATGATGTATATAGATTAAATGGTAAGTCATTGAACGGAATCGACGTGCTTACAAATGTTGCTAATGCAGTAAACGCAACAACAAAGAGCGCAGTTAATAAAAAGCCAAGCGAATTGGGAAGTCTGTTCTCAAATATCGCAGGTGAGATTATTACAGAAAGCGAGTCACATATTACCAAAACATACAAATATGCATCAAAGGTTACTTTGACAGATACCTTAAGCGAGTATGTGGATATTGTTGAAAATAGTGATGTGGTAATTTCTGTAAAGAATGCAGAAGGTAATGAAGTAGGAACCTGCACAAGTGGAAAGCCTGGGGCATCAGATGCTTCCTATACATTTAAGGATGGCGAGAGTGATGTAACTCTTACAGCCAGCTACAGTAATAAAGTAGTTACACTCAACTTCCCGGAAGACTATGAGTTAGACGAGGATTATACTTATGCGGTTACCTTTACAGTAAAGGCTTCTGAGACTGCATATAATGAATATGCAACGGATGGATACACAAACGTTGGAGCTGCTAATACAGATGCAGAAGGAAATGAGACTTCTTCCGGAAAACAAGGCTTCAATTCAAACACAGAAGCAAAGGTAACCTATTCCTTTGATGGAGAAGAAAAGACCGAAAACTTTGATCATCCGGTTATTCAGGTGGATGCAGCAAAGCTGATTCTTGTAAAGCATAATGAAAAGAGAGAACCGCTTTCAGGTGTTACCTTCACATTATACAAGGATACTGATACAACAGGCGTTGCCAAGACGACATCAGAAAACGGAAGATTGGATTTTGGCTATCTTACATCTGGAAGCTATCGTCTTGTAGAAACAGCAGCACCGGAAAAATATGCTTTGTTAGATAAGGAATCGCAGGCACTTACATTTACGGTAAGTAAGGGTGTTATCACATTTGATGAGGTAGATGCACATTGGAAATTGCCGACTGAAGCTGAGACAACGTCTATTACTGCCGGAGAAGGCGAGAGTGCGATTGTAAACACAGCTGAGAATGCTTATTCAGTAACTGTTTACAACGATTTAGCAAGAATTTACGAGTGGAACATCTATAAGATTAGTGCAAGCAGTACTTCTGATAATATGATTTATCTTGAAGGAGCAGAGTTTACGCTTTCATCTGACGATCATACCTATTATGGTAAATCCGAAAGCGACGGAAAGATAACCTGGTACTCAGATGATGAATATACAACGGTTGTCGAAGAAGTGGCAGCAGGAACCTATACATTAAAAGAGACACTTGCTCCCACCGGATATACAGTAAATGAGGACTGGACGTTTGTAATCGGGCTGGATAATAATATTTCCGGATTTGATCAAAGCAATGCATCTTATGATGAAGCAACAAAGACTTACACCATCTACTATGAAGATGAGGCGCTTTATTCACTTCCGGCAACTGGTGGAACAGGAATATTTGCTTATATGTTCGGTGGTATGTTCTTAATGATGGCTGGTGCATTATACATCTTCATGAGCAGAAGAAAAGCTTACAGAGTATAAAGAAGCAAAATGGTAATAAATGTGTCAGGTGTGACCGCGGTGTTACCAAGATATGTAATAATGTGTTTATTAAGGGAAAAGGAACGCCCATGGCATTCGCCTTTTGAGCCTGGTCCCAATAAATAAAATAAATAAAAAATAGGGGAAGACCCAAAAGGAGAGAAAAAATGAAAAGAATCAAAAAGTTTTTTGCCTTTGCTCTTGCAATGGTAATGATGCTCGCAATGAACGTAACTGTTTTTGCAGAGGAAATCAACACAAATGCAAATGCTACAGCGGAGATTAAAGTAACCAATCTTGTAGCAACCGGAACCAATAATGTAAGCTATGTAAAAGTACTTGAAGCTGATGTGAAGGCCGATGGCGGATACAAATTCGTAGAAGGTGTGTCTGTTGCAAAAAAGGTTGCAGAAGGTGAAGAACCTGCTAATTATACAGTAGCAGAATTATTAGCATTAGGCGCAGGGGATTTACAGGAAGCTCTTACACGTGTGGTGGGAGGAAATCCTGTTTCTATGAAGGTAGCTTTATCAAGCGATGAAAAGACAGCAGAAGCTACTGCAACAGTAGATGCTGGTTTATACGCAATTACAGCAACGAATTCTTCTGCTGATGTTGCAATTGTTTATAACAATATGGCAGTATCTGTTGAATATGACGATGCTACATATATTGCTGCTTCAAAAAGCTATGTGTATGATGTAAATGCAGAGAAGAAAAGTAATGTTGTAGTTGCAAAGTATACAACAATTCCTGTTACAAAGGTTTCAACTGATACAGATAAGGTAGTTGGAATTAGTGATATTGTTAAGTATAACATTACAACTTATATTCCATCTCAGGTATCTACTTTTACTCTTACAGATGTATTGACAGGTGCTAAATACCTTAAGGACAGTACTGACTATCCAATAACTGTAAAGATTGCGGGTGCACCAGTTGAAGGAACAGCTTCTTTTAATAAAAATGGTAACCTTGTAATTAACCTTTCCGACAATTTGACAGGAAATGAAGGAAAACTTGTAGAAGTATCTTATTATGTTACTGTAACAGCAACTGAAGTTAACAATACAGTTACTCCAGATGATGGAAAACACAAAATTGACCCTGCTTTTGAGAAACTTTTTACAGGTTCTATCACTCTTACAAAGTATGCTTCAGATAGTGATAATGAAACATTAACTGACAATGCAAAGCTTGCAGGTGCAGGATTTATTGTTGCTAAGAGTGTAGGTGATGCAGCAAGCTATGCCACATTTACAAACAATCAGCTTACAGGATGGGTTTCTGTTGAGGAAGAAGCAACAGTAGTTACTACAGGTGATAATGGAGAAGTAACAGTTTCAGGATTGGATGCAGGAACTTATAGCTTTATTGAAGTTGTTGCACCAACTGGTTATTCAATCAATAATGCTCCTTCAACAGCTACTTTAAAGTTAGCTAAGAATGCTACTGTTGCAACAGCTGCTCTCGTTGCAACAACTCACATGGTTGATACCAAGCTTTCCGCTCTTCCATCAACCGGTGGTATCGGTACTACAATCTTCACCATCGCTGGTGTAGCAATCATGGTTTTAGCTGCTGGATTATTCTTCGTATCTAGAAGAAAGAACGCACGTTAATATTGGTTATTTTAGTCTTGCACAGGGGCGGGCAACCGCCCCTCGATGACTAATTTTAGATGATACAACAATAAGGAGAGGCCGGATGAAAAAGAATATAAAGTTCATAGCAATTGGATTACTGATGCTCGCCGGATTGTCCTTACTGCTGTATCCACTTGTTTCCAACACCTGGAATAATTACAGACAGACACAATTGATTTCCTCCTATGAGGAGGCAATTGTTGTGGCAGATGAAAACGGACAGATTGATTATGAGTCTGAGGTACTGACGGCAAATACATATAACACAAACCTTCTGCCATGCATATTGCCGGATTCATTTGCAACTGCGGAAGCAGCAGAGGAAGAGGATGAAGAATATATGTCCTGCCTGAACCTAAACGGTGATGGCATTATGGGATATGTTCAGATTCCCAAAATTGGAATTAAGCTTCCGATTTTTCATGGAACCAGTGATGAAGTGCTTCAGATCGGAGCAGGACATCTCGAAGGAAGTTCCCTTCCGATTGGAGGAGAAAGTACACATTCTGTTTTATCTGCTCACAGAGGTTTGCCCAGTGCATCTCTTTTTACAGATCTTGATCTTATGAAGGAAGGCGATCATTTTTACATCAATGTATTGGATGAGACTCTTGCCTATGAGGTGGATCAGATTCTTACGGTGGAGCCGGTAGATACAACGGCCCTTGTGGTTGAAGATGGAAAAGATCTTGTTACACTTCTTACCTGTACACCATACGGCGTAAATACGCAGCGGCTTTTGGTAAGAGGTCACAGAGTGGATTATGTAGAGGGTATGGTGGAGGAGGAAGACATTCCTCTTGCTGCATACAGCTACCATACAAATTATCTGTTATGGGTACTGGTCGGACTGGGAATAACTGTTGCATTTATCCTTGTGCTGTTTATTCTGGACCGACGTTTGTCAAAAAAGAGTACAAAGGCATAGAATTATGATTAGAAAGATTGCAAATCTTTTGTTTGCCCTGCTTTTTCTTGCAGGGTTTGGCGTGTTAACTTATCCGGTGGTTTCCAATCAATGGAATACCTACCGCCAGAGTCAGCTGATTTCTTCCTATGACGATGTTGTGGAAGAAATGACCGTGGAAGATTTTTCTGCGGAATGGAGCGCTGCAAAAGGTTTTACTTCACAGATTACACAAAATAATATTTATGCGGATGTGTTTGGCGAAGATAGTGGGGATGCTGCAAATTCCGATTATCGAAATGTACTTAACATCGGAAATGATGGAATCATGGGATATATTTCCATTCCGAAGATCGGCGTTAAGCTTTCTATTTACCATGGCACTACAGATGCCGTTTTACAAACCGGTGTGGGACACTTAAATGGAACCTCCCTTCCAATCGGAGGAGAAGGGACCCACAGTGTTCTTGCAGCACACAGAGGACTTCCTTCGGCAGAACTTTTCACAGATGTGGATCAGCTTCAAGAGGGAGATGTTTTTTACATTCACGTATTGGATGATACGTTGGCATACGAAGTAGATCAGGTTCTACCGATGGTGGATAAGGATGATATGGATACCTTATCAAATGCTTTGGCCATCGAAGAGGGAAAAGATTACGTTACACTTTTTACCTGTACACCTTATGGTGTAAATACACATCGCTTGCTGGTTCGGGGAGAGAGAATTCCATTTGAGCCAACTGAGATTGCAGATGATAGCACTCCGGCTTCGGCCTTAGTCGAAAACGTAACAAGCTACTACATGATTTACGTTTATGTCGGTTTGATAATAACACTTATTTTGATACTTTTACTTCGACTGATTCTGGGAGGAAAAAAGTCAAAGAGTATGAAGGAGGATATCTAGTTGAAAAAGATGATGAATTTGAAAAAAGGAATCGCTGTTTTACTGACTGCTGTAATTGCGGTATCCGGATTTGCAATTTCAAATGTGTATGCGGCAAAAGCCATTGAGACGTCAACAAAATGTACGGTATCTGTAAATGTTGCAGATTTGAATGATGGAGACAATGCAGATCCAGACCGAGCATACAATACGGCGCAGTTATCATCTGCAGAGTTTTCAGTAAATCTTTATAAGGTGGCAAATGTTTCTGAATCAGCTGTATATACCTTGACGGATAAATTTAAAGGGGTTACGGATGTTGATGGTAAAGAAATTACAGAGCTTTCTTCCGTAACTGCCGAGGAATGGATTAACATTGTTGAGAAGGCAAGTAGTATTGTAAATCCTATAACAGTACATGGTTCAGATCCTGTTCAAAAACCGGCACCAGATTATACCCTGGAGGTTGTTGGTGGAAAAGGAAGTATAGATAGTGTAGCTGTTGGTTTATATCTTGTGGTAGTACCTGATGTCGAGACTGCTACAGAGATTTATACCTTTAACAATTATCTGATTCAGCTGCCTTATGTAACGGGTTCTTGGGTATTGAAGGATGGAGAATATGTTTTTGAAGGCGAGGATGAATGGAACTACGATGTGGCACTTAATTGGGCTTCAAAGTATGAGAGAACAGAGCGTCTTACCGGAATTAAAATTGAAAAGACTGTAGATAAATTTAATACATCCATGAATCAGACTTCCTTTGTTTATTCTATTGTGGCGGAAAAGAATTATAGCGTAGATCCTGAAAATCCGAATATGGTAAAGGTATTCGATGATGTAAGAGCTATTGATTTTTCGCAGGCCGGAACCCAGTCTATAGTGGTTGATAAGATTCCTGCCGGTTCTGTTGTAACGGTCAAGGAAGTCTATACAGGGGCAACATATGAGATTGCTAAGGATACTAGTGATGTTGTAAAGCTGGATGCACTTACTGCAATTAGTAAGGCAGATGATTATCCGGTAGCAAGATTTGAAAACACTTATAACGATAAGCTGGTTGGAAACGGAACGGCTGTTGTAAACACCTTTACAAAGGGTGAGACCGGTTGGGAATGGAGTAGTTCTGCAAAGGTTACAGACCAGGCGAATGGTGGCGATGAAGAACCTTCTAACGAAGAAAATCCAGACCAGACTAACGAAGGAAATTTACAATAAATAAGGAGGAGCAAAGATGATGAAGATGAATAAAAAAGTAATTTCACTTGCAGCATGTGCGCTTGTCCTTATCGTGGGACTTTCCGTAAAGCCTGCAATGGCTTATTTTACGGCAAGCGTTTCTGCCAATGGAAAGGTTGCTGTTGCAATTGATGATACACATGCAAAGATTACAGAGAGTGGATCGGGACAGACAAAAGTGATTTCTGTGGCAAATACCGAGCAGACACCTTGCTATGTAAGAGTTGCAGTCATCATGCCGGAAAGCATTTCGGCAACATATGTCGGTGAAGGATGGAGCCTTGATGCTGATGGTTATTATTACTATAATAGCATTCTTCAGCCTGGGGAAAGTGCTACGGAACTTACACTTTCCATTGATACAACAAATGCTCTTGCAGATGCAAAGTTAACCTATGCTGACTTCAATGTAATTGTTATTCCGGAATCTGCAAGGGTTCTTTATGACGAAAATGAAAAGCCAACTGCAGGTTGGGATCAGAAAATTTACACAGAAGAAAATACAGAATCTAATTCAGAAACAAGTTCAGAAGCAAGTTCTGAAGCAAATTCGGAAGGAGGTAACAATTAATGAAAAAGAATTTCCTCCTTAATAAAACAACAATTCTTGCAGCAAGCGCAGTTGCATTACTTGGTCTTTCTGCAGTAGGAAGTACAAGAGCAGCAATCAATGCCACAACCAATGAAGCGATTGTTGCTGACTTTGCAACATCGAATGTAGCGGTATCCCTTTATGAAAATGAGGAGCTGATAGGGAATGGGAAACAGGAAGAAGTAAATTCTCTTTTAGGTTGGATTGATAACAGTTTTTGTATCGGGAAAACGTATGAAGAAAAGATTTCTTTTCAAAATGGAGAGGATTACGATGCTTATGCCCGCGTGATTATCACAAAGAGCTGGTATGAGGGGGAGAAAAAGGATCAGTCCTTAAATCCTGCATTGATTGACCTTGCCATTGCAGATTCGGATGCTTGGATTATTGATGAAGCTGCAAGTACTCCGGAGCGTACGGTGTATTATTATAAGAGTCCTGTAGCAGCAAAAGCGGACCCTATTGCTATTACAAATTCACTTACAGTCAACGATGTCATTACGGAGATTGTTACCGAAAGCACAGTAGAGAGTACTACGGCAGGGACTACTATCCAGACTACCTACAACTATGATGGGAAATCATTTTCCATTGATGTTCAGGTAGATGAAATCCAGACACACAATGCATACGATGCAGCTCGTGCTTCCTGGGGCGTTTATTTAGATATTGATGAGAATGGAACCATTCAGGGTGTTGCTCATGAAACGGAGGGACAGACAAATGAAAATTAAAAAATTATTATGTCTTGCAGCCGTATGTGTATTTTCTTTTGGAATGACAACAACTGTTATGGCAGATACCATTCCGGCTTCAACCAGCGTAACCTATGATGGAAAAACACTTTCCAATGAAAAAACAGATTTGACTGAAATCATTAAAAATGTTCAGCCGGGAGATACTGCTTCCATTTCTGTTGATTTGTATAATAATTCTTCCAATTCAACCTATTATTATCTTACAACAAGTATCGTAAAATCTTTGGAGGAGTCTTCAAGTGCATCAAATGGTGCATATACATTTTCTCTGGTATATCAGAATGCAGATGGAAGTGAGACGGTTCTGTACAATAACGATACAGTTGGTGGTGAAAATACAACGAATGGTGTCGGTTTGAAGCAGGTACAGATTACAGATTCAGATTCTTATGTTTATCTGGATGGTATTCCGGCCGGAGGAAAGGGAAAAATTCTTCTGAATATTACCTTGGATGGAAATACGCAGGATAATAGCTACATGAATACTTTGGCTGAGTTACAGCTTCGTTTTGCAGTAGAAAATGCGCCAACCACCACTACTCGTTACGAGGATCGTTACACTCCGGGGGAGGTGGTAACGGTTAAGAATCCGGATACCATCGTAACAATTCTTGAGGAGCTTGTACCTCTTGCTCCAAAGACAGGAGACGTTATGATTCCTATGGTAATGTCCATGGTTGCCTTTGTTGGCGGCTTAGTTCTTCTGGTTTGGGCAGTTGTTCTGATGAAGAAGAAAAATGAGGAGGCATAAAAGTATGATGAATTTTAAGAAACTTGCAGCTTGTGCAGCCTCTGTAGTATGTCTTTTGGGATCTTCAGTTATGAACGTTAGCGCTGCTGAAGCTGTTATTACAGATCCATATACTTATACGGTAACTGTAAGCACAGGAAATGATCTGGTGTTTGATGCGACTTCAGAATCTTTTTTAAAAGCTTTTTCAGATAAGCAGTATAAATTAGAGGATAATAATCGAGTTCTTGTAATTACCGGATTATCCTATGGTGATTATGTCAATGTTTTTGATGCAGTAAAGTCCATTGACACTTCAACAACCAAGTACTACGAAAAAGGTGTTCGTTTTACCGGAAGTGATGATATTACAGTTGAAAACTTCCAGGTAGTAGGTGATGCAGATTATGTAGTAGCTTATGGTGTATTATCTGATCCGGTTGAGTACACGGTACAGTATGTTGATCAGAATGGAAATAAATTGGCTTCTGATGGTAAGTATTATGGAAATGCAGGAGATAAGATCATCGTAGCATCCCGCCAGATCGATGGATACCTTCCGGATGCGAATAATAAGGCAATGACTCTTTCCAAAGAGAAAGAGAATGTATTTACCTTTGTATATCATAGCTCTGCCGGAGCAACCAACGTGATTTACAATACGTTGACAGGTACTACGACTTACATTTATGAGGATGGAACAACATCAACCGTTACTGTTCCCAACCCGGCAAACGGTCAGGCAGGAGCTGTTGTAACTCCACCGGCTGCGAATGCTGGAGCAGGAAATGCCAATGCTGGTAATGCCGGTGCCGGTAATGCAGATGCCGGAAATGCTGATGCAGGTAACGCAGACGCAGGAAATGCAGATGAGAATACGGTAATTGCAGATGAGGATACTCCGCTTACAACACAGGATATCGTTGATCTTGATGCAGATGAAGAGGTTCCTCTTGCTGCACAGGCACAGGAGACAGTTACCAATCTTGCACCGATTATTGCAGGAATCTTTGTTGCCGTAGCTGCTGCCGGAATGATTACACTTTTTGTGATCTCAAGAAGACGTAAGGCAGTAAATGTAAAATCAGAGGATTCTGATAAGTAAAATGAATATGTGGTGCAGTCCTACAAAATGATCTGGTCCGGACTTTCCGGTTCATATCAAAATGGGGCTGCACCTTTTTCTTTTGTGAATCTTATGATACAATAAGTAAGATGTTTTTTGTGATTTGGAACGTTTGGAGGTATTATTTTTTGATTATACCTAAACAAACCGCGAAATGCGGTTTTTAAGCGCTTTATCCTGGTCAATTGTATTATTTCACTAGTTGATTTTTCCTCTGTACCTAAGAAATGAATAATCCTTAGGTATATGGTAAAATCAGGACTTTGAAATTGGAAAAAATGCCCTTTTAAGCGGAAATTTTGACCTGTTTTTGAAGAAAATTAGGTATAGAGAGATTTTTTTACCGCGAAATCAGACAAATCTGTAATTTCCATTTCGGAAGCGTGATACTGAAAATTCATTTTTAACAACACAAATCCGAAAAGGGACAAGAAATATAAGAAATGTAAAGTTTATAAGATATATTAGAAATATCAGAAATATTAGATATATCAGATATATTAGAAATATCAGAAATATTAGATATATCAGATACATGAGGAATGGATATGAAAGTAATTGCAAAAATACTTCGGGCGGTAGGAACAATTCTATTGGTTGGCATGATTCTTGCCTGTGCTGTGGTAGTTGTGCCAAAGATTGCAGGATTTTCTGTATATGCCGTCATCAGCGGAAGTATGGAACCTACGATCCCAACCGGAAGCCTTGTGTTTGTGGAGAAGGTTGAACCGGAAGAGCTTTTGACGAATGATATTGTTGCCTATAACAGTCAGATTGCCGGAGGGGGCGTGATTACCCATCGGGTAGTCGAGATAAAGAAGGAGGAACGTTCCTTTATCACAAAAGGAGATGCCAATTCAAGTTCAGATGTGACTCCGGTAAAATTCGAACAGCTTGTGGGGCGGGTAAAGTCATACATTCCGGGATTTGGAAAGATTGCCCTTGTCTTAAGTGAAAAAAACGGAAAGCTGATTGCCGGTGGTGTGATTCTTGTTGCACTATTTCTGAATCTCTTGGCTTCATTTTTTGAGAAAACGGGCTCCGGGAAGAAAACTTTAAAAAAGAACAATCCAATTCAGGAATCATTAGAAGAAAACGTTCCGGAAAAAATCGATACAGAAGAGAATGACTCCATTAAGGAAGTCTCTGCTCAACCGAAAAAAGGAAACAAAAATGCTTCCATTCTTTTATTGCTGGGGGTGGGATGCTTGTTAATCGGAGCTGCCGGATTTAACATCTACCGCATTTTTCATGATTACAACTCCTCCAACAATCTGTATGATGAGTTGGAAGATGATTATGTTACTACGATAAGCAAAGAGGAAGAGCTAGAAAATGTTCCATGGTATGAGATGATTTCTGTGGATCTTGCAAGTCTACAGGAACAGAATTCCGATGTGAAGGGCTGGATCTATTTTGAAAATGAAGCTATCAGTTATCCGATTCTGTACTCTGGGGATGATGATACCTATCTTCGCAGAACCATGGATAAAAAATCAGCGACGGCAGGATCCATTTTTATTGAAGGAATGAACAATCCGGATTTTGAGGACAGTCATACGCTGATTTATGGTCACAATATGCGCAACTTAAGCATGTTCGGAAAATTGAAATACTACAAAGAAGACCCGGATTATTACATCGATCATATGTATTTTCAGATTATAAAAAATGATGTGGTTTACCGGTATCAGATTTTTGCCTATGAAGATGTAAGTGAGGATAGCTTTATATACGCGGTACCCTACGGACCAACGGAGGATTTTGCAGAGTTTATTGACCGGATCTATGGGATATCCTACCGGCAGACGGGGGCGGTAGCAACAAAGGATGATAAGATTATCACACTCTCTACATGCAGCACCACTTCCGGAGAAGGACGATTCGTTGTCCATGGGGTGAGGGTAGACGAACATACATACTAGGTATTGAAAAAAATGAATATGAAAACTACTTTTACAAAAGTCCCATTTTACATTTGTGTGTCTGAATGAATTTGCATATTTGAATCAGAACCCACTTTCGTTTGTAAAAAGCGTAGCGGTACTAAATTCGCAATAAATTGCTCATTAAGTGCCGACGCTTTTTAAACGTTCTGATTTCAAATAGCAAAATTCATTCATAGACGCACAATTGTAAAATGGGAGTTAAAAAAAGAAGAGTGGTTTCGCACAATAGGAGGAAGCACAAAAACATGAAGAAGAAAAATGAATTGATACGTGAATTGACGGAAATGATCAAGGACACCAAAGCCGGAAAAATTGAGTGGAAGGTAGATGTGTCTACAACAGAGTATAATCGTCCGGAGGATAAGGTTACCATTGTGGATAACAAAACGACCTGGACCTCGGATGAGTGTTTTGTATCCTATTACTGTCAGTATAAAGGGGAAGAATTTTTGATGATCACCTATGAGATGATCAATTCCGCAGGGGCGCAGAAGAAGACCACCAATCTTGTATTTCTGCCGCCTCTGGGCATTCGTATTTTTGATCTGAATGTTCTTCTCCCGTATAGCGTTGAGGCGGACCAGATGTTAACCTACAATGCGCACATGCTGTGGCTGACAATTTTAGAAGAACACAAAAAGCATCCCAACCTGATTCAACTGGATGCAACAGAACGAAAATTAACTCTCGATGAAGATCGTGGAGTAAAGAAAGCTGAGGATGAAGAATAATGCCTTGTACAACAATTTTAGCAGGAAAAAATGCAACCTATGATGGATCAACCATGATGGCAAGAAATGAGGACTCCTGTGCGGGAGAATTTACTGCAAAAAAATATATTGTGGTAAATCCGGATGAGCAGCCCTTGGAATATACCTCTGTGATTTCAAAGGTAAAGATCAAGCTTCCGGATAACCCCATGCGATATACGGCAATGCCCGACGCTGTCCCGGAAAAAGGAATCTGGGGTGAGGCAGGAATCAATGAATGTAACGTGGCTATGTCAGAGACCGAAACCATTACCTCCAATGCAAGAGTATTGGGAGCAGACCCGCTGGTAAAGGGCGGTATCGGAGAAGAGGATATGCTGACTTTAGTTCTTCCTTACATTCACAGTGCAAGAGAAGGCGTGGAGAGACTGGGGCGCCTTCTGGAAGAATACGGAACCTATGAGATGAACGGAATCGGTTTTCAGGATGTAGGTGAAATCTGGTGGTTTGAAACCATCGGCGGACATCACTGGATGGCTAAGCGAGTTCCGGATGACAGCTATGTGGTGATGCCGAATCAGTTGGGAATTCCTTCCTTTGATTTTAAGGATGCTCTTGGAAAAAAGAAAAACCATATGTGCTCTGCGGATCTGGTGGAATTTGTGAAGAAATATCATCTGGATCTTTGTGAAGAGGAGGAGGATTTAAACAATGTCACCGCTTTTGACAGCCGGGCAGCCTTTGGCAGTCATAGCGATTCCGACCATTCCTACAATACGCCAAGAGCATGGTTTATGGAGCGGTACTTAAATCCAAAGACCTATAAGTGGGATGGACCGGATGCAGATTTCACACCGGAATCCGATGATCTGCCCTGGAGTCTTGTACCGGAGCATAAGATTACACCGGAGGATATCAAGTATGTGCTTTCCGGCTATTATCAGGGAACACCTTACAACCCCTATGCGAAGCACGGGGCAAAGGAAGAGCAGGGAAAGTATCGTGTAATCGGCATTAACCGTAACAATTTCGTGAAGATTACGCAGCTTCGCCCAAATCTTCCGAAGGAAATCATGGGAGTAGAGTGGATCGCTGTTGGCTCAAATGCCTTTAATGAGATGGTTCCTTTTTATGCGAATATTACAAAGACTCCGGAGTATCTGTCCAATGCGGATAAGACGGTTACAACGGAAAATTTCTATTGGGCAAATCGAATCATCGGCGCTCTTGCGGATGCCCATTATTCCAGCTGCATATCTCCGATTGAACGGTATCAGAACTATATGGCAGCAAAAGGCCACGCATTCTTAAATGAGACCGATGCAGCATTTTTCGAAAAATTCTGTGAAGGAAAAGTCGATGGAGCTTTGAGGAAGGATATAGAATTGTGCCAGTCAGAGGTTCATGATTTCCTTGAAAATGCGAACCAGAAGATGGCAGATCTTGCAAAGGGAAAAACCAATGATTTATTGGATAAGGTACTGTTTGCAGCCAGCAGCGAAATGAAGAATGCATTTGCAAGATCGGATGCATAAGCAGGATTTTAATTTCGGCAAATCTACTAAAATGTACAAAAAAGATTTGTTGATTTTATTTAAGTCCAAGGGACTATGAAACGTAGAAAAGTTTCGAAAAAATACTAAAAATCTCTGTTTTTCACAAATTGGGCAGGAAAGTTTTGCTTTTCTGTCCAATTTCTTTTTTTCTCTGCTTTCCTTATAATTATCAACGAAATAATTCGAAAGTAGAAATAGGAGAGGTGGCTATTTTCGAAAAAAGGAGAGGAAAGAAAAACATGAAAAGGAAAATGAAACAAATCTTAAGTTTTGTACTTATGATTGCAATGGTACTGACCATGGGTTCGGTATCAAACCTTGGGAGAGTTGTGGTAAAGGCTGCGGACAGCGTAAAGCTTTACTTTGAACTTCCTGAGAATGCAGAGGAAACTGACTGGGCAGTAAATGTCTGGGGAACGGACATTTCCGTGGAGGGAGATTCGGAGCATGCATTCCGCCCATCTACATGGGGAACCGGAGACGTATATCCTACACTGTTTGCAGATGAAAGCTTATCCGGTTGGGGATATGTAACGGTTTCCGGCACCGTGCAGGGAATGCAGTTTGTAAACAAAGCTGGATACCAGTACGACTGTTGGAACAGTCAGATTGCAAAGCAGAACCTGACTGCCGCTTTCTTTGTTCCGGGAGATGATGGTGCCGGTGTATGGTATCAGGAGGCTTCCAAAGAGAATGAAGTAAAAGAAGCAGAGATTCAGAACATTTTTGTCCTTGCGGGAGATGCAGGACTTACCGGAGTAAGCTGGTCTATTGCAGTTGCCGGAAATGAAAAAAATGTTTTAAAGCAGGATGCTGCTGATGCCAGCGTATATTCGGTTACCTATGAAAATGTTCCAAAAGGAAACTATAGATATAAAATTGTACAGGATCCGGAAAATAAGAACTGGGATCTTCCATGGGGAGATAGTGATAACCGTACACTGATGTTGACTGCGAAATCAAATGTGACTTTGTCTATAGATTTGGATGATGAGACAAAGGATGTGACGACTTCGATTGAACCATTGGAGGAGGCTGCCCAAGATCCGGAGTACAAGAATTTTATTATTCATATTAAGAATGACAAAAATTGGGAAAACGCTAACATCAAGTTTGGTTCAGGAAGCTCATGGAATGTGATTCCTGGCTTTGAGGATGCTATGGAGAGCTTTGGCGTTGCGGTAGAAGAAGATGTGGTGAATACCGGATGGTTTACATACGCAGCAAAGCTGCCGGGAAGTGTAACGGAAATAAATGGACTTTTCAACTGCGGAGCCTGGGGAATTGCGAACCAGTCGGACAACTTTAAAGTAGATTTGTCAACAGATCGGGAGGCATGGATTACCTTTGTGGATGCAAAAAATACCACGGTAATCAAGACCGCTTACAGTGCTCCTTTGGATTGGAAAAATGATGTAAATGTTCATTTTCGGAATGAATTAAATTGGGAGCTGGTTAATGCAAAATTTGGCGCAGGCACAAGCTGGAGCGTGATTGAAGGATACGAAGAATTTACACAAAATGAAAAAGGAAGCGAAATTTCTGCAGATGAGAACAATACAGGCTGGTATTCTTATCATGTGGGATTAAGCAAAGATATCACCGAAGTACAGGGACTATTTAATAATGGTTCCTGGGGGACAGGAAATCAGACTGCGAACTATGCTATCACAGGTATTTCCGGTGACAAAGAGGTATGGACTACCTTTACTTCCGCAGGTCTTGCAGTATCAGAGGAGAGACCTACCGAATGGCAAGGCAAAGAGCTTCTTACGGTTTCAAGAACCTATGAAGAAGAGCAGGAAGAGGAGGATACGTTAGTAAGTCCGGTCATCAACGAGGATGGAACAGTTACCTTCTTGTACGAAAATGAAGGTGCAAGTGCTGTATATCTTTGCGGCAATATGAATGACTGGGCATCGGCCATCGGAAATGAAGATTATGCATTTTCCAAGAAGGAAGACGGAGTGTGGACATTTACCATTTCCCTTGCTCCGGGCTCCTATGAGTATAAATTTGTTGTGGATGGTTCTTGGATTACTGATCCGCTGAACACAAAGTATGCCAACGGAAACAGTGCTTTTGTGATTAAAGCAGATCTGGCAAGCCCTGTGGTCAATGCGCCATATGTAACCTTCCAGCTTGAAGACAATGGGTATGAGAAGGTTGCACTTTGCGGCAGCATGAACGGCTGGGGTGATGCAATCACCAATGATGCTTATGCGCTTACCAAGAATGAAGACAGCGTATGGAGTATCACGCTAAAGCTTTCAGAGGGCACCTATTCTTATAAGTTTGTTACAGATGGTAGCAACTGGATGGCAGATCCCCTCAATGAAGAGAAGGATGTATATGGAAACAGCGTAGTGGATGTTCCTGCTTCCTATATTTACAATGTGTACTACTATGATGCAAACGAAGCACATATGTCTGTGGATGCAGCAGATATGCATGTGTGGGAAGTCGGCGGAGGAAATATCGGTGATCTTTCCTTTGACGAGATTGTGGAAATCGATGGAAATCAGTGGTTAAAGGGAACCATCTATACCGCTGCTACAAGCCTTGGTATCATTCCAAGATCCATCGGAGCATGGAACTGGCAGACCGGAAATCACTACTTCACAAATACCGATAAGCAGCTGGAGAGCAATATCTACATTGTGTACGGGGATGATGCAAACACCTACACCTCTGTACCGGAAATCAAGGAAGCCAGGAAGAGATATGTGATGGTAGAATACAACCGTCCACAAGGAGATTACGAAGGCTGGAATATTTACAGCTGGAATACGGGACTTGCATCTGAAACAGAGCTCTACACACAGAATCTGAATGGTAAGAACGAGATTATTGTTCCGGTGAAGGATTCTGAGTTTGATTTTGACATGCAGTTTTGTATGAGAAGAACTACTGCAGATGCACCATGGGCAGAAAAAGATGGTGGAGATCATGCAATTACCTTTCCCGGAGATCAGCTTGTAGTAAAAGCAATCTTTGATCAGGACAAGGGAGTTACAAAAGTCCTTCCGTATAATAAGGGATATGAAATGGACGGTGCAGCAGGAAAGATCACCTTCCTGTACCGAGATGATGCATTGATGCTTAGCAACACCGAGGCTTCTTTGGAAGGAAAGGTTGCAGTAGTTGTAAACGGAGTAAGCCATGAGATGACTTACAATGCCGAAAATGAGCGCTATGAGTTTGCGCTTACCGGCATCTCTACCGGAGACTATGCATATTACTATGTAGTGGACGGCGAGGAAATTCTGGACGCATTTAATGCAGAAAAAACAACCTATAACGATAGAGAGTGCTCTGTCATTACTTATAAGAGCTTTAAGAATCTGGAAATCAAGGCGACACTTTCAAAGGATAGCATGGATTCCGGTGACAATAGTGTTTTGACAGTTACTTTAGAAGGCGAGGATGCAACAAATATTACCAACGATGAAATCGCAAGCATTACCGTAGATCTGGAAGCACTCGGCCTTGGAACAAGATCCATCAACAAGGATTTGATGAGCGGAGTCATTTCCGTAAAGACGGGAACTTCGAAAGGTACAAAAAAACTCCCGGTTACCATGACAGATATTTACGGAAATGTATACGATACAACATTTAAAGTAAAAGTAGTAGCAGATGAGAAGACGGATTTCGACTGGGACGAAGCAGTCATCTATTTTGCAGTAACTGACCGTTTCTTTGATGGAAATACAGAAAATAACGATGGTGTAAATAAAGGCGGAAGCTTAAGCTATCATGGTGGTGACTTTGCCGGTCTTACCCAGAAATTAGACTATTTGAAGGCGCTTGGAGTAAATACTATCTGGATTACTCCGATTGTAGAGAACTCAAATACAACCACGGAAAAGGACGGAGAGGTTATTGAGTCCACAGGATATCACGGCTATTGGGCAAGCGATTTTACCAGCTTAAATTCTCATCTTGGAACCGAGGAAGAGTTTAGCACACTGATTGAGGAAGCTCATAACCGCGGCATGAAGCTGATGGTAGACGTTGTATTAAATCACAGCGGATATGCGGACGAGACAACCGGATTTGATCCCGAGGAGTATTTTAACAATATTCTTGTAAATGAGGAAACCGGAGAAACAATTCCAATGCTCCGTGATGCAAGCAACACGATTACCGGAGATGATGTGTATTCTTCCCTTGCAGGACTTCCGGATTTTGTAACAGAGGATGTCCGTGTAAGAGAACAGTTAATCGAGTGGCAGGTGGACTGGGTAGAGAAGTACGGAATCGATTATTTCCGTGTAGATACCGTAAAGCATGTAGATGCAGAAACCTGGCAGGCATTTAAGAATGCCCTTACAGAAGTAGATCCAGACTTTAAGATGATCGGAGAATATTCCGGACATGGATATACCTCTTCACAGCTTGGAATTGGTGGAATGGATTCCTTACTTGATTTTGATTTCAATGATCAGGCACAGAACTTTGTAACCGGAAACATTTCCGGCGTGGAAGCCTTTATGGCAAACAGAAATGCAGGAATTGATAATACGCAGACCGTAGGTGCATTCCTAAGCAGCCATGATGAGAATGGTCTGGTTTACAAACTGATCAACGATTGCAACATGACAGAAGAAGAGGCACTTAACGCATTTAAGGTTGCGGCTGCACTTCAGCTTACTGCAAAGGGCCAGACGGTCATCTACTATGGTGAGGAAATTGGTTTATATGGTGCAGATAACTATCCATATCAGACAAATCGATATGATTTCGATTGGAATCAGGTAGAAGAGCAGTCTGCGGATGAAAACAGTATGTTAAATCACTATAAGAAGCTTCTTTCCATCCGAAATGCGTACAAAGAGCTTTTTGCAAGAGGAACAAGAACTGCTATCATATCCTCCAACGAAGAGGGCTATGATGTATTTAGCAGAAGTCTTGACAGGAAGAATGTATATGTAGCCTTGAATATTAAGGATGCAGAGAAAGAAATCACTTTTGTAGTAAATGAAAAGGCAGGTACCGTTCTCACCGATCTCTACAGCGATGAGGAATATGTTGTTGCAAAGGATCAGACAGTAACCATATCCGTTCCAAAGTCAGCCGAAGGCGGAACTGTGATTCTTGCAGTAAAGAACAAGAATGAAAACCAGCAGGGTAACGGAAAGAATGAGAATTCCGGAAAGAACGAGAATTCCGGAAAGAACGAGAATTCCGGAAAGAAGGATAACTCTAATAAGAACAACAATTCCAACAATGGTAACTCCGGAAATAATAATAAAACTTCCGATAATTCAAAGCTTTTTACCAGCGATGCTACAAGTGTGACTCAGGCAGGGGATGCTAATGCAGAATCACCGGTTATGAATCTGATCAATAACATCTTTGGAAATCGTGGACGCAGAAATAATTCACAGGTTCAGACCACCTTAGATGCGGATGTAAATGAGGCTGCGGCAGAGGAAGTTGTAGCAGAGGAGTCCGTTGGAGAAAAAGATGAAGCTGCAGTGGAAGCAGATAATAGTGAAAGTCAGGAAAGCGCAGCTATTTCCGATGCGGAAGTACCACTTGCAGCAACAAGCCAAAATGCATCCGGATTCCCGATTGTACCGGTTGCAGTAGGAGTAGTCCTCCTTTTTGCAGCTGTATTAGGTGGAGGATTCTTCTATACAAAAAAGAAATCAGTAAAATAAGACAAGAATAGAAAAAATACTGATTAGAAAAATGTAAAAGTCAGTAAAATTGGCTGAGTGAAGTCAAAATTACTGACGTGAGAAGAAAAGTGATCAGTAAAAGGCACCGTCCATTTGACATGGGGCGGTGCTTTTTGCATTCTGCACAAAAACAGGAAACTATTTTTGTTAATTCAGTTTCTTGTTTCCTGTATAGCACAGTGATACAATGTTGGAAACGGAAATGATAAAATTGGTTTCCTAAAGAACTGTTGCTAATGACCAATTTAGTAAAGAACAAATTGAAAAAAGGATAAATAAAGTAAAGGATGATGCTATGAAGGAAAAGATACTGGAAGCAACTATAAAAGTTTTTAATCAAAAAGGGTTAAAATTTACCATGGATGATATTGCCAAGGAGCTTTCCATGAGTAAGAAAACCATTTATACCGTGTTTTCAGATAAGGATTCCCTTTTTGGCGAAATGGTGGACTACTGCTTTGATAAAATCAAGGAGAGTGAGGCAAGGATTTTGAGCGCGGATGATTTGTCGACGGTTGAGAAAATCAGAAAAATTCTCGGAGTCCTTCCGGAAAGCTACGCGGATATTGATTTTAGGCAGCTCTATTTATTGAAGGATAAATACCCCAAGATATATCGTAAGGTGGAGGAACGATTGGAGTCCGGATGGGAAAGTACGATTGCACTATTAAATCAGGGAATGGCAGAGGGCGTGATTCGTCCGGTGAATGTGCTTCTGGTAAAAACCATGCTGGAAGCGACACTGGAGCAATTTTTCCAAAGAGACATTCTGATTGTAAATCAGATCTCCTACAAAAATGCACTGGATGAGGTTGTGGGAATTATTACAGACGGAATCACAGCAAGGAAGGAGAGCATGTAATGCGTATTTATTTCAATGAAGGATGGAAATTTAGCGAACACTTTGAAGCGTCCATGTGTGGAACCGATTATGATACCTCACAGATGGAGGATGTAAGAATTCCGCACACAAATAAGGAGGTGCCGTTCCACTATTTTGACGAACATGAATACCAGATGATCTGCGGCTACAGGAAAAGCTTTCCGGCGAAGGAGGAGTGGAAAAACAAGCGGATATTTATCACCTTTGAAGGTGTCGCACATTCCGCGAGAGTTTTTATCAATGGAAGAGAGGCAGCAAGCCACCACTGCGGATACACCGCATTTACCGTTGAACTGACAGAGGATTTGCTTTGGGATCGGGAAAACATTCTTGCAGTTGAGGTGGATACCACAGAACAGCAGAATATACCTCCCTTTGGATTTGTGGTGGATTATATGACCTTTGGAGGAATATACAGAGACGTCTATATGGAGATTAAGGAGCAGGCATATATCTCAGACATCTTTGTACGTGCAGACTTTGAGGGCGATGTGACGCCTGCGACAACAGAGGCAAGGCTTCTTAGCACCATCGAATTTGACGGAGGAGCTCTTACCGCAGATTCCTTTTATGTCAGGCAGTTTTTGTTAGACGGGGCAAGAGAGTTCTTACTGGGGGAGACAAAGCTTTGCACAGGAAAAAACGAGATCATATCTTTGGTAAAAGACATTGAACTCTGGTCCCCTGAGCAGCCAAAGCTCTATCTACTGAAAACCCAGCTCTTATTGGATGGAAAAGTGATTGACGAGAACAATGTAACCTTTGGTTTCCGCAAGGCACAATTTCAGGAAGATGGATTTTATTTAAATGGGGTAAAGACAAAAATCCGTGGTCTGAACCGTCATCAGAGCTATCCATATGTGGGATATGCAATGCCAAAGTCCATGCAGCGACAGGATGCGGATATCCTAAAGAAGGAGCTGGGCTGCAACGCGGTAAGAACCTCCCATTATCCGCAGTCCCACTATTTTATTGACGAATGTGATTCGATAGGACTCCTGGTATTTATGGAATTTCCGGGTTGGCAGTATATCGGAGACGAGGCATGGAAGGAACAGGCCCTTACGAATTTGAAAGAGATGATTACGCAGTACCGCAATCATCCATCCATCATTTTGTGGGGCGTACGGATCAATGAATCCCAGGATGATGATGAGTTTTACCGGAAAACGAATGAGATAGCTCACGACTTAGACGACAGCAGGCAGACCGGAGGAGTAAGAGCGCACAAGAAAAGTCATCTGTTCGAGGATGTATATACCTACAACGACTTTTTGCATGATGGGAAAACACCGGGATGTGATCCGAAGAACAAAGTAACCTCGGATAAAAGCAAGGGATATCTGATCAGTGAGTATAACGGACACATGTATCCGACAAAAGCCTACGATTGGGAAGAACACCGGGTGGAGCATGCGCTGCGGCATGCAAATGTCCTTGAGGCAGTTGCAGGTCAGGAGGATATTGCCGGAAGCTTTGGCTGGTGTATGTTTGATTACAATACCCATAAGGATTTCGGAAGTGGAGACCGCATCTGCTATCACGGAGTTATGGATATGTTCCGGAATCCAAAGCTTGCGGCTATGGTATACGCCTGTGAGCAGGAGGCAGAACCGGTCTTAGAGCTTAGCTCAACTATGGATATCGGGGAGCACCCGGGCTGTAACAGAGGACTTACCTATATTTTTACAAACGCTGATTCGGTCCGGATGTATAAGAATAATGCCTTTATCAAGGAGTATAGGGCAAGTGATTCCCCATATAAAAACCTACGACATGGTCCAATTGTAATAGACGATTTTATCGGGGAAGAGCTTGCAAAAAATGAGCCCTTTACCAAGAGACAGGCGGATATGTTAAAGGAAGCATTAAACTACGTTGCAATGCATGGATATCACTTTCCGCCCCGTATCCTATGGATTCTGATAAAATGCATGGTGCTTTACCGCATGAAATTCGAGGATGCGGTAAGACTTTACAATACGTATATCGGTGACTGGGGAGGAACCTCCACCGTATATCGGTTTGAAGCCATACAGGATGGACAGATTGTAAAGAGGATTACAAAAGAGCCGATGACAAAAGCTCATCTGAAGATAAAAGCCTCCCATACAGAACTCAGGGAGCAGAACAGTTATGATGTGGCCGAGGTTCGAATTGCGATGTTGGATGAAAATAACAATCAGCTGCATTTTTATAACGATCCGATTACCCTGAAAACAGAGGGACCGATTGAACTGATTGGGCCAAATGTGATCCCAATGCAGGGAGGCATGACGGGAGCATACATTAAGACTGTTGGAAAGAGCGGAAAGGCGGCTCTTACCATAGAAAGTATCACAGGACAGACAGAAACCGTGACATTCATGGTTTATATCTGATTCTAATAGCAAAATTCATTCTCAGGAACACAATTCCGAAAAGGGATTATATCTAAGCCAAGAGGAGAGTATAAGAAAGAATAGGAGATAACAATGGAAAAATCAAACATCATTTTTGGAAATGAGATTTCCGGCAGGGCTTACAAAAAAGCTGTGAAGTCTAAGAAAAAGTATGCTAAGAAATTTGGAGATGATACGAATGTAAATTATCCGGCATATATCCAGAAAAATCCATATATTGGGGATTCGCTTGGAGTGCAGAATATTCTGGTTGGGGAGCCAAAGACAAACGCACACTATGACGATACCCAGCCGGTGAATCGCACCGACTTTGATACGGAAAAAGGTATTATTGTGGGAAATATCCGAATGGGCTTTGGGCATTATCGTATTTCGATGGCAATAGCGTCCGCTGCAAAATCCATGGGATATACGCCTTACTGGATGGACTTAAATTCCTATGGGCAGACCACCTGCACAAAGGTCATCGGGGCACAGAACGAATTGTATTCGTTAGGCTCAAGACTTTCAAAAAATCCGATTTTCAATAAGCTTGTGTGGGAGCCCATGAACTATGAAGGCTTTCGTGCTCTTTCCTACAATGCTTCCGACCAGAAGAATGCAGAGCTTATGGCTCCGGTATACCGCAATGTTCCAAAGGATATTCCGGTAATCGGAACCCATGTATGGCCGGCACAGGCTGCCATTCATGCGGGAATGAAGCATGTGGTAAATGCAATTCCGGATAACTGGCCCATGGCACTTCATCTCTCAGAAGGTTCCGTTCATACGATTCAGTGTAAAAATGCATACATGGGATATCGTATTTTAAATGGCATGAATAAGGACAAGATTTGTAATCCAATGCCGAAGGAAAGCCTGGTTTATACCGGACATTACATTGACCACGAGCTGGTAAGCAATATTGAAGCAGATTGTGCTGCAAGAACCTCACGCAGGGCCAAAGGAAAACCAATGAGATTCCTTCTTACCATCGGTGGCGCCGGAGCGCAGAAGGAGATTTTTGCAGCGATCATTAAGAATCTGCTTCCACAGATCAAGGCAGGAAAGGCGGCATTGTACGTAAATGTCGGTGATTACAAGAATGTCTGGGATGCATTACTTACCGAAATCCCCAAGATGAAGGAGCTGTCCACCGAGCATTTTGACAACTGGAAGGACACCGAGCATTTTGCAGAGTCTGCCCTTGATCCGGAAACGGAAATCACGGGAATTCATGGGTTCTGGCACAAAAACATTTTTGAAGCAGTGTATTGTACGAACCTTCTTATGAGAAGTGCAGACGTACTTGTGACAAAGCCAAGTGAGCTGGCCTTTTATCCGATTCCAAAGCTGTTTATCAAGCGTGTTGGAAAGCATGAGATGTGGGGCGCCATCCACTCCGCAGAAATGGGGGATGGAACCTTAGAGTGCCGTGATATACCACACACCCTGCAGATGGTTGAGATGTTTTTGAATACCGATCTGTTGAATGAAATGTGTGACGCAATCATTACCAACAAAGCTATTGGATTATATGATGGCGCTTATAAGGTAGTAGAGCTTGCTATGGGATTAAAAGAGAAAGATAATTAATTGGGAGGATAAATAACATGGAAACAAAAAAGAAACTTAGTGTGGGCGAAAAATTCGCATATGGTATTGGCGCAGTAGGAAAAGATATGGTGTATATGCTTTCTGCAACCTATATCCTGTATTATTATCAGGACATTATGGGCGTAAGTGCGGTAGCAATGGGAATCATTCTTTTTATCGCCCGGATATTTGACGCATTTAATGATCCGATCATGGGTGTTTTGGTTGCAAAGACAAAGACCAGATGGGGAAAATTCCGTCCCTGGCTTTTCGTAGGAACCCTGCTTAATGCAGTGGTATTGTTCCTCATGTTTTCTGCACCGCCAACCCTAAACGGAAGCGGACTGGTTGCATATGCTGCAACAACCTACATCCTTTGGGGCGTTACCTACACCATGATGGATATTCCTTACTGGTCCATGATTCCTGCATTTACCGAGAGCGGAAAAGAGCGGGAGGGCTTATCTGCTCTGGCTCGTTCCTGCGCAGGTGTGGGCTCTGCAATTATTTCTATCATTACCGTGCTTAGTGTATCTGCCCTTGGAAATCTGGCAGGGGGAGCAAATGCAACGGAGATAGAGCGCCTGGGATACAAGTATTTTGCACTGATTATTGCAATCCTGTTTGTATTGTTTACAACCATTACCTGTATGACCATCAAGGAAAAGTCCTCGGTGGAAATGAAGCAGGCGACCGTGGGAGAAATGTTTAAATCCCTCGTCCAGAACGATCAGGCCATGACTATGGTTATTGCGATCGTCATGATCAATACCGCACTTTACATTACCTCAAACCTGGTCATTTATTTCTTCAAATATGATTTCAGTCCGGCTTCCTGGGAAGCGAACTATACCTCATTTAACACCTTTGGCGGCGCATTCCAGATTCTTGCAATGATGGTACTGTTCCCTCTTTTCAGAAGGTTTATGAACACCATAAAGATTTTCTATGTAAGCTTTACCATGGCAATGGCAGGATATGTTCTTTTACTGATCATTGCATTTTCGGGAACTGCAAACATCTACTTACTGTTGATTCCTGCATTTCTTATCATGTCAGCAATCGGAATGTTAAACGTTATCGTAACGGTATTCCTTGCAAATACCGTGGATTACGGGGAACTGAAAAACAACCGCAGAGATGAATCCGTCATTTTTTCCATGCAGACCTTTGTGGTAAAGCTTGCCTCCGGAATTGCAGCACTTGTGGCATCTGTCGTCATTTCCGTTTTCCATATTCAAAAGGATGAGACGGCAGCCGTTCTTACAGCCATTGATGAGTCTTCTCGAATGGGGCTTCGTCTGTGTATGACGATTATTCCGATTGTGGTGCTTTTGATCGGACTGTTTGTATTTAAGAAGAATTACATTTTAACGGATGAAAAAATTGAAGAAATAACGAAATCCTTAAAGGAAACTTCTATTTCAGAGAAGTGTTCCTAATTCAAATAAGAAACTCTCTTTTCGGAATTGTGTTCCCGAATGGATTTGCATATTTGAATCAGAACCCACTCTCGTTCGTAAAAAGCATAGCGGTACTAAATTCGCAATAAATTGCTCATTAAGTGCCGATGCTTTTTAAACGTTCTGATTCAAATAGCAAAATTCATTCTCGGGAACACTTTTCCGAAATGGGATATAAGAAATTCATTTTCACGAACATCAGATTATAGAATTATATCGTATTTAGGAGGGCCAGACTTTGATTCAACAGTATGAGAATATATGGGTGCTTCACACCGCAAATACTACTTATGCATTTCGTGTCATGGACACCGGGCACTTAGAGCATTTATATTATGGAAAAAGGATTACCATAGGAAGTAAAGAGGATGCGGACAGCCTTTTGGAAAAGCATGTCTTTGCGCCGGGAAATACAAATACCTATGACAGCGAGCATACCAATTTTTCCCTGGAAGACATATGCCTTGAAATGTCCTCCTATGGAAAGGGAGATATCCGGGAGCCCTTCGTGGAAATCCTGCATGCAGACGGAGGCTATACCTCGGATTTCCTGGTTGATCATGCAGTAATAAAGGAAGAAAAGGAGGCACTTAAGACGCTGCCTTCCTCCTATGATGAAGAGCATGAAGCGAAAGAGCTTGTAGTGACATTAATGGATAAGAATTACGGACTTACCCTGGAACTGTCCTACGGAGTGTTTGAAAAGCAGGATGTCATCACCAGAAGCAGCAGGCTGATCAATACCTGTGATACGACCATCAAATTGAAAAGACTTCTTAGTACACAGATTGATTTCCCGACGGATGACTTTGTGTTATCTACCTTCAACGGAAGCTGGGCGAGGGAAATGCATCGGAACGATATTCCGGTGAGGGCGGGAAAGCATGTAAATGCATCCTATACCGGAAGCTCCTCCAACCGGGCGAATCCCTTTGTAATGTTATCAAAGAAAAATGCAACAGAGGATACCGGCGCTGTCTATGGATTCAACCTGATTTACAGCGGAAATCATTATGAGGCGGTAGAAGTGAACGGATATAAAAAGACGCGCATGGTGACCGGAATCAATCCTCAGTCCTTCTGCTTTATTCTAAATCCGGGGGAGGAATTTGAGGCACCGGAAGCGGTCATGACCTTTTCCCATGAGGGCTTTAACGGCATGAGCCAGCATATGCACGATTTTGTCCGCCAATGTATTGTGCGGGGTGAGTGGAAAAACAAGGTGCGCCCGGTGCTTTTAAACAGCTGGGAGGCCGCCTATTTTGACTTTAACGAAAGCAAGCTGTTAAAGCTAGCAAAAGCCGGAAAGGAAGTGGGAATCGAGCTTTTTGTCATGGATGACGGCTGGTTTGGAAGTCGGGATAACGACAGGAGCTCCCTTGGAGACTGGAACATCGTAAACAAGAAGAAGCTTCCAGGCGGAATTTGTGGTCTGGCAGAAAAAATCAATGCCCTGGGACTTGATTTTGGTCTATGGGTAGAGCCGGAAATGGTAAATGTAGACAGCGAGCTTTACCGGGCACATCCGGACTGGACTCTGGATATTCCGGGAAAACCTCATTCCGAAGGAAGAAATCAAAGAATTTTGGATTTGTGTAATCCGAAGGTGGTGGATTATCTGATTGAGTCTATGACCGGCGTATTTTCCTCCGCCAATATTTCCTATGTGAAATGGGATATGAACCGTATTTTTTCCGATTATTATTCAAAATATCTGGACGAGGAGCATCAGGAGGAGGTGGGGCACCGCTATATGCTAGGCCTCTATCGCATGCTGGATACGCTTACCAAACGCTTCCCACACATCCTGTTTGAGGGCTGTGCCGCAGGCGGAAACCGGTTTGATCTTGGCATGCTATGCTATTTTCCACAAATCTGGGCCAGCGACGATACGGATGCGCTTTACCGCGTAAATGGTCAGACCGGCTACAGCTATGGCTATCCCATGTCAACGGTGAGTGCCCATGTTTCAGCCTGTCCGAATCATCAGACCCTCCGTGTTACGCCCCTTACCACTCGTTTTGCGGTTGCGGCATTTGGTGTCTTAGGATATGAATGCAATCTGTGCGATATGAAAAAGGAGGATTTAGACGAAATCAGACTTCAAATCATTTTGTATAAGGAGTGGAGAGAGGTACTGCAAAAGGGACGCTTTTACCGGGGAAGAAACGGAAATATTCATGAATGGACCTGCGTGGCACCGGATCAGAGCAAAGCGGTAGGGATGATTATGCAGGAGCTTGTAGTTCCAAATACGCAGTTTGAGCAGTATTTTGCAAAAGGACTTTGTGCAGAGAAAAAATATCATTTTTACAACAGAGAATTAAAATACAATTTGAAATTGTTCGGTGATCTGGTGAATATGGTGTCACCGATACATGTTAAGCAGGATTCTCTGGTTCATAACACTCTGGCAAGGTTTGTGAAAATGCCGGGGGAACAGGAGGATTATGTGGCATACGGGGATTCGTTGATGGAGGCCGGAGTGAAGCTAAGGCAATCCTTCGGAGGAACCGGATACAACGAAGAGACGAGATTCTTCCAGGATTTTGGAGCAAGATTATATTTCATGGATTCTTTCTAAGTCTTATGTTATACTATGTTTATTATGAAATTCCCATTTCGGAAATATGTTCCTTAGAATGAATTTTGCTATTCGAATCAGAACGTTTAAAAAGCGTCGGCACTTAATGAGCAATTCTATTGCGAATTTAGTACCGCTACGCTTTTTACAAACGCGAGTGGGTTCTGATTCGAATATGCAAATTCATGCAGGAACATATTTCCGAAAATAGGAATTTAAGAAAATGGAAATGAGAAGGAGAAGAAATAACCATGATGAAAGAAATACCTTACAAGATTTATCTGGAAGAGAACGAAATGCCAAAGCAGTGGTACAATGTTCGGGCAGACATGAAAAAGAAGCCTGCTCCGATTTTAAATCCGGGAACCCTACAGCCGGTTACCTTAGAGGAGCTTTCCCACATTTTTTGTGAAGAGCTTGCAAAGCAGGAGCTGGATGAGACTACCCCATACTTTGATATCCCGGAAGAAATTCGAAGCTTCTACAGAATGTACCGCCCATCACCGTTAGTAAGAGCATACTGCTTGGAGGAGAAGCTTCAGACTCCTGCACATATCTACTACAAGTTTGAGGGAAATAATACCTCCGGAAGCCATAAATTAAACTCTGCCATCGCACAGGCCTATTATGCAAAGAAGCAGGGATTAAAGGGCGTTACCACAGAGACCGGTGCAGGACAGTGGGGAACTGCTCTTTCTATGGCCTGCTCTTACTTTGATCTGGATTGTCAGGTATATATGGTAAAGTGCTCTTATGAGCAGAAGCCGTTTAGAAGAGAGGTTATGAGAACCTACGGTGCAAAGGTTACACCATCTCCTTCTATGGATACAGAAATCGGAAGAAAAATCAATGCGGAGTTTCCGGGAACGACAGGAAGTCTCGGCTGTGCAATTTCCGAGGCAGTAGAGGCTGCGACAACTCAGGATGGATATCGTTATGTACTAGGTTCTGTTTTGACACAGGTACTTCTTCATCAGTCTGTAATTGGTCTCGAGACAAAGACCGCCCTTGATAAATATGGCGTAAAAGCAGATACCATTATCGGTTGTGCCGGAGGTGGATCAAACCTTGGAGGCCTGATCTCACCGTTTGTCGGACAGATGCTTCGTGGAGAGGCAGATTATGAGATTATCGCCGTAGAGCCTGCTTCCTGCCCAAGTCTTACCAGAGGAAAATATGCATATGATTTCTGTGATACCGGCAAGGTATGTCCGCTGGCTAAGATGTACACCCTTGGCTCCGGCTTCATTCCATCTGCAAACCATGCAGGAGGACTCCGCTACCATGGAATGAGCTCCGTGGTATCTGAGCTTTACGATCAGGGTTACTTAAAGGCAAGGAGTGTGGAGCAGACAGAGGTATTTAAGGCTGCCCAGACTTTTGCACGTGTGGAAGGAATTCTTCCTGCACCGGAGAGCAGTCATGCCATCAAGGTTGCCATTGACGAAGCACTGAAATGCAAGGAGACCAAAGAGGCTAAGAATATTGTATTCGGACTTACCGGAACCGGATATTTCGACATGGTTGCTTATCAGAAATTTAATGATGGACAGATGGTTGATTACATTCCAACCGACAAAGAGCTAGAGGCTGCTCTTTCAAAGCTTCCGAAAGTAGAATAGAAGGTAATATTTCATATGGCAAAATTATTTTTCCGATATGGAGCAATGGGAAGCTCCAAGACAGCAAATGCGCTGATGGTAGAATACAATTACAGAGAGCGCGGAAAAAAAGCAATTCTGGCAAAGCCAAAGACAGATACCAGAGACGGCGAGTATGTCATTAAATCCAGAATTGGATTAGAGCGTCCCTGTGTGCTTATGGAAGATCTGGTTCTTATGGACGACGAGTATATACAAGGCTATGATTGTGTCATCGTTGATGAGGCACAGTTCTGTTCCAAGGAACAGATTGAGTTTTTGGTGCATGTGGTGGATGACTTAAATGTACCGGTGATCTGCTACGGACTTCGTGCGGATTTTCGGAATGAATTGTTTCCTGGCAGTCTGTGGTTATTGGCATGGGCAGATGTCATTGAAGAGATTAAGACCGTATGCTGGTGCGGAAAAGCCGCAAAGTGTAACGCTCGTTTTAACGAGAATGGAATCATTCGGGAAGGAGATCAGGTTTTTCTTGCCGGAAACAGCTCATATGTCGCAGTTTGCAGAAAGCACTGGAAGGAAGGAAACCTCGGACCGAATTTTAAAAAGCTGTTGGAGGAAAAGTGGTAATGTCCCAGAAGCATCGAGGGTATGCGGTAATTACCGGAGCAAGCTCCGGAATCGGCGCTGAGTTTGCCAAGAGGTTTGCAAAAGAAGGCTTTGACCTGATTCTTGTCGCCAGAAGAAAAGACCGTCTTTTAAAGCTTTGCGAAGAAATACATAGGGAAGTGGATAAGGAGCGGGAATGCTTGCTCCTTGAGGCGGATTTGTCCTCCTTGGAGGAATGCCAAAAGCTATGTGATTTTCTGCAGGGGAAAAAGCTTGCAATATTTATCAATAACGCCGGTTTTGGCGATTGTGGCCGGTTTCTTGATGGAGATCTCGATAAGGAGCTTCAGATGATTGACGTCAATATCAGGGCCGTTCATTTTCTGACCAAAAAAGTATTGGAGATCATGCAAAAGCAGAAGGGCGGATATCTTTTAAATGTGGCAAGCTCCGCGGGACTGATGCCGGCAGGACCATATATGGCAACCTATTATGCATCAAAGGCCTACGTCGCTAGTCTGACAAGAGCAATTGCAGAGGAATTTAAAGAACAAAAGAGTCCGATTTACATCGGGTGTCTTTGCCCGGGACCGGTAAAGACGGAGTTTGATGCGGTGGCAAATGTACATTTTTCATTGAAAGGAATCTCATCCTACGAGTGCGCAAATTATGCAGTCGACCAGATGATTCGGGGAAAAAAAGTGATTGTTCCAACCTTAAAGATGAAGCTTGCGATGGTATTCGGACGTTTTCTTCCCCAGAGCCTTTATATTCGGATTGCAGCACACCAGCAGCGAAAGAAAATGGAACCTAACAGGGATTCGGAATAAGTTTCAAAGGAGAAGCATATGTTTGTAAGTGATCTTACACCAAACACAGAGGTTTCGATAGAAGCATCGAATAAGGATGCTAAGGTAAACTTAAAAACTACGGTTGCAAATATCACAGATCCGGCAGATGTGGAAAAAATAAACTCCATAAAGAAGGAAAATAAATCTCTGAAATTTGTGGTATTAGACGCAATCCGTGAACAGGATTTGCTGATTAATTTTAACGCCGAGGGAGTAACAAACAGTCTGGTTTTGATTAAGGATGAGAAGCCGCAGATATGGCGTGGTGTCGCAATCAAAAACATAAAGCTTCCGGTATATGGCAGCGTACATATTATTGTATCGAAAAAAGAAGCAGTATCCTATAACAGACGTCAGAATTTCCGCGTCTTTGTAGGGGCAGAAGGGTTGGTCCGTAGAACGGAAATGGATGAGCCGAAACCGGTTAGCGTAAAGGATATCAGTGAGGGCGGCGTTGCATTTATTACCCGTGGTACAGAGCAGTATCAGAAAGGGGATGTGCTTTATCTGAACTTTATTGCAGGCTCCGGTGGAACCAACTTCAATCTGTCCGTCGTTGTTATTCGAAAGGAAACTCTGCCAGACGGAAGAACTCTCTATGGCTGCAGATTAAAGAACCGCTCGGAGGTTGTGGCAAAATATATCAATCAAAAGCAGCATGAGCAGATGAAGGGATCGAAATAATGCATCAGGTAGAAGCAAAGGGAATCCTGTCAGCGCAAAACGGGATGAATATTTATCGTGGCTGTACCCATGGCTGCATTTATTGTGATGCCCGAAGTACCTGCTATCAGATGAAGCATCCCTTTGAGGATATTGAGGTCAAGAAGAATGCCCCGGAGCTTTTGGAAAAGGCGCTTCGGAGCAAACGGAAAAAATGCATGATTGGAACCGGTGCAATGAGCGACCCTTATCTGCATTATGAAGAGGAACTGAAGCTGACCAGAAGATGTTTAGAACTGATCGATGCTTATGGATTTGGTCTGTCGATTCAGACAAAATCAGACAGGATACTTCGTGATCTGGATTTGCTCAAAAGTATTCATAGGAAGGCAAAGTGCGTGGTACAGATAACACTGACGACCTATGATGATAAGCTTTGCAGAATATTGGAGCCCAACGTCTGTCCTACCAGCAGGCGAGCCGAGGTGTTAAATATTTTAAGGGATGAGGGAATTCCGACCATTGTCTGGATGACACCGATTCTGCCCTTTATCAATGACACGGAGGAAAATATCACCGGACTGCTTAACATTTGCCGGGAGGCGAAGGTTTATGGTGTACTTTCCCTTGGAATCGGACTGACCCTGCGAGATGGCGACAGGCAGTATTACTATAAACAGCTGGATAAGCATTTTCCCGGTATGAAGGAACGGTATATTCATGCTTACGGAAATTCTTATGAACTGCCATCACACAATCATCCGCATCTGTGGCAGCTTCTGAAAAGTGAATGTAAGGCTGCGGGAATTGTATGTGACGCAGAGCAGTTGTTTGCTTACATGCGCGAGTATGAGGATAAGACAGCAGGGGAGCAGTTATCTTTATTTTAAAAATCCCATTTCGGGAAAGTGTTCCCGAATGAATTTGCATATTTGAATCAGAACCCACTCTCGTTTGTAAAAAGCGTAACGGTACTAAATTCGCAATAAATTGCTCATTAAGTGCCGACGCTTTTTAAACGTTCTGATTCAAATAGCAAAATTCATTCTTAGGAACACCATCCCGAAAAGGGATTTGAAAAATTTTTTTCATGTATTGACATGAACACTTTAAAGTAGTAAACTAACAAACAATTAAAGCAGATACTTAAAATCAATGAGCGAAAGTAGTACACTGAACTGATCTTTTCAGAGAGTCTGCGGCTGGTGTGAGCAGATAGGAGCATTTGGATGGAATGGATTCGTTAGATGCAAAGTGAAAGGAGTTTCCGAGTAGCAGCGCCGTTTCCCTACGTTATAAGGGTAAGATATCGAAGAGTAATCTTCTGTATCGCAGAGATCGCGTAATTGGTGGCGGATTTTCCGATTAGGAGAGTCCGCTTTATTTTTTTTCTAATGCCCTTATGGGCTGCGCGATGAATAAGGGTGGCACCACGAGTTATCGTCCCTGACAGAGTAGAACATATTCTGTCAGGGATTTTTTTATGAAAAAAGTAAGGAGCAAAAAAATGAGAAGACTTCGTGTGTATAAGAAAACAGTCAGTATTGTAAATGAGACTTCCACGGGAATGTATGAAAATCTGGTGGGAAAGAAGAAGGGATTTTTGCTGGAAAGCTACGATAAGAATTACGACCGGCATACCTTCTTTGGTGCAGAACCGGAGGAGATTATCACTTCAAGGGGAAATGCCCTGGTGATTACAAAAAGCGATGGAACAGAGGAGATTCGGGAGGGAAATCCACTTCAGCTGTTAAAAGAATATTATAGTGAGTTTGATATTGTAAAGGACAATGAGGAGTTATCCTTTTCCGGTGGATTAGTTGGAAATCTCGGATATGATTTCATTCGGTATGCAGAGGTTCTTCCGGACAATAATCCGGATGAAATCGGGGTGGAAACCATACAGATGATGCTCATGACAAAATTCATCATGGTGGATCATGTGGCGGAAACCTTAACAGCGGTGGTACTGGGAGAGGATTCTGCAGAAGGAAGAGCTCTCGCAGAAAAAGAAGCTCTTGAAATGATCCAAAAGGCAAGAAGCGGTGCCGGAAAAGAAAAAGAGAAGCATTTCGTTCACGACGGAAAGATCGTTAAGAAATCCGATACCTTGGAGCAGTACAGCGAAAAAGTAGAAAAAATCAGAGAATACATCAGAGAGGGGCACATTTTCCAGACGGTACTGTCCCAGAGATGGACCATTGAAACACAGCAGGATGGATTTGAACTGTATAAGGAGCTTCGGGAGTTGAACCCTTCTCCCTATCTGTATTACTTTAATTATGGGGAGTTTGAAGTTATCGGAAGCTCACCGGAAATGATCGTAAAGCAGCAGAACAACCGGGTATATACCTGCCCGATCGCAGGAACCAGAAGAAGAGGTGTGGATGCTGAGGAGGATGCCTTACTAAAGGATGAGCTTCTACGAGATGAGAAGGAGCGCGCAGAGCATGTCATGCTGGTGGATCTGGCAAGAAATGATATGGGCCGCATCAGTGAATTTGGAACGGTGAAGGTTACCCAGTTTATGGAGGTGGCAAATTACTCCCATGTCATGCATATCGTCTCCATGGTGGAAGGACGGAAAAAAGGAGAGTTTCATCCGTTAGATCTTGTTTCTTCCTTCCTTCCGGCAGGAACCTTAAGCGGAGCACCAAAGATTCGTGCAATGGAAATCATTGATGAGTTAGAAAACGTTCGAAGAGGACTCTATGGAGGTGCAACCGGATACATCGATTTTTCGGGAGATATGGATTTTTGCATCACAATCCGCACCATGATTAAGAAAGGTAAGCAGGTTTACCTTCAGGCAGGAGCGGGAATCGTTGCAGATTCTGTTCCAAAGAATGAGTATATGGAGTGCTGCAACAAGGTAATGGCCCTTGCAAAGACCCTGGTTGAGGAGGAAAATTTATGATTCTGTTAATAGATAATTACGATTCGTTTACTTATAACCTGTATCAGTACATCGGCATTTTTAATGATGATATCAGGGTTGTAAGAAACGATAAGATCACCGTCGATGAGATTAAGGAATTAGATCCGGAGCGGATCATCCTTTCTCCGGGACCAAAGAGTCCGAAGGAGGCCGGAGTGTGTATGGATGTGGTAAAGGAGTTTACCGGGAAAAAGCCGATCCTTGGAATCTGTCTGGGGCATCAGTGCATTGGAGAGGCCCTTGGCGGAACCGTATCCTATGCGAAAGCGCTTTTTCACGGAAAAAAATCCGTGATTGAGCATGATGGAAGCAGCATATTTACCGGAATCGACTCACCCATCAAGGTGGCAAGATACCATTCCCTTGCAGTACAGGAGGCGGATCTTCCGGAATGCTTAAAGGTACTGGCAAGAACTGAGGATGGCGAAATCATGGCAATCCGGCATAAAGAATTTCCGGTTGTGGGACTTCAGTTCCATCCGGAATCCATTTATACCGAACACGGAAAACGTATTATTGAAAATTTCGTAAACGGAACCATGTAAGTTTTTACAAATGCTTTTTAAAAATTTGTGTTCCGAAATGAATTTGCATATTTGAATCAGAACCCGCTCTCGCTTGTAAAAAGCGTAGCGGCACTAAATTCGCAAGTGTTTGCTCATTAAGTGCCGACGCTTTTTAAACGTTCTGATTCAAATAGCAAAATTCATTTTCGGAGACACAAATTTTAAATGAGAGTTTGGAAAAATATTGGTACTATTTGCAGGAAAAGAGGATTTGAACATGATTTTAGATCAGATTGTGGAAGACAAGAAAAAGCGTCTACCAATACAAAAAGAAATCATAAGCGAAAACCGAATGAGAGATCTGGCGGAGCAGGCGATGAAAGACCAAAAGGATTTGCCCCATGGAAGCTGCTCCTTTTATGAGAATCTAAGAAAGCCGGGGCTTTCCATTATCGGAGAATTTAAAAAGGCCTCGCCAAGCCTTGGTAAGATAAGCAGCAAAATCGATTTGATGGAACGGATTGATGAATACAATGCATCGGTGGATGCAATTTCCTGTCTGACAGAAGAGGATCACTTCAATGGAAGCGTTGAGTACCTAAAGCAGATCCGGCAAAGGTCACCTCTTCCGATTTTGCGAAAGGACTTTATGATTGAAGAATATCAATTCTATGAAGCAAGGGTAATCGGAGCAGACGCAGTACTTCTTATTACAGCAATTTTAGATGATGTGCAAATGAGAGATTTTTACCAGCTGGCAAGAAGCCTAAATTTAGATGTACTGGTAGAAACCCATGATGAATATGAAATTGAGCGGGCACTAAGAATCGACCCAAGAATCATTGGGGTAAATAATCGTAATCTAAAGGATTTTTCCATCACCCTGGAAAATACGAAACGACTTCGGCCTTATATTCCAAAGGATAAAGTATTCGTAACAGAAAGCGGAATTATGAATGATGAGAATGTACGGTTCCTTCATGAGGTTGGTGTAGACGGATTTTTGATTGGCCGGGCATTTATGGAGGCGGAAAATCCAAAGGAGCTGGCAAAGCGATGGAAGGCAATCTACGAGGAATAAAATATGGAAATTAAGATATGTGGTTTAACAAAAAAGGAGGAAGCAGCATATCTGAATGAAAATAACGTAAATTATGCAGGCTTCGTCTTTTTTGAAAAAAGTAAAAGAAATGTGACGCTTGAAAAAGCAAAGGAAATTGCAGGGCATCTGTCTAAGGATATCAAAAAGGTAGCGGTTTTGGTATCTCCGGATGCTGCGTTGATAAAGACACTTCAGGAAGCGGATATCTTTGATGTATTTCAGATTCATAAAGCATTAACCCTGGAGGTACTTGAAGCTGCCCGCATTCCGGTGTGGTATGCCTTTAATATTGCAGACCCGGCTCAAATCGAAGAAAAGCAGCATTTTTTGCAGGAACTTCCGGGGGAGCTAAGCAAAAAAATCGAGGCACTTGTTGTGGACGGCGCAGAGTACGGAAGCGGAAAGACCTTTGATTGGAGTAAGCAGATCGCCCAGACGGAGGAGCTTTTTTCAAACAGAAGGTTCGTCCTGGCGGGAGGACTAAATGCAGACAATGTGGAACAGGGAATCGGAATTTTTCATCCGGATGTCGTTGACGTAAGCTCCGGGGTGGAAGGAGAGGCCGGAAAAGACGAAGAAAAGGTAAGGGCTTTTGTCTTGGCGGCCAGAGCGAAAGTATAAAAATATATATCCCATTTCGGAAAAGTGTTCCCGAATGAATTTGCATATTTGAATCAGAACCCGCTTTCGCTTGTAAAAAGCGTAGCGGCACTAAATTCGCAAGTGTTTGCTCATTAAGTGCCGACGCTTTTTAAACGTTCTGATTCAAATAGCAAAATTCATTCTCAGGAACACAATTCCGAAAAGGGATAAAAATAATTTGAATAGAAAGGGTTATAAAAATATGAACGAGAAAGCTTATTATGGAGAATTCGGCGGACAGTATGTTTCGGAATCACTGATGAATACGTTAAAGGAAGTGGATGAAGCCTTTGAGGAGGCCATTTGCGATCCGAAGTTTTTGGAACAGTATCATTACTATTTAAAGCAGTATGTAGGACGGGAAACACCGCTTTATTTTGCAGAAAGACTCAGCAAGAAGTATGGAACAAAGATTTATTTAAAGAGAGAGGATTTAAATCATACCGGAGCTCACAAGATCAATAACGTAATCGGACAGATACTCCTTGCAAAGAGAATGGGAAAGACTAAGGTTATAGCAGAGACCGGCGCAGGACAGCATGGTGTTGCAACTGCAACAGGAGCAGCGCTTTTTAACATGGAATGCACCGTATATATGGGAAAAGAGGATATCCAGCGGCAGGCACTGAATGTGATGCGTATGGAGATGCTTGGGGCAAAGGTCGTATCGGTGGAGTCCGGAAGCAATACCCTAAAGGATGCAACCAATGAGGCAATCCGTACCTGGGCAAAAACAGCAGAGGATACCTTCTATATCATCGGTTCTGCCGTAGGACCATATCCATATCCAAAGATGGTAAAGGAGTTTCAGGCAGTCATCAGCCGTGAAGCAAAAAAACAGCATTACGAAGCGGAGGGAAGACTTCCGGATGTGGTGATGGCCTGTGTGGGAGGCGGCTCAAATTCCATCGGTATGTTTGCAGATTTTATCGATGAAGAAGGAGTAGAGCTGATCGGAGTTGAGGCTGCAGGAAAGGGAATTGAAACAGGAGAACACGCTTCAGCCATGGCACTGGGTAATCCGGGAGTGCTTCACGGAATGAGATCCTATCTGCTGCAGGATGAGGATGGAAACGTCCAGCTGGCACATTCCATCTCAGCAGGACTTGATTATCCGGGAGTAGGACCGGAGCATGCATATCTTAGGGACAGCGGAAGGGCAAAATATGTTGCGATCACAGACACAGAGGCAATGGATGCCCTGATGGAGCTTACTCAGATGGAAGGAATCATCCCGGCAATTGAAAGTGCCCATGCGATGGCATATGCCTTTAAGAAAGCAAAAGAGATGACACCGGAGCAGTCAATGGTTGTCTGTCTGTCTGGACGTGGAGATAAGGATGTAAATACCATTTCCGACTATCTTGCAGGAAAAGGATACTTAAATTAAAAAATGCCATTTGGGAAATGTGTTTCTGAATGAATTTGCATATTTGAATCAGAACCCACTCTCGTTTGTAAAAAGCATAGCGGTACTAAATTCGCAATAAATTGCTCATTAAGTGCCGATGCTTTTTAAACGTTCTGATTCAAATAGCAAAATTCATTCTCAGGCACACAATTCCGAAAATTGAATTAAAAAATGATATCAGAAAATTGAATTTGAAATGGAAAAAGAAAGGAAAAAATAATGAGTAAGAATAGAATAGAAGCTCGAATGGAAGCTTTAAAAGAGAAGAATGAAAAAGCATTTATTACTTATATCACAGCCGGACTTCCGAATCTTTCGGCTACCAAGGAAATTATCAAGGCCCAGGAAAAAGCCGGTGTGGATGTGATTGAGATGGGAATTCCTTTTTCCGATCCCATCGCAGATGGCCCGGTCATTCAGCAGGCATCCTTTGATGCAATCCAAAATGGCGCGACCTTAAAAAAGATATTTGTTGCGTTGGAAGAGCTGCGGGCAGATGGTGTAGACGTACCGATTATTTTTATGATGTATTACAATACCGTACTTCATTATGGAGTGGAGGCCTTTGCAAAGAAATGCAAAGAAGTGGGAGTAGATGGACTCATCATACCGGATCTTCCTTTTGAGGAACAGGAGGAAATGAAAAAGGCACTGGATAATGATGACCGTACCATTTTCATCCAGCTTGTATCACCGGTATCCAAGGATCGTGTCCCGATGATCCTAGAGGGCGCAAGAGGCTTTGTATACTGCGTATCTTCTATGGGAGTTACCGGACAGGCGGCAGCTTTCCACAAGGAGGTAGTCAGCTATCTAAGCTATGTAAAAGAGGCTTCCAGGATTCCGGTTATGATGGGATTTGGAATTCGTATCGCAGCAGATGTAGCTCCGATGAAGGACATTATTGACGGTGCGATTGTAGGCTCTCATTTCATCAATCTGATGAGAGAAAATAACTTTAACCCGGAAGCCGCAGCGGAATATTGCAGAACCTTTAAGAAGGAATTGAATGAGCTGTAAGATAGAGAAAGGGCAATTGTAAGGAGGAAGAGAAAAATGATTAAGGAAGCAATTGTAAAAATTGTAGATAAGCAGGATCTTACATATGATGAGGCTTATGCAGTAATGAATGAAATTATGAACGGAGAGACCACACCGACCCAGAATGCGGCATTTCTTGCGGCACTTTCCACCAAGAGCACCAAGGCGGAGACCATCGATGAAATCGCAGGATGTGCAGCAGCAATGAGGGAGCACGCACTTGTGGTAGATGCAGGTGATATGGATACCTTTGAAATTGTGGGAACCGGCGGAGACAATGCACACAGCTTTAATATTTCCACCACATCTGCCTTCGTAGCGGCAGCAGGCGGAATGAAGGTTTCCAAGCATGGAAACAGAGCTGCATCTTCAAAATCCGGTACAGCAGACTGCTTAGAGGCCCTTGGTGCAAATATCAGTCTTGAGCCTGAAAAATGTGTGGAATTGTTACAGAATGTCGGCGTATGCTTCTTCTTTGCACAGAAGTATCATACTTCCATGAAGTATGTGGGAGCAATCCGAAAAGAACTGGGTATTCGTACCGTATTCAACATCTTAGGACCTCTTACCAATCCGGTGCATCCGAAGAGACAGCTTCTTGGTGTGTATGATAAATCCTTGGTGGAGCCGCTTGCGCATGTATTATCGAACCTTGGAGTAAAGAATGGAATGGTTGTTTTTGGAAGAGAAAAACTGGATGAGATTTCCGCAGTAGGACCAACTCTGGTATGTGAATTTAAAGAAGGAACCTACAAGACTTATGAGATCAAGCCGGAGGATTTTGGATTTACATCCTGCCAAAAAGAAGACCTTGTTGGCGGTACACCGGAAGAAAACGCAAAGATTACAAGAGATATTTTAAGTGGTAAGGAGCAGGGACCAAAGAGAACCACAGTACTCCTGAACGCCGGAGCAGCGCTTTATATCGGAGAAAAGGCGAAAACCCTCGCAGACGGAGTGAAGCTTGCGGCAGAGCTCATCGACAGCGGCGCAGCATATCAGAAGCTGGAAGAATTTGTAGAAGCATCTAAGTAGGGAAAAAATTCAAAAAGGCGTTGATATTTTCAAAGTATGCGAATATAATATAGTTGAGAACAGAAATGTTCTTCTTCATCATAGTGGATGAGTCCTGTGACGGTTCCGACAGGACGGTAAAATAAAAAATGACCGAGCGATGAGTCCTGTGACGGTTCCGACAGGACGGTAAAATAAAAAATTGACCGAATGATGAAGCTGATTACGAGAGGCTGAAAAGTCTCTCGTTTCTTTTTTACTCAGTCGAGTAGTTATTCCCCAAAGGAGAAAAATTGAATGATTTTACCAGAGAATGATTATCAAATTCTTAAGTTGACGGATGATTTCTATAATGCATATCCGAATCCGCC
>CAMDYX010000005.1 GCA_945910395.1 uncultured Agathobacter sp. | reverse complement strand
TCATTAAGTGCCGACGCTTTTTAAACGTTCTGATTCAAATAGCAAAATTCATTCTGCGCACAAACTCGAAATGTACTTTCTAAAAATCGGATGTATGCTGTCAGCAAATTCTTGCTTTCTACAGAACATCCGATTTTTTCTGAAAACAAACGCTATTCTTCTATATCCCCTATATATGGGGTTTCTGTATCTTCTATTTTTCCGACACAGTAGTTGTTTCTGCACTTCTGTTTTACCTTGTAAAGCATGCTGTCCGCAGTGTGTAAGAAATCTTCTATCTGCTGTCCTTCCTTTGGTCTGCCCCAGCAGAGTCCCTGAGAAATTGTTACAAAAGGAATTGCCTTTGAATACTTATGGGGAATATTTTTATCCCGGACAAGTCCTTTTAGTTCCTTTGCGCAGGAAATTGCTTCCTCGTAAGAAATGTCTTCATAGATAATCACAAACTCATCCCCACCATATCTTGCACAGAACGCATTATGGCGGTTCGTCATTTCACGAAGTGCGTCTGCAACAGCCTGCAGGCATCCATCCCCGGACTGATGGCCATAGTTGTCATTAAACTCCTTAAAGTAATCTACATCCAGCATTTCTACTGCAATGGTACTTTCCATTCGCAGTACCCGTTCAAAAATTTCCTCGGAATGGTCATTTAAACGGAACCGGTTTGCAATCTTTGTGAGTGGATCAATCTCAGATTTTTCCAGAAGAATCTGATTTTGTACCTCCATCTCCTGCCGGGCGCGATTCACCGATTCCAGACTTCTTCTAAGGTTTAAGACATTATTGATCATCTCCTGCATTTCACGCTCTTTGATTTCTGAAAGCTCATAATAGTAGCCTGCGGCCTGAAGATATTCCGCACTCTGCCCCTTTTTCCGATAGAGCTGAATCTTTAAGGATATAATCTGAAGCTGCATATGTATAATATTACAGTTCTTAATCATCGGCTCCAGTAAATCGATCACAGCCCAAAATTCTTCTTCCTTTTCTGCATCAAGAAGAAGCTTTGCATATTCGTACAAATCATCCGACACATCCAAAATTGGCATCTGTCCGTGAATGAGGCTCTGAATCTGTGCAATACATTGATCTCTTTTTACATAATCCTTTCGTACATGACTATATAGCGCTTCTGTACAAAGTATCGATAGCCGGTCCATTTCATCCACATTTTTCCAATGGTCGTGATAGGCCCGCCTGAAATACTCCTCCGCCTCAGTCATATTTCCCTGATGGATTGCCGCCTTCGCAAGGGAAGCATAAATGATCACCATGTAGGAATCATATCCCTGTTCGTTTGTTTCTGTCTTTATGTATTCGTAGGCCTTCTCCAGATATGCCTGGGCCTCCCGGTAGCGCCCGCACTGCATATTGAGGGCCCCCACATTCACATTCATAATGGCTTCCTGATGAAAAAGCTGTATCTTCTGGCAGTAATTGATGCCGTTCAAATAGTAATCTAATGCGATGGGTGCATTCCCTCGATTGGTTGCCCAAATGCCGAGAAAATTGTAGCATTTTCCCATCAGCTCCCAGTCCTGGGCCTTATTGAGATAGTCCAGGGCTTTGCTGATCTCCTCGAAAAAGTGAACGCCGTCGTTCAGCAGGTAATAGGTCTCTCCTCTATAAAAGTAGCCGAAGCCAATCAGGTTATGATCCCCCACCGTCATTCCGTAATTCACAATATCCTTACAGAATTTCAGAGAGAGCTCCGCATCTTTTCCGCGATTTTCCATAACCTGTGTAATCCAGTACTGCACGATGTCGTTATATTTTGTTACATCCATTGGTGCTCTCCCTCCTTCTGTTTTTTTGTTTCATCAAAGGACTATTTTCCCGTCTTTATTGAAAATACTCCATTGGATTAATTGGTTCCCCATCCTTTTCCATCGCAAAGTAAAGGTTGCTTCCCTCAACGGAATAATATTTGGTGGGTTCGCTTACATATCCTAGTACCTGTCCGGCACTTACCATATCTCCAACTTCAAAATTTAATTCTTTCAACTGTCCGTAAATTGCAGTATATCCGTCTCCCAGATCCTCGGTGACTGTACATCCTGTCACTTCATCTGTGGTAATATCCGTAATCTGTCCCTTTGCGACTAAAAGTACCGTATCGTTCACTTCACCGGATATCACAATTGCCGGATTGTAACGATACTGGTCTAAGGTCGGAAAATAGGTGGTGGCATCCATGCTGTAATTCAAAAGCACATCCCCTTCTAATGGCCACACCAGGCCTTCTCCCATCTCAAAGTGAAGAGAATTTATGGATTTAGCGGTCTCAACCTGCTCTTCTTTTTCAGGGGTTTCTGCAGCCTCCTGAGGGATTTTCTCCGATACCTCTTCGATTTCCGGTTCAACTACAGCTTCCTTTTGCACATTCTGCTTTACGTTTGCTTGCTTCTCCTGGGTCGGATTTGGCGTTTTTGGCTCCACAATAGTAGATGCTGCTTCCGATTTCTCATTCTGTGCTTCCTGTGCGGCCTGTTCTATACTTTGCTGTTTTTCACGCTGTTTTATATTCATCTCTGTGAAATACACGCTACCAAAACCAATAAGTCCTGCAACCAGACAGGAAACTGCTGCTATATATTTTTTCTTGCTCATAGGGCGATCCTCCATTATCAAATTTGTTCTTTGACAACAGTATTTCCGCCCATTCCTTTTTTATTCAGAAATTACTTTTTTTCTCTTGAAATCTTTGCTTCTATGATATTGCTGAGTGTCGCAAATTGTTCCAAAGAAAGTGCCTCTCCACGGACAGTAACCGGAACACCCAATTCCACAATGCATTCCTGAATCTGTTCTTTTGACAAGGAAATTTGTGGAAAATTATTCAGACCGTTGGCAAGGGTTTTCCGCCTTTGATTGAAGGAGGCACGAATCAGGGCAAACATCAATTTTTCATTTTTCACATCTACCGGTGGCACCTCGTGTCTGGTTAGACGAATCACCGCGCTTCCCACCTTTGGCTGCGGCATAAAACAGCTTGGCGGCACACTTAACACAATTTCCGGCCTTGCATAATACTGCACCGCAAGGGAAAGCGCACCATAATCCTTCGTGCCCGGTCCCACCTGCATCCGGTCCGCAACCTCCTTCTGTACCATGATCGTAATGCTGTCAATGGGAACATGGCTTTCAAAAAGCCCCATAATAATGGGAGTCGTAATATAATATGGCAGGTTTGCTACGACCTTAATCGGTTTTCCACAGTTGTGCTCCCTGGCAAGCTGGTTGATATCCACTTTTAGTATATCATCATTGATTACTTCCACATTGTCATATTCTGACAACGTATCCTTCAAGATTGGTATCAGATTCTGATCGATTTCGACAGCCACAACCTCCCTGGCATGCTCGCACAGATACTGGGTCATGGTTCCGATTCCCGGTCCGATCTCCAGTACAAAATCCTCTTTTGTGACATGGGCTGCCTGAATGATTCCTTCCAAAATTCTGGTATCGATCAAAAAATTCTGACCAAATTTTTTTTGAAAATTAAAATTATATTTCTGTAATACCTCTATGGTATTCTTCGGATTGCCTAATACCGCCATGGCGCCTCCCTATTAAAAAAATGTGTCGAACATGTTTTGCATAAATTCCATATACAGGCGGTTATATTCCTGATGAAAGGAATCTGCCACATCCTTTTCGGGCTGTCCGGACATCTGGGCTTCTTCATAAAGCGCAAAAGCAAGCTCGTAAACCTCCGGATTTTTATCATAGAACACCTCTGTTAATGTGTCCTGGAATAAAAAGTAAGCATCCTCAGATAGGTTTTCCAAAAATGTATCCCGGCTGATATTTCCGGTCTCTTCGTAATCAGAGATAAAGATGTGCTTCTCTACCGATGCCACAAACTTTTCGTACTCTTCTCTTACATCCTCATAGGTTACCGGAACATAGTTTTCTTTCCAGTATGTATCAAAGGCTTCCCTGGTGGGGAAACGCTCAAAAATGTCTTCCATTTGTACTCTCCTTCAGTAATATATGATTTATTCTAGCATAATTTTTGAAAAAAGACGATATGCATTCTCTTCTGCCCTTTTCTCTACTTCTTCCGACGTTAATCCCTTGATTTGGGCAATTTTTTCGATTACATAGGAAATGTTTCTGGAATCATTTCTTGTCCCGCGATGTGGATCCGGAGCCAGATATGGACAGTCCGTTTCCAGCACGATCCGCTCCATGGGAACCTCCTCCACCGTCTCCACCAGTCTTTTCGCATTTTTAAACGTAACCACGCCGCCGACACCAATGTAATATCCCATCCTGACATATTCCAATGCCATTTCCTTGGAATAGGAATAGCAGTGGATAATCCCCGGAAGCTCTTCCCCATGATTTTCCTTTAGGACCTGCATGGTGTCCGCTGCCGCCTCTCTGGAGTGAATAATCACCGGGAGCTTTACATTTCTTGCCAGCTCCAGCTGCTTTGCGAACCAGAATTTCTGCAGCTCTTTGTGCTCCTTACTGTCATGCCAGTAATAGTCTAACCCAATTTCTCCGATGGCAACACATCTTTCATCCTTTGCCTGCTCACACAGCCACATAAAGGTTTCATCATTTAATTCCTCCACCTCATCCGGATGTACCCCCACAGCCGCATACACAAAATCATATTTGTGCGCCAGCTCAAGGGTCGTTTTCGTTGATACAAGGGATGCTCCGATATTTACAATGGGATGCACTCCGCTTTCATGAACCGCCCGAATCACCGCATCCCGGTCTTCGTCAAATTGCTTATCATCATAATGGGCATGTGTCTCAAAAATCATGATTGTTATCTTTCCTTTATTGTTATTTTTTACTCCCATCCGGGAAAAGTGTTCCCGAATAGGATAAATATTTTTATTTTCCAAGCAATTTTTTGTAGCTTAAATCAATCGCAAATGCTCCTAGCGGGGCGGTAAATACAATGGCCAGTACAGCTACCGTCAATACCATATCTCCGCACCCAAGCCCAAGGCTTAAGGGAATTCCTCCGATTGCAGCCTGAACGGTTGCCTTCGGCGTATATGCCATCATAGCAAATACCCTTTCCTTCCTGTTTAAATCTGTTCCAAGAAGGCAAACAAATACTCCAAGCATTCTAAGAATCAAGGCTCCCGCAATAACGATAAGCGCCTTTATCCCCACATTACCCAGATAATTTATATTTATGGTAGCACCAACCAAAACAAAAAGGAATACCTCTGCGGCTACCCATAGCTTGTTATATTTTGCAGATAACCGTACGGATGCCTCTTCTCTGTATTTCTGTAAGGCAACGCCTATAAACATAATTGCAATAAGTGCAGAGAATGTTATTGGTGTATGCAGTGCATCCTCTATGGTCACCAGAATAAATGACCATGAAAGAATTATCAGGATCTTAATTGTATCTCTGATATGAACCTTTGCAAAATATTTTGAAAGCATCCAGCCGCTGATGAGTCCTATCAAAATGCCCAACACAATGGATACCGGAATGTTTACAAATCGAAGGGCCGACACTCCCTCCCCCTGTATCATACTGATAAAAGTTGTAAACAGAACAATCACATACACATCATCAACGGAAGCTCCCGCCAAAATCAGCTGTGGAATTCCCTTCTTTGTTCCATAACCCTCATCCATCAATTTGACCATTCGAGGAACAACTACCGCTGGGGAAACAGCGGCCAGCACAGCGCCCATAATAGCCGCTTCCAGTATGGATAACCCCAACAATTTTGGTGCAAAGGCTATCATACCTATCAGTTCAAAGCTTGCCGGAACAAAACACATTAAAACCGCCGGTCTTCCTATCCTTCTAATTCCTGTAAGATCAAGGCCAAGTCCGGCCCTTGTCAGTATAATGATGAGTGCGATTCTTCTTATTTCTGATGAAATAGACAGAATGGATGTATCAATTAAGTTAAATACGTATGGTCCAAGCAAAATGCCTGTAGCTAACATTCCCAGAAGACTCGGCAGCCTGCACTTTTTGCAGATCCATCCTAACGCCATGCCAACCATCAGAATCAGTGCAATACTCAATAACATAGACATCCTCCTAGATACACAAAAAGCTGACACTTTCTGCGTTTCTTAATCGCAGAAGTCATCAGCTATAAAAAGCGGTTTTAGTATTTCATACTAAGGGAGAACCTCATTCCCATGCTCCTATATTACATGTTCTTTTTCCCGAAAGCAAGTGCAATTTCAATGGAAACCAATTGTAGTTTTTTATGGCAAGGGATATAATGAATTCAAATATAAAAAAGTGAGGTTTTTTTATGAATAACGAATGGAATTTGGATGTTCTATACAAGGGGCTTTCGGACCCTTCTTATGGAAAGGATATGAATGCGTTAAAGGAATCCAATGCATCCATACATGCTCTTGTAGAAAAAGCAAAGGACCTTCCGGAAAAGGATCGTGCCGAGGAGATTCTTCTTGCCTTAGAGGAAAACTGCAGAATTTTTTATCGCTTGGGAAGCTATCTTTCCCTCCGCCAATCCACCAACACAGAGGATGGTGACATTATGGCACAAAACAACCGGCTTATGAAAATATACGCAGACGGAGCTGCGGATTTTACTGCCTGTGACCATATCTTAGGCGAGCTTTCCGACGTGGATGCTCTTGCCAAGGAAAGTGCCCTCATCGATGAATATAAATTCTTACTGAAAGAGAAAAAGAAATCATGTGCACATCTCCTTTCCAATGACGTAGAAGCAATGATCTCCGCAATGGATATGACCGGAGGTTCTGCCTGGAGCAGGCTGCAGTCTTACCTTGCATCAACCGTAAAGGTGGATTATGAAGGAAAACAGATTACACTCACCGAAGCTCGTAATCTTGCTTACAGCCCGGATGCAAAGATTCGAAAGGCAGCCTATGATGCAGAGCTTGCCGCCTATGATAAAATTGCAGATTCTATTGCATTTTCACTAAACAATATCAAGAACCAGAATATTATGCTTGCCGCAAAGCGGGGCTATGAATCACCCCTTGCCATGACCCTAGAGCAGTCGAGAATGACCAGAGAAACCCTTAATGCCATGATGGAAGCGGTAGAGGAATATCTTCCGGTCTTCCGCAAGTATCTGCGCCACAAGGGAGAACTCCTCGGACATAAAAACGGTCTTCCGTTTTATGATCTGTTTGCCCCACTTGGAAAATCGGATAAATCCTACTCCATTGAGGAAGCAAAGGAATACTTAGTCGACTGCTTTAGCAGCCTCTCTTCGGATATTGCTGATCTAATGAAAGAAGCTTTTGAGAATGAGTGGATTGACTTCTTCCCAAGAAACGGAAAAGAGGGAGGCGCTTTCTGTGCAGAGATCAATGAGCTGGGGCAGAGCCGCATCCTTACCAATTTTGACGCTACCTTCTCCGCCGTAGATACCTTAGCCCACGAGCTGGGACATGCCTTCCACAACAGACAGATGGAAACCGCAAGAATCCTAAATCAGGATTATTCTATGCCGGTTGCGGAAACCGCATCCACCTTTAACGAGGTTCATCTCGGATCCTACGCCCTTAAAAACGCAAAGGGAGAGGAACGTCTTGCACTACTCGAAAGCGATCTTAGGGAGAAGACCCAGTGCATCGTAGATATTTATTCCAGATATCTTTTCGAAACCGCTGTATATGAAAAATGTCAGGATAAATTCCTCATGGCTGAGGATTTAAAAGAAATCATGTTAGACTGCCAGCGCAGATCCTACGGGGATGGACTTGACGAAGCCTTCCTGCACCCATATATGTGGGCCTGCAAGAGCCACTACTATATCAGCAGCTTGAGCTTTTACAATTTCCCATACACTTTTGGTAATCTTTTCGCGGAAGGTCTGTATGCACTTTACTTAAAAGAGGGAGAATCCTTTATTCCAAAATACAAAGAGATGCTTCACAACACCGGATGCAGCACCATTGAGGAATCCGGAAAGCAGATCGGAGTTGACTTAACGAAAAAAGAGTTCTGGGAAAACAGCTTAAAGCTTATGGCAGAAGAAATTGAAGAATTCTTAAAGATGTAATTCTTCAAAAAAAGAGTTCCGGAAAACCGGAACTCTTTTCTATTCCATCTTTACAAAAATTCCTTTTTACTTTTGTGTGTCTATGAATGAACTTTGCTATTTGAAATCAGAACGTTTAAAAAGCGTCGGTACTTAATGAGCAATTTATTGCGAATTTAGTACCGCTACGCTTTTTACAAACGAGAGTGGGTTCTGATTCAAATACACAAATTCATTCAGACACACAATTGTAAAATGGGAATTACAAAAATGCCTTTAACATCTCAAGCTCTTTGATATCAATGCAGTTTGGAATGCTTTGGTGGATGACAGCCTGCATACATTCCTCGAAGTCCATCCAGATCACACTCTCGATTTCTTCTTCCTGGACCTTAAAATCCTCTGCCTCCCAGTCAAGATGCAGCAGATAAACCTTGCTTACCTGACGGTCAATGAAGGGCTTTCCATAAAACTCGGTGTTCACATCCATTCTGTGCATCCCGCAGTCTTTTAATTCCTCTTCCTTTACGGACACACCCAGCTCTTCCTTAAGCTCCCGAAGTGCCGAGGAGATATAATCTGCTCCTGCCGGAATATGTCCGGCGCTTGATATATCATAGCACCCCGGAAAAGAGTCCTTGCTCTTGCAGCGCTTTTGAAGCAGAATCTGGGTACGTCCATTCACCTTTCGCACAATCCATACATGGGCGGTACGATGCCGTATGCCTCTTTCATGGGCCTTTTCTCTTTCAACGGTTTCCCCCGTTGGTATTCCATTTTCATCTACGATATCAAAGTATTCCATAGGGTTTTCCTCTTATGCAATCTCTGCTCCTGCCGGCATAGGCTTTTCCGGTGTCAGGAGTGCGAGATTTCCTTCTGCATCCTCTGCACAAAGAAGCATTCCTTCTGAGAGAACACCTGCAAGCTTTGCTGGTTTTAAGTTTACCAAAACCATAACCTTTTTGCCAACCATTTCTTCCGGAGAATAGTCTTTTCGTATTCCGGAAACAATCTGCTTTACCGTACTTCCGATCTTAACCTGAGAGCAGAGCAGCTTCTTGGATTTTTCTACCGCTTCACAGGCAATAATCTCTCCTACCTGGAACTGCATTTTCTCAAAATCCTCGAAGGTAATTTCTGCCTTTGGCTCAATATCAATGACTTCCTCTTGTGGCTGCTCATAGCATGGCGCATTCTTGGCTGCTTCTGTTCCTGCAATCTTCGCCTGCTCTGCCAAAAACTCAGCCTTCTGTGCTTCCTGAATTTTTTCTACCTTTGGCATAACATCCTCTGCTTTTAAACGGCCAAAGAGAATCTCCGGCGAATCTGTAACCTTTGTATTGCTTGGATATAGGCCAAACTGGTCTAAATCATCAAAATCACGAAGCTTGGTGGAAAGCTGTGCAACGATCTTCTCTGCAGTCTCCGGAAGGAAAGGATGAAGAAGACTTGCGCCGATGGTGATTGCCTCCGTTAAATTGTAAAGGACTTCTGCCAGACGATCTGCCTGTGCCTCGTCCTTTGCAAGTACCCAGGGCGAAGTCTCGTCAATATACTTATTGCAGCGGCGGAATAACGCAAATACCTCGGTAATTGCATCTGCCACGCGAAGACTCTCCATCTTTGCAGATACCTTATCCCTGGTTCCGGTAACAACAGCCTTCAAATCTGCGTCGATGTCTGCCTGATCTGCCGTTACACCGGTACTCTTAACGACACCGTCAAAATATTTGTTGCTCATGGAAACTGTACGATTTACAAGGTTTCCGAGAACATTTGCAAGCTCTGAATTAAAGCGCTCAATTACAAGCTCCCAGGTGATGATTCCATCATTCTCGTAAGGCATCTCATGAAGGACAAAATATCTTGTAGCATCTACGCCGAAAAGCTCTACCATGTCATCTGCATAGATGACGTTTCCTTTTGACTTACTCATCTTATCACCGCCCTGAAGCAGCCATGGGTGTCCGAATACCTGCTTTGGAAGCGGAAGGTCTAAGGCCATGAGGAAAATCGGCCAGTAAATCGTATGGAACCGGACGATATCTTTTCCAATCAGGTGCAGATCTGCCGGCCAGTTTTTCTGGAATAACTCAGAGGAGCCATCCGGGTCATATCCAATCTTGGTAATATAGTTGGTAAGGGCGTCCAGCCACACATACACTACATGCTTTGGATCAAAATCCACAGGAATTCCCCAGCTGAATGAGGTGCGGGATACACAAAGATCCTGCAGTCCCGGGAGAAGGAAGTTGTTCATCATCTCGTTTTTCCGGGAAACCGGCTGAATGAAATCCGGATGCGTGTTGATATAGTCAATCAAACGATCTGCGTATTTGCTCATTTTAAAGAAATATGCTTCTTCCTTTGCAGGCTTTACTTCCCGTCCGCAGTCCGGACATTTTCCATCTACCAGCTGGGACTCTGTCCAGAAGGACTCGCATGGTGTACAGTAAAGACCTTCATAGGAGCTCTTATAGATGTCTCCCTGGTCATACAATTTCTTGAAAATCTTCTTTACACATTTCTCATGATCCTCGTCAGTGGTACGAACGAAGCTGTCATAGGAAGAATTTACAAGATCCCAGATTCTTTTTACTTCACTGGATACTCCGTCTACATACTCCTTGGGAGTAATCCCGGCGGCCTCAGCTTTCTCCTGAATCTTCTGTCCATGCTCGTCGGTTCCTGTCTGGAAATAGACATCATATCCTTCTGCCCTTTTATATCTTGCGATTGCATCTGCCAGAATAATCTCATAGGTATTTCCGATATGCGGTTTACCTGAGGTGTAGGCAATTGCTGTTGTCATATAATACTTTCCCTTGCTGCTCATTTTATATCCTCCTTAAATCATTACAAAATTCACGAAAAAAAACTCGTCTTCATTTCTATGAAGACGAGTATAATCCCGTGTTACCACTTCTATTCGCAGGCACCTTGCGGTGCTTGCCTCAGCAGATACCCATTAGTATCCTACACTATAACGGGTGTTCCCGTCAGAGCTTATCTGAATAATTCAGTTCAGTCCTGCCACTCCAAAGCCATGTTCCAGATGCTTCCACCTGCTCCCTCTCAGCTTAATAGGAGCTTCTCTGTAAAGCTTTCACAAATGTACTCTCTTTTTCTACGTGTTTTACTATGATGTTTGCTTTTTTAAATGTAGCATCCGTTTCTGAAAAAGTCAAGGGGCTAACAGCTCTAGAATCTTTTTTGAATCTTTTCCCCATTTTATCGCAGGGATGCACCGCAGTTATTGCAGTAATTAGAGCTGGCGGACTGCTTTTCCCCGCAGTTTTCACATACAACTGCGCCCTTTTTGTCCAGCACCTTTCCGTTTAACTCCAAAAGCTCTGCTCGGGCTTCCCGGATCGTCTTAAAATTCTCATTGTCTGCTAAGTCTTCATCATCCATATGCTCCTCAAAGTACAGCTTTCCCAGCAAAGCATACTGCTTCTCAAGAAAGTCCTCCTTTGCCCGGATATCTAATTTGGTTTTCGCCAAATCCGTTGCATCTTTTGCCGTATTGGAAACCTCTTTTCCTACAGAAATAATATCATCCTTAATTTTATTAAAATCAACTGCCATGGTTCTTTCTCCTCCCTACTGCATATTTATATGTGATATATCACTATTGTATCTATGTTTTCGAAACATTTCCATAAAAAAACAATTAATTTTTCATTTTCACTTGTTTTTTTAAGGAAATGTTTCATAATAGATATTCGACAAAAAGGAAAAGGAATACGTAAGATGAATCACAGAAAAAAAGGTTACCTGTTTGTACTGCTGTCTGCGCTGTGTTTTGCCACAGGCGGGCTGCTTATAAAAATCAATAGCTGGTCCTCCATGACCATCAACGGAGTGCGCTCTCTTTTTGCACTTCTGATCTTCTACCCATATTTCCGCAGTATCGGACATAAATTTCGTATCAATAAAATGATCATTATCGGTGCCCTGGCCAATACCGGCATGTGCGTTACTTTTGTATCTGCAAACAAGCTGACTTCTGCTGCCAATGCCATTGTGCTGCAGTTTACGCTACCCATTTATATCATTCTGATGCTTTGGATTTTCTGGAAGAAAAGGCCGGATCGTGTATCTGTGCTTACCGCATTGTTCTCCTTCATCGGGATCCTGTTCTTCTTCTTTGATAATCTGACTACAAGCGGAATGGTGGGGAATCTCCTTGCTTTGCTTTCCGGCCTCCTGTATGCCATTGTATTTCTAATCAAAAAAATGCCAAACTCAGATTTTGAGTCTTCCGCTGTTTTATCCTTTGCGATCAACCTAATCATCGGAATACCATTCTATGTTCAGGAGAATACCTTTACCCCAAATAACGTGGTAAGTGTCATCCTGCTTGGATTTGTACAAATTGGTATGGCATATATTTTCCTTGCAAAAGGTCTTGATCATGTTCCTCCGGTGGCAGCCTCTTTGATTTCCATGGTGGAGCCCATCGTAAATCCCATCCTGGTTGCAGTCTTCTACGGGGAGACCATTGGTTTTATCAGTATTATCGGAGCCGTCATCGTACTTGGTTCCGCAACCTTTTACAGCGTATATTCCTCGAAATAGCAAAAGGCAGACGGTTTCGTCTGCCTTTCTTTTAGCCCCATTTCGGAATTGTGTTCCCGAAATGGGAGTTATTTTATATCTTCCGCAAATCTGGTATCTGACAGATAGATGTGGGAAAACAATTTTTCCCGCCGCATCTCTTCCATAAAATCAGCGATTTCCATGGGATTTTCTTTAAAAAGCAGCCTTCCCTCTGTCTCATTTAGATGCGTCACCATCAGACTGCAGGTATAGGGGATATCAACCCCGGCCAGATCCTCTTTGATATACTTAAGAAAAGCTTCTCCATTTTCATGATACCCAAACCGGAGGCTTCCCTGCCAGTCATTGGGGATATTGGTAAGATCTTCGATTTGTTTTGTAAACAGATCATCCGCCATCTCAAAGGGTAGGGGGCCGTTTCCATGCCTTGTCACATAGCTTCTTGTAACATAGACAATCTCCGGCACCTCCCCGGGTAAGTATGCCTTGCAAAAGTCAATGGGATTCTTACAGCCCGTCTTTGACGGTGTCGTGTGGGGATAAAACTCCCTGCGGTCGTTATCCAGAAGTAACCCCTGGGCTCCCTCAAAGATCACCTCTCCATAATGAGAGTGCACAAAATGCTCTTCCGAAAGGCTTCCGTCAGCTCTTCTTTCGGAAGAAAAATCCACCAGTCGAATGTTCTCCGCAGCCCGGTGCATTTGCTCCGCCACTGTAAGCAGGATCGAATCCTCCTGTAAAAGTTCGCCGTATTCTCCGGCTTCACAAAGGGATACCCCAAGCTTTTTTAAGCGCAGGGGAAGATAATTCTCTCGAATATCCTTCATTCGTAAAGCGGTCTCCTCTGCCGTCTGTCCAAAAATATCCTTTAAATATACCGCATAGGACCTATCTTCACAGCGGTTTACCGCCTCATTGATTCCCATTCCACAGCTTCCGTGACGTTTTTTCCCCCGGACAGTTTCTGCCGCCATATTGACAAGAACATCATCGATGAGCACCAGCCGGCAGTCTCCCTCTGCAAATATGTTCAAAGAAATGCCAAAAGACTCCCGAAAGTGCTGCCGTTCCTCCTCGATCTTATATAAATCCGGCAGGAAGGTTTTCGCCCATAGGGTATCCGCCCCCAAAAAGGAGCCGGAGGAAAGCTGATGAAAAATGAAGCGTCCATTCCGACGGTCTACCGTATGTCCGGCCTGGGCGCCTCCGTTGTGCCTGACCACAAGAACCGGGGCTCCCCTCCTTTTTGCTGTTCCGGCAAAATAATCCACGGCAAGACCTTTTCCCTCATCTCCGTAATTTTTTCCGATAATAATATGTATCTTCATGGTTAAAAGAATAAGAACTTTTTCTCACGATCAAAACGAATGGTAGCTAGTGCCCGGGACACCACCTGCTTTGCAGCATCCTCCCACTGGTTAATGGCCTTATTCTTATCCATGCCGTTTACGATCTGCATAATACTGGTAATGACATGGGGAATATACTCCACCTCTTCCGGTTTTAAAATGGCGAAACGGTCCCCCACAATCTGCTGCCAGTTGTCCACAACCGACTTCGTGCGCTGGGGATACTTATCCAGAAAAATGTGGAAGGTCTCATACTTTTCGCTGACACGCTTATAGAGATCCTTCGAAGAATAGGAGGCCAGCTGCACATCATCATCGAACACGCGCTTGATTTCTTCTTTGGTCAGTTCCATGTGGCACGGCTCATCCCCAATGGTAAACAAAAAGCCCTTTTTCTTGCGCTTCTCGTAGCTGTCGGTTCTGGTGTGCTTATCCGCAAAATACCAGAGCAAATGGTAGGATTCTCCACCATTTCCGCCACCCCGGCCTTCCAGCCACAAATCCAGAAGCTGCTCCGCAATTCGAATATCTGCTTCAAACTGCGTTACCTGAAGGGGTCCCAAATCACTTTTGGAATCCCCGATTGCCGCACAGAGTATGTGAGGATTGGTAACCGGCTGCTTTTCCAGCAGGTTGGTAACGGTGGCATTCAACGAATTCTTCGCCAGTTCCTCTGCCAGATATCCCATGGACCCTGTCACATCAAAACCGATGATAATCGGTGTTGCCTCCGGTGAATCCTCCGAATCGCAGGACTCCCGGACATTTACAAAGCGCGGGTCAAAGCGCTCATCCACACTATTCTTTTGAAAAAGCTGGGATGCGCTGGCATCCGCCGTAATATTTCTACTGTTCTTAAGCTTTGACCAGTCGCTGGCCGTATAACTTCCTCTTCCCATAAATAATCCTTTCTAACCATATATTTTTTTATCATCTGTATCCATTTTTACAAAACGGCGTTTCCCATAGGACTTATACAGTGTCTCGTCCCACAGCGCAAAATCATCATAGGCATCCTCGCAGGGTTTTCCCTCAAAGAAGGACTTCATGGGTCCCGGTACAGGCTCCGCTTTTTCGTCTACGATAGCTCTTCCCACTTCCCGAAGCTCCATGAGGTTCTCCGCCATCCTACAGACATGGGTATGCTCGATATCGTATTGATTCTTTCTGACCGCATATTCATATCCCCCGTAAAGCATGGCGGAATGATCGTAGGGATTGATAAAAACCGTATCCGGATTGATTTTCGGGTGAACCATTCCACTATATTCCAGCACGCAGCAGATGTTTTCCAAGCGGCTTAAAATCCATGCAACATGGCGGGGAGGAAGGGTTCCAAACTGGCTAAGGGGATACTCATCCTCATTTTTTTCAATGACCAGCATCGTTCTTCCATCGGACAGTGTATATCCGCCTCTGATACAGGGGAAAAAGTCCCTAAGGTTTTTGGAATCCGCTGCCGGAAAAGCAAGGGCATCTACCATAGCTTTGTAGTTTTGGCATTGCAGGGTTCCTTCCCTGCGAAACACATAGATCACATTCCTTCTTGCCACATAAGTATCCGCATATTTTCCGGTTACCCTGTGCATATATTTGATTTCAATGACATTGCCATCTGTCGTCTCAAACTCCTCCGAAGGGGCAGACTCCCACAGCTTTTCCGCCGCAGTTTTTCTATCATACTCCTCCTGGCTTCCCCCAAGAAAATGCTGCATCTGCTTGTGAAAATCGGTATAAAAATCCGTATCTTCACGGTTTAGTACATATTGATTGCCGCAATAATGGCAAACAGCCCTGCAGGCAGAAGGGTCAATGACCATCGCCCCGCCACAGCTGGCACATTTTAATTCTTTCATTTCAAGGCTCCTCCTTCCTCGATAGGATGCACCTTGGGGATTCGTTCAAAGACATACTCTGTCCTTGAGGATAATTCCTCCCGGAAAACATAGCCCAGCCGGTCAAAACGCTGTATCTGGACCGGGTCCTCGATTCGATGCTCCGCCATGAACCTTACCATCTCACCCCTGGCCATTTTCGCATAGGTTCCCTTGGTAACCAGCTTATTCCCCACCTTCTCACAAAATGTAATCGTAATGTATCTGTCCTCATCCGACAGATACTTCTCGACACACTTTGCGTATTCCTTGGATGCCAGATTGATAATGATCCTGCTGTCATCCAAAACAGCACGGTATATCTTATCGCCCCAGTACTCATACAGGTCCTTTGTTCCTGCAATATTCGCCTTTGCACCCATCTCAAGGCGGTAGGGCGTAACGCCATCCATCGCCTTCAGCACTCCGTAAAAGGCGGACAGAATTCTAAGATGCTCCTGCACATAAGCAAAATGCTCTATTTCATACACCGCCGGTGCCATATACTGATAGGCAATTCCCTCGTAAGCAAGCACGGCAGGAGTCAGATCTTTTGTAAGATTCATCTGCTCAAGCCGCCGGAAATTCTGCTCCGCAATCTTATCGTTACATCCCCAAAGAGCCGTAAGCTCCTCTTTTGACTTTCCCCTCAGCCAGAAAAGAAGCTCCTTCGTCTGCTCTAGATGCTCCGGCAGTCCAAGAGGCTGCATCGTCTCCAAATCCATATTCATTTTCTTTGCAGGAGATAAAATAATCTTCACTAGGATAGCTCCCCAAGCATGTTTTCCGGATCCTCCGCTGCCTTTACTTTGTCATTGGCTTTAAGGATGATTCCATTCTCGTCAATCAGATAGGTAGTGCGGACTACGCCCATGGAGACCTTACCGTAGTTCTTTTTCTCCTTCCACACATCATAGGCCTCAATCACCTGTCTTTCGGGATCGGAAAGCAGGGTAAATGCCAGACCGTTCTTCTCCTGAAATTTTTTGTGGGAAGCCACAGAATCCTTGCTGACTCCAAGAACAACAGCTCCCTTCTCCAGAAACTGCGGGTATCTCTCCGAAAAACCGCAGGCCTGCTTTGTACAGCCCGGTGTGCTGTCCTTCGGGTAAAAATATAGAATTACTTTCTTTCCGGCATAATCGGAAAGCTTATGCATGTTTCCATCCTGATCCGGCAATTCAAAATCCGGTGCCTTTGTTCCTACTTCAAGCATGATATATCCTCCGTTTTTCATTCGTTTGTGCCTAATTATAAGCCTCTTGGGGGACAATAGCAACCAAGAACCCTTGGATTCTTAAGTATCATCAGAGCAGACTTCTCCTATTACACCTAGAATTTTCCATATTCAATTTGACGGATTCCTCTGCCTAAAAAATGAAATAATGTCGATATGACTTGATTAGAATTCTATCTTTTCAAATTCTTCTAATGATGATACTCTTGCTGCTTTCTTTAGAAGCATATTAAGAGTATCAAGATCATCAACAGATAAAATTCTGTCTCTTAGATGATCGGAAATCGGTGCTATGTCGGTAAGAAAGCCAATAATGGAGCTCTGAAAAGTTTCTTTCTCTCCTTCTCTCTTTCCTGCCTTATATTCATCTCTCATGATCTCTGCAAAATGCATATAACGCACCTCCATTCCCCGGTCAAATTTGATTTTAGTAACAGACTTCTGCAAACGCTTCACGAATACATCCGAATAATCCTTGTCGGCCTCTCCACGTTCAGCGCCTACATACTTTAGAAAGTGTACCAGTGCCTCCGGCACCTCATCGTCATTTGTCCCCTTTGTGCTTAGAAAAATCGTATGACTTCCATCATCATATTCGTAGGAATCATCTTCCTCAAAAATCTGCTTCCTAGTGTACTTATATTTCCCTAATCCAATTGGGTCATAATCACAGATAAAGATAACATATGCTTCCGGTAGTTCTTCATATTTCATTCCTGTACTAAGCAAATCCATATCTATCTGACTATGATAATATCTGGATCGCCTCAACAATTTTTCATTTGCTACCTGCATTTCCACATCAAAATGTGTGCCTTTATCATCTTTTATGTAGACATCCAGTCGAATTCCTTTACATTCCGGATTGAAAATTATGCTCTTTTCGTAACATACTTCCACGTGGTCTATCTCCACATCCAATATGAGCTCTAACATTCCCTTAGCGTTTTCGGGATCTGTCATCACTGCAACGAACATAAAGTTATCTTTGATTGTCAGCTCCTGTAATGTCTTTTTTCGTCTTTCCATCCAAATTCCTCCTGATAAAAATTCCAGAGGAATCCGTGTGTATGATTATAACATCGGGAGAAAAGAGGTGTCAACGAGCTAATCGATCTCATGTCTACGAATTTTACGTATATCGTCTTAATGTTTACCAGATTGTAAATATTCTATATGAAGTATTAAAATCAACAGAAATCGCACTCGACAAATATCAGCAAAAAAGCAGCCATACATTGGCTGTTTTTTAAACCGCACTTCGCGTCGCAGATTGTCTTGTTTTCCCAAAATTTCATATAATGGAGGTAGATGATTGACTAATTCTACAGAAGAGCCCCTTGCGAGATATACCATCAAGGCAAGTGTATTTACAGATTTGTTTACAATTTCCAAGTATCTTCTTCAGATGTATCAGGTGCTTCATCCGGAGGATACTACCGCAACAGAGGATGATGCCAGTATGTTAAGTTTACACGAATATATGACAAACAGCGTGCATTGCATGGCCGAACTAGAAAAGCTGTTTCCGAGACAATTCGTATCTGCAAGGAATCAAATATTTTGAGAGAATATTTGCAAGAACGTGAACAGGAGGTTTCCAATATTATGATGACTTTATTTGATGAAGAGACGATTCGAAAAAATCATGAGGCTTCTGTTGCTAGAGAATATGAAGAAATGGGTATAAAAAATTTGGTTGAGCTTTGCCAATCCATGGGAGGCTCTTTCTCTGATGCCACTGAGAATGTAATAACCCGCTATCATCGTTCAAAAGATGCAGCTACGGAAATTGTTCAAAAGTACTGGAAATAAAAGATCCCGCAATCCTTCATCAGGGTTGCGGGACTTTTTTCATTATTTCAAAGCTTTTCTTTGTTTTAAAAATACTGCCAGACAGATCAATCCAAAAATAACTGCTGCTGCAATGATAATCGGATGCGCATAGGCTCCCGGAACCGGGCAGCTGGGAAGCAACAGTCCCTGGCGCAGGGTAAACACCCCAAAGATTGCAAAAATTACGAAAGCCAAGGTATTTAAAAATCCATCCGGAGTCTTGCTTTTCAGCAGATATCCCACCAGCATTCCTATCATATCCGCTGCAAAAAGTCCGATGGAGCATGCAATCCAAACAATAATTGCTGCATTCAAGCCTTCATTTGCTCCAAACGCAATGGCGGTAAGCTGGGTCTTATCTCCAAGCTCTGCTACAAAAAAAGTACAGGCCACTGCAAGCGGTGCAAATTTGATCTTTTTATCTTTTACTTCTTCCTCGTCCTCATCGTCCTTCATCAGTGAGGTTACCGCAAAATACATAAATGCCAGTGCTGCAATAATTTTAATAATCCAATCCGGGATCAAGGATCCCACCAGACCTCCTGCAAGCACCGCCATGCCATTCAATACCAGAATCGCGGCCGCCGTTCCAAGGATGATATCCCGAAGCTTATACTTTGAAGTAAGTGCCACAAGCATGAGCTGTGTTTTATCCCCCATCTCAGCAATAAATTCCGTCAACAGAACCTTCAAGAATAATAACATCTTTTCCTACTCCTCTAGCTGTTCTTATCTTATGAATATATACACAGCATATGCAGCATACATAAGGAGCATCAATGCTCCCTCCAGCTTGTTTAGCTGCTTCTTTGTAGCTGCAAAGATCCATACAACAAGGGTAAATACCAGCAAAATTGCGATATCGATTACATTCTCTGTGATAAATTCAATTGGACTGATGGCCGATGCAATACCAAGGACCATAAGGATATTAAACACATTGGATCCAATGGCATTTCCCAGGGCCATTCCGATTTCCTTCTTTCTTGCCGCTACTATAGAAGTAACAAGCTCCGGAAGAGATGTTCCAATAGATACGATTGTCAGTCCTACCAGTGTCTGGCTCATTCCAAGGTCTAATGCGATCCGGCTTGCGGTGTCAACTGTAAGATCTCCGCCGATAGCGATGGCGGCTGCTCCTCCAACGATAAAAAGCAAACTTTTCGGTACGGATAAAAGCTTGATTTCCTCATCCGATCCACCTTCCACATCCACCGCTTCTCCTGCCTTCTGGGCTTTAAGAGTTCTGCGGATTAAAGAAACGATATAGCATACAAAAAGAACTAAAAGAATTACACCATCCAAATGTCCCAGGGTCATTCCGGAGGCATCCCCAATTCCGCAGATTCCAAGTCCTAATAAAAGAAGTGCACAGATTGCAGAAAAGGGAATGTCTCTTCTAATGGTATCCTTTCCCACCGGAACCACCTGCATCAAAGCACATACCCCAATTACCACCATCAGATTAAAAATATTTGATCCGACTGCATTGCTGACTGCCAGCTCGTTATTGTTTGTAATGGATGCGGTTACACTAACCGCGGTTTCCGGAAGCGAGGTTCCCATCGCAACAACGGTAAGCCCTATAATCACCGCAGGAACATGAAAACGCTTTGCTACGCTTGAGCTTCCTTCCACAAAATAATCCGCGCCCTTAATTAAGAGCACAAAACCCACTACCAGTAAAAGTGCCACCAGAATGATTGGTGCCTGATTAATAAAATCTGCCATTTTTCTTCCTCCAGCATCCTGCAAATTTTTCCATCCGGGACAAATAAAAAAACCCACGTATGCCTACTTTTCATTAGGCATACATGAGTCTCATTCTTTAAGATTTGCCAGATTCATTTATTGAACCGGGACTGTTGACAAATCACGCATCTTACGCGAACTACTCCCTCACGGATGATTTGTTTTTAAGTTGTGATTACTATATCAAAGTCCTCATTGGTAAGTCAAGGCTAACTTTTCGCGCAATTTGGCAAAGATTTACATAAGGTCAATCAACGCCTCTACTTCTTCCTTCGTTGTTGCCCAGCTGATGACAAAACGCACAATGGTGCGGTTTTCGTCTGCCGCTCCCCAAATGCTAAGTCCCACCTTCTCCTCAAGCTCAGCCAGCTTTTCATTCTCCATGATAATAAAAATCTGATTTGTTGGAGAGGAACTGTAAAACTCATAATTCTTTTTCCGAAGCTCTTCACGTAGGAAATCAGACAGCTCTATTGCCCTTCTTGCACCTTTTACATACAGATCATCGGTAAAAAGTACGTCAAACTGCATTCCCACCAAAAATCCTTTTGCGAGAAGATCTCCGTGCTGCTTGATTCTCGTTGTAAAATGGCTGGGGGTATTATCTTTCGTAAACACAAGGGCCTCTCCAAATAATGCGCCAACCTTTGTTCCTCCGATATAAAATGCGTCCGTGTATTTTGCAATATCCGGTAAAGTCACATCAAAGTCCGGCACTCCTAAGCCATATCCAAGTCTTGCTCCGTCCAGATACAGCGACAGCTTATATTCCCTGCAAACCTCATAAATTTCCTTTAATTCCTGAAGAGAATACAAGGTTCCCACCTCCGTGGGATGGGTAATGTAGACCATCTGAGGAATTACCATGTGCTCGTAGGTCTCATCCCCATAGAAGGTCTTCATATAGGAAGATACATCCTCTGCTTTTATTTTTCCATCATAATTTGGCAGTGGAAGAACCTTGTGTCCGGTAAATTCAACTGCACCGGATTCATGCACGTTGATATGCCCGGTATCTGCTGCTATTACACCACCGTAAGAATCTGTTAAGCTGTCTATTGCAAGCTGATTCGTCTGGGTTCCTCCTGCTAAAAAGAACACCTTTGCGTCCGGGCATTCTATCGCTTTTTGAATTTTCTTTTCTGCGGAAATACTATACTTGTCATATCCATATCCCGCATTTTTTTCCAGATTGATTTCTAAAAATTTCTTTAATATGGCTTCATATGCACATTCCGAATAATCATTTACAAATGATAACATCATTATTTCCTCTAATTATTGTTCTTTATTCTGCCAAGCATCCTGGTTATTCTGAGGCGTATAAGAATTTTGGTTCATGCTCTGTTGCTGCATTTCATATGGATTCTGCCCATGACTCTGCGGCTGGCCTACATTTGGGTTCTGTCCAAAGTTCTGGGGTTGGTTTCCATATGGATTCTGTCCGAAGTTCTGGGGCTGACCTTGGTATGGATTCTGAGGATATCCCTGCTGAGGCTGACCTGAATATGGGTTCATATATACCGGTGGCTGACCATATGGCACCTGCCCGTTTGGTCCGTATCCGTTTGGTCCATATCCGTTCGGCCCGCCGTAGAAGCCTCCTTCTCCCACATACTGAATCTTATTGCTAAAGGCAATAATACAGTAAAAGATAACCGGAACAAAAATCAGTCCGACCGTATATCCGCCACTCAATCCAAAGTTCTTTACCAGTCCGATGCACTGAAAAATTTTAAGGATTAAAGCTGCAATTGCACATGCGAAAATGCCTATCAGACAAAGGACAAACGCAACAGCATAACCTGCAAATTCATCATTGTTGTAATGGGGAGTCAGACCGATTCCAATAAATCCAAATAAAGCTACAATTAGTACGATATAGAGAATGATAACTGCAATAGATATTCCAAGATATGCCCAGAATAATTTCTTTTTCCCGGAAATCTTGTATAAAACATACTGATTATAATATGGTATCAATGCCGCCCATCCCGGTTCATTTGCCTTTGCGTAAATCTTCCACAACGCAATGATTGTAAGAATGGAAATCGCAAGGGATATCACATAGGAAACAAGAGATGTCCCTGTTGAAAATGCCTCATAAAATGTTTCGTAATCCATCTTTTTCTCCTTTTTCTGTATTAATAAATATTTTCTATTTTATCATATCACACTCTCCTGTCAATGTGTTGCGAGTTTTGTAATGTTTCGATAGTAAAAATGTCACACACGTGGTAATATGTAATTATTAGGAAGGTATTGTGACCGGAAAACGACAGAGGAAATTTATATGGGTGAGTTTTTTGAAGGAAAGATTACCATTGATGAGAATCTTTACCTTTTTAAGGAAGATTGTGAACTGTATAACCATTTAAAACTGGATATGTATGCACCACTTTCGGACTGCGTACATGCAGATGATCTGCCACGATTAAATGAAATCTTAAATTCTGTAAAAAATGATGGCAACAACAATACTTCTGCCATTCGTATGCTCTGTCAGGATAACACCTATCGGTGGTTCATGATCATTGCAGAAAAAGAGCACTTTGAAGTCAATGGGCAGAATATGATGACGCTTCTTCTCTCGGACTGGCTTCTTCAGTCCGATTACATGAACCTGTTGCTGGAAAAGGTATCTTACAATGACGCATATTTGCAAATGCTTCAGGGAATTTTGCTCTGCTATGACAGAAATGCGGATTATCTTGACATATTCATGCAGCAGGATAATCACCATATCAGTTTTTTTAGCGGAAACATCGCAAAGTGGAAGCAATTTTGCCTGGAAAACCGGGTTTCCAAGCAGGATATTCCTGCTCTTTTCGAGTTTAGCGATGATTTAGAGGCCGGAAGAAGCGGAACCTACGACATCTTAACCAATATGTTTTCCGAACAAGGCAAGGAAAGTCTGTTTACCTTTAAATGCAATATGGTTCATGGACAAACCCAGATTGTTCTGGGATGTATCATTCCCCATGCACAAGGCAGTGCCGCACTTCTTGGCGAGACCTATGAAAAAGATGTCGGAATAGACGCATTAAATAAAAAGGCAATTACTGAGTATGCGAAAAGAGCCATTCATGCTGCCGGAGACCAAAAGGTCTATATCGGAATTATCGATCTTGACAATTTTAAAATCATAAATGACACTTACGGCCATTTATTTGGTGATGAAGTATTAAAGCTTTCCGGTGAGATTATCAAGAATGCCCTTGGCAACCGCGGTATGCTGGGAAGAATCGGCGGCGATGAAATGATGATTGTCGTGGATCAGATTTCAGATTATACGGAGCTTCGGAATTTACTTCGGACCATTCGTACCAATATAGAATGGGCATATAAAGGAAAAGGGGACAATATCGTCACCACCTGCTCTATCGGTATCTCCTGTTATCCGGATCAGGGCTCTACCTTCGAAGAAGTATTTGAGGTATCTGACCGAATGCTTTATCTTGCAAAAGAGAAGGGGAAAAACCGATATGTCATCTACACCCCGGGTCTTCATGATAATCAAAAAGAAATGGACTGCCTTCATGCCAAACCACAGGATATTGATGCAGAACAATTCAAAAACAATAAAATCGGTGTTTTACAGAGAATGATCGATGACTATCTAATCCGGAAAGTGGTTACCAATGAGGTTATGTTCCGAGAGATTGGCTTAGCCTTTGAACTGCAGGAAATTTTATACGTTTCCGAAGAAAATGCTTTCGTTTTACAATGGACTCCGGAAGGAACCAGCTATGATATATCTGCGGTTCATGCATTTTATCTGGATGATGATTTTGTGAAATGCTTTGACCAAAATGGTATGTTTTTTATGAACAACTACACCATAATTGAAGGAAAATGTCCGGCAGTAGCAAAAGAATTAAAGCAGCGGAATGTACAATCCGCTATCTTTTATCATCTGACCAACGCCAGCGGATATCTGATGTTCGCGCGAAAAAACTCCAGATCTCTATGGTCTGAATATGAAATGATGGCCTTTGGAATCATTGCAAGAACTATTGATATCGCAATTATGAATCGATAAAAAAAGAGCTCCATTTAGGATTTGGTTTTCTAAATGAATTTGCATATTCGAATCAGAACCCACTCTCGTTTGTAAAAAGCGTAGCGGTACTAAATTCGCAATGAATTGCTCATTAAGTGCCGACGCTTTTTAAACGTTCTGATTCGAATAGCAAAATTCATTTTCAAAAACAAATTCAAAAATGGAGTTTTATTTTGCGATTACTTTTACGAATTTTTTCTTGCCTCGTTTAACTACAAGTCCGTCCCCTGCAAAGGCGTCCAGCGTGTACTTGGTTGTGATATCCGTTACTTTTTCATCCGCAACGGTTACACCACCCTGCTGCACATTTCTTCTGGCATCTCCGCGGGATTCACAAAGCTCGGTCTTTACAAGAAGTCCCATAATATCAATGGCTCCATCCACCAGATCCTCTTCAGAAATCTCTACCGTCGGCATATTTGCGTGATCTCCACCCCCTGCGAAAAGAGCATGGGATGCTTCTCTTGCTTTCGCAGCCTCTTCCTCTCCGTGAACAAGCTTTGTAAGCTCGAAGGCTAAGATCTCTTTTGCCTGATTTAGCTGCGCTCCTTCCCAGGAATCCATTGCCTCAATCTCCTCAAGAGGAAGGAAGGTCAGCATGCGGATGCACTTAAGAACATCCGAATCAGCAACGTTTCTCCAGTACTGGAAGAACTCAAACGGAGAAGTCTTGTTTGGATCAAGCCAGACAGCTCCGGACTGTGTCTTTCCCATCTTCTTTCCCTCCGAATTTAAAAGAAGGTTGATGGTCATGGCATAGGCATCTTTTCCAAGCTTACGGCGGATCAGCTCCGTACCGCCGAGCATGTTGCTCCACTGATCGTCTCCACCAAACTGCATGTTACATCCGTACTTCTGGAATAAGGTGTAGAAGTCGAAGCTTTGCATGATCATGTAGTTAAACTCTAAGAAGCTGAGACCTTTTTCCATACGCTGCTTATAGCACTCGGCGGTAAGCATACGGTTTACGGAAAAGTGAGGTCCGATGTCACGGAGCACTTCTACATAGTTCAGGTCAAGCAGCCAGTCCGCATTGTTGACAAGCATTGCCTTATCATCTGAAAAATCGATGAAGCGGCTCATCTGCTTCTTGAAGCAGTCAACATTGTGCTGAATGGTTTCTTTTGTCATCATCTGACGCATATCGGAACGTCCGGATGGGTCTCCAATCATAGCGGTACCACCACCAATCAGTGCGATTGGCTTATTTCCTGCCATCTGGAGACGCTTCATTAAACAAAGTGCCATAAAATGGCCTACATGAAGGCTGTCTGCAGTTGGGTCGAAGCCGATGTAGAATACGGCCTTTCCATTGTTAATAAGTTCTTTGATTTCTGCCTCGTCTGTTACCTGTGCGATAAGTCCACGGGCAACCAATTCATCATATACTGTCATATTGATGTCCTCCTGTCTCGAAAATAAAAATCCCCTCGTCCATTTAAGGACGAGGGGGATATCTCGTGTTACCACCTTAATTTGCAGACTACTCACATAATCTGCCTCTGTAAGTCTCCGATAAGACCTAAGCCTCTATAACGTGCGCCACTCCGTTGCAGCCTACTAAAAATTGTTCGGTGCAAAGCTCCGGGATGTATTCCAAACCTGCTTCCCATGCACCTCTCATCAACCGGTAGCTTTCTGTATGTTTCACAAATCTGTACTTGTTCCCATCATTGCTGTTTCTGCTTCAATTAGCTTGTATTATAGTCTTAGGAGCAAGGCTTTGTCAAGCGAAAAGGCGCAATAAATGTATGGTCATTTCGTTTTTGATGGGCGATGGAATTTATATAGTCTAAGTTCATCGTCCCTTTTCCATACTCCTGCCACAATTGATATCCGGCTTCGCTTTCATATTCTTCCAGAGTCTTTGTTTTTCCTGCGAAATAGTCTACATTCATCTCCACAATAAAATCCCGCATGATAGTAAGCTGCTCACTTTGCAGGTCAAATTGCGGCATCCGTTTTCCTAAGGTCTGCCTTGTGGATTCCAGCATATATGCATAGGAGTTTCCCTCATGCTCTGTGGCATGGGTAGTAAAGGAATAGGTTCCGTCTTCCCGGATATCAAGCTGTCCGTATAGGTTGGGCCAGACGCTTATGGAGCCCATTGCAACCTCATAAAAAAGTTCTCTACGATCTGCAATGTTCATACTGTGCATATGTCCGGAAAGATTGATGACCACCCCCTCATCCATGAGCTTTTCCACCATGGATGCACCATCGGTAATCGTATAATTTGACACAAAGTTTTCATTATGTGCCAGCAGATTCTGATGAGTGACCGTAAATATCCGAATTCCTTTTTGGTGAGCCTCTTCTACAATATCATAAGCCCACTGTCTAGTATCTTTACTTAAATATCCACTGGCTTTTATACTTCCGTCCCTATAAATACTGGCATCTAGCATAATCACCCAGCAATCGTTCCCGATATCTGCCACATAGCTTAGCGTATCTGCATCCCGGTAAATGGCATCCTTATATCCAAATTCCTGATAGATTTCCTCAAACTCCTCCGGGGTCACATTTTCTGCCGGTATCGCCCCACTATCGTAAATCTCTCTTGCAGAGGTACTGTTGATATCATGATTTCCCGGAATGACAAGTACCGGAATACCGATATCCTCGAACTTTTGCAGATAATTGGAAAAATCCATATGACTTGCCTTTTCTCCATTCATGCTAAGATCTCCAGATACAATCAGCACATCCGGTTCTTCCTCCTGCACCTGCTCATAAAATGCGTCCAATATTTCACCGATATGGAGTGCATCCCGCCCTGCGGCTTTTGCCATGGCATTCTGATACAGTACTCCCTGATCTGTTATAGACATAGAAAAATAGTGCGGATCTGATATCTGGATAATCCGAAGATCCCCCTCCTCTTTTGGAGCTGCCAGAAAAGAATCCTTCCATTCCGGCGCCACAACAGATTCATCCACCTGATAGAGTTCCAATGGTTGTTCCGTATCTTCCGGCTTCCCACTTTGCGGTGCACATCCAGCAAATATGCAGAAAACAATGATGATACTGCATAGCAGATATTTTCTTTTCATGCCCATCCCCTTTTCTTTCCTTTTATATACCTACTTGGTTTATATCCTATTTTACTTTTTACAAGCGACAGTGGATTCTGCTTCAGGCTTGATCGATAAACTGTATAATGTCACTGGTTGATTAGTAAACTGTACTTTTCGCCGGTTCAATTCTAGCCTGTACCTAAGAAATTGCAAATATCTAGGTATACAGCGAAATCCACTCTTCTAAATAATACAATTCGCTTGAAAAAGCCGCAATTTGAAGCTGTTTTTCAAGATTTTTAGGTATACGACGGTACTAGCACCTCAAATCTTTCCAAATCCCGCACTTCCGCTCCGAAAAATCGTTGCATCCAGCCTATACCCACTTTTCCGAAGTGGGAGTTCTAAAATTGGATTTTCAAAAGAAATTGGGTGCATCCTCATGAATGCACCCAATTTTATTTACTATTTTAATCTCGCCGCATCAATTCGGATCAATGCCTTGCGAAGCGCAAACTCCGCACGCACAATATCGGTATCTGCGGTATGATTTGCCAGACGTTCCTCAGCGCGGGCCTTTGCCGCCTCCGCACGTTCTACATCAATCTCATTCGGCCACTCTGCAAGCTCTGCAAGAAGTATCACCTTGTCTCCTAAGATTTCTGCAAAACCTGCATGTACTGCTGCCTGCTTTACCTCATCCCCATTATGAATGGTTACAATGCCGGGTGCAAGCACAGTTGTAAGCGGTATGTGATCCTTGTAGATTCCCACATCTCCGTCTGCGGTTGTAAATTCCAGGAAATCTGCCTCTCCTGTGTAAAACACACGATCCGGTGTAATGATTTCTATTTCAAACACACGATTTGCTTCTGCCATACGCTCACTCCTTACTTCATTCTGGCGCGTACTTCATCAATACTTCCCGCATTTAAGAAATAACCTTCCGGAACGTCATCATGCTTTCCTTCTAAGATTTCCTTAAATCCGCGGATAGTCTCAGCGATTGGAACATATTTTCCTTCCAGGCCGGTGAACTGTCCTGCTACGAAGAATGGCTGAGAAAGGAATCTCTGAACCTTTCTTGCACGGCTTACAACAAGCTTGTCCTCCTCGGATAATTCATCCATACCAAGAATTGCGATAATATCCTGTAATTCCTTGTACTTCTGCAGAATCTCCTGCACTCCACGGGCAACTTCAAAGTGCTCCTGTCCCACAATACGCGGGTCAAGAATACGTGAGGTAGATGCCAGCGGATCTACTGCCGGGTAAATACCAAGCTCAGCGATAGAACGCTCCAATACGGTGGTAGCATCCAGATGAGCAAAGGTCGTCGCCGGAGCCGGGTCCGTTAAGTCATCCGCCGGTACATATACTGCCTGTACAGAGGTGATGGAACCATTCTTGGTAGAGGTGATTCGCTCCTGAAGAGCACCCATCTCTGTCTGTAAGGTTGGCTGATATCCTACTGCGGAAGGCATACGTCCGAGAAGTGCGGAAACCTCAGAACCTGCCTGGGTAAAACGGAAAATATTGTCAATGAATAACAATACGTCTTTTCCACCGCGGTCACGGAAGTACTCTGCCATGGTAAGTCCGGCAAGGGCAACTCTCATACGTGCTCCGGGGGGCTCATTCATCTGACCGAATACCATGGTGGTCTTGTCAATAACACCTGACTCCTTCATTTCGTAGTAAAGATCGTTTCCTTCACGGGTACGCTCACCTACACCGGTAAATACAGAGTAACCACCATGCTCCGTAGCGATGTTGTGGATCAGCTCCTGAATTAATACCGTTTTACCTACACCGGCTCCGCCGAACAGACCGATTTTTCCACCCTTCTGGTATGGACAAAGAAGGTCAACGACCTTGATACCGGTCTCTAACATTTCCTGTGATGTAGCCTGCTCTTCAAATGTTGGTGCAGGTCTATGGATTGGCCAGATTTCATCTGTTACCGGCGGGTCCTGCTCATCGATGGGATTCCCAAGAACGTTGAACATTCTTCCAAGGGTATTTTCACCAACCGGAACAGAAATTGGCGCTCCGGTAGCGATGGCATCCATCCCCCGGACCAGACCATCCGTCGGACCCATGGCAATACATCTAACTGTATCATCACCCAGATGCTGAGCAACCTCAACAACGAGCTTTCCGCCGTTTTTCAGCGGAATGTCAATTGCATCGTTGATCTCAGGCAGATTACCCTCCTGGAATTTGATATCCAGAACGGCACTGATAATCTGTGTAATTTTACCTACATTCTTATCTGCCATTTTCTATTTCTCCTTAATTATTATTCTAGAATTACGAAATCGCATTTGCGCCTGCAATGATTTCCGTAAGCTCCTGTGTAATAGAGCCCTGGCGCGCACGGTTATATTTAAGTGTCAGATCACTGATCATTTCCTCTGCGTTGCTGGTTGCGGAATCCATTGCCTGCATTCTCGCACCATTCTCGCTTGCTACAGCCTCTACTAAAGCTCCGTAGAAAAGACTTGTAACATATTTGGGAATGATCATGTTTAAAGCTTCTTCCTCATTTGGCTCATAGTTCATCAGAATATCGGATCCTTCATTAAGATCCTCCTCGTCGATTTCTACCGGGAGCAGCTTAATCAGCTCTGGTTCATGGGAAACCGTATTCTTAAAATGTGTATAGGCCAGATAAATCTCTCCCACCTCTCCGTTTACAAAAGCATCCAGCACCTTCTGGCACATTGCTGCAGCGTCCGAATAAGTAGGATTCTCCATAATTTCAGAAGCATTATCCGCTATATGATATCCTCTGTGTGCAAGGGCTTCCGCACCCTTTCCACCGATTGCGTAGATATCAACGTCCTCCTTATCCCAATCTTCTCCGGTGACAAGCTTTACAACATTTGAGTTGTATCCGCCTGCAAGTCCACGATTACTGGTAATCACTACCACGGCCTTTTTCGTAGACTCCCCCGCCGTAAGGAACGGATGACTTAGGTTTTTGCTCTTTGCAAGAATAGAGCTCACCGTCTTATACATGTAATGAAAATACGGATCCGTTGCTTCTGCTCTGGTCTTTGCCTTCTGCAATTTAACGGTTGAAACAAGCTTCATTGCTTTGGTGATCTGCTGAGTACTTGAAATACTCTGTTTTCTTCGCTTAATGTCTCGCATGGAGGCCATTATTTACCACCTACTTTCCACCGTTTTATTTGAAGGAAGCTTTACATTCCTCAATTGCTTTAATCAGCTTATTCTCTGTTTCCTCGTCCATGACCTTATTGGTAATGATACTTTCCGGAATCTCCGGATATTTTGTATCAATATACTCAAATAACTCATTCTGGAAACGAAGGATATCCTCTACCTCAATATCAAGAAGGTATTTCTTGGTCGCTGCATAGATAATAATAATCTGCTTTTCAACCGGCATTGGCTGATACTGTGGCTGCTTTAAGATTTCCTTAATGCGGGCACCCTGTGCTAACTGCTCTGCCGTTGCAGCATCCAGTTCAGAACCAAACTGTGCAAAGGCTGCAAGCTCACGGTACTGGGCAAGCTCAACTCGGATCGGTGCCGCAATCTTCTTCATGGCCTTAATCTGAGCGGAACCTCCAACTCGTGATACAGAAAGACCGGCATTGATAGCCGGACGGAATCCGGAGTTAAACATTTCTGTTTCCAGATAAATCTGTCCATCTGTAATGGAAATAACATTGGTAGGAATGTATGCAGATACATCTCCTGCCTGTGTCTCAATAATTGGAAGTGCTGTTAAGGAACCGCCACCTAACTTGTCGGAAAGTCTTGCTGCACGCTCCAAAAGTCTTGAGTGCAGATAGAATACATCTCCCGGATAAGCCTCACGTCCAGGTGCACGTTTTAGCAGTAAGGATAAGGTACGGTATGCAGCAGCATGCTTACTTAAATCATCATAGATGATCAGTACATCTTCACCATTCTCCATCCATTCCTCACCCATAGCACATCCTGCATATGGAGCAATATACTGAATTGGTGCAAGCTCACTTGCGGTAGCCGCTACGATTGTGGTATAGCTCATTGCGCCAAATTCTTCTAATGTCTTAACAATGGAAGCAACAGTAGATGCCTTCTGTCCGATGGCAACGTAAATACACTTTACGCCCTGTCCCTTCTGATTGATGATAGTATCGATAGCAATGGCTGTTTTTCCTGTCTGACGGTCTCCGATAATCAGCTCTCGCTGACCCCTTCCGATAGGAACCATGGAGTCAATTGCCTTGATACCCGTCTGTAATGGTGTATCTACGGATTTTCTTGAGATTACACCGGATGCAACTCTTTCCACCTGACGATGCTTGTCCGTTACAATAGGTCCTTTTCCGTCGATGGGCTGTCCTAATGCGTTTACTACACGTCCTAAAAGTGCATCACCTACCGGAACCTCTACCACTCGTCCGGTTGTCTTTACGGTATCGCCCTCATTGATGTTTTTCTGGGAGCCGAGCAATACGGCACCTACATTATCTTCCTCAAGGTTCAATACCATTCCATAAACTTCTCCAGGAAACTCTAAAAGTTCTCCCTGCATTGCATTTTCCAATCCATGGATACGTGCAACACCGTCAGCAACCTGAATAACGGTTCCGACATCGGCAACTTCAAGCTGGGAAGCGTATCGTTTAATCTGCTCTTTAATTACGGAGCTGATCTCTTCTGGTTTTAAATTCATGGAGCGCTTTCACCTACTTTCAATTTTTTTAAATCGTAATCTGCGTCAGTTCCCGGGTTAAGGATGTCAGCTTATTCTTTACACTGCTGTCCACAACTCTGTCCCCGATGCGGATTACAAGGCCGCCAATAAGTGCGACATCTACATCATAGTGCATCTCGAACTCTACATACTTTGTGGTCTCTAAAAGACGCTTTTCCACTGCTGCTTTCTGCTCGTCAGAAAGAGGAAGCGGAGCTGTCACATAAGCAGTCCCGATTTTTTTGTATTCCTTTACCTGATTGATAAAATACAAAAAGATGCTGCCAAGTTCGTTATAATGGCCTTTTTCTACCACCATACGCATCAGTCCGACCAGTTCATCGGATACATTTCCTTTGAAAATGTCTTCTATGAGTTTCATTTTTTCTTCTTTGACAATCTTTGGATGATTCATCAGTCTGGTCAGATCTTCGTTTTGTTCCATCGCTTCGGCAACCGCCTTGACCTCTTCTAGGAAAAGATCCAATTTGTCTGCCTCAAGAGCCAACTCAAACAGTGCATCACCATATGTCTTTGAGACTAGCTTAGCCATGTTGAGTTACCCATCTCCTTTAACGTTTCTTCTACCAGTGTATCCTGAATCTTCGTGTCAATGGAAGCAGCAACCACTTTTTCCGCCATGAGGGATGCGATCTGAATCATTTCCTGCTTCATATCATCCATGGCATGCTTCTTCTCAAGCTCTGCTTCTTCCTGCGCTCTCCTTACAATGCGGGACGCTTCTTCCTTTGCCTCGCCGATAATCTTTGCCTCATTTTTCATTGCCTTTTGTCTGGCTTCCGAAAGAATGACTTCCACTTCTTTATCGACTTCCTTCAGCTTTGCTTCATATTCAGCCTTAAGGGCTGCAGCGCTTTCCTTATCTTCCTTTGCGGAATTGATATCGCTATCGATTCTTTCCTGTCTGTCTGCAAGCAATTTTCTTGCAGGATTGAATAACAGGTATGACATTCCAAGGAAAAGTAAGAATACAGCAGCAGCAAGTAATGCTGTATCGAAGAGCAGCTGGGCATCCAGATTAAATAAGAATGTATAATCTTCTGCTAATAGCAACCTTCTACTCTCCTTTCCGTTTTATGGGCCTTTTGGCAATTAGCCAAGTGGATGAACGAAAAGTAACAATAATGCAACAACGAGTCCGTAAAGACCGGTGGTCTCTGCTACGGCCTGTCCAAGTAACATGGTTGACATAATCTTTCCCTGTGCTCCCGGATTACGTCCTACTGCGGAAGCTCCGTGTCCTGCTGCAATACCCTGTCCAACACCAGGTCCGATACCGGCGATAACTGCCAAACCTGCACCGATTGCGGAACATGCTCTGATTAAATCCTGTCCTGAAATATTCATAATATGAATCCTCCTTAAAAATAAGTTCGTTTTGGGCAACTGCCCGTTTACTATTTCATTTACTCTTCTGTATCACAAGCCTGCGTTACATAGGTCATCGTCAACATACAGAATACATAGGTCTGAATTGCTCCGGAGAACAAGTCAAAGTATACATGTAAAACAGCCGGCCAGAAAATGGCGATCCATTTTAACAATCCGTATACCAGTGCCATAATTACGGTTCCAGACAATACATTTGCAAACAAACGCAATGACAATGAGATTGGAACTGCAATGTTGCTGACAATATTGATTGGCGCCCAAATCGGGAGCCATGGCGGAAGCGGCGAACAAATTCCCTTCCAAATATCTGCAGCTTTTTGATGCTTTGCCTCGTTGAATCGAATCATACAGAACGTTATGAGTGCCAGTGCAAGGGTGGTACCATAATCCGCCGTTGGCGGTCTTAAACCGAAGAGACCGGAAATATTACTCATCAGAATAAATATAAAAATCGTACTGATGTAGTTTACAAATCTCGGTGCCCACTTGCCCATGGTGCCGGAAACCATCTTATCCAGCATCTCGACCATAAGCTCAATGATATTCTGGAAAGCATCCGGTTTTTCTGTTACATGCTCCTGTGCTTTTTTCAGCTTCCGATTCGCAATTGCAGCAAACGTCAGCATAATTGCCATCACAATCACGATGCAACAGTGCGATGTGGTAATCCAGACTTCCTGACCAAACACGGTAACTGAAAAGATACCATGAATCATAAAGTCAATATCGCTGGCTCCATCTGACAGTAAAATCGATTGATTCACATTGTCACCTCCTTTATTTATTTTTCAAAATCCGGCGCAGCAGCTTCCTCTGCTGCAAAAGAATCCTCTTCCTCCTCAGAAGACGCATCACTTCTTCCAAGGATTCTGTTTTCCACTCTTGTAAGAAGCGGCTGTGCATAAGCAGAAAGCTTAAGCCCCAGCACTCCAAGAAGAGCAGAAAAAAGATTGCCGAATTTAAAACAACCCAATATAAAAAACAGAATCACTACAACCATGTAACGCAATAAAGATTTTGCAATAATTCTGCGGTTGGCACCTTTACTGTCCCCCAATGTGACAGAATCATAGATTACGGAAGCGAGATTTATCGCCATTCCAACGGCAATCGCAATTCCGTACCAAAGACCGATGGAATACCCGATCTTATCTTCTACAAACCACACTCCGGCGATCTGGCAGATTACTCCATAAAGGATAATTCCCAAAACAAGTCCCGGTAATGCATCGTTTAATCTTCTAAGCATACAACTTCCTCTATGGGTCTATTTTCTCAATAAACAGTTATTGGTATTATACCTCTTTTTCTTCAAATTTGTCTACAAATTCCAAAAAATAATCGCTCCTATTTGACAGATTGGTCAAATTGTATATTTCTTCCATACAGATATTTTGAAACTCCCATTTCGAAATTGTGTTCCTGAATGAATTTGCATATTCGAATCAGAACCCACTCTCGTTTGTAAAAAGCGTAGCGGTACTAAATTCGCAATAAATTGCTCATTAAATGCCGACGCTTTTTAAACGTTCTGGTTCAAATAGCAAAATTCATTCTCAGAAACATAATTCCGAAAAGGGACTTCTGAAATGCGTATTTTCATTTGCGAAAAAAGCCATAAAAAAACATCGAATCGATCTGTTTATCGTCTTCGATGTTTTCTTTCGCAGTGTTACTTCATAAATTTTTTTGCCATCCGGTACACATTCTGCCCGCCTGCAATCGCTCCTACAAAAAAGAGCGGAATTGCAAGCCAGTTGATATTAAGCTTATTCCCAAGCCATACACCTAACAATGTACAGCCTAATATCGGCACCAGCATATTGATTCCAAACTGCAGCACCATAACCAGTGCATCCCATACCATGCGGGAATCCTCTTTTTTCTTTTTCCGGGACAATGTCTTCTTCCTCTTTTCCTATTAAAGATCTAATATAATCTGCCTTCCCTTCGGTACGTAGCGCCGCAGCTTAATTCCTGCTGCATTTAGCATTTTCTTGGAAGCTATGACACCGGGAGTCATGCTATACTTATCATCTGCATAGACCACCTCTTTTATACCGGATTGAATGATGGCTTTCGCACATTCATTACAGGGAAAGAGCGTTACAAAAATAGATGCGCCCTCGATACTTCCTCCCCGATAGTTTAAAATTGCGTTCAGCTCGCTGTGCGTAGAGTAGAAATATTTATTATCTTCCCCATCTCTTTCCCAGGTAAACTCATCATCCGAGCAGCCTGTGGGAAATCCGTTGTACCCCATGGAGAGAATTTTATGCTCCGGACTTACAATGCAGGCACCAACCTGTGTATTTGGATCCTTTGAACGCATTGCGGAAAGCATCGCAACACCCATAAAATATTCATCCCAGCCAATAAAGTCTTCTCTTTTACTGCTTGACATATCGCAAGCCCCTTTCCTGCCTGTCCGGCGTGTTTTTTCTATATCGAGAATAGCACAAAAACGCGTATTCTACAAGAAAAGATGTAAGTCAAATCTGCTTCATTTCTGCTTTTCTGCATGAATCTGTTCCCGATATGGATTGTCCTGTGTCGCATCAAATCCCTCCAACAGATATTCATCTGGAACATATTCGTGAATATCCAAATCCAGAAAATAGTTGCAGAAATGGATCATCACATAGGTAACGGTATTTTCCTTCTCTGAAGTCATTGCATAGACAAATCCCATATATTCGTCGGAATCCATAGCCTCAATCCGATATCCCTTTGGTGGACCAGTTACCGTATATCGTCCGGTATAATCCTCTATCCCGCACTCCGCCAGCCGGTCCATCTCCTGCGCAAACTCCTCATCCTCATAAGTTAAGGTCAGATACGCCACATACTGCGGATCCCACGGATTGTAATAGGTATACTGATAATCCACTACAGTCGCATCCGCCGGAATGTGCTCCGGAAAAATATCCGTGCCGGCATGGTAGTACGGCGATATTGCTTTTGGCCCGATATACGTTTCATATTCTGCCACATCCGTGTAGGTTTCAATTCGTGAGGTAACCGAATTTAATACCAATAGCATTCCCATTGCTCCGAATGCAGATAGGCGAGTCAGTATAAAAGCGATCGCAATCCCTACCGGAATCCCTATCGCTAAAAATTTTGCCTTTCCCTTTTTCCACTTCTTTTTTACTTTTTTTATGGATTCCACCTGCTGCTTTTCGTATTCCTCCTCTGCAACGGTTTCCTCGATCTTCGTTGACTCCACCATCTTTTGATACAGCGCTTTGCAGCTTGGACATTCCGCCAAATGCTCTTCTATGATTTTTGCACTATCCTTTGTGCAGACCTTGTCGCAGTACAATGGCAGCAGATCTTTTATTACGTCACATGAATATCTCATTCGCACACACCCTCCTTAATCATCAGCCTGGCCCGGTGGTAAGTCACTCTTGCCCAGCTTTCCGTTTTTCCCAGAATTCTGCCTATTTCTTTGAATGACAATTCTCCAAAAGTTCGCATCCAGAAAACTTCACGATAGGGTTGTGGCAGCTTGTGCAGCGCCTGATGAATCTCCAATGCCATTTCCTTATTCGCAAGCGCCTCTTCCGGACTTTTTTCATCCGAAAGCATCTCTAAACTCTCGGATGGGGATTCGTGCTTTTTCTTCTTGCAATAGTTCAAATATGTATTTTTTGCTATTTCGATAATCCATGTATGGATGCTTCACTCGCCCCGGAATGTGTCAATCTTCTTTAGAACCTTAAAGAATGCTTCCTGAGTAATTTCTTCCGCGATATCCTTGTTACCACACAGATCCAGAATATAGAATAGACCTGTCTGTAATAATGCTTATATATCTCGTCAAAATTATCCATTTCCACACCTCCTTTGTTTGTTCTGTTTATTTGACACCCCATCCCCAAAAACGTTACAAAAAAATTATAACATATTCTTTTTTACTTCAAAAAACAATCTATTTTTTCCTGCAAATCGCTGATCTCCGGATTTGCCGGTAATAATTTTAATTTTTTGCTCATATCCTATCCTCACATTCAATTTATTCCTTTTTCATCGATTTGCACATTTCTTATGCTTCTCGATGTAGTCTGTACGATTTACTTTTTACATTTACATCGAAAAAGATCGAACCCAATTTTTTCGATGCAAATTTCTCTTTTGCGATTTTCAAAAATGCATCGATTCTATAAAAAGCAAATAAATCGATGTATTTTCATTTTTTCGTTATTCAATTTTTACAACAATTTCGGGGGATTATTAAATATTCGATGTTTTTACAATTCAGACAATAGCTTTTTACACAACAAAATAGAGAAATATCAGATTTCTCGATGTAATTGATGAGATCTGGCATCCAAAATGTACATCGAGAAACAAAAGAAAGCAAACATTCGATGTAATTCCCTTAAATTCTCGCAGCACCATACCGCCCGAATCCCATAGAAAAGAGAACTACATCGAAATTAGAAGTTAAAATTGTATTTATTTTGTTCCAAAGATACGGTCTCCCGCATCTCCAAGACCGGGGACAATATACTTATGCTCATTTAAGTGATCATCCAGTGCACCGATATAAAGATCTACATCCGGATGTGCTTCCGTCATGCGCTTTACTCCCTCCGGAGCTGCAATGATGCACATAAAATGAATACTCTTTACGCCCTTGTCCTTTAGCATCTGGATTGCGGCAACAGAGGATCCGCCGGTTGCCAGCATCGGGTCTACCACAAATACCTCCCGGTTGGCACAATCTGCCGGAAGCTTACAATAATATTCCACCGGCTCCGCCGTCTCCGGGTCACGGTACAAACCGATATGTCCCACCTTAGCTGCCGGGATCATCTCAAGCATACCATCCACCATTCCAAGTCCTGCTCGAAGAATCGGAACTACCGCAAGCTTCTTTCCCTTCAGCTCCTTAACGGTGGTCTTGCAGATTGGAGTCTCGATCTCAACATCGGTAAGCTCTAAGTCTCTTGTTGCCTCATAGCACTCCAGCATCGCAACCTCACTCACTAAGGTACGAAAATCCTTTGAGCCTGTTTCGCATCTTCTCATAAGTCCAATTTTGTGCTGAATCAAAGGATGATCCATAACTACAACTTTTGCCATTTTTTATTCTCCTTCGTTTAGAATTTTTACTAACTTTTTTATCGACTTACGAAGCGTTTCATAACAAAGTCCGTAAGACGGTAATGCTCCTCCGTAAGGGTCTAGGATTTCAAGCTCATCCCCCACATACTCTGTCAGTACATGAACATTTTCGGAATCCGTATCCGGAAAAAGCTCAAAAAGCTTGTCCCTTTGCGCATACTCCATGGTAAGAACAAGGGTGTCCTCTGTAATCTCCTCCTCGGAAAGTGCCTTGGAGGAAAAGCCTTCGAGATTGATCCCGTTGCTGATTAAGACCGCCTCTGCCTTTTGATTCATTGGCTCAGAAAACAGCACCACCAGCCCTCTTGCCAATACCTCCACCGGATGATGCAATGTAAAATCCTCTAAAATTCCTTTCGCCATGGGCTCTCTTGAAGTCCCTGACTGCCCCACAAAAATAATACGATTATATTCCTTCATAGTTTTTATCTGTTCCTCTTTTCTCTATACCAGAATCACCTGATGGCCGGCAGCCTTTAGCAGCCGGTTCATAATTGCATTTCCGATTCTCGGTGTAGAAAAACTCTCTGAATAAATTGCCGCAACTGAAAGCTCATCGCACTCCCTCAAAATGCGGTACAGATGCCTGGCAATCTCCTCCTCATTTGTACGTCTCCCCATGCTTAGAACGTTCTTCGCATGGTAAAAATCTTTTGTTTCCTCACAGGCAATTACCGCTACCTCTACTCCACTTTTCTCCTTCTCCCGGACTAAAGCGTTAATCTTATCGATAACCGCCTGTTCTTCCCCTTCTACGATTACCATATCCGCCTTTGGTGCATAGTGCTTATATTTCATCCCGGGAGCCTTCGGCTTTTTGGTATCATCTGCCGCAATGATTCCGGGATCTATGATTACCTCTTCCCCCATCGCCTCCGAAAGCATCTGTGGTGTGATATAGCCTGGGCGCAGCACCATGGGCTTTTCTTCTGTCAGGTCGATGATGGTAGACTCAATCCCGATTCCTACCGGTCCACCGTCTAAAATCATGGCGATCCTGCCGGATAAATCCTCTGCAACGTGGGAGGCCTCCGTTGGGCTTGGTCGTCCTGAGGTATTTGCACTTGGCGCAGCAATTAACCTTCCGCTTTTTTTGATAAGGGAAAGAGCAACCGGATGATTGGGCATACGAACCGCCACCGTTTCCATCCCTCCCGTGGTGGCATATGGAACAAGATCGTTTTTCCATACGATCATGGTAAGTGGTCCCGGCCAGAATACATCCGCTAACCGCTTTGCCTGTGGCGGCACCTCCCTTGCGATGCGCTCTAGATCCGAAAATTCCGCTATATGCACAATGAGCGGGTTATCCGAAGGTCTTCCTTTTGCCCCATAGATCTTTTGGGCGGCCTTGGGGTCTAATGCATCTCCTCCCAATCCGTAAACCGTCTCTGTGGGAAATGCAACCAATTCTCCTTTTGCAATAAGCTCCCCGGCTCTGCGTATTTTTTCCTCATCTATATGATTTGGGTCTATTGATAAAATTTCTGTTTCCATAGCTTTTATTATACCATATCCCTCAAATATCGCAACTTTGCAGTATAAGAATTGTGCCAAATTAAGTACATGTATAGATTTACTTGAAATTCAAAAGAAATTATAATACAATACCAACTAAGCCGATGGTGGCGAATAATGATCATTATTTTTTAAGGAGGAATTTATCATGGCATACGTTATTACTGATTCATGCGTTAGCTGCGGAACATGTGCTGGAGAGTGTCCAGTAGGAGCAATCAGTGCAGGTGCTTCTCAGTACGAGATCGATGCAGATGCTTGTGTAAGCTGCGGAACATGTGCTGGTGTTTGCCCAACAGGAGCAATTAACGAAGGCTAATCGCAATACATAATTGCAGACTATCCAAAAAGGGAGAATAAAAAGCTTCTTCTCCGTACCATTTTCGTACAGAGAAGAACTTTTATTCTCCCTTTTTATGTAGGCTGCTCAATGGATAAAATTTTCTTTTCCTTCAAAGGCACAGCTTTTACATCCTTCTCTACAGACTCCTTCTTTGAAAACAGAGTTTTTTTCTTACGCAGATGCCCGCGAATGGCCTGATCTAACTTTTTATATCGCTCTTCTGCGGCCGCATCCTGTTCCCTCATCAGATAATCCATCTCCTTGAGCACACGCTCCTGCACCTCTGTTCCTATTACAAGAGACAGTTCCTCATTGTTCTGGGCGATTGCCCGTCCCACAATATCACTCATCAGCTCCCGAAACTGCTGCATGCGTTCGTCGGCGCCGATCTGCCCATTCGCCGGAACCGGATCCGATGCCCCGTGGGCTGCCAGCTCATTTTTTTCTGAAAATGAAGGAGAATTTACATCCACATTTTCATTATGCAGGATCATCCGGATAGACTTTAGCTGATAGCCCTGTTCCTTAAGCTCCTTTATCCTTTCAAATTGTTGTATGTTCTCCCGCGTATAATATCGATGCCCCATCTCATTTCTCGGGATGGAAAGCTCGAGTTCATCTTCCCAGTAACGTAATACATGTGATTCCACGCCGGTAATCGTTGCCGCGTCGGAAATCATGTAACGCACCTTTTCCACGATGAGTACCCTCCTTACTTGAACTTGTCCACATGGACATGGCTTTACTTCTCTTAAATTATAGCCTTTGTCACATCCCGGTTCAAACAAAAGTCATCGTATTATTTCGACACAATATGATTTTCCTCGGATGAAAATTACTACTATCTTTTTTTTGAACTTTTAGTATAATAGAATGTTAGTTTATACCAAAAGAAGAGGACTAGATTATGAATTCATTTAAAAAAGGCTTTCGCGCCGGTTTCCCTATTGGGCTTGGCTATTTGTCCGTATCCTTTACCTTTGGACTTATGGCAGTCTCCTACGGATTTACCTGGTGGGAAGCACTTATTATTTCTATGACAACCGTCACCTCTGCGGGACAGTTTTCCGGAATAACCACCATGCTGCTGCCGGGTCAGTATGTCTCCATGCTGATTTCCCAGCTGACCATCAATGTGCGTTACTCCTTTATGTCCATTTCCCTTTCCCAGAAGCTTGACGAAAAATTTAAAGGCGTCTACCGTCTGCTGTTTGGCTTTATGATGACCGATGAAATTTTTGCCGTAGCAAGTCAGGAGGAAAACGTAACCCGCTCCTTTTTTGCAGGACTTTGCGTGCTTCCATATCTGGGATGGAGCCTTGGAACGCTGCTTGGTGCCCTGCTTGGAAATGTTCTTCCGGACCGCCTGATGAGTGCCCTTTCTGTGGCAATCTACGGCATGTTTGTGGCAATTGTTGTTCCGGAAATGAAAAAAAGCAAAGCGGTTATCTTTGTTGTAATAATCGCTCTGCTTCTCAGCTGTTTCTTTACCTATATACCATTGCTGGCCGGCATTTCTTCCGGACTGTCCATCAGTATCTGTGCCATCGCCGCTGCTATCATTGGTGCAATTTTATTCCCGGTTAAGGAGGAAGAAGTATGACAACGATAAATACCTCTACGTTTTTTATCTACCTGCTTATCATGGCAGGCTCTACCTATCTGATCCGTACCCTGCCCCTTGTGGCAGTAAAGCGAAAAATAGAGAATCGTTTCATCCGGTCGTTTTTATACTATATTCCATATGCGGTACTTACGGCTATGACTATTCCTGCCATTCTCTATGCCACAAGCTCTCTGGTCTCCGCCATCGTTGGACTTGCGGTGGCAGTATTCTTCGCGTATCGCGGGAAGGGGCTTACCACCGTTGCAGTTGCTGCCTGCGCCTCAGTATTTGTGACAGAATTATTCCTCAGTATAATCTGAATGCTCCAGATTTCCAAATTTTGTATACTGTGCAAGCCAAGCCAGATTAACGGTCCCGATGGGGCCGTTTCTTTGTTTTGCAATAATAATCTCGGAAATACCCTTCTTGTCCGTATCGTGATTGTAGTAATCATCCCGGTAAATGAACATTACCACATCGGCATCCTGCTCAATGGCTCCGGATTCTCGCAGGTCCGAAAGCATCGGTCTGTGATCCGGTCTCTGCTCTACGGCTCGTGAAAGCTGGGACAGTGCAATTACAGGAACCGAAAGCTCTCTTGCAAGGCCCTTTAAGGATCTGGAAATATCGGAAATTTCCTGCTGACGTGACTCGTTTGATTTTCCGCCACTGCCACTCATAAGCTGCAGATAGTCAATGATTATCAGCTTTAAATCATGCTCCAGCTTGTATTTTCTGCACTTACTGCGCATTTCTGTAATACTGATACCCGGGGTATCATCAATGATCAGCTCGGAATCTGCGATAATTCCCGCACCCTCCACCAGCTTCTCCCAGTCTGCATCCGAAAGATTTCCGGTTCGAAGTGCCTGAGCATCTACCTTTGCTTCCAGAGAGAACAAACGATTTACCAGCTGCTCCTTTGACATCTCAAGAGAAAAGATGGCGGTACACATATGCTCATGAAATGCGACATGCTGCGCAATGTTAAGGACAAAAGCGGTTTTTCCCATGGAAGGACGCGCCGCTACAAGAATCAAATCCGAAGGCTGAAGTCCTGCAGTCCGGTAATCCAGATCCGTAAACCCGGTAGGAATTCCGGTTACATTTCCCGACTGCTTCGAAGCCTTCTCAATTTTCTCCAGGGCATTCATTACCACCTGACGAATGGGAACATATTCTCCGCTTGTCCTGCTGGAAAGAAGACCAAACACCTCTTTTTCAGTCCTATCAAGAACGACCTCCAATGCGTCTTTCCCTGCGTAGCAGTCATTCTCAATACCTTCTGTTACATGAATCAGTTTTCTCTTTACGGAATTTTCTTTTACGATTGTGGCATAGTATTTTATGTTTGCGGATGTTGGAACTGCAGTAACCAGATCACGAACAAACTCTAAACTGGATACTTCCCTCGGAACATCCTTTTCCTTTAGCTTGTTCTGCAATGTAACAAGATCAACCGGCTGCCCGTCTGAATACAGCTCCACCATAGTCTCGAATAACACTCCGTACTGCTGATGATAAAAATCCTCGCGCAGCAGCATTTCCATTGCCGTTACAATGGCATCCTTATCCATGATCATGGAACCGATAACCGATTGCTCCGCCTCTAGACTATTTGGCATCACACGCTTTATGATCGTTTCATCCAAGAGGATTCCCTCCTTATTCCTCAACTACCTGTACTGTAAGCTTTGTTGTCACCTGCGGGTGAAGCTTTACCAAAACCTCATAGGTTCCAAGGGCTTTGATGGGGTCTGTAAGCTGCATTTTCTTTTTGTCCAGATCCAGTCCGGTCTGCTCCTTTGCTGCCTGGGCGATTTCCTTTGTGGATACAGAACCGAAGATTTTTCCGCCATCACCGGACTTAATTTTTATAACAACCTTCTGCTGTTCCACTTCCCTTGCAAGCTCTTTTGCCTTCTCCAGATTCTCTGCCGCAACCTTGTCTGCATGCTGGTTCTGAAGCTTTAAATCGTTTAAATTCTTTGCGGTTGCCTCCACTCCCAATTTCTTTGGAAGAATGGCATTTCTTGCATATCCGTCGCTGACATTTACAATGTCACCTTTTTTTCCCAATGTCTTTACATCTTCTAATAAAATAATCTTCACCGTTTAGATATCTCCTTCCTCAATCATCTTATCCAGCGTCTCCTGGATCATCTGCTTGGCCTGCATTAAGGTGCAGTCCTTTAACTGCGTTGCAGCCATATTAAAGTGACCGCCTCCGCCTAACCGTTCCATGATAAGCTGCACATTGATCTCATCGATCGAACGCGAGCTTACATATATTTTTCCCTGATACTCCGTGAGGACAAAGGATGCTTTTATTCCCACAATGTTCAAAAGCTCATTGGCAGCCTGGGCGCCAACGATGGTTGGGCTTTCCACATTTTCGCCCGGACAGATGGATATCGCAAAGGCCCCACGGTAAACCTCGGCATGCCGGACAGCCTCCGCCCTTGCCTTGTAGGCATCCATATCATTGCGCAGGAGCTTGCGCACCCGGGTTACCTCAGCGCCGGAACGCTTCAGATAAGCTGCCGCTTCAAAGGTACGGACTCCGGTCTTTGTCATAAAGTTATTGGTATCAATCAGAATACCCGCATAGATACAGTCTGCTTCGCAGGATTCCAGCTTCAGATTCTCATCGAAATACTGCAGCACCTCTGCCACCATCTCACAGGCACTGGATGCATAGGGTTCAATATAGGAGAGAAGCGGATTTTCAATAATCTCATTTCCCTGTCTGTGATGGTCAAATACCACGATGCATTCGGTACGCTTTAACAGCTCCGGACATTCGGTGGAGCTTGGACGGTTCGTATCCACAACCACAACAGCAGTATTCCTTCCCATCATTTCAAGAGCCTGCTCACTGGTTACAAACAAATCCTGTGCATATCCCTTATCCGTTGAAAAGGACTCCATAATCGGACGGATGGAGCTGGATGGATTGTTTACAACGATCTGAGCTTTTTTCCCAAGAATCTGTGATGCACAGTAGATGCCGACACCTGCGCCAAGGGCATCCACGTCAGTAAGAGCATGACCCATAATCAGTACATTCTCTTTTGTCTCTAAGATTTCACGGAGCGCCTGGGCCTTCACTCTTGCTTTTACTCTGGTATTGCGCTCAATCTGCTTTGCCTTTCCTCCAAAGTAAATGACTTCTTCCCCGTCCTTTACAACCACCTGATCTCCGCCTCGTCCCAAAGCAATATCGATGGCCGCCCGGGCATAATCATAGCTCTGGTTGTAGCTGTCGCGGTGAATTCCGACACCGATGCTGAGGGTAATCGCCATCTCGTTTCCCACTTTTACCGACTTTACATCCTCAAGAAGCTTGAACTTGTCCTCTTCTAACTGCTGCAGATATTTGTATTTAAAAACAACAAAATATTTATCCTTCTCGGTTTTTCGCACAAGAGCATCATATTGTGCAAAATACTGGTTTACCCGCCGGTCGATTAACGCCACAAGCAGGGAGCGTTTTACATCTTCAATACTGTTTAGCGCTTCCTCATAATTATCAATATAAACAAGGGCTGCCACCTGCTTCTGCTCTTCATTCTCCACCATATACCGGTTCAATTCTGTCTCATCGAACAGATACAATGCCGTCAAAAACTCCTCTGCATCATCTGTTTCTAAAAGCTCTCCCGAAGATGCAATGGCATCAAAATAAATACGGTTGATGGAAATACGGAAACGTCTGTCATTTTTCTCAATATTGATATTCTGCGGCTGATCGCTTTTCTGCAAAAATTCTCTGGTAATAGTTGGGAAAATGGTGGTAATGGACTTGTGGTACTTCTTTGGGTCAATATCTGCCAGCTCTGCAAATTGATCATTTACCCACAATATTTTCCCGCTGTAATCCAAAAGTGCATAGGGTATTTCAAACTCATTTAGTAAACGCTTCTGTACAGTAGCGTAGTTCGTTGCATAATTGACGATCTCGTTTGCCACTTTCTGATGCATTCCCCAAAAAAGAATTCCCTCTGCTACCCCATAAATTGCAAGAAATACGCTGATAACTGCTCCGCTTCTTACATCATAAAAGTACATGGATATATTAAGTACAACAAATAATATCATAAGGTATAACGGCATACTAAGATAGCCTTTTAGCTTTCCCTTAAAACGTATATTACTCTTCATTCAATTCTCCTCTAAACAGAGCTTGACCCGACAAGCAATTCACTATGACTTCAATTATTGCATATATTCTTAATTATACCATTTGCACAATAAAAAGGCTACCCACAAGATAGGGTAGCCTTTTGCCTGGTCCTGACACAATATCTATTACTGTTCTTTTGCAATTTCTGCGATAGATTTTGTAAGTCCGGCAATTCCCTGTATTTCGGAAGGAATGATAATCTTGGTAGCCTTTCCGTCTGCAGCCTTTGCAAAAGCCTCTAAGCTCTTTAACTGAAGTACTGCATCATCCGGAGCAGCTTCCTTTAACATGCGAAGACCGTCTGCATTTGCCTGCTGAATCTTAAGGATGGCCTCTGCCTGACCTTCTGCTTCCTTAACAGTTGCCTCTTTCTTTGCTTCTGCACGTAAGATTGCAGCCTGTTTCTCAGCCTCAGCATCAAGAATGGCAGATTCCTTATTTCCTTCTGCAACAAGAATGGTGGATTTCTTTTCACCTTCTGCACGAAGAATTGCCTCACGACGTTCACGCTCTGCCTTCATCTGCTTCTCCATTGCATCCTGAATCGCCTTTGGAGGCATGATGTTCTTAAGCTCAACACGGTTTACCTTGATTCCCCATGGGTCGGTTGCAACATCAAGGGTTGCACGCATCTTAGCGTTGATGGTCTCACGGGAAGTAAGTGTCTCATCCAATTCGAGATCACCGATGACGTTACGAAGTGTAGTTGCTGCTAAATTCTCAATCGCCATGATCGGGTTTTCCACACCGTATGCATAAAGCTTTGGATCTGTGATCTGGAAATATACGACAGTATCGATCTGCATGGTAACGTTATCCTTTGTAATAACCGGCTGTGGCGGGAAATCTGCAACCTGCTCCTTTAAAGAAACGTTCTTTGCAATTCGATCAATGAAAGGAACTTTGAAGTGAATTCCTACCGGCCAGGTCGTAAGATATCCTCCCAAACGCTCAATTACCATGGCATGTGCCTGTGGAACAATCTTTACACAGCTTACAAAGATGCACAACGCCAGAATTACAATTACAATAAATGCTATTAATGGTCCCATTTTTTAATCCTCCTAGATTATTTTGTCAATATTAATTTTACTCCGTCAATGCGGACGACCTTTGCAAGTTCTCCCTGCTCAAAGATCATTGTATCATTCTCTGCCCGGGCCGTCCACTCCTGTCCCTTTGCAACAACGGTACCGGTCTGATCTATGTTACTTACGCGTTCCGTAACCTTCACTTCCGTGCCGATTACGCTGTCCGCATTCGTTGCCTGGGTTCTGGAATTGATATATTTTTTTGCCCATGGTCTTGTGGCAAAAAGCGCTCCAAACGCAACTGCAAGAAACGCCATCAGCTGAAATACAAATCCGCCTCCGCAGGCTGCGATAATCAGTGCAACCAATGCTCCGGCAGCAAACCATATAGAAGTAAGCCCCACCGTGAAAAGCTCAACTGCAATGAATACAATAAGAAGTATCAGCCATGTAATAATGTACGGGTTTGCCAGCTCAAAAATTTGTGCCATAGGATTTCCCCCTTTCGTCTTCAGTTAAGTAAATTGTAATCGACTTCCCAAGAAACCACAAGCAGATTTGGTCTAAAATAGAATACCCTATTTCGCTGCGAAATATAAAATATATCTAATCTTCGACAATCTCAACCAGAGAGATATTCCGGATTCTTCCAAATACAGGAGGTGTATTCATCCGGATTCCAAGCTGTACCTGTCCGGCAGAAAGCTTCAAATTCTCAATGCTATGGACAACGAATCTCACATCCGATGGAAAAATCGTCTTTGTGTACTCTTCCTGTCCATTACAGGTAATGGTTTTTAGGAATAGCTCTACCTGCACTCCCGTCGTATTTGTTCCACGATACTCCACGGATAAACAATAGGTTCCGGCTTTATCAATATGAACGTCCCGGAAAAGCTCGAAGGTAAAATTACTCTTGCAGGAAACATAGACTTCTTTATCCTTTTCCTCAATGGTGACCTCCTCCGGGTCCTTTGTGATCCACCATCCCTTTACCCCTTCCGAAAAATCTCCGTTTGGAACCAGATTTGTCCCTGCCGGTGCCAGCTGTGATTCATCCACCGCATATAAGGATTCGATATATTCCTCCAAATTCTCAATCGGAGGGTTCTTCGGATCAAAGTCGCGGTACATCTCAAAGGATGGGAGTGCTTTTCCGTTTTCATCCAGCATTCCCATGTTCTCATCCCAGCTTCCATAGGTTTTTCCCGGTATGCAGAGAGGCTCCCAATAGTATACTCCGGTTGGCAGATCCTTTGACACAGCTGCCGCGATCTGCATCACAAGGGCGAGGGATTTCTTCTGCTCTTCTTCCCCTGCCGGAAGTCCCGCCGTTTTCATAAGGTCAACAGAAACATGCTCCGCCTTGCAGTGTCGCCAGGGATGTGCGGTTTCTACCACATACACCGGAACATGATAGCGCTCAATCAGCTGTTCCATGGAATTCTTTAAATCCATAAAGGTTCCATGCCAGAAGGAGTAGAAGGATATTCCGATGGCATCGATGGGTTCCATTCCTGCTGCAAATACTGCATCGAACCACTCCTTTAAGTAGAAGAATCGGCCTCCCTGGTCTAAATGTATCATAACCGAAATATCCGACGATTTTTCTCTTACTGCCCGGATTCCCGCATTGATGAGGGCCGCCAGATTGTCATACGCCGGAACTGCTCCATCCGGGAAAAGCATGCCGCTTCGAATCTCGTTTCCTACCTGAACCATGTCCGGAAGAGCGCCGGCTTCCTCCAATGCGTCAAGAACCTCTTTTGTATATTGATATACGGCCTCCTTCAGCTCTTCAAAGGAAAGATTTTCCCAGGCCTTGGGCTTTCTCTGCTGACCCGGATCTGCCCAATAATCGGAGTAATGGAAGTCAAGCAAAAAATGCATTCCATGGGCTTTTATTTTTTTTGCCATTTCAATGGTGTGGGCAAGGTCACAGTAGCCTTTTGCCTCCGACACCAGATTCGGCTCATTCCAGATACGAAGGCGAACGGAATTGATATGATTTTCGGCAAGCAGTTCAAATGCATCCACGCATCTTCCGTCTGCCAGATAAAATTTCTCCCCACCATCCAAGTGCTCCGGGAGGGAGGAAATATCCACACCCTTCAAAAAATTCATTTTTGCATTTCTCTTTCTCGCTGCTTTTACTTCATACATTTTCTTATCCGCCATCACTAAATATTCATCCAGGGTTTTCCCACTCTTTGGGTCCGTAACGATTACGCCATGGCTCAACTTGATCTTCCGCTCCGACAGAATCTTATTTACACGGCTCACAAATGCAGCTATATTCTCTTCTGTCGCATCTGCCAGAAAGACCACAAACTCATCTCCGCCAAATCGATATGAAAAGCTGTTCTTTGGCTTTTCCCTCTCCAGGGTTTTTGCAATCGTTTTCAGTACCTCATCCCCGAATTTATGTCCATAGGTATCATTCATCTGCTTAAAATTATCCACATCGAAGAAGACCATTGCACAGGAAATATTCTGACGGGTATATCTGTCAAATCTCGGTACGATCATTTCATTGTAAGCCACACGGTTGTATAGTCCGGTCAAAGCATCTCTGTTGTATACATTTTTAAGCTGTGTCTGCTTAAACAGATTTTCCAGCTTTGTAACAAAAACGGAATGTACATCATAATAAGAAGGATTTTCATACAAAAAGGTAGGGTTCTTCAAAATCGTAAAGCCTACATTCTGATCCCGGAAATGAATTGCAGAAAACATATATGCGTTGTTCGCACCGTTTTCGTCCAGATATCGGCTTAGCGCCTGCTCTCCTGCAAACTGCAGCTCTTTTCCGTGCTCAATTGCATAACCTACCTCAAGCTCATGCCTGTTTCGATAGCCCTTATTGGAAAATGCTGTGTCCAGCCGTGCATCTAAGAGCTTTCTATCCACGACGAAGTATACTCCATCGCAAGAAAGGGATTCAATATAGCTGGCAAATCCCTGAAACAGACTTCTGTAATCGTTGCATTCGGCAATCTGGTTTTCCAGCACCATGACCGCCTCATCTTCGCACTCCTTTTTCACCGAATACTCGATCTGCCACTTGATGTAATTCCGGTAGTCCACCCTTCCGCTGTTCGGGCAGCCGCAGCTCTCTCCGAAAATGCATTCCGATTCCAGATATTGGAACGCGTCCACCTCTTCCCCTTTCCATTTCTGGGAAAGAATTCTTAAGGCGGTTTTTCCGATATTTCCACGGTTATGCTCTACCGTTGTAATCTGGGGATTGAAGTATGCAGCTTTATCCAGATTGTCAAAGCCTGTAACCAGAAAATCCCTGGGGATCTTAAATCCATGGCGTTCGGCCGCGGAACAAATCCCGGCTGCAATATTGTCATTTGCACAGACGAAGGCTCCCGGCAGGGGCTTCTTTTGCTCCACCCACTCGTTAAAGTACCTGACCCCAGTTCCAAAATCAAAATCTCCAAACAGGCAACGGCTTTCATCGCATGGTAAGTGGTATTCTTCCATCGCGTCGCAGAAGGACTTATAACGAATCTGATTTTCGTAGTTGTAATCCGGTCCTCCCGCAAAAACAAAATCCCGACATCCATGCTTTTGATACAGATGGTCAATCAGCTCCCGAAACAGCTTATAATTATCATTTCCCACATAATAGCAGCCTTCTACCGCATAGCAGATGCTTACCACCGGAATATCCAGATCCTTTAATTTTTTTACAATTGCATTGAGCTGTCTTTGGTCTGTGATATTTGTTCCGTCAAAAATAACCCCGTCGTAGTCCTCGAAATTCGGGAGCGTAAACAGATTATATTCGCCATTATTGTATTTTTTATCACGGCTCCAGTTTCCGTTTGTATTAAACTGATACAAGCAGATTTCTTCCCCAAGCTCCTTTGCCCCATGCATGATTCCGTCAACCCAGGCGTAGGTAACCAATCGTTTCCAGCCGTCTGAAATAAGTAAAACTCTTCTCAAATCCCCGTTCCTCCTCCTTTGTATAATCACCGGTAAATCTTCGTCTGTATATCTGTAAGCGTATCTCCCTTATAGGACAGCTTCATGGTAAAAAAGGGACTGTCCTCAAAAAGCAGCTTTAGAAACGGGCGGTCACCCTCCCAGAGATTTAAATCCAGAATCTTGCTTTTTGGAATCCATTTCAGCTCTCCTTCACTGCACGCGGTTACTTCCCCTTCAAATCGATCAGCGGTAAACAGATGCATATATTCACAGCCCCACTCATCGGACAAAAAGGTTACAATTCCCCGGAAGCGATAATCTAAAAGCGTAAGTCCGGTTTCTTCCTTTGTTTCCCGAAGCAGGCACTCCTCCGGGCTTTCTCCCTCTTCAAACTTTCCGCCAATACCAATCCATTTCCCTTTGTTCTCATCCACTTCCTTTTTGTTTCGAAGCAGCATAAGATAACAGTCATCTTTTTCGATATAACAAAGTGTAGTGTTTCTCATCCTATTCCCCAGTCGTCATTCTTTCGCCAAAACCACGTTATCAAACTGCTCATAGCCCGGCAGGATCACATCTGTAATGATGGTGGCCCCCTTAAACTCTCCGAAGGTCACAGAGGATACCTTGTGGAATTTGGAGGAGTCAGCCAGCACATATGCCTTCTGACATTGTGCCATAGCCGTTTCCTTTATGATGGCCTCGTCCGCATCCGGTGTGGTAAAGCCTTCCCTTTTACTGACTCCGTTCGTGCCAAAAAATCCCTTTGTAAAATGGTAGCCCTGCAGTAAACGGACTGCCGTATTTCCTACAATTGCCTCGGTGGAGCCCTTCAGCTCTCCCCCAAGCAGATAGACCTTTGCTCCTCTTGCCGAAAGAGCCTGGGCATGGGCAACCGCATTGGTGACAAAGGTCACCTTGCTTACATCGATAAATTCCAGCATGCTGGCCGTCGACGTTCCCGCATCTATATAGACGAACTCTTCTGTTTTAATCAGGGCTGCGGCATATTTTCCGATTTTCCTTTTTTCATCCTTATTTAAGTCCACCTTCTGGGCTACCGTGGGCTCGTTTGCCGAAAAACTGTTTTCATCAATAGAAACAGCCCCGCCAAATACCTTTATCAGTTTTGAGGCATTGTGCAAGGCTGTAATATCCCGTCGGACGGTAGATTCGGAGGCATGGAGCGCCTCCCGAATCTCTGTCACGGTTACACTTTTATTTTTTTCCAGTAAATCCAGTATAATTTTGTATCTCTGCTCTGCCAGCATAGCTTCCACCTCATGATCCCTGCGACATGTCGGGCATGGTTTATTCTTTTATTCTACCATACTCTGTCACATTTGTCTCAAGAATAATTTTACGAATTGGAAGTATTCTCGCAGGAGAAACGGACAACTCGTCCACACCCATTTTCAAGAATTCTTTCGTAAGAGATGTATCCGCTCCCAGCTCGCCGCAGATTCCGGCCCAGATTCCGGCCTCATGGGCATTGTCCACCACCATCTGAATCATGCGGAGTACCGCAGGATGGTGGGAATCGTAAAAATCATCCAGCTTTTCATTCTGCCGGTCAATGGCCAGCGTATACTGAGTCAGGTCGTTAGTTCCGATGCTGAAGAAATCCACCTCTTTTGCTAAAAGATCACTGATCATAACGGCTGCCGGAGTCTCGATCATGATTCCCTGCTGGGGCATTTTGTAAGGAATTCCTTCCTCCTTAAGCTTTTGGCAGACCTCCTGCACAATTGCCTTGATGGCCTTTATTTCCTTCATACTGGTAATCATCGGATACATCACCGCGATATTTCCGTAGGCACTTGCCCGGAACAGGGCCCGAAGCTGGGTCTTAAAAATCTCCGGTCTAGTGAGGCAGATGCGGATGGCCCGAACGCCCATGGCAGGATTTTCCTCCGGATCCATCTGGAAATAGTCACATTTTTTGTCGGCTCCGATGTCCAAGGTTCGAATGATTACCCGTTTTCCCGCCATAGTCTCCGCAACGGTCTTGTAAATCGCAAACTGCTCCTCCTCCGTCGGAAAATCATTTCTCTCAAGGAAAATGAATTCGCTTCGGAACAATCCGATTCCTCCGGCATCGTTTTTGATGACGTGGGCCAGATCCTTGATATTGCCGATATTGGCATACACCATAATCTTTTTTCCGTCTAAGGTCACATTTTCTTTTCCCTTTAAGGTTTCATACAGGTCTTTGAGTTCCTGTTCCTTTTTCTGCTGTGCAAGGAGCTCTTCTAAGATTTTCTCCTCCGGCTCGATGTAAAAGCTGCCGTTTGTTCCGTCCACAACGCCCATTTTTCCATCCAGCAAATCCAGCATCTGTTCATCCATATTCGTGCTTACCAGCGCCGGAATCCCCATGGTTCTGGCAAGAATTGCCGTGTGGGAATTGATGGAGCCCTGTATCGTCACAAAGGCCAGCACCTTATCCTTATCCAGGGATACCGTTTCGGAGGGAGCCAGATCCTTTGCCACAATAATCTCCGGCTCCTCGGAGGCTTCATCCTCTTCCCCTTTTCCTGACAGCACACGAATCAGTCGTTCTGAGATATCCTTTACGTCGGCAGCTCTTGCCCGCATGTATTCATCCTCCATGTCCGAAAACATCCGTGCAAAATTTTCACTGGTAGCAGCAACCGCATATTCTGCATTGACGCTCTGATTTAAGATGATTCCTTCCACGGAATCCTTATAATCGTCGTCCTCAAGCATCATCTTGTGAATCTCAAAGATTGCAGCATTTGCTTCCCCTACTTCCTTTAATGCCTTTTCGTATAATGCAGAAAGCTCCCTGTCTGCCTCCTCTACCGCAGCATGATATCTTTCTATTTCCTCCTGGGGTTTATCAATGTGAATACGTTTTACCGGTGCGTCTCCTTTTGCAAGGACCTTTATTTTTCCGATTGCGATTCCGCCAAACACACTTTTTCCATTATACTGATTCATGCGCCGTTTCCTCCGAATTAAAGATTTTCACTCATAAAGCTTTGAATTGCGTGGGAAGCCTGCTCCTCATCCTCACCCTCAATGGTAAAGGTAACTGTCTGATCCTTTTTCACTCCAAGTCCCATGATTCCAAAAATCTTTTTGCAGTCTACGCTGTTTCCGTCTTTTCCAATCATTACGGTACTTGTATACTGTTTTGCAACCTTTACCAGCTCTCCTGCCGGTCTTGCATGAATACCCTGTTCATCCTTTATGATATATTCAAATGTCTTCATAATTTTTATCCTTTCTATGCAACCTTTTTCTTTAATACACCAAGTAATATGGTAGAAACCGCAATTCCTACAAGGAGTGATACCACATACATGATCGCATGGCCAACAACCGGGAATACGAAGATTCCGCCGTGAGGTGCCATCAGCGTACATCCAAATGCCATGGATAATGCCCCGGCTACTGCAGACCCTGCAATGCAGGACGGAAGTACACGAAGTGGATCTGCTGCTGCATACGGAATTGCGCCTTCTGTAATGAATGCAAGTCCCATGATAAAGTTTACAGGGCCGGATTCCCGCTCCTCCTTGGTAAATTTGTTCTTGAATAAGAGCGTTGCAAGTGCAATGGCACATGGTGGAACCATGCCGCCAATCATAACTGCTGCCATAATATCGTAATTTCCTGCCGCAATGGACGCTGTTCCGAATACATAAGCTGCCTTATTGAAGGGGCCGCCCATATCTACTGCCATCATTCCTGCAAGAACAAGACCGAGAACCACCTTGCTTGCATCTCCCATGCTGGCAAGTCCGCTGTTCAGTCCCATGTTGACTGCACCCATAATCGGCTCTGTAACATAGATCATCGCAACTCCCACTATAAATATACCAAATAGTGGATAAATTAGTACAGGTGCAATTTTTTCTAAGGCATCCGGAAGCTTCTCACACAGCTTCTTCAAAAGCAGAATCACATAGCCTGCCAAAAATCCTGCCACAAGGGCACCCAAAAATCCGGATTTTCCGTTTGCTGCAATCATTCCGCCCACAAAGCCAAGGGCCAATGCCGGACGGTCACCGATTGCCATGGCGATATAGCCTGCCAGCACCGGAAGCATAAAGCCAAAGGCAACACCGCCAATACTCTTAAACATCGCTGCAAGAGGTGTGATGGTACCGAAATTTCCACGCTCTGCCTCTGTAAGAGAATTGATATCCACAGCAAAACCATCAATCAAAAAGGCAATTGCAATCAAAATACCGCCGCCAACAACGAATGGAAGCATGTGGGATACTCCGTTCATCAGCTGGGTGTAAATTCTGTGGGCAGCCCCACCGGACTTCACCTCTGAACGGCTTTCCTTTCGGCCGCTCTCTTCCTGATAAATCTTTGCGTCCCCTGACATTGCCTTTGCAATCAGCTGGTCAGCCTTATTAATTCCATCGGATACCGGAACCGAAATGAGCTTCTTTCCGGAAAACCGCTCCATTGGAACCTTTGCATCCGCAGCAATGATCACACACTCTGCTTCCTCAATATCCGCATCCGACAGCACATTTTTTGCACCGCCAGAGCCTCTGGTCTCAATCTTAATCTGTGCCCCGGCTGCCCTTGCAGCCTTTTCAAGTCCCTCCGCTGCCATATAGGTGTGGGCGATTCCGGTTGGGCAGGAGGTAACTGCCACCAGCTTCACTGCTCCTGTTGTGGCACTTTCTAACCGCTCATCAATGCTCTTTTCTGTCTCGTCCGCCTCATCCACAATGCGGATAAACTCATCTACCGTCTTCGCATTTTTAAGTGCAGCGGTAAAGTCCTCGTTCATAAGCAGCACTGACAGCTTGCTTAGCACATCAAGATGTACGTTATCCTTCGTATTTGGTGCGGCGATTAGGAAAATCAGCGATACCGGATCTCCGTCCATAGCGTCAAAATCCACACCATCCTTTACCACCATGGCGGCAAGTCCCGGAGCCTTTACGCCGTCACACTTGCCATGGGGAATTGCAATTCCCTCTCCCACACCTGTGGTACTTTCCTCTTCTCTCGCATACACCTGCTTTCTGTAGGCTTCTTTATCGGAAAGCTTTCCGCTTTTTTCCATCAGCTCCACCATCTGGTCAAGCGCTTCTGCCTTGGTCTTAGGAGTTCCGTTAAGCTCTATGCTTTCCCTCGATAATAATTCGGTAATTCTCATATCCTGTCCCTCTCCTTATTCTCCAAATGTTTCTCTCATAACCTTTTTAATTTCCTGCTCGGTAGCAAGGTCCTCGGAAAAAGCGCTGGCACTTCCTGCCGATGCTCCCATTCTGTAAGCATACGCATAATCCTTCGTTTTCATGTATCCCGCCATAAAGCCTGCCACCATAGAGTCTCCCGCTCCGACACCATTGACTAGAACCCCTTTTGGTGCCTCATGGGAAACGATGCTTCCATCCTCTGCCACAAGAACCGATCCCTCGCCAGCCATGGAAACCAGCACATTGCGCGCTCCCATCTCCTGCAGCTTCTTCGCGTATGGCACCACGGATTCTCTGGTACGAAGCTCCACTCCAAAGATCTCGCCCAGCTCATGATTGTTGGGCTTGATCAAAAACGGATGGTACTCTAAGACTTTGGTAAGCAGCTCCCTTGTGGCATCCACAACAAACAAAATGTCTTTTTTCTCTAATCGCACCATAATCTTCTGATACAGGTCACTAGGCAACGAACCCGGTATGCTTCCGGCAAGAAACAGGACATCCCCGTCCTCTAGCTGGTCTAACCGCAGGAAAAGAGATTCCATATCTTCTTTTGAAATATCCGGTCCCTGTCCGTTGATCTCCGTACCGTCAATGGAGGTCAGCTTTACATTGATTCTGGTCATTCCGTTTTTAATGTGGATAAATTCCTGCTTGATTCCCCTGCGCTCCAGCTCTCTTACAAGGGCATCTCCCGTAAATCCTGCCACAAATCCCAGTGCGGTATTTTCCACCCCCAGATTCTTCAACACCTGGGAGACATTGATTCCCTTTCCTCCGGGCAGAAGCTTCTCGGCGCTTGTACGGTTTGTAAGTCCAAGCTTGAAATCCTCTACTGCAACGATGTAATCAATGGAGGGATTTACTGTTAACGTATAGATCATTTTTTCACCCCTTTCTTTCTAAAACGTTCACAAACATTCAAATTCGTTCTTGATAAATTTACTATACTTTCAAATTCGGTCACAGTCAATCACAAATGCTCACAAATTTTATCATTAGTTTTTGCAAGATTTGTACAAAAAAAGACTGATTCCAAATGGAATGTTCTTCCATTTGGAATCAGTCCTATCTTTTCCTTCTCCTTAGTCCCAGCTCTTTACATATTCCTTCATCATAAATGCACAAAAATAGGGAAACGTATATATCCCATTTGAACAACCAACATTAAAATCTCCCAGCTTTATTCCATGCTTGATATCACTATAATTTTCATTTTTTATCAGCGCCGCCAATGATTTTGATCTGTCATTATTGGATTTTACTTCTACCGGAATCAGTTCATTTTTGGATCGCACGAAAAAGTCCTCTTCCAGAGAAGAATTCTCTTTCTTAAAATAGTAAAGGCCTAATCCCTGTTTTACAAAAGCTTCCGCAACAAAGTTCTCATACAAAGCACCTTTATAAACACCCAAATTTTTATTTACTCTAAGATCTTCCTGTGCCTCCTCGTCCAACGAAGAAACCAGCAACCCGGTATCCGGGTAATACAGCTTGTATTTTGTCTCGTCCACATTTCCCTTCAGCGGCAATTCCGGGTAAAGCAAACAGTTACATTCCGTAATAACTCCTGCATCAATCAGCCATTCTATACAACCGGTATATTCCCGTGAACGTGCATTTTTATCCAGCTTATTAAATTGGAACTTCTTGTTTTCCTTTGCAAGCTGCGCAGGAATACTGCGATAAATCTGAATGATTTTTGCCTGATCCAGACCTTGCGCATACTTTCTTACATCTTCTTCATAGTCTAATCGAATCTGCTCCTGTATCTCCAGAGAACCGGAAAAAGTGCCTGTTTTGATATATCCCTGTACAACATCCGGCATCCCCCCCAATACACAGTAGTCCAGAAACAGCGACTTAAAAATAGATAACTCAGTATCACTAAATGGTACATTTTTTACCATATGATCATAAATGGATCGAATCTGATTTTCCTGATATCCTTTTGCCCACAGGAATTCCTCGAAGTCCATGGAGTACATTTCATAATCTGTCTTATTCCCTACGCTGTTACTGTGAATCCTTTTATAATTAATTCCCAGCATGGAACCGCTACAGATCACGTCAAATCGTCCGTCCTGCCGAAAGGCCTTTAATGTGGTTGCAACATCCGGGTATTCCTGAATCTCATCAAAAATAAGGAGCGTTTCCTTCTCTATAAAATGGAAGGATGGATTGACAAGTGTAATATTTTTTATAACCGTTTCCACATCATATCCATCCGCTACAATCGAACTGTATTTTTTCTCAAGGGCAAAATTAATATATATCACATTTGAATAGTTTTCGTTCGCAAAATGTAAAATCGATTCTGTTTTACCTATCTGCCGTGCGCCTTTTACAATTAAAGGCTTATGCTCCGGGTCTTCTTTCCATTGTTTTAGGAATTGGTCTATTTTTCTTCTTAAATACATATAGGATTCCTCCTTCTATTTGAAGCTTATCACATAAAATGAGCCATTTCAATTGTATTTTTCACATTTTATGAGCGAGTATTTTAATTATTCCCACATTTTATGCGCTCAATTCTCATAAAAAAACACCCTTCGAATTTCTCCGAAGGGTGTTACTTTTTGGAATTAATCCTGTACGTATGGCATTAATGCTAAGTGACGTGCTCTCTTAATAGCTACAGTAAGAGCTCTCTGATGCTTTGCACAGTTTCCTGTGATACGACGAGGAAGAATCTTTCCTCTCTCAGAGATATATCTCTTTAACTTGTTTACATCCTTATAATCAATGACATTATCTTTGCCACAGAATACACAAACCTTTTTTCTTCTACGCATTGGTCTTCTCTTCATAGAAGCGCCATCGCCAGCTGCCTTATTGAAAGCCATGATAGTTACCTCCTTGTTTAGTTAAATGGTAATTCTTCATCAATTCCGTCTGGGATGTTCATGAATCCGTCTCCAGCTGCACCGCTTGGTGCCGGTCTCTCTGCCGGTGTAAATCCACCATCATTACCGCCTGCTGCATTTTTGCTCTCTGCAAATTCCAGATTCTCAACTACAACATCTGTTGTATAAACACGCTGTCCATCCTTATTGGTATAGCTACCGGTCTGGATGCGTCCCTCTACTACAAATTTTGTTCCCTTACGGCCAAATCTCTCCAGAAAATCTGCTGTTTTTCCGAAAGCAACACAGTTAATAAAATCTGCTGTCTGCTCTTCGCTGCTATTGCTATCTCTACGGCCCCGACGGTCTACCGCAAGTGAAAATCTTGCGATTGCCATGGAATTGTCCCCCTGAGAATAGCGGATTTCAGCGTCTCTGGTCAATCTTCCCATCAGTAGTACTTTATTCATACGATCTCCTTTGTTCTAATCTTATGCCTCGTCTTTTCTCACGCATAAGAAACGAAGAACATTGTCCATAATACGAACATCCTGCTCAACAAGAGCTGGCACATTGGACTCTGCATCAAACTGAATGAAGTAGTAGAAGCCTTCTGACATATGCTGAATGTCATATGCTAATTTCTTCTTACCCTGCTCTTCAACTTCAGTTACAACACCGCCGACACGAGTAATATACTCTTTTGCCTTCTCTACGGTTGCTGTTCTCGCATCGTCTTCGATCTTTGCACTGACAACGAGTGCTAATTCATACTTGTTCATGCGATTTACCTCCTTTTGGTCTCTGGCCCACGATCATTCCGTGAGCAAGGAATTTAATATACCACGAGAATAGATAATAACATGGTTTTCCACCATTTTCAAGCACTTTTTTCCGATTCTCCCACTTTTTTATTCTTTCTATAATAATGCTTCCACATCTTTGCGATAAAACTGATAGTTTTTACCTGCTGTATCAATCGGCACCAGCTTTCCACGGTTTACCAGATCATTTACATTTTGACGGGTACATTTTAAAAGCGACATAACCTCTTGAGTTGTCATTCTGCTTTGATTGGCAAACTGATGCAAAACCTTTTCGGAAAACGGCAGTCTCTGTGCATGCGCGTAGAAAAAATCGTATGGCATTTTCCATTTGTCCGACCAGCTGATGCAGCTTCCGCCACATGCAACCTTGGCCTCTGAAATGTTATATGCATACTCCATCATTCTTTTAATCCATGGAAAATCTTCACAATATTTACTTAATTCAATAGTTGCTACTGTTCCATCAGCAAACGTAATCAGATAATCCGTCTGCCCATATCCGGTGGCAGATACCAGTCGATGGCTCATTCTTGTAACGATTTCCGGCGGCAGCTGCTGGTTTTTTATCCTTTTTATATAACATGAGTCTTGTGCGCATCGTCCATCCGCTATTAGAAAGAGTGCAATTTCATCATAGGTTTCCAGTCCGCATTCTTTTAAAATCATGCCGATATTCTGCCTGTCCGATGGGACTACACGCTGTCGAAGCCATAATAACGTATGATAGGGGTCTACCGTTCTCTTTCCGTTTCTTACAAAATGCTCCAGAATGAAAGGTAAGTCCCATACATCCACATCGTCACGAATTTCAATATAGCACTCGTTTATCTTTTCATAGTAGATAAAATACGCGAGTTCTTTTTTTTCATCATCATCTATTATTGCATATATCTTCATATATTTTTACCCTCGATGTCAGCTGGCTCCACACGATATCCATCCACTTTTCTGTTACGATTCCTTCAAATCCGTCAAACAGAATTTGCCTTATCTTTTCATCAAATACCGGCAATTTTTTTAATTTATCCATTGGAATCAGATTTAAGTTTTCTTTTGCAGAGCTTGTTCCCACAAAGCATTGGATTTTTGATTCTTTCATAGACCTGGCTTCTTCAAGCATGGCATCATTATAGCAGGAAAATACAAAGGAAAGACCATGATCAAATAGAGGTGCCAATCGAATGGTTTTTTCCTTTTTGCTCCGCAGAACTTCAATATTTGCACCATGCCTATCGCGGTTTTGTATCAGATAGTCAATTGTTAACATTTCCCAGATATAATCTCCCCATCCCATCCGTATACAGAAGTCCAAAGGTCTTTCTCCAATCTCTGCCTCCATATCATAAAATGCATCCAGCGCAATTTTACTTTCACCTTTCTTTTTAAAATCCTCTGATGCACATAAATATGTCTCGTATTCTATTCCGCGAATCTGTATCTTTGCATGGATTAGTCGATATGGTACATGCTCTATATTTAAAATCGTAAGTAACCGGTCAGCAAGAATCTCGTTGATACACTCGTGCCCTACTATTCCCTGAATCGAGTCAAAATTTGACAATTTGTAATATATTCTCTTCCCCCGGCTATTTTCAAATGATTTTAGAAAGGAGCCGGCAGTACCGGAGGAATGGCGCGTTTTTGTCCATTCCAGATATCTGAGATCCTGTAGTTCTTTTTCGATTTGCTTCATACGCATCCTCCTTTTCAGATTTTATCATTTTACTTGACAATCGTCAAGTTTTCGTGTTTATGTAAAGAATTACGTATAAAGCAGAGAAAGAAGCGCTACGAGAGCGCTTCTTTCTTTGTAAGTCCACGATCATTTTTTTCCACAAGGGTTCTTTTTACCATGACCTGATGCCCGCATCCCATGCATTTTAACCGGAAGTCCGCTCCAACACGAAGGATTTCCCACTCACTGCTGCCACATGGATGGGGCTTCTTTAATTTTACGATATCTCCTACTGCATATTTATCCATTCTTATATCTCAACCTTTCCAAACACTTCACCCAGTCCTGCCTGAATCAACAGATCTGCTTTGTTATCCATTGGCGTAGTAGATTTATTGATCAGTACAAGCTTATTTCCTCTGTAATAATCGATGAGCCCTGCCGCCGGATATACCGCAAGGGAGGTTCCTCCGATAATCAGCATATCTGCATGGCTGATATAGTAGACGGCATCCTCTATGGTCTTTTGATCCAGTCCCTCTTCGTAGAGGACAACATCCGGTTTTACCGGACCGCCACAGCGGGGGCATTTTGGAACTCCCTCGGAGTGCAGGATTTCTTCAGCAGACATAAATTCGCCGCAGCGCTCACAGTAATTGCGGAGCACGCTGCCATGGAGCTCCATCACATGCTTGCTTCCTGCCTTCTGATGGAGACCATCGATATTCTGTGTTACCACAGCCTTCAGCTTTCCCGCTTTTTCCAGCTCCGCCAGCTTACTATGTGTGATATTCGGCTGCGCATCCAGACAAAGCATTTTATCCCGGTAAAAGCGGTAAAACTCCTTAGGATTTCTCCGGTAAAAGGTATGGCTCAATATGGTCTCCGGCGGATAATCATACTTTTGGTTGTACAATCCGTCTACGCTGCGAAAGTCCGGGATTCCGCTTTCCGTGGATACCCCTGCCCCGCCAAAAAAGACAATATTGTCGGATTCCTTTACCATTTGTAAAAAAGTCTCTATTGCGCTTAAGTTCTTCTCTTCCAAAATGCCATCTCCTTTTTATATATCCCATTTCAGAGATTGTGTCGAGAATGAAGTTTGCTATTTATATCAGAACGTTTAAAAAGCGTCGGTACTTAATGAGCAATTCCTTGCGAATTTAGTACCGCTACGCTTTTTACAAACGAAAGTGGGTTCTGATTCAAATATGCAAACTTCTTTCAAACACAATTGTAAAATGTGAGTTACCTTTTCTTGCATTATACCTGTATTTTCTCTCAAGGAAAAGACTTATCCATGGATTTTACTTATATTTTTCCTGCAATCCAGACACTGGCAAACAGTCCCGCTAGCGATGCAAAAAGTGCTCCGGCAAATGTATATCCGGTTTTTTTAACCTTGACCGACATAAAGTAAATAGACATCGTGTAAAAAATCGTCTCTGTACTACTAAGCAGCAGAGAGGAAGCAAACCCCAGAAAGGAATCCGTCCCATGCTGCTTATAAATATCCAGAAGTAGTCCCGTTGCTGCGGAGGAAGAAAACATTTTGACCAGACTAAGGGGTATCAGCTCTCCCGGGAAATTCGTTCCTGAAAGCGCCTCTTTTAGCAGGTTCCCTACCAGATCTAAAAAACCGGAGGCCCGAAGGACTCCCACCGCTACCAGAAGACCGATTAAGGTCGGCATGATCTCCACAACGGTTTTTACACCCTTCTTTGCCCCCACAAGAAAATCCTCATATACATTTTTCTTTTGTACCAGCGCCGTTCCTACAATATAGAATAGAAGCAATGGTACAATTGCTTCTGAAAGGAAAAGAATGAACTTCATGGTTTTCTTCTCCTTTCCTTGATCACATCAATCCCTTCTGCGGCTTTACAGAAGGCAACTCCGGCCAGCGTACTGATTGCCGTGGCCATCAGGGCGGGCCCGACGATGTAGGATGGATTCACCGATCCGTACTGGCTTCGATAAGCGATGATATTTACCGGTATGATCTGCAGCGAGGAGATGTTGATAATTAAAAACGTACACATTTCCCGGCTTGCTTTTTTGGATGGCTGGTTTTTATTTTCGATTGCCAGTTCATCTAGCTCCTTCATTGCAGAAAGTCCTGCTGGAGTTGCGGCCCAGCCCAACCCAAATATGTTTGCAACCATGTTGGTCGCTATGTACTTATAAGCCCTATGCCCTTTTGGTATTCTTGGAAAAAGGAATCGCAGTATCGGACTTAATGCCTTTGCCGCACAGTCCAAAATGCTTGCCTGTTCTGCGATCTGCATAATCCCCACCCAGAATGCCATGACTCCTGTCATGGTAATACAAAGGGTTACTGCCTCTTTTGCAGAAGAAAGCGCTGCCTCCGTCACCGCGGCCAGATTTCCGGTAAAGGCGCCATAAATCACGCCGATCAGTATCATTAATCCCCATAGATAATTCATATCCTGCCTCTTTGGCTTTTTTCTTATGATATGCCCGTTGCCTCGTCCCCTTTCTTTTGTTTCAATCATAATCCCAAAAACACCCTCATAATATATACAGATACTTCTATTAGGTTATTAATTATGAAATTTCGCCTTAAATCTCTCGTCGTTTCTGTTTTCATTTTCATTTTAGTTCTTCCTCTTTGCAGCCGTGGAAAGACATCTGCCGATTCCCGATTTGAGTCCCTCTCCAAGGACTATTTTGTAGAAGAAATGTCGGATAATGCCCTTACCCTGCACTATTGTCTTTCAAACCCTGGCAAATATGGGATATGCTGTGAAGCTTCCTTCGGAGATCTCTCAAGGAAAGCCCGAAAAGAGGATCATTCTCAGTTGGAAGCCTTTATAAAGGACCTTTCCTCCATCCGGGCAAAATCCCTTTCTTCCGAGGACCGTCTGGATTATGACACCTTATCCTTCTATTTAAATCTCCAGGATAATCTATACAAATATGAGCTTTACGCGGAGCCGCTCTCTCCCAATAACGGTATTCAGGCCCAGCTTCCCATCCTTTTAGCAGAATATACCTTCTATGATAAGGAGGATGTGGAAAACTATCTGACCTTGCTGGGTAATGTGGATTGCTATTTGGAACAGATCCTATCCTTTGAAGAGGAAAAGATCCAGGCTGGACTTTTTATGTCCGATGAGAATTGCGTGCAGGTCATCGAAAGCTGTGAGAGCTTTCTGGAAAACCGGGAGAAAAATTTCCTTTTCTCTACCTTCTCCGATCGGTTGGAGCAGGTGGAGGGTTTGACGGATGACGAAATCGCTTCCTATGTAAAATGCAACAGCGAAGCTCTCTGGGATCATGTCTTTCCCGCCTATGAGAATATGATCCACCGGCTTACTTCAATGCTTGGATGCGGTAGAAATGACTACGGGCTCTGCAATTTTGAAAAAGGCGCCGAATACTATGCACTTCTTTCCACCGCTTACACAGGAAGTGATAGGACGATGGAGGAATTGTTTGATGCCATCGCCGCAGCAAGAGAGGAAGATCTCTTAGAATACCGTTCCCTTTTCGAATCCGATTCTACACTTTTGGAGCGTTTGTCGGATAAAAATTGGGAAGATATCGATGAGGATTCCATGATTTCCACCTTACTTGCTTCCATGCAGGCAGACTTTCCGGAGCCGGTCACCACAGACTATTCTCTTTCCTTTGTGGAGGAGTGCCTGCAGCCCTACCTTGCTCCTGCATTTTATATCACGGCTCCTTATGATAACTATATGGAAAACCGAATCTTTGTGAATACCGCAAAGACCTATCCCAGCATTTCTTACTTTACGACCCTGGCCCATGAAGGCTTTCCGGGCCATTTATACCAGACCACCATGTCCTATGATTATGGGTTATCTCCTATGCGTTTTTGTCTGGATTTTCCGGGATATACGGAAGGATGGGCGACCTATGTGGAAATGATGGCATATGACTATGCCGGTCTGGATGAAAATGTTGCTTTGGCGCTTCGTCTGAATCAGACCACAACCTTAAGCTTGTATGCCACCTCAGATATCGGCATTCATTACTATGGCTGGAAAACGGAAGATATGCAAAAGTTCTGGGCAGAGTATGGCATTACAGACGAAAATGTCATAAATGAAATTACCCAGCTCATCTTATCTGAGCCGGGCAATTATTTAAAATATTATGTTGGTTATCTGGAATTTGAAGGCTTAAAGGATGACCTGATGGCAACTTACGGAGAAGATTTTTCCCTTTCTGCATTCCATGAAGCGATCCTTCGCATGGGTCCTGCACCATTTTCGGTATTACGGGATCATTTGAAAGAATACTATTCCCTCTTCGCAAAGTAATCCGAAGCTAGGTTTCCTACAGCAGGGCCTGGTAAATATCCCGCTTGCTTACACCCCGGTCCTTTGCCACAAGCTTCATGGCCTCCTTGTGATCTATCCCCTGGGATTCGTAATGTTCCATATGCTCTTCGATGGTCATGGCTTCCCAGGAGGATTGTTTTTCCTTTGTAATCTCATCACGGCTCTTTCCGCAGATGATGAGCACATATTCCCCCCGGGGCTCGTTTGTTTCACAAAAGGCTAAGAAGGAGGAAAAGGTAGTCTGCAGCTTTTCCTCATGCTTTTTTGTAAGCTCACGGCATACCGTAAGCTGCCGGTCTCCTAAGACCTCGTATAACTCCGTTATGGTTTTTATCAGATGATGGGGTGCCTCATAGATAATCATGGTGCGGGTTTCGCCTTTTAATTCTTCTAATACTGCTGCCCGCTCCTTTTTCTCCCTCGGCAAAAAGGCTTCAAAGGCAAACCTTCTGGTGGGCCGGCCTGACATGGTAAGGGCGGTAATGCATGCAGCGGCACCCGGAAGTGAGGTCACCGGCACTCCCTCCTCGTAGCAGATGCGGACGATGTCTTCTCCCGGATCTGAGATTCCGGGAGTTCCGGCGTCTGTGATCAGGGCAATATTCTGTCCCTCTTTTAGCTTTGCTACAAGCTGATAGGCTTTTTCTATTTTATTAAACTCATGGTAGCTGGTCATTGGCGTGTGGATGTCAAAATGATTCAAAAGCTTGATGGAATTTCTCGTATCCTCTGCCGCGATAAGGTCTACCTCCTTTAAGGTGCGAAGCACACGGTAGGTGATATCCTCCAGGTTTCCAATGGGCGTTGCACACAAATATAAGGTTCCTGACATGAATTTTCCTCACTCCCATCCATAATTAGTACACTTTTAAAAGCGTTACAATTTTCCGTCCGATGTTGTAAAGAGGTCCTTCCAATTCCTTTTTGGCATTCTTTAATTCTTTTCGGATCTCGATGTGCTGTGGACAATGCTTTTCGCACTTTCCGCATTCGATACAGTTCGATGCTGCGGAAGAATTCTTACGCATTGCTGTACACATAAAATATTCTGTAAGTGCTGCACGCTTGCCCTCGGAATACCTGCGATTATATGCTGCAAAGGTTCCCGGGATATCCACTCCCCTTGGGCACGGCATGCAATATCCGCATCCGGTACATCCAACCTTCATTTTCGAATTAATCGCTTTTACCACATTCTTAAGCATTTCTTCCTCTGCAGCACCAAGCTCTCCCACAGCAACACTTGCAGCAGTATTTGTGTTATCCACAACCATCTCTACAGAGTTCATTCCCGATAATACACAGGTTACCTCCGGCTGATTCCACAGCCAGCGAAGAGCCCACTGTACTGGAGTATGCTTTGTTGGGTACTCTTCAAAAATCTTCTTTGCCTCCTCCGGAAGGCGGCTTACAAGCTTTCCTCCGCGAAGCGGTTCCATGATAATCACCGGAAGCCCCTTCTCGTTAGCATATTTTAATCCTCGTCTTCCCGCCTGTGAATGCTCATCCATATAATTATACTGAATCTGACAAAAATCCCAATCATAAGCATCAATTAACTGGCAGAACATATCCGCATTTCCATGATAGGAAAATCCCACCTGCCGAATTGCTCCGCTTTCCTGCTTTTCCTTGAGCCACTCTATAATGCCCAGATTTTTTAAGCGTTCCCAGGTTGCAACATCCGTCAGCATATGCATCAGATAGTAATCAATATGATCGGTACGGAGTCTGTGTAGCTGCTCTGCAAAATGTCTTTCCATGCTGTCTGCCGTTTTAATCAGGTAATGCGGCAGCTTGGACGCAATGTAGACCTTGTCACGAATCTGATTTCGCTCTAAAATCTCTCCAAGCGCTGCCTCGCTTCCCGGATAGACATAGGCGGTATCATAGTAATTGACACCGGCATGATAAGCAGTCATGATTTCCTTTTCTGCCTTATCCAAATCAATTTTTCCTGCTGTCTGTGTAAAACGCATACAGCCATATCCTAAAATCGAAATATCATTTCCGTACTTGTCCTTCCGATAATTCATAAGCCCTCCATTTTTACAAAACCACTAATACCCATACAAATCATAGATTTCTTCTGTATATACCCCCTGCTCTTTATATACGATCAGGGGTTTTTCCACGGTAAGCCTTGATTTTCCTCCCCGAAGCCCTTCAATCAGCACCATGTTCGGCTCCTTGTCCACATAGGGATATACCAGCTGCATGCGCTTCGGTTCAATATGGTATTCCACCATCCTGCAAAAGATTTCTGCCAGACGGAACGGCCGGTGCACCATATAAAATCTTCCCTGGGGCTTTAAGAGCTTTGCACTTTCCCTTAAAATGTCATCCAGATTGCACAAAATTTCATGCCTTGCAATTGCCTTGGCATCTTCGGGATTTGCGATTCCGTGCTGCCCGATCATATAAGGTGGATTGGTTGTTACCACATCAAAAGAGGAGGCTCCAAACAAGTCGGAAGCCTCCTTAATATCTCCTGTTACAATGTCAATCTTTGTCTCCAGATGATTGTATCGAACGCTTCTTGCTGCCATATCTGCACTTTCCGGCTGAATTTCAAGGCCGACAAAGTGCTCCCCTTCTGTTTTTGCTTCTAAAAGGATTGGAATGATTCCGGTTCCGGTTCCAAGATCTAAAGCCCGCTCCCCTTTCTTTACCCTTGCAAAGCCGGAAAGAAGAACGGCATCCATTCCAAAGCAAAATCTCCCGGGATCCTGTATGATTCCATATCCGTTTCGCTGCAATTCATCCACTCGTTCATGCTCATGAACCAGATTATTCATTGTCTCCACGATGTTCTTTTCCTCGATTGTCATTGTTACGGTTGCGATTCCTGTTACGGCGATTCTCACGGGCACTTCGCTCCCCGCGTTCTGCTCTTTCCCCTTGGTTTTCCCGCTCCTTGTTGCCCTGCTGCTGTGGCTTCTCCTCAAGGGTTCCGTCCTCTGCCAGCTCACCAAGCTCCTTTAGCTCTTCATCCGTGAGCTTTACATCCTTCCTTCTGCGCGGGCGGAAGCGAAGATCATCTACGGAATACTCCCGAAGCTCTTTCTCATCTCCGATATCTACAACGACCTTAACCAGCTGACGCAGGACATTGATGCTGCTTACTTCTCCCTTTGTACCGTCAGCGGCAGTTACTGTCTCGCCTACAGACGGCATTCTGCCATTTAAGTATTCGTAGGTTTCCTGCTCATTTTTCAGACAGCACATGAGTCTTCCGCAGACGCCGGAAATCTTGGTTGGATTTAAGGATAAATTCTGTTCCTTTGCCATTTTGATGGAAACCGGAACAAAATCCGATAAATAGGTGGCACAGCAAAGCGGACGACCGCAAATACCCACGCCCCCTAAAATCTTGGTCTCATCACGGACACCGATCTGGCGAAGCTCGATTCTTGTGCGGAATACTGCTGCTAAGTCTTTTACCAATTCACGGAAGTCAATTCTTCCGTCTGCGGTAAAATAGAATAACAGCTTATTTCCGTCAAAGGTATATTCTGCACCTACAAGCTTCATATCAAGCTCATGCTTTAGGATTTTTTCCTTGCAGATAGCAAATGCTTCCTTTTCCTTTTCCCGGTTCTTTTCCACCACCGCTTCATCTTCCTCGGTCGCAATCCGGATTACCGGCTTAAGAGGCGAAACCACCTGTTCGTCCTCCACTTCCTTTGGAGCGATAAGCACCGTTCCCATCTCTACACCACGAGCGGTTTCAACGATCACGTGGTTACTTACCTCCAGCTCAAAATCTGCCGGATCAAAATAATAAATTTTGCCCGCCTGTCGAAAGCGAACACCAACTACCTTTACCATACTAGTTCTCCTTGATGACCAAAAGTAATAGTTCTATTACCAGGTCGAAATTTACATTAACATTTACCCGAAGCTTTGCTTTTTCCAAAGCCTCCAGTATATTTTCAATTCCATTATAGGAATGCTTTTCCGACTGTCTTCGGATATCGTAGACCTCATCCTTAAAAATCAATCCGTTTACGTCACCTGTAGCTTTATACATCAGCACATCCCGAAACCAGATCATAATCAGGTCAAAATAATCCGCAATCAATAGCTTGTACTCGCCAATCTGCTTGATGGCACCCCCAAGCTCATAGGTGTCAATATCATCCAGCCGCTTTACCAGCTGAAGGGCAGAAGCCTTTAGCTCATTAAAATCATCGGAGGAAGCAAGCTGTATGGCTTTTCCCACATTTCCCTGGGCAAATGCCGTACATACATCTGCCTGATAGTCCGGGATCTGATAATTTTTCATTAAATGCTGCCGGATTACCTCGTTTTTTACCGCTTTGATGTCCAGAATAATGCATCTGGAGCGAATCGTCTGTAAAAAGGCGTCCGCATTCGTGGTAAGGAGCAGAATAATTCCATAGGAAGGCGGCTCCTCTATGGTCTTAAGAAGTGCATTCTGAGCCTGAGGGTTCATTTTCTCCGCTTCGTCAATGATATATATTTTATATTTGCTGCTGTAGGGCTTAATTGCAATATCATTATTGAGCTGCGTGCGGACGTCATCTACCGAGATCGTGTTTGGCTTTTCATGGGTCACGTAAATAATATCCGGTTGATTATGATCTATGGCCTGATGACAGGAGCGGCATTCCAGGCAGGGTTCTGCACCACCCTTTTCACATTGGAGTGCCATTGCAAAAGCTTCCGCCAGCATCTTTTTCCCGGATTCCTTCGGTCCGTTTAGAATGTAGGCATGGGAAACCTTATCCATGGCAATGGCATTTTTCAAATGCTCTATGATCTGTTCATGTCCTATAATATCCTTAAACCCAGCCATTTACTACTCCTTCTACGTAATAATGTCCAGCAGCAGTCCACGGATCTCTCCGATTCGTGCCAATATATCAATGTGGTCCTTCTCGTCCTTTACAAGCTCTGTTGCAAGCTCATCCAGATTGCTGTCAATGAGTCGAATAATGCCATAGACTCTGTGACGTCCTTTTCGGTCCAGGAAATTTTCTCTGGAAAATTTGTGGGAGCGGTATACCACCTCATTCAAAAAGTCTTTGATCATGCCGCGGTATGCCTTCATGTCCCGGATATCCATATGCTGTGCAATACGGTTTCCCTGTGCCGTGATGTCATTTAAGAGAGCATCCACCTTCGCCTGCAGATCTGCATCGGTAATTGCACTTGCCAGCGTAAACTTAAAGGAGCCATCTGTGGCAACCGACTTTGCCGTATCCGGCAGGGATGTTACTGCATTTACATCATTTACCTTGATTGCCATTTGACATCCCCCTTTCCTCGTTTAGATCCTCTGCTCAATAAATTCTGTAATTTCTTCTATGGTTTTATCCAGATGTTCATTCACAAAGCGCTTCTTAATTCCTGCCTTTTGCAGGTTTTCTTCGGAAAAATCTGCTGCATCTGCCAAAAACCGCCTGCACATCTCTTCATACTTCGGCACACTCTGTGTGCGCTCCCGCTCAATGGCCCGGATCAGACGCTCTCCATCCTCCACCTCAACATAAATCGGAACGACTGCTTCCTCCCCGAAGTAGTCGCGGATTTTCAAATATGCTTCCAGGGTTCCGATCAAAAGATAATTATTCTCGGATAGATTGATCTGTCCATCGTCCGCCGTAAAATACTTCCAGTCTCCGTAAACGGTATGATACACCCGAAGCTCGATGATCTTTTTCTCCTGCTCCAGTTGTTCTGCGGTCTCCTTGGAACAGAAAAAGTATTCTCTTCCGTCTGCTTCTCCTTCCCGTATCGGTCTTGTGGTGTATGGAATCACCTTTTTTATATTCAGTTTATTGCTTGAAAAAAGCTCATGATAAATGGAATCCTTTCCGGTAGAGCTCTTTCCCATCAAACAAAAGATTTTTCCCATTTAAAAATTCCTCAAATTCTGCCTTCCTATTATAATATGAAATGCTCTTAAAATACAAGGGTACACATTTTTCCGTCTGCAGCCCCGAGGACCTTTAGCCCAAGCCTTCTGCAGCTTTCGATATCGGACAGTATTTTATCCGTAATCCGTTCTCCCGGTGCAACAAGAGGGATTCCCGGAGGATACAGATATACGTAATCTCCGCTTACGCATCCGGATGCCTGCAAAAGCGGTGTCTGCTCCTTTTTCTGCTCCTGGGCCCTTGCGATTGTCATTACCCTCTCCGTCGGCTCATAGAGATTTCCATAGGGTATATCGGTCTGCTCTTTTCCGGAAGAAGCGTTTGTTTCCGGCATGGTGTCTATCTCATGAAGCGCCTTCCATAACCGCTCAAAGCCTTCCTCCGTATCCATAATGCTTGTCATTCCAAGGACGTAGTCCCTGGATACCATTTCCATCTGAAGACCATACTTATGTAACAGGCAGTCATAGAGCTCCTTTCCGGATAGGCTTTTTGTAACGATAAGCAGCTTCGATGGGTCAAAGGCAAAGGCTTCCTCCTGTAAAAAGCATTCCCCGTCTATTACCTGAAGCATCTTTAAGGTCTTTACCCGGTCATAAAAGCCTTCCAGTTTTTTCCAATAGCTTTCAAAAAGTGCTTCCTTTTCCATGGAAAGCAGTTGGATACAGCGCTCCATTCCCGCCATCAGTACATAGGAGGGTGAGCTTGTCTCAAAAATATCTAACTGCCTTTCGATCTCGCAAAGGGGAACTCTTTCGCTGCAAACATGGAGAAGTGCGGTTTGTGTATAGGACGGCAGGGTCTTATGCAGACTTTGGATCACAAGGTCTGCCCCCTCCGTCACCGCGCTTTTCGGAAAATATCTGGACAATCCGAAATGCGCTCCGTGGGCTTCGTCCACAATAAGCAGAATTCCATAGCGGTGGGCAACTGCTGCTATCCCTGCGATATCCGAAACAACACCGTCATAGGTGGGGGAAGTAATCACCACGGCTTTATAGGGGCATCCATTTTTCTGCTCCACCTCTTTTGTGATGGCCTCCTCCACCATCCGTGGAGTAATCTGACCACAGATACCACAGCTTGTAAAATTTGGATATAGATAATCTGCCTGCAATTCCTGCAGATCGATGGCGTGATATACGGCCTTGTGGCAGTTTCTTGCCACCAGTATCCTCGATCTTTTCGGACAGCTGGCACTTATTGCGGCCAAAAGTCCACAGGTGCTTCCGTTTACCAGATAATAGCTTTGCCTCGCCTGATACAAATTGGCTGCTCGCATTTGCGCCTCTTTTAAAATATCCGTAGCATGGTGCAGGTTATCAAAGCCGTCAATTTCTGTGATATCTATGGAATATGGGTTTACTTCATCCACCCTGCGTCTCTTATGTCCCGGCATATGAAAGGGATAAATATTCGATTTTGCATAGGTTTTTAATTTCTCATCCAACAGTTCCATCTATCTTCTACCTTTATTTTCCCTTAACCCAGATATCTTCCCAGCTCCGGCATCCAGTCATCAAAGAAAATCTCATCCTCACAAAGTGCCGTCCAGATAGGTTTTCCAAAGCTGATCAGGCGGGCCAATACCTCCTGCCAGGAGTCCGTTCTGTGATGGGCCTTTCTATATTTCTCCCAGCGGTTCTCCATGTATTTATAATTTAAGTAGCTTTCCAGCTGCTCCATACGCCTGAGTCGGCAAACCCTTGGTTCCTTTTCGCAAAGACGATGTAATTCTTCTAGGATATGGCGGCCGCTCACGGACTCGGTCTTTAAGATTTCATTTACCGCATCGTAGGCGGACATATCCAAAATCAGCTCCAGCTTCTTCATGATTTCAAAAAAGCATTCCCCCAGCTGATTTCCCGGTGCAAAAAGAAGAAGGGAAACCGGTTTGTGGTCCATAAAACGCGAAAAGGTAATCTCCTTTGTTCGATAGGAATTCCCTTTTACACAAACCAGCCGCATCTGAAGCGGTACGCTCATCTCATGATACCATGCGGATAATGTCAGGTCTGCATACCCCTCCTGCATTTGATAGGAATATCTCCACAGGACCTCCTCCGTTTCCTCCAATATTTCCCGGCAAAAGGTCTCCAGAAGGGGAGCCGCAAGTATCTGTCCCGGAATCTGCTTTTCCGGGGCAATTTTCTTTTCGCTTTCTTTATAATAGAAAGTAAGCCGTCCCTCTGCCGGTCGCTTATAATTCTCTACTCCGATAATCCCTTGATCTGCAAGAAGGATATGCTCTTTATAGGAGGACTTTGCAATACGATCCAGCAGGTCTTCCAGCACAAATCCCCACAGAAGATTCGAAAACGGAATAGAAAGCTCTATGCTTTTTTCCTTGAGCTTTGTTGCAGTATTTACCCCAACCTTCATTATAACCATACTCCTATCAGGCTCTGCACTTTTCCAACTACTTTCCGTTCCCTTGCATACTCCAGCAAAAGGGAAATATCCTTTTCCTCATCCTTGATGTAAGCCTGAATTGCAGCCTGAAAGGTCTCCCGCTCCATCTTGCTCTCATATTTCAGGCAGTCACAGATCATACGCTCCTTCTCATAAATTCCGAATTCATTTCCATCGAGGATGATTTTGGTTGCCCCGATTTCAAGAGCATCCGGTTCCGTATAATAGGGGATGACCTTTGGATAATCCATGGAAAACCGGGATTTCGACGTATTTTTATCTACCGCAAGTCTCCATCCGAAGGGCTTCTCCTTAATATACCCGTACGCATATAGCGCACTTTCCATACACAGCTTTGCGTCCGGAAACAGCTTTGCAATCAGCTCCTCCTCCGTAAACCGGTCCATTCGGTCAGTATAATACCCGTTCTTAATTCGAATAAGCTGTCCGGATTCCACGAAAGAAAGAATTCTGCGGTAATCGATTCCCAGTGCCGATAGCTGCTCCTTCTTTACGATTCCGCCATGCTTCTCAATCTCATTTATGACCTTTTCCAAAATATCCTTTTGTGCCATTTTTTCCGCTCCGTAAAATTAATAGTGGTATTTATTTCTATTTTACTTCTGATTTATATTTTGTCAATATTGTCATTTTGTCGTTGAAAAGGAATCTAATATGTCTTATAATGCTTATTAGGACATACATTTTTGTCGTTTTTGTCTTTTGGAGGAAATATGGATCAATCAACTACCATTCGAAAGAATCCATCCAGGGAAACCTGCGAAGGTGTAATCAAGCGAATTCTCATGACAGAAGTCTTACAAAACGGAACCAATTCCCATTTTCGTAATGCCTCTGATTTCATGAGCTATTTTGAATCTCTCTATCCGGCTTCCGATGCATTGACCAAGCAGGTACAGCGTGCCATCAAATCGCTTAATATGCCGAAGGATGAAAAGGGTTATTTCATTGTAAATAAAACAGCCCTGCAGTTAGATCAGGAAAAAGAAATCTCCCGTTTGTTTGAACAGGCCCATGTCTCGGTAGAACCCATGGAGAATTACGAGACGGTCTTTCTATCCGCAGAGGCTCCTATGCGCTCCTATCTGGTTTATACTTTAGAAAAATCAGAGACCTTTAAAGGAAAGTTTCTTACCATAGTCGAAGCCTCCAATGGCCTTATCATTTATACTAAAAACAAGAACCAGCTGCTTATTCTGTTAAATAGTCTGACAATTTAACCCCTTTTGTTGTATGTCGAAAAAAGGAAAACCGACAAAATCAACCCAAATGATTTTGTCGGTTTTCCTTATTTTTGTCTTTCTATATGTCCTTTTTGTCGTTTTAGGTTCTTTCCTATCAGAATAATCGATTCCGTCTTCTCTTTCTTCTCATTTTTCTTTTCTTAATTTCCCTAAAGCGGTCTTTTTGTTCTTTTTTCGCCAACAGCTTATGTCGTATTACATAAAAATTATCAAACAATCGTTTCCCGAAATAGATACTGGCAGCAATTGCCACTATCATGAAAACCACAGCAAAAATCATAATCGGTTTGATCTGCACAACCTTCTTTTCCGGCTCGACAATCCTCTCCCGCTCAAAAGGAGTTGGCTCCGCTGTTACGTTCGCCGTAATGATATCTGCCTGTCCCACTTCTTTTCCCGCATAATTGTAAACCAGTCTTGCGATGGTATCCTCCACATTGGTCTGAAGCGTAAAGGTGGCATCGGAAAACTCCACCGTCTTTGGCAAAATGATATAAGCCTCCTTATCTAAGGAAATAAATGCCGGGTTCCCATTTAAAACTCCTGCATTTTTTAAGCCGTCATCCGAAATACTGGTCTCATTTTCTGCAATACTTAGTGCCTGAAAATTGTCAAAGCAATAATCAAATAACGTTCTTGTTGTGGTATATTGGATGGGTGCCTTTGCATACATCACGACACAGACTAAAGACATACCGTCCTTTTCCGCAAACGTAACTAACGTATTTTTTGCAGCATCCGTATATCCTGTTTTTCCGCCGGTGCAGTAATCATATAGATGGTCATCATCTCCCCTCCAGGGATAAATCATTTTATGATGATTGTGACAGTAATAGGGTTCATCATGCTTATTTGTCTCCGGAATCTTATAAGAGGTCGCACCTGCAATCGTGCGGAAGGTTTCATTTTTATAACACTCTGCTCCGATCAACGCCATATCATAGGCACAGGTATAATGCTCCGGGTCCGGAAGTCCGTTGCAGTTTTTAAACTGGGTATTCACGCACCCAAGCTCTCTGACCCGCTCATTCATCATGTCAATAAAGGTCTGATAATCCCCGCCCTTGGACTCCCCCACATGCTCTGCCGCTGCGTAGGCACATTCGTTTGCAGACTCTAACATGACCGCGTAAAGAACCTGCTCCATGGTAAGCTCTTCCTTCCAGTCCCTGGCTATATGGGAGGTGTCTCCCTCATTTCCACCATATACCGCGTCATAGGAAAAGACGACGGTTTCATCCAGACTGCTGTTTTCGATTGCAAGAAGCGTTGTTAGGATTTTGGTTATACTGGCCGGATAGTGTGTATCCCTACTGTTCTTTTCGTATAGCACAGTACCGGTATTTATTTCCATTACAATGGCACTTTCCGCCTCAATATTCGGCATGGAGGGCCAATATGCTTCTGCTTTTACCGGTGTCGGTGTCGAGATAAAACAAGCCGATAATCCCAGAAAACAGGCGGTTAGCGCTGTTGTCAACTGACGTATCTTCATTTTTTTACTCCTGTTTTTTATCCATATACAAGCTATTTATATATATATCAAAAATTGCCGCTCTTCGCAAGATAGGGCAAAAGTACTTTACTTTTTTTGATTTTCATTCATAATAATAAGTAATTTCACTTGTCCCTTTTCGGAATTGTGTGTGTGAATGAATTTTGCTATTTGAAATCAGAACGTTTAAAAAGCGTCGGCACTTAATGAGCAATTTATTGCGAATTTAGTACCGCTACGCTTTTTACAAACGAGAGTGGGTTCTGATTCAAATACGCAAATTCATTCATAGACACACAAATGTAAAATGGGACTTACCAAAATACTACTTAAGGAGAACTTTTATGAAGAAAAAACAAATGAACGAGAACCATGTGAAACGCTTCCTTTCTGTTATGCTCATTTTTGCGTTTCTGATTACCGGTATCGCATGCTCGAATGCAGAACAGGTAAATGCTGCACCATCAGGAGCTTACACCCTGCATCTTGGATGCGATGTATCCCAGTTTCAGGGAAAAATCAACTGGGCCCAGATGAGAGCTTCCGGAATTGAATTTGCCCTGATCCGTGTAGGAACAAGAAATTCCAAAACAGGAGTTATCACGGAAGATACCAGATATGTGGAGAATATTACCGGGGCTTTAAATAATGGCATCCGTGTCGGTGTATATATTTTTTCCCAGGCAATCACCCCTGCTGAGGCTGTGGAGGAAGCGGATTTTTTAATCTCCCGAATTTATAATTACAATATTACGCTTCCTATTGTAATAGATTATGAGTTCCGCAATGATCCCACGACCAATGCTCCGGGACGCCTCCGGGCTGCAGCGCTTTCAAAGGAAAGCGGAACTGCAGTGGTAAATTCCTTCTGTGACAGAATCCGCTCCGCCGGATACACTCCAATGGTATATGCCAACAAAACCATGCTGAACGATTATCTAAACCCTGATGCAATTACCGGAGCAGGTAACCGTGTCTGGCTTGCACACTATACGGAAGCCAGCGATTACAATGGCTTATATGATTTCTGGCAGTTTACCAGCAAGGCCTCCGGAACCGCCTGCGGTGCATCCTCCACCTATCTGGATTTGGATTACTGGTACGATAACGGAACTATCTACGGAAAAGATTATTCCAGCGTCTTTGATCCCATTTATTACTCTGCACTTTATCCGGATGTTGCTGCCACCTGTGGAGGAAATATCTCTGCGATGCTTCAGCATTTTATCAATATCGGAATGCCTCAGGGAAGATGCGGAAGCCCACTGTTTAACCCGGTTTCTTACCGAAATGCCTATCCGGATCTTCGAAAAACCTTCAAAACAGATTGGAAATCATACTACACCCATTACATGACAGGTGGAATCTGGGAAGGACGTGTCGGTACCGGTTTTGAGGATAATATGCTGGGTGGACTTACAACCTATAAAGATGTTGACTATTCCGCAGTTTACAATCCGGGATACTACGCCGCCCATAATCCGGATCTTGTGGCAGCTTACGGTTACGATGAGAGCGCCCTTATCAAGCACTTTGTAAACTGTGGTATCAAGGAAGGCCGACCGGCATGTGCAAACTTTAATGTTTCTTCTTATATTGCACATAATCCGGATTTGGTGGCTGCCTTCGGCGAAAATGACAATCTGGCTTACGTTAAGCACTACATAAATAACGGTCAAAAAGAAGGCCGTGTTGCCATAGATTAAAGGAGAACGGAATATGAGACTTCGAAACATTCCGGGTGCAGAGGAAGTAGTATCAAACAGCCCTTACTGTATACAGAATCCCACCGAATGGAAGGGAAAATGGCATAGCTTCTTGGAAAATGAAAATCCGATTCATATCGAGGTTGGAATGGGAAAGGGAAGGTTCATCATGGAGCTTGCCGCACTTCATCCGGACATCAACTATATCGGCATCGAGCGCTATACCAGTGTCCTTCTTCGGGCCGTACAAAAAATGGAAGATCAGCCTCTGCCCAATATACATTTTCTTTGTATCGATGCGGCAACCCTTCCTGAGATCTTCGATAAGGACGAGGTTTCCCTGATTTACCTGAATTTTTCCGATCCCTGGCCAAAGGATCGCCATGCAAAGCGAAGATTAACCTCACGTGAATTTTTAGCAAGATATGATCAGTTCCTAAAAAAGGACGGACACATAGAATTTAAGACAGATAATCAGGATCTGTTTACCTTCTCCCTCCAGGAGATTGAAGAATCACCTCTATGGAAGTTAGATGCCTCCACCAGAGATCTTCACAATGATCCGGTACTAAATGAAGGAAACATTATGACCGAGTATGAAGAAAAATTTTCGTCTATAGGGAATCCGATCTGCAAGCTGATCACTTCCCGATGAACCTTATTCACTCCCATTTCGGAATTGTGTGTCTGAATGAATTTGCGTATTTGAATCAGAACCCACTCTCGTTTGTAAAAAGCGTAGCGGTACTAAATTCGCAATAAATTGCTCATTAAGTGCCGACGCTTTTTAAACGTTCTGATTCAAATAGCAAAATTCATTCTCGGGAACACAATTCCGAAATGGGAGAATGCTATTCTAGATTTATAGAGTTTGTCTAAATTTGCGGTGTAATCATCATCGTATACCTAAAATCCTTGAAAAACAGCTTCAAATTGCGCCTTTTTCGATCAGATTGTATCATTTTGCAGACTGAATTTCGCTGTATACCTAGATATTTGCAATTTCTTAGGTACAGTACAAAAATTATACAATTTACTATTCCAGTATGTAGAAGAACCCACTTTCGCTTTTTACAAACGAAAGTGGGTTCTTCTTCAAATATGCAAATTCATTCGAGAACACTTTTCCGAAATGGGATAATTACTATTTCTATTTATTAACTGTTAAACGTCAAAATTACCTTGAACAGATCTCCATCTACTACTAACGCAAGTTCCCCCTTCATAAGCTCCATTAAGCTTCTTGCGATGTTCAGTCCTAGTCCGTTTCCTTCTGTATTTCTGGATTCATCTCCTCTTACAAATCGCTCCATCAGCTCCTCGCTGGAAATATTCAGCTGGGTTTTTGATGTATTCTTAAAGGTAACGTATACCTTCTCTCCACGCTTCTCCAAATCAATATACACTCTGGTATCCGGCTGTGCATATTTGCAGATATTGCTCATCAGATTATCGATGACACGCCAGAAATGTCTGCTGTCTGCCAGTACTGTAATGGACTCCTCGGGCTTTTTTATGATGAGGTCAAGCCCTGCAGCCTTTACCTTTTCCTCAAATTCTCCAACGGTCTGGACAAGGAATACATCCGCTTCCAGCTTCTCTAGGTTGACAGCCAGATTTCCGGTAGAGGCCTTTGACGCTTCCATCAGATCCTCGATCAATTTCTTTAACCGGTTGGACTGGCGGTCTAAAACCTCAATATATTCCTTCGCTTTCTCAGAATCGATTTCTTCCTTTTCCAGCAGATCCACATAATTGATAATGGAGGTCAGTGGGGTCTTGATATCATGGGAAACATTGGTAATCAGCTCCGTCTTAAAATGCTCACTCTTCATCTGCTTTGCAACTGCAAGAGAAATGCCGTCTCCCACCGCATTTAAGTTGTCACCGTGCTTTTTCATCTCCCACATCATTTTCGAGGTATCAATGGGATGCTCAAAATCTCCGTTGGCAATGCGCTCTGCCCCCTGTCTTAACTGATCCAGCTGCAAAATGACTGCGATAAGAATTCCCGCCTTGATTCCAAAGCTTAGAACCATCCAGACAGCCACCGAAAACAGTTCATCCGTATAAACTGGAGCAAAACCATAAAAGAAAATCATGGAAATAAATTCCAGAATAAACCATGCTCCAAGAAAGAGCACCGTCTTTTTCAAAAGAGACGGATTCTCATGGTATTTCAGTAAAATCCGATTAATTCTTCTCTTAAACCACTGAATAATTTGATAAATTACCGTATAATTCCAAAAATTCTTTGACTTTATCCGCACAGCTATACCCATGCAATACCAAACCGCAATACCTGCCAAAACTGCTGCCCACTGTATAAGCAGTAATACTAATTGAATAAGCAGAAAATCATTCTCCAGCTCATTGGCAAAAGCGCATCCAGCCAGAAAAAGGACAACCTCTACTGCGCCTACAAAAATCGTATAAATTTCAAGGGGCAGGCGATCCCAAAAATGAAGGTGTATCTCCTGATCCCCTCTTCGTTTTCCCGCAGCATTCATTAAAAATGCAAAGGAAGCAATAGCAAGTATTACAAAAATGACTTCGAAGGCAATACCATATTTTATAATCAGGCTTATGATATTGTTCAGCTGCCTTGCCTGATCGAACAAATCCCCTTTCCATACCACATCCGGCTGTACATAGGAAAGCACATGATAATACGTGACTCCCGCCTCATCCTCCATCAGGTAGTAAGAAACAATTGAGCCTTGAATCTCATTGTATTCCAAGGGATACACTACTGCCTCCTCCGGCAGCGTCTCTATCACATGAATGTCCCGATTATTCCATACCTGGGGCAGACTTTCGGTTTCCTCAGACAATACCGTCACTTCATTGGCAAATTGAAGCTGCTGATCGCATCCGCTTAAATATATTCGGCTTATCGGGTTAGGCTCAATTTGAACAATCCGGTTTTCACTATCTACATAATATGGTTTACCAAAATCATCCCGGTAAAAGCAGGAAAAAGAATAATAATTTCCCTCTTCTTCTACCTGACTGTATTCCATGACCAGATTATAAACCAACAGGTACATTTCATCGGTTACTACATAGAACAGCCCCGAATCTTTAACAAAAACAACATCCTGAATGATTGCCTCTTCTACTCCGATAGCTTCTGCTGCTTCATAATAGATAAAATCTCCCGCATCAATCCCGGAGAGAATCGAGCTGGTATTGTATTCATAGCGGCCCTTTGCATCCGATCTTGCACTCACAAAATGATACTTGTAATCCTTTGCGATTTCCGGTGTTCCGTACAGGTAGGTTCCCCAGTTCCCTGGATCTAAGTCCGGTAGTATCTGCTTATTGCTTTCCACAACTGCATATGCAAGGCTGGTATCTGAAAACATGGACAAAGCCTGATCCTTATACTTCTGCGGCTCTCTTTCGTAGTGATCTACAATGGCTGCGGAATAATTATCCGCAGCACTTTGATACAAAGAATCTAAAAACTCTCCTTCGTTAAAATTTCCAGAAGCCGCAAAGATAAACAGTACCCCGACTGCTCCGAAGGTACAGAAAACGCACAGAATCATGGCAACTATTTTCGTCCACAAAAAGTGAGTCAGTTTTTCCATTCTAATCTCCTTCCATCTTGTATCCGCGTCCCCAGACCATTTTTAAGAATCTTGGTTCTGCCGGATTATACTCAATTTTTTCTCTTAGATGTCGGATATGGACGGCAACTGTATTTTCTGTTCCATAGGGATTATCCTGCCATACATGCTCATAAATCTGATTCGGTGAAAAAACCTGTCCTGGATGCTCCATCAGAAGCTTTAAAATATCAAACTCCGTTCTTGTTAGAGAGACGTCCTCTCCGTCCAAGGTTACTTCCTTCGTTCGATCGTTTAATTCAATTCCACCGATGGATAACACATCCTTTTTGACATTTCCGCCCCCCAGCAGCATATATCTGCGAAGCTGGGATTTTACCCTTGCCTGAAGCTCTACCGGATTAAAGGGCTTTGTGATATAATCATCCGCCCCTACGTTGAGACCTAAGACCTTATCCATATCCTCACTTTTTGCGGTAAGAAGAATCACCGGAACATTGCTGGTCTTTCGAATTTCTACCATCGCCGAAATTCCATCCAGCACAGGCATCATGATATCCATAAGAACCAGATGTATTTCCTGCTTCTGCAACACCTCGATGGCTTCCTTTCCATGAAAGGCTTCAAAAACCTCATATCCCTCTGCTGTCAAATAAATGCGAAGAGCCGAAACAATATCCTTTTCATCATCACATACTAATATCTTGTACATTTTCATTCTCCTTAAGGAAAAGCGCATTCCCTTACGCTTTGTGATCATGTTCTTATTGTAACGAACTTAATATGAAGTTCCAAGGTGGGAAATGTTTAAGATTTGATTAAGAATTGGGATTTTACATTTTTCTACTAAAAAAAATGAATCTGCATATTCGAGTCAGAACCCGCTTGCGCTTGTAAAAAGCGTAACGGTACTAAATTCGCAATACATTGCTCATTAAGTACCGACGCTTTTTAAACGTTCTGATTCGAATAGCAGAATTCATTTTTGGGAAGTATAAAACTAAAATAGTGCTAAAAAGATATGCTTTTTGCAGAATGAACATGTCTATATACATTCAAACCAAGGATGGTCAAAACTGTTACACCCACAACGTATCCGGTATATGTTGCAAAGATTCGGCATGCAAAGTCAAAGGATTCCAACTGGTAAAGTAAGTTGCTGTATAGTAAGCACAGGTGCATCGCAGCTACTGCAACAAACAGGCGCACTCCTGTTTGCTCTTCATATTTGTATTCCCGATACAGAAGGAATATGGTTATCCCCAGACATACAAAGCAGATAAGCATCAGCTGATTATTTAAAAATGGACCGAGTTTTTCCAGCGCCATCCCAAAAATACTTTTTCCCTGCGATGCTAATATCATGGATAACATATATAGCGTGCCTATGTAAGCACTTAAGATCACCGGCAGAAAACCAACAAGCTTTAGCATCCTGCCTCCTTCGCCCCAGCCATTACATGTTCTGTTTGCACTTCTAAAAAGAAAGATTGCAAACAAAAGAATCAAAGACCCCATATAAAGCAAATGGCTTCTGTTCAGAAGCAAAAAATGATTTCCAAAGGCTCCGTTACCGCATAAAAAGGTAAGATAAAGGATGAGTCCCATATCCGTCCCTTTTTCCCGGTATTCCCGGCTCCTTTGCCTTTCCTGGATTTTTGCCGCCCGGACAATTTCACTTAGCGCTTCGCTTTTTGGTTCTTCTGCAAGTTTCCCCAGCACAATATCTTCGATTTTTAAATCCAGACAATTTGCCAGTGTCTCCAGTACGCCAACATCCGGAAAGCTCTCCCCGGACTCCCATAGTTAAGGTTATTGCTTCCCCTGCGTACCGCATCCCGACACG